>JAQUWL010000007.1 GCA_028692875.1 Sulfurospirillaceae bacterium
TGATTCAAGCGTTCGAGGATTGTCTCCTGCTTGAATCGCCATAATACCCTCTAGTATGAGAGTTTTCATCAAAAGCTCTTCCTCGTCTCGTATCGTTAAAATATTGGCAACTGGTGCCCCTAAAATATTGCCTATCATAGCTCCATACAATGTTGTTAGCAATGCTACCGCCATCGCAGGACCAATAGCAGAAGGGTCAGCCATATTTAAAAGCATCGCAACAAGTCCAATGAGGGTACCTATCATTCCCATCGCACCAGAAAAACCGCCAACTTGGTCAAATATCTTAATGCTACTTTTGTGACGCTCGCTTGTTTGTTCCATGTCTGTCTCAAGAAGTGTTCTTATCGAATCTGGCTCATTGCCATCAACTGCCATTGAAAGACCCTTTTTTAAAAAAGGATTAACCTCGTTGTTGGCATCTGTTTCCAATGACAATATGCCATCTCGTCTAGCCTTTGTAGAATAATCTACCAATTTTTTAACCAGCTCTGCCAAATTCTCTTGTGGGGGTTTAATGGCGATCATAAAATACTTTGAGATATTTTTCATCTGCTCCAATTTAAAGCCGATAAACAAAACGCCTGTTGTTCCACCAAAGACGATCATTATAGACGGAATATCGATGTATGGACCAATACCCGCACTAATCGCCATTGCACCAAAAAGCAAAGTAAGCGTAAATACCAAGCCTACAACCGTTGCCATATCCATTTTGTTGCCTTTAGCACTTTTTTATACCTAATTTTGCCATTGTATGATTTTTTCTGTTAAAAATTGGTTAATCACTCAAACTCCATTTTATGACTCTTAAAACAAATTTTTGTTAGTATATTGGCTTTATTAAAAAACGGATAAAAGAGATATTAATGAAAGTTTCAGTCGCAATTATGGCCGCAGGTCTTGGAACACGTATGAAATCAAATCTTCCCAAAGTAATGCACTGTATCAGTGGTTTTGAGATGCTTTATCACATCATTAAAGAGGCAAAAAAAGTTAGCGATGATATACATATCATACTCTACCATCAAGCAGATTTGATAAAAGATAAAATGAACAAATACTTTAACGATGTTCATTTTATCATTCAAGACCATGCGAATTTCCCTGGAACTGGTGGTGCCATCATGGGAGTCAATCCAAAATATGAGAAACTTTTAGTCCTAAATGGCGATATGCCACTTCTTCAAGCAAAAGATATGCAAAATTTTACACATTTTAACGCTGAAGTAGTGATGAGCGCTTTTACATGTAAAGAGCCTTTTGGTTATGGTCGAGTCATGATGGATAGCGACAACAACGTCACAAAGATAGTCGAAGAAAAAGATGCAACGCCTCAAGAGAAAAAAGTAACCTCGGTAAATGCTGGTGTCTATCTTTTTAACACCCCATTTTTACAAGAAAACCTCCCAAAACTGACCAATGAGAATGCGCAAAAAGAGTATTACATTACGGATTTGATAGGATTGTCACACAATGTCAAAGCGCTAATCGTTGACGAAGAGACATTTATGGGCGTAAACTCCAAATACCATCTTAGTATCGCCGAAAATTTGATGCAAGAGCGTATCAAAAAAGAGTTTATGGAAAAAGGTGTTTTAATGCGATTGCCTCAAAGCATCTACATAGAAGCGGATGTTGAGATAGAGGGCGAGTGCATCCTTGAAAACGGTGTTTCGCTATTAAAAGGCACAAAACTTTTGAATTCGCACGTCAAGAGTAACTGCGTTATCGAAAAAAGCACGATTTCAAACTCTTCTATCGGTCCGATGGCACGCATAAGACCTGATAGTGTGATTGAAAATTCGCATATCGGAAACTTTGTCGAAGTCAAAAAATCTACGCTCAACGGCGTAAAAGCAGGACATCTTAGCTATCTTGGCGATGCAAGTATTGATGAGGGAACAAACATCGGTTGCGGGACGATTACATGCAACTACGATGGTAAAGGAAAATACAAAACTATCATCGGTAAAAATGTATTTATTGGAAGCGACACCCAACTTATAGCGCCCGTCAATATAGAAGATAATGTCATCATAGCCTCCGGCACAACTGTTACAAAAAACATCAAAAAAGGCTCATTAGCCATCAATAGAGCGCCACTCAAAATAGTTGAAAACTTTTTTTACAAATTTTTTGGAGATAAAAAATAATGCAAACACTTCTTAAAGAAAAACGCATTTTAGTTGGTGTCACAGGCAGTATCGCTATCTATAAAACCCTTGAGTTGGTGCGTATGTTCGTTAAGGCTGGAGCGATTGTTCGAGTGATTATGAGTGAGGAGGCTAAGCGTTTTATAACGCCACTTACTTTTGAAGCCATCAGTCAAAATAGAGTCCTACATGTAGAGACTGAAAGCTGGGCGGATGACAATAACCATATTCACATCGGAAAGTGGGCGGATATTTTTGTTATTGCACCGATTTCTGCAAATACGATTAACAAACTATCTTGTGGAATAGCCGACAACCTTTTAACCCAAATCGCTCTAGCGTACCCAAAAAAGATACTCATCGCCCCATCGGCAAATACATATATGATACTAAATCCTATAACTCTTGAGTCAATGGAAAAACTTAAAGGCTTGGGTTTTTATGTTTGCGAAACGCAAAAAAAGCTATTGGCGTGCAATGATGAGGGCGTGGGAGCTATGGCAGAGCCTAGAGAGATATTTTTCAAAACTGCCTCTCTTTTACTTGAAGATACATTTTGGACTAAGCGAAATGTTGTTATCACAGGCGGTGGAAGCAGAGAAAAGATAGACGATGTGCGTTGTTTGACAAATTTTTCAAGTGGCAAAATGGCAAACTACATCGCTCAAGCACTCTACCTAAAAGGTGCAAATGTCACACTTATAACAAGTGCAACCACTAACGAGCTACCGCAAGAGATAAACATCCTACATGTAGAGACGACTCAAAACTATCTAAATGCCATAGAAACAACACTTCAAGATGCGTCATATGAAAAAACTCCTTACCTTTTTATGGCTGGAGCGATTAGCGATTTTGTAGTGGCAAATCCACAAAAAGGCAAGATAAAAAAAGAGTCTTGTGGCGACACCATGACGCTAGAGCTTTGTAAAAATATTGATATTTTAAAAACGCTAGACAAAAAAAATATTAAAACAATCGGTTTTAAAGCCGAGATGGACGCCTCAAGTGCTTTGGAGTCTGCAAAAAAAATGCTTATTGAAAAAAATCTTGATGCAGTTTGTCTTAATATTATTGGCGAAGAAAATCACTTTGGTAAAGAGCACAATGCCATAACATTTATAACTAAAAATTCAACAACAACTATCCCGATGGCACATAAGTTTTCAATATCTCTTGTGCTTAGTGAGCTTACCAAAACATTATGATTTGGGCACTTGGAAAACTAAATAAAGTCATAAACAGCGGGTCATCTTCTGGTAACCTACAGCAGTTTAACGCAAATCTACCGATAGGCATTAGCGTCCTGAAACAGATAGACCCATTGCGATACAAACTTCTTTTTGGCAAAAGAGAGATTACCACCAAAAGCCAAAAAAGGCTAGAGGTTGGCGGACACTACTGGGGGGAGTTTGGCGAAGGCAAAGAGGGAGTTTTGCTTATCTCAAATCTTGAAAAAAAACCAGATATTTTTGATGATGATGCCCATTTTTTGGATTTAGAGTTTGAGCTTTTTGAGGATATTTTCAAAACGAAAGAGCAACCGATACAACTGTTCAAAAGTTTTATTTTGAGTAAAATGGCAGAGAGCACAACCAATCAAAACGCCTTTATGGTGTGTGAAAATATACTATTGTCACTTAATAAATCCATCATATCTCTTCCACTGCTTCAAGATGGAAGAAAAACGCTGTTTCAGTTTCACATAGATTCTCAAAGTGTAGTATTTTATATGGCTTTTGAAAATCTAGGTCCCATTGAAGGTATAATCTCTTTTGAGAATGATATTTTCAAAACAACTCTTGCAGTAAAATTTGAAAAAACGCTATTTTGGATGAAAAAAGAGCTAAAAAATCTCAACATTGATGCTAGCTTATCGCTTAAAAGTAAAATTTGCCCACTTTATGAGATAAAAAAAGCACTTTTGGACGTTAAAGGTTAAACGATTATTATGAATGACTTAAATCACCTCGCTATCATCATGGACGGTAACGGCAGATGGGCACAACGTCAAGGCAAAGAACGCTCTTTTGGGCACGAAAAGGGGGCTAAAAATGTTGTGGAAATCACAAAATACGCCGCAAAAATTGGCATAAAATTTTTAACACTTTACGCTTTTAGTACGGAAAATTGGAAACGACCTAAAAACGAGGTTGATTTTTTAATGAAGCTTTTAGCAAGATTTCTCAAGAGTGAACGCAAAACGCTAAAGCAGGAAAATATCAAATTTGACACCATCGGCGATATGTCAAAATTTTCCCAAAGCCTAAAAGATGAGATTGAAAAGACAAAAAAAGAGACAGCCCACTGTACGGGTATGACGCAAATTATCGCTATAAATTATGGCTCAAAAGATGAGATTGCAAGAGCAGTAAACAAGGCTATCACATTAGGTAAGGCAGTTACGGAAGAATATTTTTCGGCACTTTTGGACACGGCTGATTTTCCTGATGTGGATTTGCTGATACGAACAGGTGGTGACAAAAGACTTTCAAATTTTCTTTTATGGCAAAGTGCTTATGCGGAGCTATATTTTACAAATACACTTTGGCCAGAGTTTTCTCCTGGAGAGCTTGAGGCGATTATATTAGGCTATAGCAATACGGCACGGAGGTTTGGTTCATTATGATGGAATTAATTTTATTTGCGACTATAGGGCTCTGTTTTGGCTCATTTTTAAACGTAGTTATCGTGCGACTCCCAAAAGGTCAAAGCGTCTCTTTGCCAGCCTCGCATTGTCCTACATGTAAAGAGTCTCTAAAGTGGTATCACAACATTCCGCTCTTTTCGTGGTTATTTCTTAGGGGCAAATGTGCATTTTGCAAAGAGCCTATTTCATCGATGTACCCATTGGTAGAAGTCGCTACATGTAGCGTCTTTGTGCTCTCTTATTTAAAAAGTGATTCTATTTTTCAAGGAGCTGTTTTATCACTTTTGTTTGCGTTGTTATTTGCGTTAAGCATGATTGATTTTAAGTACAAAGCCGTTCCAGACGCTCTTAGTTTTCCAGCTCTTGGTCTGTCTATTTTGACTGGAGATATTATTTTAAGTGTCCAAAATGCACTGATTTTTGCTGGTGGTTTTGCCTTGCTAAGAATGATAGTCTCATCAATCACAAAAAAAGAGGCAATGGGCGAAGCAGATATCATTATCGCTGGCGTTATAGGTGCGGTATGTGGCATAAAACTTGGTCTATTTGCCATATATCTAGGAGCACTTATAACGATACCAGCATTTTTAATAGTACGCAAAAAAGGGTTTGAGCTACCTTTTATTCCTTTTTTAAGCCTCGGGCTTTTTTTAACATGGGCATATGAAACAGAAATTTTAAAGTGGGTGGAAAATATTTATGGATAAGACTGGAAAATACCTTGTTAAGCATTTTAGCGAACTCTTTGGTTCACTATTTTTTATACTATTTTTTATAACATCTATTGTTTTTTTCATAAAGATAACCGCCCTTACATCAGTTATTAAGATGAATTTTATAGAGCTTGGAACACTCTATCTCTATCTACTTCCCAAAACCGTTGTATACACACTTCCTTTTACATTTTTTATCGCCCTAAGTATCACTCTATATAACCTCTCGAAGGAGAACGAAACTGTTGTTTTGTTTACGCTAGGATACAATCCAAAAAAAATAGCAAAACTATTTTTGGCTCTTTCATCTTTTCTTTCATTTTTGCTTATTGTCGATGTTTTGGTTCTAATCCCCATCTCAAAACAGTTAAATACAAATTTTATTGAATATAAAAAATCAGAGGCAAAATTTAACATTAAGGCGAGTGAATTTGGTCAAAAACTTTCAAACTGGCTTGTATATATAGATAGCTCACATGACGATAAAGATTTCAAAGGTATCGCCTTATATCAAGAAAAAAATGAAAAAGAAAATGAAAAATTTATTTTAGCAAATACCGCCAATATCGAAAAAGAGGTTGGTTACCTAAAATTAAAAATGACTAACGGCAAGGCGTTTGAGTTTGACAAAAATGGCGAGGTTAAGCAGATTGATTTTAGGCAGATGGATATAAATACCAAATCAAAAGCCTCGCTTGAGCCGATGCAGAGTCTTAAAGAGTATTGGAGCGATGTTTTCACAAACGAATCCAAAGCTTATGACTTTTCTTTTTTTATGCTTATATCGCTCTTTCCAGTTTGCACAACACTTATCGCTATAAGTATCGGTATTGTAACGTACAGGTATGAAAAAAATGGTGTTTACTTTTTTATTTTTTGCACCGTATCGGCTTATTTTGCATTGGCTGTTTTGCTCTCAAAACTCCATCCTCAAAGCTCTTTTGTCATTTTGTCTATAGTAAGTTTTTTTATTTCGCATCAAATCTATAAAAAACGCATTGAGTCAAGATACTAGAGCATGAGAGTTCAAGCTATTTTGGCATACGATGGCAGTGAATTTGAGGGTTTTCAAGTTCAAAAAAAAGATGCTAGGGTCAAAACCGTAGCTGGAACCATCAATGATGCCCTAAAACGCCTCAGCATAAATAGTAAAGTTGTAGGAAGTGGAAGAACCGACAAAGGCGTACATGCAACAGGACAGATAGTACACTTTGACATACCTTCATACTGGAGCGATATTGAAAAATTACGCAAAAAACTCAACCTTATACTAAAACCATCGATACTCATATACTCCATAAAACTGGTGGACGAGACTTTTCACGCACGCTTTAGCGCAAAAAAGAGGATTTATCGCTACTTTGTTTACGAGGGTGCATTTTCACCTTTTTTAGCAAAATATTGTGCCCATTTTGACAAAATTGATGTCAAAGTCGTAAATGAATCTGCCAAACTTTTTATTGGCGAACATGATTTTGGATTTTTTAAAAAAAGCGGAAGTGAAAACAAAAGCGACATTCGCACTATATTTCGTTCTGGTGCTTATAGGCGTAAAGATTTTGTAGTTATATATTTTTACGGAAATGCCTTTTTGCGTAGCCAAATCCGTATGATGTGTGATTTTTTATTTAAAATATCCGAAGGCAAACTTGACAAAGAAGCTCTACTGGAGCAACTTCAAAAAAAACATAGACACACGACAACATTTGCACCCGCATCTGGGCTATACCTTAGTAAAGTTCACTATTAGTAAAAATTGCTCCTAAATAACCCACTACACGACTAAAATCAGACGTAATATCGCCACTTGTTCTATAGTCAACAACATGTGAAGACAAACCATGTTTTTTCGCAACTTTAACAACGGCACAAAGCCCTTTCATCCCACAAGCCTCGCCTTTTTCCACCATATCTACGCTCATCTGCTCTACGCCTTTTATGCATTGTGCATCGAGCACATTTGCCTCTTTTTGTGTATAAAAATGGCTCAAGTCGGTACTGATTACCAATAGTTTTTGGCTATCTTGGAAAACATCATCCAAAACATCTTCAAGAAACTGCACAGACACATCTCCATAGACTATCTCAACTACTTTAGCTTGTGGAAAAAAGTGTTTAATAAATGGAAATTGAACTTCGGTTGAGTGTTCTTGATGTGCTTGAGGATAAGATAAAAGAGCTCTTGTTTTTTGCAAATGCTCAACATAGGCTTTATCGCAAGATATCTCGCCAAATGGTGTCTCATAGGAGTCAAACGCAACGCAACTTGCACCCTTTAAATAAACCCGATGACTTGGGCCAACCACAACAACTGTTTTTGGAGAAAAATTTACATTTAGATATGTAAGATAAGCCGTAAATCCACTGTACATGTAGCCTGCATGTGGAACGACAAGTGCACGTGAGCTCAAGCCATATAGCTTGTTTGCAAAATGCTCGTGAGCAATGTTGTTAAAATATTCAAACTCTTTAGCTAGCTCACTTTGGCTATTGCTATAAAAATGTCCGCTAAAATAGGATTTTCTTAGCATTCAAACAGTATCTCTCCTCCAACTAAAACCTTTTTTACTTTTCCAAAAATCTCATCTTTGTAGTATAAAGAGTTTTTATTTTCAATCACTCTAGATTCATTTGGGTCAAACAATACGATATCTGCATCAAATCCCTCTTTTACTTCGCCCTTGGTTGCTAAAGCCAATATCTTCGCTGGGTTGGTACTGCAAAGACGCATTAAATGAGGCATATCTATAATGTTTGATTTTACCAAATATGTATACGCTACTCCCAAAAATTCTTCGATAGAACCTATGCCAAACTCTGCATCCTCAAAGGCAACATCTTTATAGAGAATAGAGCGTGGCGAGTGAGCGGACGTTAGAGTGTCTATATTGCCAGATACCAGCTCTTCCAAAAGTGCTTTTCTATTTTTTTCATCTCTAAGTGGCGGCATAATCTTAGCGTATGTGTTAAATCCATCGCATTGCGTATCGTTTTTGCACAAATGATGAATAGATACTTCCGCAAAAAAATTCGATAAAGTCTTTTTATTTTCTTTTAAAATCTCAATAGACCTTTGCGTTGAAAGCGACTGAAAAACAATCTTTGCCTTATATGCCATCGCTATCTCGCTAACCTTTGCAACCTCAGAAGTCTCAGAGACACAAGAAATCCCTGGAAGTCCCAACTTGGAAGAGACCTCACCTTCATTCATTACGCCATTGTCGTCCAAATTTGGCTCATAGCAACTACAAAAAATAGGTCTATTTTTCATGACCCCATACTGCATACCACGCTTAATAAGATTTGCATTTCGGTTTGATTTTGCCCATATAGCAACCGCACCATTATTTACCAAAGTGGCTATATTGTTCAATGTATCATCTTTATCATCAGCCAAAGGAGCACTTATTTTTAAATCAACTCTAGAGTCATCAATCTTATATCTCAAAAGTTCCAACAATGTTGCATTGTCAAGCCTAGGAGTAAAATCTGGCATAATTACCGAAGTTGTAACTCCACCTCTAATGGCACTTTGAGCCAATTTATCAATATGCTCTTTATTTAATATACTATTTGCAAATCTCACATTTAAATCAATTAGTCCAGGCAGAAGATAAAGCCCTTGGGCATCAATCGTCTTAACACTCTCTCTTGGTGCTATAACCTCTTCAATCAAAACTATCTTGCCATCTTTTAGGAGAACATCTCTTTTCTTGACCCCGTCTTGTGTGAAAATGGTTGCATTTTTAATTAACATCATTGACTCTCTTAGATGATATTTTATTTTTTAAAGCCATTATTTTTGTGTAAGATTGCTCAAGCCTCTCTCGCTTTATAATGCCCTTGCTTAAAGCCTCTTGTATGACACTTTGAACGACAAAAGGAACACTCTGGCCCTCTGCAAAATAGGTCGAAAAAAGAAGCAAATCCGCACCTGCTTCCACTGCTTTGAGAACCCTTTTTCTAAAATCAAAAGATGAAAGTTGCGAAGATTGCAAATCTTGCGTCACTATAACACCGCCAAAAGACAACTTCTCTCGCAAAAGCTTCTCAAGAACATAAGAAGAAAGTGTACAAGGATAGAGCGAATCAAATTTCTTGTGATATGCACCTGAAACCATTACCGCATCAACTATGCCATACGAAACCAAATCATAATATGGCTTTAGCTCTTTAAATTTCCAATTTTTTGAAATCTCTTTTATAGTATCAGACTCACTTCCACCAGGAAAATATGCCAAAACAGGAACTATATTGTTAGCTCTTAGGGCATCAATAAAAACTTTAGAATAAGCCAAAACTATCTCTTCTTCGGAAGAATAAGTATCTTTTAAAGCTGTTGTGGACTCTTTTTTATAAAGGTCTAAAACCGATGTTATATTTAGATTTATACCAGAACTACTTAGCTCTTTTGAGAGTTTTCTATAAACATCATCTGCCTCAGAAATGCTCAATGTTGCACCAACTTCCGAAGCTAATGGAAATTCACTAAATCCTTTAGATGGGGCAAAAAAAGAGTCTTTACCACCGACTTGTTTTGAGACGATAAAAACATTTTTGTCTTGAGCATAAAAAAAATCGCTCATCTTTTTAATCTGAGAAGGGCTTTGTATATTTTTTTCACAGATATACACGCCAGAAATCTTACCTCTTTTTATATCTTTGCCCATTTGAGCTACCCACTTGTCTTCCTCTTTCGTGCCATCAAAACCAACCACTATCATCTGAGCAATCATATCCTCAGGCGTAACACGTTGATTGTCTTGAGATATCAAAAATGAAGAAAAGATTAATAACAAAAATAGTTTCTTCATACTCATCCTGCCAACAAATCTTTTACACTATCTTGAGATCTTTTGCCTTTTAAAATCAAAAAAATCTCATGAGCAATAGGCGTATAAATGGAGTGTTTTTGCGACAAATGCTCTATCGCTTCAGAGGTAAAAACACCCTCTGCCACTTCGCCTAAGTTTTTGAGTATCTGGGCTATACTCTCGCCTTGTGCCAAAGCAAAACCTACTCTATAATTTCTTGAAAGTGCACTTGTGGCAGTTAAAAAGAGATCCCCTGCTCCACTTAAGCCCAAAAACGTTTCATCATGTGCGCCAAAGTACTTTCCAAAGCGGTGCATCTCCACCAAGCCTCTAGCTATCATACTTGCCCTTGCGTTATTGCCTAGAGCTAGCCCGTCACAAACACCACTAGCAATGGCTAGAACATTTTTATAAGCACCACATACCTCTGCGCCCATAACATCATTTGATATGTAAGTCTTGATAAAATTTGGGAAAAACTCGCAAAATGAGTTTGCTGTTTCGCTACATGTAGAGTTTATAACCAAAGCGGTTGGCAATCCTTGCATAACCTCGCTAGCAAATGAAGGACCTGATAAAAAGGCAAGATTCTCTTTTTCTACATGTTGCGCAAAAATCTCATTTAAAAATCTACCGCTTCCTTGCTCAATGCCTTTGGCGGCCACTAAAATTTTTTGCCCGTTATTTGTAAAATTTTCACTCAACCAAGAACCCACCACTTGCGCAGGCAGTGCAAAAATCAAAAACTCTGCCTTGAGAGCCTCTGAAATAGAGACAAAATTTTCAATCTCTTTTTTATTTCTTGAAGCAATATAGCACGGTTGTTTTTGTGAAATGGCAAAATGTAGAGCCTGACCCCATTTCCCAGCACCAATAACAGCTATTTTCACATATATTCCTTTAAGAGTCTAGTTTTTGCTTCAAAAGGTCATTGACCTTGTTTGGATTGGCACTTCCTTTGCTCTGTTTCATAACTTGCCCTACAAAAAAGCCAAAGAGCTGAACTTTGCCCGCGTTATACTCAACTACTTTGTTGCCATGTGCGCCAATAACTTCATCAATAATCGCGCAAATAGCTCCATCATCGCTCACTTGTTTTAACCCAAGTTTTTCGATAGCCTCATCAACGTCAATACTATTTTGCATCAAGTAGTCCAAAACATCTTTCCCAGCTTTTCCGCTAATAGTTCCATCTTCAATACGCTTTACCAAGCTAGCCAATTTTATAGCATCAACTGGTGATGTAACGATATTTGTGCCATTGACTAGGCGACCTTGAAGCTCAACAGTAAGCCATGTAACGCTCATTTTTGCCCCAGCTCCAGCAGATATCATCGCTTCATAAAAGCGAGCCATCTCAACACTTGATGTTATAACATTTGCATCATACTCTTTTATGCCGTGCTCACTCACAAATCTATCTCTTTTTTGATCAGGCAGTTCTGGTATCTTTGTGCATTCGCTCATCATATCATCAGGAATCACAACTGGCAATAAGTCTGGGTCTGGAAAATAGCGATACTCCGCACTATCTTCTTTGCCTCGCATACTTCTGGTTTCATTTTTTTCAGTATCGTACAATCTTGTCTCTTGAACTACATCTCGCTCATACACGCCATCTTCCCATGCGTTGCTTTGACGCTCAACTTCATAATCAATAGCTTTTTGAATAAATTTAAAAGAGTTTAGGTTTTTAATTTCAGCTCTGGTATAAAGTTTTGTCTCGCCTTTTGGACGGATAGAGACGTTTGCATCGCACCTGAAACTTCCCTCTTGCATATTTGCATCACTGATATCCAAATATCGCAAAATCGCATGAAGTTTCTTAAGATACAAGACTGCTTCTTCGCTACTTCTCATATCTGGCTCGCTAACTATCTCAAGCAGTGGCGTTCCAGCACGATTTAAGTCAACATAGCTCACACTACCGTGATGGATGTTTTTTCCTGCATCCTCTTCAAGGTGTGCTCTTGTAACACCGATACGTTTTTTACTTCCATCTTCAAAATCAATATATATCTCTCCGCCCTCCACGATAGGTATCTCAAATTGGCTGATTTGATAACCTTTTGGCAAATCAGGATAAAAATAGTTTTTGCGGTTAAAGATTGATTTTTTATTTACTTTGGCATTTATTGCAGTTCCAAAAGCGATGGATTTTTTTACAGTCTCTTTGTTTAAAACAGGCAAAGCACCCGGCAGACCTAAACAAACTGAACAAACATTGGTATTTGGCTCATGACCAAAGCTGGTAGGACAACTGCAAAATATCTTTGTTTTTGTATTTAATTGAGCGTGAACTTCAAGTCCTATAACCACTTCAAATTGCATAAAATAACCTTTACATGTAATCTAAAAAATAACGAATAGAGGCAAAACCATAAACGCCAACCTCTTCACAAGCTTGCACTTGAGTATTGTTTATGATGCCGCCAAGAGCAAAGCAATTGATATGGATTTTATCATTTATTTCTTTTAACTTCTCTAAACCTACGGGTTTGCCTTTGTTTGGCGTGTCAAAAATTGGGCTAAATGTTATAGCGTCAGCTCCCATATTTTGAGCCTCCAATGCCTCAAAAAGTGAATGGGCACTATAGAAAACATTTAATCCTAAAGTCTTAGCCTTTGGAATATCCGTAAGTGAATTTGAAGGAATATGCACTCCAAATGCCCCCAGCTCTTTAGCCAATAAAATATCTGTATGCAAAAAAGTCAAAATGTTTGGAAATCTTTGCATAAGCTTTATAAATGCTTTTGCTAACTCTTCATAATTTGTAGTTTGCTTATCACGAAGACAAACATAATCCACCTCTACATGTAAGAGTACATGTAAGAGTTTTTCGCAAAATATCAACGGGTCTGAAGTGTAGTAAAGTGGATCAGTGATTAGATATTTTTTCATTATCTTGTTGGATTTTGAGTAATTTTTCCATAAGTGCTGTCTGCTTTCGTAATTCACTCAATTTTTCAATTTGCAACTGCACAACCTCAAATACAACAACAAAAAATAGACCCAAAAGCGAACCCACAAATGCTCCCAAAAGAGCATAGAAAAAACTAAAAGGAAAAAAAAGAGTAAAAAAGTAGAAAGCGCCCGCCAAAGCAAGAGCCCAAGAGGCTCCTGTTAGCAGGCTTAAAAGTCTTTCAAATAGCGTTATTTTTTTAAACAAAAAAATCCCTAGTGGTCTTGACTAATGAGTACAGCACCCGCAAGATAGACATAGGTCAAAATCATAAAGATAAATGTTTGCAATACAGCTGAAAATGTAAGCAATGCATACGCAGGAAGTGGTGCAATATAAGGAGCCAACATCAAGATAACTGCCAAAAATAGATCATCACCCTTAATGTTACCAAAAAGTCGAAATGACAATGAGATAATACGTGAAAGATGAGATACAACTTCGATAGGAAACATCAATGGTGCCAAAATCTTCAATGGTCCCATAAAGTGTGCAAAGTAGTGAATTACTCCATTAACACGAATACCCTCGAAATTGTAATATACAAATACGATAAGTGCCAAAGCCAATGTCATATTTAAGTTTCCAGAAGGAGCCTCAAATCCAGGGATAATTCCCACAAGATTTGCAAAGAAAACCATCAAACCAAGCGTTGCAACCAAAGGCAGATACTTGCGTGCCAAATCCTCACCAATAACGTCTTTTCCCATAGAAATAATACCCTCAAGGTATGCTTCCATAATGTTTTGTACACCACTTGGCACTAGTTGCATTTTTGACGTCGCAAGCCTTGCAAGAACAAGCACAATAACCGCTACAAGCACAACATGAGAAACAAAAATAAAACCATGTGAGTGATTTATAAGACCTAAAAATGTAAAAATCTCATTCATTACACTTTCCCTTTGTCATTAAATTTTGATGATTTTATCCATAAATCATTTAATACTTGATTAAAGATAGACATATCGGCGACATTCTAGTTTTTTAGTATTTCATTTGTGCGAATAAGTGCCATGTCAATATTGTCCGTAATGTTTTCAGCTCCAATTACTTTGTCAAAACCAAAACGATTTAGTTTTAATCTTATTTTTTTGCTAACTCCAGAGAGAACAAGAGTAATGCCATCATCCTTGCAAAGCTCATAAAACTCCTCCAATGCATGAAAACCTGTTGCATCCATTATTGGAACATTACGCATTCTAAGAATAAAAACTTTTGGCGGAAACTCTATAAAGTCCAAAACCTCTTTTAGCTTATCTGCCACGCCAAAGAAAAATGGTCCGTTAATCTCATAAACCTCAACCTCTTTTGGCACAACCCTATCAGCAATCGAATAAGCATCGTTTTTATCAAAATTGGGCTCTTCTTCATCTAAAGACGAAAGTATAAAATTTTGCTTGATATCCTTAACGTCAGTTACCGCACTCATACGTCTAATAAACAAAAGGCCTGCAAAAACGATACCCATCTGAACGCCAGTGTTTAGATCGATTAGAACGGTTAGAAAAAAGGTTGTTAGCAAAACTATAACATCGTCTCTTTGAGACCTCAAGGCGATGGCTTTAAAGTGATGAAACTCACTCATATTCCAAGCCACAATAATCAATATCGCAGACAAAGTTGCAAGAGGAATAAGCCCAATAAGTTTTGAAAACAAAAACATAATAACCAAAAGCATAAGTGCGTGAATCATTCCAGAAAATGGACTAAAAGCTCCTGATTTAATATTTGTAGCAGTTCTGGCAATAGCACCAGTTGCAGCGATACCACCAAAAAGAACCGAGGCTATATTTGCAATACCTTGCGCAATAAGCTCTTTGTTGGAGTGATGCCTATCTCCAGTCATACCATCAGCTACAACAGCAGAAAGAAGTGATTCTATGGCACCTAAAAGTGCTATGGTAATGGCATCTGGAAAGACTGAGCGAATTTTATCAAACGAAAAATCTGGAACACTAGGAGAAGGTAGCATTGAGGGAAGCTCTCCAAATTTTGAGCCAATAGTCTCAACAGGTAAATTAAAAATATAAACAACTAAAGACGAGAGAGTTATAACAACGATAGGTGCTGGAATCTTTGGCAATCTTCTTCTTAACTTAACAAGCAAAATAAGACTAATAATAGCAATAGAAAAAGAAAAATAGTTTACATGTGAAAATTGCTGAAAATAAAGCTCCCATTGGTCAACAAATTGTGCAGGCATTTTATCTATGGAAAATCCAAAAAAATCCTTCATTTGCGAAGAAAAAATAATCAACGCAATACCAGCAGTAAATCCTACGGTTACAGGATAAGGTATAAACTTTATAACATTTCCCAATCTAAAAACACCCATTAAAAAAAGCATTATGCCTGCTAACATAGTTGCGATAACCAAACCATCATAGCCATGCTTTAAAATAACAGCATACAAAACAACCACAAATGCACCAGTTGGCCCTCCAATTTGGTAGCGACTTCCGCCGAGTGCTGATATCAAAAAACCTGCCACGATAGCGGTAAAAATACCCTTCTCTGGACTAACACCCGAAGAGATAGCAAATGCCATAGCAAGCGGTAAAGCAATAATAGCAACAGTCGTACCCGCAATCAAATCAGAAAAAAAGTTTGAAAGAGTATATCCTCGCCTAATAGTCGTAATACTAGGCGGTAACCAATAGTTAAATTTCAACGTAAGACTCCAATTAATCTTAACGGTATGTAGGAATTGAAAAATTGATACATAAGGAAGAAGTTTTTAATTCGGAATGATATAACCAGCCAACTTTACAAAGACTTAATTTAAATGCTGATACGATTCCATAGTTTTAATAACTTTTTAAGGAGGGTGTTAAAATATTATGTTTTTATGTATATCTTTATTTTTCATCCTTTGCTCAGCTTTTTTACCATTTTTTATCGCAAAAAAAAATCCCCTCCTCTGCGACAAACTATTTGCTTTTTTTTACTCAATAGGTGCACTTTTAGGGTTGGGGTTTATTGCCTTTGGGATAACAAAAGGCTTACATGTAGCTTACACTCTTCCATTTTCGATACTCTTTAGTTATTTTTCCATAAAAATAGAGATGATCAACCTTCTGTTTATGATTCCTATTTATCTTATAGGCTCAATGAGTGCTATATATTCGACATCTTATTGGAGTACTGCGCAAAAAGGATTAGGCTCCTCTTTTAGATACAGGCTTTATCTGTGCTTATTTACTATATCAATGATTTTGCTAGTTATATCAGATAATTTTATTATGTTTATAACATTTTGGGAGATAATGTCACTATTGGCTTATGGACTCATTACCATTGATGAGGATAGCGAAGAGGCACAAAGTGCTGGCTATCTATATTTTATCGCCACGCATACTGGCGTTATAGCTTTGATGGGAATGTTTGCAATCATTCAGGTCTATTTTGGCTTTAGTGATTTTTCATCAGCACTTGGGAAAATAGATGCAAATCTCGCAATAGCATCGTCCATTTTTCTACTAGGCGTATTTGGTTTTGGAATGAAAGCAGGTTTTTTTCCTCTTTATTTTTGGCTCCCCTCAGCTCATTCAAGTGCTCCCGTTCCGATATCAGCCCTACTTTCTGGTGTTATGATTAAGATGGGCATTTATGGCATTTTAAAAATTTTGTTTATGTTTAGCAATATACCCCATTGGTGGGGTTGGCTTATTTTTGCGATAGGCATTTTGTCTGGCATATTAGGCGTTGTTTATGCTATCGCTCAACATGACATTAAAAAACTTTTAGCCTATCACAGCATCGAAAATATCGGCATCATCGCCATAGGTATCGGCTTAGCGATGCTTGGCAGAAGCTATCACAACTCCACATTGGTTCTTTTTGGCTTGGCTGGTGCACTCTTTCATGTTATAAATCATTCGCTTTTTAAACCACTTCTATTTTATAGTGCTGGCTCAATTATTGAAAAATATCATACTAGAGATATTGGACACTATGGTGGCATCATCAAAGTCCAACCTTACACGGCTCTGTTTTTTCTTATTGGTGCTGTTTCTATTAGCGGACTTCCTCCTTTTAACGGTTTTGCAAGTGAATGGCTACTTTACATGGGAATGTTTAAGACTCTTTTTTCACATCAAAATACCCTTATGCCAGTTGTTTTTGGAATCCTATCTTTGGCACTCATAGGCGGTTTGGCATTGGCTTGTTTTGTTAAGGTTTTTGGCATCTCCTTTTTGGGAAATCCACGAAAAATAGAGCTTTCGAATGTAAAAGAATCTTCACTTTTTATGCTTTTTCCAATGGCTTTTTTATCGACAATATGCTTTGTCTTGGGCGTATTTCCATCTATAATGAAAGATATATTGCTTGACATTGCATCGGCATTTAACCAGAAAAACATCTATGTCAAGATAGACACACTAATAAACTTAAGCGAAGCGTACCTATGGTTTTTTATGATTTTTGGTGTGGTTTTGGCAGTTGTACTTTATCAAACGAGAGGCAAGATAAGCAAAAATATAGGCACGTGGGCTTGTGGATTTTCACACAAAACCCCTAGAGCACAATACACATCATCATCACTTATGCAAATGATATTGGATCTTTTTGGATGGACTCTACATGTAAAGAGGGGAGCTTTTTGTTCTAAAGAGCTTTTTTCGCAAAAGTACCATTTTTATCTTCATCAAAATGACAAGACTATCTATTGGTTGGCGAAAATTTCAGAAAAATTTTTGCTATTTTGCTCAAAGTTACGCACAATAATTCACAACGGATATATGGGTATTTATGTTTTGTATATTTTTGTTGCACTTATCTTAATGCTTTTATATGTGGGAAATTGATATGCAAGATATTATCTATCTAATTTTTGGTACTTTATTTTTCTTTATGCTTTCCATTGTCAATTTAGGAATTATAATAAAAGTCAAAGCCTTTTTTGGAGGCAGATACGGTGTACCAATTTTCCAAAAAATGTACGACATTTTGAAGCTATGGCAAAAATCAATCAAACTCAGCCAAACGACTTCGTGGGTATTTTTCGCTGGTCCACTTCTTGCAACTATCGTTCCTGTTTTTTGTTTCTTATTCCTGCCTTTTGTGGCATTTCCTTCGATTTTGAGCTTTGATGGAGATTTTCTGCTTTTTGTCTACATGTTTGGATTGTTGCGATTTTTTACAACCTCTTCCGCTCTTGATACTGGCTCTAGTTTTGAAGGCATGGGAAGTGCAAGAGAGCTGACTTTCTCATTTTTAGTTGAGCCTATAATGTTTGTATGTTTTATTATTCTTGCAAAAGGAACATCATCTTTAAGTCTAGAGGATTTCTTTGGCTACAATATATTGGATGCTTGGAGTGATTATAGTACTGTATTTGGGATTGTTGTAGTCTGCTTTTTTGTCATTATGCTCGCAGAAAATTCAAGAATACCTTTTGATGACCCAGCAACACATCTTGAACTTACCATGACGCACGAGGTGATGGTTTTGGATCATAGCGGGCCGTTGCTTGCGTCTATTTTAGTGGGTTCTGCTATGAAGCTGACTCTTTTTGCTATATTGATTGTGGATTTGGCGATACCATTTAAGACTGGTATTTTACCGCTAGATACCACTATAGGCATTTTTGCAGTTTTAGGCATGGGTGTTGTGGTTGGCATAACCGAGTCTGTGATGGCCAGGTTAAGGCTTACTGATATTAAAAAGATTTTGATGGGTACACTCATTATCTCTTTATTTGGCATTATTCTTATTTCAAGGTAAATCAATATGAACCCATCAAGCATAAACACGATTTTACTTTTTGTTTTATTGATTAATATGTTTATCTTAGGTAGCAATCGCATCATTACCGCCATCAAAGCCGTTGCCATACAAGGCGTTATTTTAGCATTTTTGGCTTTTTTCTTTAAGGAGACAACCGACAGTGATGCTTTTTTATTTATTATAATTATCGCAGTTAAAGGCTTTATCATTCCATATTTACTTATAAAAGTAACAAAAATGGCTGATATAAATCAAGAGATGACACCTCTTATAGGCTATGTTCCCACTATGTTTATAGATGCTTTGTCTGTTTTTCTATCTTTTTTTGTTGCTAGCAAATTGCCCCTTTTACCAGCACATCAAGAGACGATTATCGTGCCTGTGTTTTTTGCAACGCTAATGTCTGGAATGCTTCTTATCATCTCTAGGCAAAAGGCCATTACGCAAGTTGTTGGATACCTCATTATGGAAAATGGAGTTTTTATATTAAGCTCTATGCTAACAGGATCGGTAACTTTGTTGGCGGAGATAGGAGTTCTTTTAGATGTTTTGGCTGGCGTTTTTATTATGGGAATTATGCTTAACCATATTGCCACCACATTTGAAAAAGGCGATGCTGTAAAACTAACATCGCTAAGGGAGTAAAAAATGACCGTTGCCTTTTTGTGTACCGTATGTGTTGCAACTGTTTTGGGTGTTATCTTTATCACAAAAGAGAACAAAACACGTGCTTATGCTATTTTTGCACTTGCTCTTGGTCATCTTCTTTTAACGCTTTGTCTTTTAAATTTAAATATCGTTCACATTGACGCATTAAGTAAATTTATTCTTATCATCATCAGCACTCTTTATCTTGGTATCACATTTCATGGCATCAGCTATTTTTCCATATGTCAGAGCCAAAACAATAACAAATATGTCGCACTTAGCTTGGTCATATTTCTTGTTTTTGCAACACTTATGATTGTTGCGGATGAGCTTATAAGTATGTGGATTTTTCTAGAAACTGCATCTTTAGCTTGTGCTCCTTTGATTTATTACAACAAAAATAAAGCGTCCATTGAAGCGACTTGGAAATACCTTTTTCTCTGCTCTATCGGGATTATTTTAGCTTTGGTCGGAATGCTTTTTATCTCATATTCTGCAATAATGGCTGGAGCTAGCGACACATCTTTATCGTTTGAAAACATCTTAGCTAACGGCAAAAGTTTTAACTCAACATGGCTTAAGATATCGTTTGTTTTTATTTTTATAGGTTTTGCAACAAAAACAGGACTCTTTCCTTTGCACTCGTGGAAAGCTGACGCCTACGGAGAAGAACCGGGAATTTTTGGAGCTTTGATGGCAGGAGGCATGACCTCTCTTTCTTGGCTTGCTTTGATAAGATTGATGCAGATTATGAATGCCTCGAAAGAGTCAGCTCTAATGCAAAATGTTCTTGTTTTTTTTGGCGTTGCTTCAATGCTGTTTGCAAGTATCGGTATGCTAAACCAATCTGACATAAAAAGGGTTTTGGCATATTCGAGCATTGAGCATATGGGCATTATTTCACTCGGATTTGGAGTTGGTGGCGTTGGAATTTTCGGAGCACTTTTTCATATTTTTAACAATGCACTTCTCAAAGGTGCTATCTTTATAGCTGTTGGAAATATAAAAAGAGCTTTTGGCGAAAAAACACTCTATTTTGTAAGCGGGGCTATTGGCAAAATACCAATTAGTGGAACTATTTTATTTATAACCTTTTTGGCAATCGTGGGAACGCCCCCTTTTGGCTCATTTTTTAGCATTTTTTCTATCTTAAAGGGAACGCTAAACTACTCAAATGGGCTTCTGTTTTTTATGATAATGGGTCTTATTTTTGCATTTATTGGCATCAGCAAAACAATCTTAAGTGCGACCAGAGGAAAGCCTAAAGATATACAAACTGGCTACAAAGACACATTAGGCATGTATCTTGTGCCACTTGTTCTTCTTTTGATAACGCTTTTTGTGGGAATAAATATGCCAAATATTATGCAAAATCTTCTAAATGAAGCCTCTTTGCTGATAAAAGGATAAGCATGAGCAACGCAAAAATCCTTACCTCAAATCCATGCTGGACGACACTAGAAGATGTTTTAGCACTTAGTGAGTCAGATTTTTGGCAAGGTATTGTAGAAAATATAACATACAACGATTTTAGGGTTTTATCACTTTTTTGCACGCCAAATGAGACAAAATTTGATATTTTTTGCATTTTAGGCAATGACAACACCTCCCTTTTTAAAATATTTAGACACACGCTATCTTCTAAAAAATTTCAATCCCATACCGAGACTATACCGCAAATCCACCTTTTTGAGCGTGAAATAGCCGAGCAATTTGGCATCACTCTTGATGGTGCCCAGTGGATAAAACCTGTAAGATTTGAGCAAGATTTTTCCTTACATGTAAAGAAAAGTAGTTGTGGCGATATGGAATATTTTCAAATTGATGGAGATGATATTCACGAAGTCGGTGTAGGGCCTGTTCATGCGGGTATCATAGAACCAGGGCACTTTCGTTTTCAATGCTATGGCGAAAATGTAGCAAATCTTGAGATATCTTTGGGGTATCAACATAGAGGCATCGAAAGAGCGATGATAGGAGCTCCTTACAAACAAAGCCTTGCTCAGATGGAAGCAGTTGCTGGCGATACAACCATAGGTCATTCGTTGGCACACATACAACTACTTGAAAATATGTCAAACATCAAAGCCTCCCAAAAAGCAGAAACTATAAGGGCTTTACTGCTTGAACTTGAGCGTATCGCAAATCATGTGGGCGACATAGGTGCACTTGCCGGAGATGTTGGATTTATAACAACAGCATCATACTGCGGAAAGCTAAGAGGCGACTACCTCAATTTGAGTGCTAAAATAACAGGCAGTAGATTTGGTAGAGGAGGTATCTCTTTTGGCGGAGTTGGATACGATGTTGATTTTACTCTTGCCTCGGAAATTACACATGAGATGGAAAAGCTAAAACCAAAAACTTTAGGTGCTATAAATCTTTTTTTCCGCACTCCATCCGTACTTGAGAGAATTGAAAATAGAGGGAAATTGGCTTACGAAGATATCATCAACTATGGACTAACTGGCATGGTTGCAAAATCTTGTTCAATACAAAGAGACGCTAGAAAAAACTATCCCTTTGGGTACTACAACAACATCTCTTTTGATATAGCAACAGAGTCATCTTCTGATATTTTTGCAAGAGCGATGTTGCGAAAAGATGAGATAATAGCCTCATTTGAGCTTGCAAATACTATGCTTATAAAAATACGAGAGATGCCAAATGAAAAATACCACACCGCACAAAAACCAAAACTTCCACCAAATTCATTAGGTGTATCTATAATAGAGGGTTGGCGTGGCGAAATAGTACATGTAGCAATTACCGACAAAAACTCCAAATTTTCACGCTATAAGATAGTTGACCCCTCTTTTAAAAATTGGACTGCTCTCTCTTTGGCAATGAAAAATGAACAAATATCGGACTTTCCAATTTGCAATAAAAGCTTTAACCTTTCATATTGCGGTTTTGACCTCTAAGGATAATGAGATGTTTTTAATATTAAAAGAGCGTTTTAGACAAGGCTATAACACTAGTGATTTTCCACTTAAAGAGCCGATACTATCGGATCGTTTTGCGGGACTTCCAAAGATAATGGGTACATGCAAAGATGGTTGCGATATATGTTTAGAGCTTTGCCCGACAGATGCTATTAAAAAAAGTGGGGATGCTATCGACATTGACTTGGGGAGGTGTATTTTTTGTGACTTATGTGCAAAAGAGTGCCCTGAGCATATCATAAAATTTACCTCGCAGTACAGACTCTCAAGCAACAATCGCAATGCTCTTTTTATCTCAAAAGAGGTTGAAAATATTGGTTTTAAACTCAACAAAAAGATACAAAAAATATTTGGAAGGTCTTTGCATTTGCGTCAAGTCTCGGCTGGTGGATGCAACGCTTGCGAGGCTGACTTAAATGTTTTGGGAACCCCAACGTATGATCTAAATCGTTTTGGCATAAATTTTACTGCATCACCTAGACATGCCGATGGCATCATAGTTACAGGGCCAGTATCTCTAAATATGAAAGATGCTCTTCTTGAAACATACAATGCACTGTCTGAGCCGAAAATCGTTATCGCATCAGGAACATGTGCCATATCTGGCGGAATTTTTAAAAACAACGATGAGGTTTGTTGCGGTCTTGAAGATATATTGCCAGTAGATCTGTATATCTGCGGATGTCCGCCTCATCCATATACGGCTTTGCATGCTATGCTTCAGCTGATGGGGAGAATCTGACGCTCTTGTCCTAGTCTATAAAGTGCAAAATCGTATTTTATCGGGTCGTTTTTGTCCATACTTCTCAGCGACTCAGTAAGTTCCAAAACCGCCCTAAAATCATACGCTTTTCGCTTTATAAGTCCTAGTTTTTTTCCCAATGCAAAAGTATGAGTATCAAGTGGCATCAGCAAATCTTTTGTCTGAACATTTCTCCACAAACCCAAATCTATCTCATCTTTTCTTACCATCCAGCGAAAAAACATATGCCACCTTTTATAGGTCGAAGTTGGCTTATGTGAGGCTATTTTGCCTATTAGAAAATCATATCCAACAGAGCGATAAGGGTTTAAATCGTACAAAAAAGATTGCAATCTCCTAAGTCCGTCCATCACGTCGCCACTTTTTTGATATCCTTCGCAAAAGATAGACTCTAGCCTTACATGTAAGGATTTTGCCTTCTTACATGTAAGAAAAATCTCTTGAATATCACGACTATTTTGAAATCTATAATAGTGATTTTGCAAATCTTGTCTGATAGTCTCCTCTGTTTTATCCAAAAGTGAAAAGTCTAACGAGCTTAAAAATTTGACTATCTGAGATGCCTGACCGTACGCAAAAAGTGCGCAAATCATTGAGATATATTCGTCTTTGTATAAAGATGCTACCAAAAGAGGGTCTGGCTTTTGAAGTGTTATCTCGTCTTTATCGTTGCGTTTTTGAGCCTCTTTTTCCAGAAGAAGATAAAGCTCTTTATGCCTCATTCAAAATCTCTTTTTCATTTACTCTAGCTTGCAGATAATCAGATATATTGATAAGAGAAAAAGTGATAGAAAAAATAAGAAGTCCAGGGAAAAAACTTACCCACCATGCGATATCTATAACCTCTTTTCCTTCGCTTAATATCGTACCCCAGCTAACTTGAGGAGGCGTTATACCAATACCCAAAAAGCTAAGTCCACTTTCAGCCAAAATAGCTCCACTAACTCCAAATGTAAAACTAATCAAAAAAATAGGTGCCAACAGTGGCGCAAAATACTTAAAAACTATCTTGCTGCTTTTAACGCCAGATATGGTTAATATTTTTATAAATGGAGCATTTGAGATAGCAAAACTCTCGCTTCTTATCATTCGAGCCGTTCCCATCCATCCCGTGATGGAGATAACAATCACAAGCACCCAAACGGAAGCATTAACATAACTAATGAGAGCCAAAAGAAGAAAAAAAGTAGGAAATGTTAGAAACAAATCAATTAAAACTATAATAAGTCTATCGGCATTGCCCTTGAAAAATCCCGCACTAATACCAACAATCAATCCGATAAGACTTCCGATAATAGCACTCAAAACGCCTATAACAAGCGAAACTTGACCACCAACAGCAAGCCTTGCAAAAAGGTCACGCCCAAGCCTATCGGTTCCCAAAAAGTGTTCAAAAGATGGAGAAAGAAGTATTTGACCAGGATTTATATCATAAGCTGAAACACTGTACATGTAAGGAGTTAAAAACGAAAATAAAAAGACAAAAACCAAAATAAATAAGCTTACATAAGGCAGTCTTTTCACTTACGCTTTAATCCCCAAAAGTGTATCTAGCATTTGATCAAGTGTTGTAATCACCTTAGCGTTTGCTCCGTAAGAGGCTTGATATTTGATAAGGTTTGTTAACTCCTCATCAGTACTGACACCGCTTATTGACAAAAACTCGGTATTTACGGTGTTAAAAAGAGCACTGCTTGTCTCATAACTTCGTGCACTATTTTCTCCATCGGTTGCAATAGATGTTGTTAATGCCCTATAAAATCCGCTCATGGTTTCTGTTATGACCCTATTTGAGCTATCAACAAAATCAAATCTATCATACTGCATTTGAACCATAGAGTTTGCCACGTCGTTATTGCCATCAACTGGAGCTTTAAATCCTGTAATGATAGTAGGGTCGTTTTTTATATCACTTTTGACAGATATGTTCTTTGCACTATCGCCAGAGAAAAACTCACTCATGCCAGTTGCTCCAGCAAAGTTTGTATCGTTGCTTTCGATAGAAATCCTGTATCCCAATGATGGGTTAATTGGCTCGAAGTTTAGTTGATTTGCAGAGTATGTTGCGCCAAAATAGTCATTTAGATCATTAAGGGTGTTGTTGTCTACATTATCATCTGTGTTTGAATTAAATTGTGTTAAAAGACTGTCTGAGTAGGTATCGTTTCGCATTGTTGTAGAAATGCCGATAGTAATAGTTTTTCTAGCAATCTCATTTCCAGCATTATCATAAACAACCACATCAAAGTCGCCAGCCTTAAGATTTAAGTCCGTGTCCAAAAGAACTTCATTGTCTGCAACATTATTTAAAACGCTTGATTGCATTCTCGTTTGGGCACTCTGCGCATAAATATTGTTAGTTTCTTGAATAAATGTTTTTGCAAATACATCCAAATCATCTACATAGCCCTGCAAAACACCATCTGCTGGGTAGCCATCGTTGATATCTTTATCAATATCACGACCTCTCAAATCCAAAATAGCACCGACTTTTCCGCCTAAAATTTTGCCAGTAATATCAATTCTACTTCTATCTTGACTTTCAGAGTATATTGAATAATAATTTGTCTCATTTCCAGTGTTATCAATAACCAAAGGATGAAAAGTTGCACCGTCAACAAAAGAGTTGCCAGCGATATTTAGATAATAATCTTTTCCTTGATCTGTCAAGTTCGCATCTATATTGTTTTGGCTAATAATATTGCCCTTAAAAACAGAAAAATCCAACAATTCCGCCAAAGTAAGCTCAAGCTTATCTCTTTGGTCTCTCAAGTCATTTGCACGATTTGGCTCTATCGTCTCAACTCTTGCTATATCTTTATTTAGATTTGCGATTCGACTTCCTATACTGTTTACCTCTGTCATGTTTGCTAAAAGCTGATCGTTCATAGAGTCTTGAAGTGCTCTAACATTGCCTCTAGTCTCTTTAAGATTTTCAGAAAATGTTATAGCGCTTTGAACCAAGGCAATTTTTTGTGCCGAGTCATTTGTGTTGGAGGCAAAACTACCCCACGAAGAGTAATAACTCTCAAGATTTGAGGCTATACCCACACCAGCCAAATCAGGAAAATACTTAGCCGTCTCCTCAAGTGTTTTTTTACTAAAGGTGTCATACGAAAGTGCGTTGGAGCTATCTTTTAGTCTAGAGTATACAAACTCATCATGAACTCTAACAATAGTTGTTACAGAAACACCAGAGCCAATATCTCCAGGGGTTGAGTGAAATGGTATGCTAGCTTCCATCGAGATTCTTTGTCTCGTATAATAATCATTATTTGCATTAGCGATATTGTGGCTAGTTACAGCGATGGCTGTTTCAGAAGCTTTTAGTCCAGAATAGCCAGTACCTAGTGTGCTAAACAAGCTCATTTTACGCCCTTATTTTAAACAAAGATGCTGGTTTATGGATAGATTTTTTGTACCCTTCCATATCTCGTGGAAAAACCTTATCCAAAAGCGAATTGTAAAATTCGCCAACAGTAACCACAAACCGTGCATACTCTTTATTTATGCTTTTTAATTGTGATAATTTTTCTTTCATTTCAGACAGAAGATACTTCTCGTCCGAAGATAGAACCTCTTCAAGCTCTTTTCCATCACTATCCCTAACGAGCTTTAAAAGCTCATTGTCTAGAAGTGATTTTTTGCTCTCAAAAGCACGTATAAGATCGCTTTTTATCTTGGTGCGTTGAAAAATATCCACATGTTTTGCAATCTTTATATCTCCGATATCTTGCCTAGTAAGTTCTATCAAATCTTGTATATTTTCGATAGATGTCTTTAAGTAATGTGATAACATCATAATCCCTTTTTTTAAATCAAAAGGGCTAGATTAACGCCTCCGCAATGGCATTAGCGGTTTTGATAGTATCAACCACATATTGACCACTCTCAATCTGCTTTTTAAGGGCGGAAACCCTATCCAACTCTTTCGTATCTTCTGTTTTAATAGTCTCTTTCTTCTCTTCAGATTTAGAAACTGTTTGCTGCACCAACTGTGGCGAGCCACTACTTATATTTGAAACCATTTTGACGCTTCCTTTTATAGAAATTGTATTCTAAAAGCTATATCGTCAAAAAAATAAAACTCTTAACCTTTTTGTTTTAAAAATTCAAACAACAATTCACTAAGTCCAAACTGCCCACTCAAAGAGTCGCTCATTGTATCGTTATACATGGAACGATATATCTTATCTCCAGCATCTTGCGGAAAAAGTTTACTATCGTTTTTCATCGCAATATCTAAAACCTGTTTAACAAAAAATGCTTCAAATTTGTCTGTTTGCTCTTTTAGTAAAATATCGTTTTTATCTTCAAGATTCAAGTTAGAATAATTGCCATATGAGGCGTTCATAATCGCCGTTGAATTATCTACCATCATTAGATTATCTCCAGCTTAGCATTTATAGCACCTGCTCTTTTGATATTTTCCAAAATAGAGATAATATCTTTTGGCTTAGCGCCCATTTTATGAAGTGCTCGTGCCACATTGGCTACTGTAATGTACTGCTCTTTAATTTTGAGTTGATTTTCATTTGCTGCGATTTTTACATTACCGCCTATATCAACGCTTTTATCATCTTTTGAAAACTCTTTTTGTTCTTCAATTTTTATAGTCAAATCCCCATGCGTTATCACAACAGGGTCAATCTTTATGTTAATGCCAGAAACAACCGTTCCTGTTCGCTCATCAATAACGATTTTTTCCTCTTTTTCATAATCTACGTTTATATTAAGCGTCTTTGCCAAAAACTCCACCATGCTCAGCTCTTCGGGTCTATTTAGCTTTATTGTGCGAGGGTCTATCGCAACGGCTACATCTCCACCAAAGGCTATATTTATCTCATCTTGCACAGCGAGTGCAGCATTAAAATTGGAATTTTTCAAGCTTAAATTGGCACCTTTTTGACCAGACAAATCATTGAAAATTTCTCTCTCCACTAAAGAACCACCGAAAATCGTACCAGCAGTTGCGTGGTTTAGTTGCCCACCACCCTTGCCGTTCATGCCACCTATACTGATGGAGCCTTGAGAGAGTGCATATATCTTTCCATCTACGCCTTTCATTGGAGTTAAAAGTAGCGTTCCTCCTTGAATTGATTTTGCATCGCCGATAGATGAGACAGTAGCATCAAGCTTATCGCCTTGGCGTGCAAACGGTGGCAGTTTTGTAGTTACTATTACTGCGGCTATATTTTTGGATTTGATATCATCTGGACTGATTTTAACATTTACCGTTTGTAGCAGATTTGAAAGGGAGCGAAGTGTAAATTCAGAAGAAGAACCATCGCCCGTACCACTTAGACCCACAACCAAACCATAGCCTATTAGTTGGTTTTCTCTAACCCCTATAACATTGGCGATATCACCTATTTTTTCAGCATAAAGCGAAGAAAAACAAAGCACAGATAAGATTATAAACACTACTCTTTTCATACCTACCCTTTGGCATATTTGCACAAAGTAAAGCAATTAATGTTCCAGATGTTTAGAGGTAGTAGCTTAGTGTGGTTTTTCCAAATTTTCGAGATTTTTTCAGCATATAGTGGGCTATTTTTTCGGGTAACGCTTCAGTGCTTAGATGCTCAACAATAATAGCTTTTGCTGTTGGTATCTTCTCTATCAAAGAGATAGTATCTTTATATATGCTTTGCATACCTTCGCGAATACAAAATGGAGGGTCAAGATAAAAATAAGCAGGTTTTGGCAAACTTGGCAACAAATCTTCAAGTGCTTTAAAACTATCGCCTTGTATACATGTACAACCATCTTGAAAAATATTTTTACAATTTTCCCTTAAAGTTAAAAATGCTTTTTTATCTTTTTCTATAAAGTAAGCGTGTTTTGCCCCTCTGCTTAGTGCCTCCAGACCCATTGAGCCACTTCCTCCAAAAACTTCCACAAAAACCTCATCAATAATCTCTTGCTGGAGTGTGTTAAAAAGAGACTCTTTAACGATGGATTTGGTGCTTCTTGTGGTTTGCAAAGATGGGAGCTTAAGCTTTTTGCCCTTAAATCTTCCCGCACTAATAGTCGTAGTTAAATCATCAGTTTTCACAATACTCTTTTATCGTTTTTATAAGCTCTTGTCTGAAATTTTCAGTCAATAAGTTAATCTTATCTTCCAAAATCTCTTCATTTATAATATGTAAGCTCTCTGATGGCATATCGCTTTTTTTAAGAATTCTCTGTCTATAAAATTTTTCCAGCCCTAAAATTAAAGCGGATTTGGAAAAAGGCAAGATCAAATCTCC
Organism: Sulfurospirillaceae bacterium; assembly: GCA_028692875.1. Lineage (GTDB taxonomy): Bacteria > Campylobacterota > Campylobacteria > Campylobacterales > Sulfurospirillaceae > JAQUWL01. The sequence continues at coordinate 29,640 of JAQUWL010000007.1, forward strand.
ATCAATGGACGAAATCAAAAACACAGGTTTGTCTATCTCTATCTTTTGGTCGCTAATTACAAAATCACACTGCTTAAAAGAAACAATTTTATCGCCCAAAAAACTCTTCAGTGCTTCTGCGAGCAAAAGAGATTGGCAAATAAGTGTGATTTTCATAAAATTCCTTACATGTAAAGATGACGCTATCTTATCAAAGAGATTATAAAAAAGTCATAACAAGAGAGCAAAAATATTTTTACACAAACACTAAACAAATGAAAATTATGGTCGATTTAGTGCATAAGAAAGCCTATTAATGTCAAGGAGGACAAAAAAATGGATATATTCAGTGTAACAGGAAAGCAAGCCGAAGCAAGCGCAAATGTCGCCAAAGTAAGCTCACAGACTCAAGTTCGACAAGTTGAGCAAACGCATCAGATTGAAAAATCTCAAAGAGAAGGTCAGCAAGACAAGCAGGAGATGATTGATTCTCTCAACAAGACCGTTGATGACTTGAACAATCAAATGGGTGCTCTTGAAACAAATGTTAGGTTTGGCTTTAATGACAAGATAAGCACTATGTTTGTAAATGTTATGGAGCGAAGCACTGGAAAAATGATTCGCAAAATACCAACCGAAGAGGCAATGAAACTCTCGGAGCGTATGAAAGAGATCGTGGGAATGATTTTCGATAAAAAAGGATAGAAAATGGCAACATCTTCAGTTAGCTCATTAGGCTTAGGAAGTAATGGGGTACTTACATATGACACTATCGACAAACTTAGAGCCGTGGACGATAATGCACAGATAACACCTATTGACAACAAGCTTTCAGAAAACTCGACCAAAAAGTCAGATTTGTCTATTATTACAACATTGACGGCATCTCTAAAATCAATGACGAGTTCTTTATCTGATGAATTAAGCTATCTAAAGAGAAATGGTAGTGTCACAGGAGATGCGGTAACTGCTTCAGTATCATCTGGAACAGCTATACAATCATTTACTCTAGATGTTACAACTGTTGCCAAAAAAGATGTTTATCAAAGCAACACTTTTGCTGCAACAACATCAACTTTCACAGCCACCAATGATACCATTAGAATAACCGTAAATGGCGTAAATTATGACATTGATGTTGATGCTACGACCACTTTGAGCGAGTTTAAGGATGCGGTTTACGACGCAACAAATGGAAAAGTAACAGCCTCTATCTTAAATGTTGGCGGAACAGAACCATATAGACTTATACTAAAATCCACTAGCGAGGGCGAAAGTAACGCTATCACACTATCTTCAGCAGGTGGTGGAACGGCAGTAACAGACCTAGGTCTTGATAACGTAGACAATCATATACAAACTGCTTCAAATGCGGTTTTTACTTATGATGGCGTAGAAGTTGTACGCTCATCAAACAGTGTAACAGATTTGATTGTGGGCGTAAGCCTATCTATCAAAGAGGTTGGAAGCAGTACTGTTTCTATCACTAACGACACTAGCGACCTAGTAAATGATTTAGAGTCTTTTGTCTCAAAATACAATGAGCTTATTAGCAATTTGAATGAAGCAACAAAATACGATAGCGACCTTGAAACGGCAGGAACATTTCAAGGCGTAAGTCAAATTACCTCACTTGCTTCTGCCATAAATCGCCAACTACTAAGCGTGGATGAAGAAGGAAGAGCACTTACAAATTATGGTTTAACACTCAACGATGGAGGAGTCCTTGAATTTGACAGCACCGTTTTCAATGAAAAAATATCTACCGACAGTGCGGATGTAGAGGATTTTTTCAGAGGCTCGACCACCGTCTACGCAACCAATATATACTCAAGCACAATAAGTGCAGGAGCGATTGATGTGGTGGCAGATGATTTTAAAATCAATGGCACAAGCATCATTTTTAGCACAAACGGAACAGCAAGCGAAAATGCCCTAGCTCTAAGAAACGCCATAAACGGTGCTTCGATATCCGGCATAAGTGCATCACTTAACTCTGATGGAACAAGTATTAAAATCTCAAGTGAAGGAGGAGATGATGTTGCCATTACGGGCAATTCAACTCTTTTGGCATCACTTGGACTTGAAAGCAAAAGCATTCTAGGCAAAAGCAGTACGAGACATGGTGTTTTTTACAACTTCAATACAACTCTTGCAAGCTATATTGATGAGAGCGATGGTATTTTAACACTATTTGAAACACAGCTTACAAACGAAAGTAGTGCACTTACAACCGAAAGAGCTAGAAGTGTTGCAAGGCTTGATGCAAAATATGACATATTAGCAAATCAATTTATGGCATATGATGCTCTTATCTCAAAGCTTAACAGCCAGTTCTCGTCCTTGTCACTAATGATAAGCCAATCAGTTTCAACAAGCAATTAAAGGATAAAAAAATGAAAACAAATTTAGCATATTCGGCATATTCACAAAATAACGTCTCAATTGAGTCGTCAGAGAAGCTTATCAAAATGCTTTATGAAGGAATACTTAGATTTGCTTCACAAGCCAAAAGGGCCATTGAGCTTGAGGACTGTGAAAAAAAGGTTTATTGGATAAATAGAGCAAGTGCTATCTTTGCGGAACTTATAAATTCACTAAATTATGATGGCGGACAGATAGCATACTATCTTAATGGATTGTATATACATCAAATCAAAACGCTTTCAGAGGCAAATATACAAAACGATACAAAAAAGATAGATCAGGTCCTACATGTAACTAAAGAGCTACTTAGTGCTTGGAATGATGAGATTAGCGATGAAATGGCTGAATGAGCTTAAAGTTGCAATCATAGAAAAAGATACAAATAGTATCGGCTTGCTTGTAAAGTCGATGCCACAAATAAACGATTTAAATCACGCAATAGAGGCTCAAGCACTCATATCTCAGGCGATACAAATTATAGATAAAGAAAAAACAAAAGCAATGGAAATGATGAAAAAAATCAAACAAACCAAAGCTTTTGTTCAGAATCCCTAATCAATCCTCAAAACATTTTTTAATCAACTGCTCGTCTTCTTGTTTTGTTATCAAGGAGACGATAACAGCAGTCAATATTGAAAGTGGCAATGCCACTATCATAGCATCAACAAAGATGATTTTTCCACTAAGTAGTGAATTTGCACCGAAAAGCATTTTGCAAATACCTAGCTCTTTTGCCTCTTGAAAATGAACAAACAAAAGCCAAAAAGTTGTGACAGCCGTACCTACAATCATTGAAGCAATAGCACCTTTGCGTGTCATACGTCTCCAGAAAAGCCCACCAAAATATGTTGGCAAAAATATACTTGCACACAAGGCAAAAAAGATAGCCGTACTTCTTGCAATAATGGCTGGTTGCTTATCAAAAACATAAGCTAAAGCAACAGAGACAATAATCATTAAGACGATTCCAACACGAGTGACCGCCATTGAGCTGTATTTTTTATTGCCGATTTGCTCAAATACGTCACGGCCTATTGCTGTTCCCATTGTGTGAAATTGGCTTGAAAGTGTACTCATTGCAGCAGAAATGAGTGCAAACAAAAAGATAAATGCAAACCATTTTGGCATCGCAACATTGATAAAATGAGGAATAACTTTTCCAACACCGCCAGCACTTTGAAGAGCGTTTTTACCCTCGTTGAACTCATAATACCAAACATTAGTAAGCGAACCTACAATAAAAACAATTCCCGTCATTGCAACAATAAACACACCGCCAATTAAAACAGCACGATTTAGCTCGTTTTTACTCTTAACGGTCATAAATCGGACAACAAGTTGTGGTTGAGCCAAAACACCCACGCCAACACCCATTGTAATTGTAGTTATAACAAAAAGCCAACCCTCAGAGAGAAAAAGTGGCATTTTATCCCAACCTTGAAAACCCCACTTCATCGAAAGTTTCATCATAAAATCAGGACTTCCTGGTTTTAAGCTTTTCATATCCACACTAGCAAGTGATGCAACTGTTTTATCCCAAACCATAGAGAGCTTAGAAAATCCAGCGTCCACTCCCCCTACAGCATTAAAAACCATAAACAAAAGAAAAATCATCGCCACAAACATAATCACACCTTGCAGAGCATCGGTCAGCATAACACCTTTAAGACCTCCTGCAAGCACGTAACCTGTTATGATAATAGAAAACACCAAAAGTGCCATATGATAGTCTGTATTAAAATAAACCACCAAAAATTGGGTACCACCTATAAGCACAGCAGCAGCATATAAAGGCATAAAAAAGGCAATTAAAACACCGCCAAAAACTTGAATAAATTTGGAATTAAACCTCTTTCCCAAGAGCTCAGGAAAAGTATGAGCATTTAGCCTTACACCCAACTTTCTTGTAGGATTGCCCAAAAAAACAAATGCCACAAAAATACCGATAAAGATATTGCAAAACGTAAGCCACAACAAAGAGTTACCCAACCACGCAGCAACACCTCCAAAACCTACAATGGCAGAGGTTGAGATAAAAGTTGCGCCATAACTTAGTGCCATAACAAAAGGATGAGTATTGCCACCAGCGATTAGATAATCAGCTGAATTTTTTGTCTGCTTGTACCCCACAAAACCTAGATATCCAAGTGTTGCCAAATAGGCAATAATGATAATATTTTCAAGCAAGCCCATTACAGCTCCTCGTTAATTTTATCTTCGTCTTTATCCCATGATGATGTGTCTAGAACTTTTTCTTCCTTGTCTTTGTTCCAATTTATCGCACCATAAACTATACATAAAATCACACTACCACACATTAACCAAAAAGCCAGTCCAACTCCCAAGTCAAATGAACCCATACTTTATCCTTTTTATCTAATCGTTAAAACACATATCAATATGTTTTTTATCTTCTGGCTTAGTCAATACAGATACCACAACTGCACTCAAGGATGAAAGTGGCAATGCTATCAACAAAGCATCCACGTAAATTATCTTTCCACTCAAAAGCGAATCAACACCAAATAAAGCTTTGCATAATCCTAAAACTTTCGCCTCTTGAAAATGAACAAATAGCAACCAAAAACTCGATACAAAAGCACCAATAAACATTGAAAATATAGCACCCTGCCTTGTCATACGCTTCCAAAAAAGCCCTCCCAAATATGATGGCAAAAAGATACTGGCACAAAGAGCAAAAAATACAGCTGTGCTTCTTGCGATGATAGCAGGCTGATTGTTAAACATATATCCCAAAGTTACCGAAATAACTATCATGACTACAACACCGATTCGAGTTATTTTCATAGAGTTATATTGCTTGTTACCAATTTGCTCAAAAAAATCTCTCCCAATAGCAGTTCCCATTGTGTGAAATTGGCTTGAGAGCGTACTCATAGCCGCCGAGATAAGAGCAAACAAAAATACAAACGAAAACCATTTTGGCATTGCTACATTTATAAAATGAGGTATTACTTTCTCTATGCTCCCAGCACTTTGAAGGGCATTTTTGCCCTCATTAAATTCATAGTACCAAACATTGGTTAAAGCACCCACCATATAGGCAACACCCATCGTTACAAAGATAAAAATACCGCCAATAAGCACAGCTCGATTGATTTCATTTTTGCTTTTTACAGTCATAAAACGAACGACAAGTTGCGGTTGTGCCAAAACACCAATACCTACACCCATCGTAATAGTAGTTATCATAAATAACCAGCCTTCTGAAAAAAACAGAGGCATCTTGTGCCAACCTTGAAAACCCCAGTTCATAGAGAGTTTCATCATAAAATCTGCGCTACCTGGCTTCAAATCTTTCAAGCTAGTATGAGCCAAAGGAGCTACTGTATGATCCCAAACAGTGCTAAATTTTGCAAATGCACTATCCATTCCTCCAAGTGAATAAATAGTCATAGCCAAAAGTATAGCCATCGCCATAAACATAATCACACCTTGCAAAGCATCGGTCAACATAACGCCCTTAAGACCACCTGCTAGAACATAGCCCGTAATGATAATGGAAAAAACCAAAAGTGCCATATGATAATCAACTTGAAAATATGCCGAGACAAATTGCGTTCCACCAATCAATACAGCAGAAGCATACAAGGGCATAAAAATAACTATCAAAAGCCCTCCAAACATTTGAATACCCTTTGAACGGTAACGCTTACCCAGAAACTCTGGAAAAGTATGTGCATTTAGACGAAGTCCCATTTTGCGAGTTGGATTGCCAAAAAAAACAAATGCCACAAAAATACCGATAAATATATTGGCAAAAGTCAGCCACAAAATTGAGTTGCCAAGCCACGCAGCAACACCTCCAAAACCAACAATAGCAGCTGTCGAGATAAAGGTGGCTCCGTAACTCATAGCCATCACAAACGGATGAGTATTGCGTCCTGCTAAAAGATAATCCGCCGAATTTCTAGTCTGTTTGTATCCCACAAAACCTAGATATCCCAAAGCACCCAAATAGACGATAATAATGATATTTTCGATTATTCCCATCCGCATATCCTTTTATTTAATTGGCACATTATATCTTGTATTTTTTTACAAGTTTATTTTTAGGTTAAGTTTTGAAGTGTTTAAAGAAAGTCGTTTCTTTTTTTCTCATATCATCCTAAAATTTAAGCTCAAGCATCTCTTTTTGGCTATTTTTGGAACAAATAAGCACTTTATAAAGATATTTTAAATACTCTTTAAAACATTAATACACAAACGCATATTGGAGCAAAAAACTTATGAAACAGATCCTTATGGGAAATGACGCCATAGCACTAGCATTAACACACGCTGGAGTAGATATGGTATCAGGGTATCCTGGAACACCCTCAAGCGAGATTCTTGGCAATTTTCAAAAACATAGCCAAAAACTTAACTTAAACACCTACGCCCAATGGGCAACAAACGAGAAAGTTGGTTTTGAAGTCGCTTATGCTGGAGCCATTTCTGGCAAACGAACATGTGCCACAATGAAACAAGTTGGACTCAATGTTGCAAGTGATGCACTCATGAGTGCATCATACATCGGGCTTAAAGGTGCAATGCTTCTTATATCTTGTGATGACCCTGGTTTTTACTCTTCTCAAACAGAGCAAGATAGTCGTAGTTTTGCAAAATTTGCACGCATTCCAGTGCTTGACCCAGCAACCCCTCAAGAGGCCTACGATATGGTCAAGCTTGGCATTGAGATTTCAGAAAAATTTGAATCCATTATCATGCTTCGCCCAGTTATGCGAGTCTGCCATGCTAGAGAGATTTGCCAGGTTGATGACACCTTACATGTAGAGCCACTTGCTGGAAATTTTGAGAGAAATATTCCACGCTGGGCAGCAGTTCCTCCTGCTGGACGTTTTAGACAAGGATTAGAACAGCTTGAGCGACTTGAGGTTATAAAAGAGTGGAATTGGAACAACCTAATAGAGCCAAAAGCCAAAGCCCTTAAAGGGTCAAAAGTTTTATGCTTAACAAGCGGAACAGGCGATGGATATGTGCGTGAAGCTCTTGAAGAGCGAGGCATTGAAGCAGATGTTCTAAAACTTGATATGCCCTACCCGCTTCCAAAAGAAAAAATCGAAAGACTCTTTGAAACCTACGAAAAAGTTATCATATTTGAAGAGAGTTATCCGTGCATCGAAGAGCAACTTAGCTCACCTAAGCTTTATGGAAAACTTACAAAACACGTTCATCAGATAGATGAATTTTCAAAAGATAAAGTCTTAAGCACTTTTGCAAATGTCGGACTAATAGAAAAAAACAACTCTTACAAAAGTGAAAAATACAATCAGCCACTTCCTGTTCGACCTCCAAATATGTGCCCTGGCTGTCCACATAGAGACGTTTTTTACTCAGTTATGAAAGTCTTTAAAAAGAAAAAATCCATCTACACTTCAGACATCGGTTGCTATACTCTTGGACTAAATCAAGGAGCTATCGATACTGTTTTATGTATGGGTGCAAGTGTTTCCATGGCAAGTGGTTTTGCCATCTCTGACCCAGATAAAACCGTTGTTGCAACTATCGGAGATAGCACTTTTGCACACTCTGGAGTTGCTCCGCTTATCAATGCTGTCTATCAAAAACACAAATTTATATTGCTTATCTTGGATAACTCGGTTACGGCAATGACGGGACGTCAAACCACGCCTGAGCGTGCAAATCCAACCGATATCGACCTTAAGAAAATCGTCGAAGGATGTGGCGTTACATGTTATGAGTATGTTTATAAACCAGACTTAAATCAAACAGTTGACTTTATGAAATCACTTAAAAATGCTTATGAAAACGCCGATGGTCCTGTTGTTGCGGTTATTCGTGAGTTTTGTGTTTTGGATAAAGACAGAGCAGATGAGTGGCTACCCAAAGTTTATGTTGAAGTAGATAGTGAAAAATGTGTCTCTTGTGATTCGTGTATTACCGCTTACAAATGCCCACCGATGCACTACAACGATGAGGGCAAGATGGAAATAGACCCGTTTTTATGTGCTGGATGCTCCGCATGTCTGGATGTTATCTGCCCAACAGACGCTTTTATACGCAAAAACAAAGAAGGAAAATAGTATGAAATACCAAATTGTTATAGCGGGTATCGGCGGACAAGGTGCCGTTTTTTTGGTTAAAGTTCTTAGTATCGCTTCAGCCATAAAAGGTCAAAAATGTTTAGGAACAGAAAACCACGGTATGTCTCAGCGTGGAGGCTCAGTTTCATGCTATGTTAAAGTTGGAAACTTTTACGCCCCAGCTATCGACGAAGGTCAAGCTGATTTGCTTATAGCTCTTGAAGGTAACGAGGGATTAAGAAATATCCAATACCTCAAAAAAGGACATGGAACGATTGTTGTAAACGCAGATGCAAAATTTCCAAAGGTTGATTTTGAAACTGTCAAAATCGATGCTTTCACAAAAGCCAAAAACAAAGAGTTTTCTATCGAAGCACTCAATGTCTACATGTTGGGAATCACTCTAGCAAAAGATAAAAATTTCCCTTTTAGTCAAAGCGAGATTGAACAAGCCATAACACAGATGAATGCCAAAGCAGCACCTAAAAATATTAGCGTGCTTCATTTGGCTATCGCTGATGCAAAGGAGATATAGATGATATGGTCAAAAGAGGAGACTCTTCCGCGCCACAAACTCGAAGAGATACAGACAAAGCGCTTACAAGAAACAGTTGCTAGAGTTTATGCAAATGTGCCTTTTTATCGTCAAAAGTTTGATGCTTTAGGAATGAGTCCAAAAGATATTGAGTCTATTAACGATATTGCAAAACTTCCTTTTACCAAAAAACAGGATTTGCGAGATAACTATCCATTTGGTCTGTTTGCGGTAAATCAAGATGCAGTTGTGCGTATCCATAGCTCAAGTGGAACAACAGGAAAACCAACCGTTGTTGGCTATACCAAATCAGACATGGATGTTTGGAACGAGGCGATGGCAAGAGTCTACACGATGGCAGGAATTAGTGCAAACGATACAGTTCATAACGCTTATGGCTATGGACTTTTTACAGGCGGTCTTGGGCTTCATTATGGTGCAGAAACCGTTGGAGCTACTGTTGTGCCCAGCAGTGGTGGTTTTACTTCACGCCAGCTTTTGCTTATGAAAGATTTTGGTGCGACCGTTCTTACATCAACACCATCTTTTGCACTCCATATGGCAGAAACTGCCATAAGTGAAGGATACGACCTTCGAAAAGATTTTAAATTAAGATGTGGAATTTTTGGAGCAGAGCCTACAAGCAAGGGACTCAAAGAGGAAGTTGCTCGTGTTTGGGGCATCAAATACTATGAGATTTATGGACTCTCCGAGATTATCGGACCGGGTGTGTCAAACAGTTGTGACGAAAGCAATGATTTGCACGTGTTTGAAGACCACTTTTACCCAGAAATTATCGATTCCAAAACGGGTGAGGTTTTGCCTTTTGGCGAAAAAGGAGAGTTGGTTATCACAAGCTTAACAAAACAAGCTTTACCTATCATCCGCTATCGCACGGGCGACATAACATCGCTTGATAGAACACCTTGCAAGTGCGGAAGAACACATGTAAGAATGAAAAGTATCATGGGAAGAGCTGATGATATGCTTATTGTAAACGGCGTAAACGTATTTCCATCGCAAGTGGAACACGTTCTCTCAAATATCGACGGCATAACACTCAACTATCAAATCATAGCCGACAAAAAAGGCTATCTTGACAAACTTGAGGTTATGGTAGAAGTTACCGAAGATATGCCAATAGACAGTATCGGGGCACTCGAAACACTCAAGCGTCATATCCAGCACGAAATCCTCAACAATCTTTACGTCAATGCTGATGTTAAACTTGTTGAGCCTCGAAGTATCGAACGCAGTATGGGTAAAGCCATAAGAGTAATTGACAAAAGGAATATCCAATGAAATACAACATTAAGCAACTATCGGTTTTTTTAGAAAATAGAGCTGGAGAGTTAAGTGATTTTACACATGTGCTTTCCAAAAACAACATCTCCATCAAGTCTATACTTTTGGCAGATTCGACAGATTATGGTTTGGTTCGCACCATCGTAGACAACCCAGAAAAAGCTAAAACAATCCTTGAAGATGAAGGCTTTAGTGTCCGATTTACCGATGTTTTTGGTGTAAAAATAGACGATATTGTTGGCAGTTTTGACAAAGTAGTAACCGTTCTTGCAAATGAAAAAATAAACATCCTTTACACATATAGTTTTTATGAATCCAATACAGGTATTTTCATATTCAGTGTTGAAAAAAACAGACTAGAAGATGCTATAAACGCTCTACTTAAGGCAAATATTGAGATAGTTCAAGCCAAACACTTCTACATGTAAGGGACAAGTATGACATTTAGCAAAAATGAGAGCCTTTGCAAACAAGAGTTGCAATCATGGCAGTTAACTCATCTTCAAGAGACATTAGAGCGTGTATATTATCTAGTTCCGTTTTACAAAAAGAAGTTTGATGATGCAGGCGTTTTACTGAAAGACATCAAATCCTTAAAAGATTTATCCAAACTTCCTTTTACCAAAAAACAAGACTTAAGAGACAACTACCCTTTTGGTATGTTCTCGGTCGATATGGATCAAATCGTTCGTATTCACAGCTCTAGCGGAACAACAGGCAAACCAACGGTTGTTGGCTATACAGAACACGATATGAGCATCTGGGCAGAAGTGATGGGAAGAGCTTTTACGATGGGTGGCGTTACATGTCAAGACATAATGCAAAACTCTCACGGATACGGTCTTTTTACAGGTGGACTTGGCTTTCACAGTGCGGCAGAGCGTATGAAAATAGCGGTCATCCCTAGCTCCACAGGCTTTACATCACGTCAGCTTTTACTCTTAAAGGATTTTGGTGCAACCGTTCTGACAGCAACTCCATCTTTTGCACTCCACATGGCAGAAGTCGCAAAAAATGAAGGCTACGATATCCAAAAAGATTTTAAACTAAAAGTGGGATTTTTTGGCGCTGAGCCTACAAGCGATGGAATGAAAAAAGAGATAGCATCCATTTGGGGAATTGACTATCACGAAGTATACGGACTCTCCGAAATAATCGGTCCAGGCGTTGCATGTAACTGCAAACACTCAAATCTTTTGCATATTCATGAAGACCATTTTTATCCAGAGATTATCGACCCAAAAACTGGCGAAGTTTTGCCTGAGGGCGAGCGAGGCGAGTTAGTCATCACAACTTTGACAAAACAAGGATTGCCTATCATCCGTTATCGAACAGGCGATATAACTTCGCTTACACGCATCCCTTGCAAATGTGGCAGAACACTCGGACGCATCGAGAGTATCGTTGGCAGAAGTGACGATATGCTTTTGATAAACGGTGTCAATGTTTTTCCATCACAAATCGAGCATGTACTCTCAAAACAGGATGGCGTAACGCTAAATTATCAGATTATTGCTGACAAAAAAGGCTATCTTGACAAGCTTGAGATAGATATCGAGCTAAATCCAGAGATGATGAGTGATGATATCGGGGATTTGGATAGGCTCAAAAAAACCATCCAGCATGCACTTTTGAACCATCTATATATAAATGTTGACGTCAAACTTGTAGCTCCAAAATCACTCACAAGAAGCGAAGGCAAAGCTATTAGGGTCATCGATAAAAGACAAAAATGAAAAAAATCCTTTGGTTTAGAAGAGATTTGAGGGTTGAAGATAACCCTCTTCTCTCTCAAGACGGAGAGGTTTTGCCTATTTTTATATTCGATGAAAACATACTCAAAAAACTACCAAAAGATGACAGAAGAGTTGATTTTATCTTCAAATCCGTTGTAAAACTCAAAGAAAATCTCAAAAAAATAGGGCTTGATTTGGCTCTTTTTTTTGGAAAGCCAAAAGATGTTTTTGAGTATCTAAAAACTCTTGGATTTAGCGATGTTTACGCAAGTGTGGACTATGACTCTTACGCACTCGAGAGAGACAAAAACATCACAAATATTCTCAATCTTCATAGACTTAACGATACATATATCTTCGAGCCAAACGAGATACTAAAAAAAGACTCAACACCATATCTTGTATTTACTCCTTACTACAATATGTGCAAAAAACTCTACTCATCAGCGCATAGCCTCTCTTGTGAAAAAGCAGAAAATCGTCTTTGTGCATTTTCTTGTGAGCATATCTTGAAAATCGAAAATAACACACTCACACCTCTACATGTAGAGATAAAAAGTATCGGCTTTACATCTCTACATGTAAACTATCAAAACCCAAAAGAGAAACTTGAAATATTTAAAAACAAGATAGAAAACTACTCTAGCGATAGGGATTTTTTGGACAAAGATGCCACCTCCCACTTAAGCGTTGATTTGCGTTTTGGAACGATATCTATAAGGGAAGTGCTTAGAAAACTAGAGGATTTTAAAAATAACTCTTTACATGTAGAACCATTTTTTAGACAGCTTGTCTTTAGAGATTTTTACGCTTATTTGCTTTTTCACTTTCCGCATCTTCAGTGGGAAAATTATCAAAAAAAAACACCAACTTCTAAAAATAGAGAGTTTTTTGAGAGATTTGAAAGTGCTCAAACAGGCTACCCACTTATAGATGCGAGCATTAACGAATTGCTACAAACAGGATATATGCACAATCGAGCAAGGATGGTTGTGGGCTCTTTTTTTACAAAACATCTCTTATTGCCCTGGCAAGATGGAGAGGCTTTTTTTGCAAAACACCTTTTGGATTATGAGGCATCTTCAAATATCCTCTCTTGGCAGTGGTGTGCTGGAACTGGGATTGACCCTCAGCCATATTATCGTGTGTTTAACCCTTTTTTACAATCAAAAAAATTTGATAAAAACGCACAATACATCAAAAAGTGGCTACCCCAACTTGATAGTTTTGAACCAAAAAATCTTCACAATGAAACATTTTTAATAGAGCACACTATCCAAAACTATCCAAAACTAATTGTCTTCCACGAACAAGCAAGAAAAAGGTTTTTAAAGGAGATAGCTATATCACTCGAATAGAATCAAAGCCCATCGCCTTGGCCTCGCCTATGGCAAGTTTTCCTCGTTCAATAATGCTTTTAGAGGTGTCATCCGTATTCATCCCAGCAATACCGAAACTACATGTAAAGGCTAAATCATTATCAAATTTACAACTTACCACTACTGTTCTTGAAAGTCTTTTTGCCAATCCAACAGCCTCCTCTTTCGTTGTATAAGGAAGCACCAAAAGTATCTCTCGATTACCCCATCGAAGTGAAATGTCCACGGTTCTTATATTTTTTTCGATAAATCTCGCAATGGTACTCAAAACTCTATCGCTAAAGTTTTTACCATAAGTTGCACTAATCTCCTCTATATCATCCACTTCACAAAACATAATACTACATGGCTGCCCATAGCGCTTGAGCATATTTAACTCACTAAAGAAAACATCCTCAAACATCTGTCTATTATAAATTTGAGTTAGTGGATCTAGGGATATCTTCTTCTCCAGTCGTCTCTTGTCCATCTCGTACGAGGTAACATCTGTAAAAGAGATTAAAAACTCAACATCCCCTTTAAAATTTCTCGCCCTATTTCCATGAACTAAAAAAGCCTTGACTTTATAGTTTGCCAAATTCATAATCGTTGCAATATGATTTTTTTCAGGATTTTCAACTATTTCCAAAACGGTATCAGGATTAAACTTTTCAATATTTTCATCATAAAATTTACAATCCAAAATAATCTCTTTATCGTCCTTAAACCTCGTCTCAAATTCATCTAGATTTTCGACGCCAAAGGCATCATAAAATCGTCTATTTGCCATAACAATATTGAATTTTTCATCCAAAATAAAAAGAATATTGCTTTGCATATCAATTGTCTTTTGAACAAACGAAGCATAAAAGCTATCTTGTTTTTGAGAATATACCAATGATGCAAATTTTCTTAAAGTCTTTGCTAGATAAGGAAATGCAACCGGCTGAACAAGGAAGCCATTTACCTCTAATGCTATGGCTTGTGCATAAAATTCTTTATTTTTCGGCTGTGTTATTGAGATAATAACAGCATTTTGGTCAATATTTCTTATCTTTTCAATCAATCCTATTCCGCCTTTTGGCGAAGTATTCAAATCAGTAATAATAATATCTGGGCGATATAGCCTAAAAAGCGTATATCCCTCTTCTTCGTCGGATGCAATATAGCACTTCTTGACATGGTAACTTAAAAATTTTTTAGCAATCTCTATGTTGTGACCATCATCAATATACAAAATAGCACAATCTTTTAAAACGCTCTCTTTAACACTGTTTGACAACACCTTGTCTCCTTTTTGAAAAACAAATAACAAAAAATCATTTTACTCAAAAAACCTTTAATATATTTTTGGATGGTATAATTTCAAAAAAAACAAGGATGTAATATGCAATATAGATATATAGGACAAACTGGGCTTCGCGTTACACCTATTTGCCTTGGAACGATGACATTTGGATTGCAGGCTGATAAAAAAGAGTCATTTGCTATCTTAAATAAAGCATGTGATTTTGGAATCAATTTTATCGACACGGCTGAGCTTTACCCAGTTCCTCCTTCGAGTGATTTTTTTGGCAAAACAGAAGAGTTGCTTGGCGAGTGGCTTAAGGACAAGCCTAGAGATTCACTTATCATCGCCTCAAAAGTCGCAGGTGCGGCAAATGGCTGGTTTGTGCCACCTGTTCGACATGGACTTACGGCAGTCGATAGGTTTCATATGACAAAAGCACTTGATGGAACACTAAAAAGACTCAAAACAGACTATATCGACCTCTATCAAGTACATTGGCCCGATATGAGCGTGCCAATAGAAGAGAGTCTGGAGGTTTTAAGCGAGTTTGTCAAAGCTGGAAAAGTCCGATATATCGGCACTTCAAACGATACTGCTTATGGTCTTACAAAGGCAAATGAAGTTGCGAAACACAAAGGTTACAAAAGATTTGAATCCATTCAAAACAACTTTTCACTTCTAAATAGACGATTTTTGGATGAGCTAAGCACAGTTTGCACTAAAGAAAATATCTCACTCTTGCCATACTCTCCACTTGCTGGCGGTGTTCTTAGTGGAAAATACAATCAACCTTTCTGCTCGCCAAATGCTCGTTTTGCCAAATACATAAACAACACAAATCCGCGTGTTCAAAAACAAGCTGGGCGTTTTGTCAATGAAAAAACCATAGCCTCTACAAAGATGTACTTAGATATCGCCAAAGATGCTGGAGTAAGTCTTTGCACTTTGGCGATTGCGTGGAGTATGCATTTTGATTTTGTTGCCTCAACCATCATCGGTGCATCCAACGCTAAACAGCTTGATGAAACACTGGGTGCATTGAGTTTTAAGATAGATAAAGAATTATTAAAAAAATTAGACGAAGTGCACGAAAAAATACTCTATCCAATGGGATAATAGTGTAAAATTAAAAAAACAAAAAAGACAAGGATTTGCTATGAAGCAATTACGAGAGATGTTAGAGCAAGAGGGTTGCTCACCAGAATTTATAGAAGAGGCAATGGGACTAAAATCTTTATACAATGGGGATTTGGAAGCTTTTATCGAAACAGTGGAGATTATTCTTGCAGGGGATGAACAAGAGTATGAAGAGGATGATGTCGATGATAATGATGACCCGATAAGTCGAAGCGAGAGAAACTACAACGGCGAAGAAAACGACTACTCTTACGATGACTATACTGATGACGATGACGAATACGAAAGTGACGAGGGGGAGGACTAGACCTCCATACTAAAGCCTTTCTCTATATAGCGGTATTTTGGCGTGATACCGCTCTTTCTCAAAGCCAAAAGTGTCTTACAGCTTGCATGTATAAAATACCCATTTTCAACTTTAAGCTCATCGAGATATTTTTCAGCGATTTCGCAACTCAAATGTTTCTTTGAAGGTAACATAGAGACATATGAGGCATCCAAAAATACTGTTTTAACTTTGCATTTTTTTAAAAATTTCATAGATGCCACAGGAATCTTGGCACAATCAGTCAGATACGCCAAAGTATGCTTTTTAGTCTTGACAACATAGCCATAAGTTGGTCTTGAATGAAAAAGTGGAACGCAATAGACAGTAACATCATCTATCTTTACTGCTTTAAAAGGCAAAAGAGGCTTATACTTTATGGAGTCCTTATTGCGATACAAATCCCCAAAACCATCTTTGTCTTGAGGTGTGTAACAGATAATTTGATTTACAGATTTTCTAAGTCTTATCAACCCCAAACAGTGGTCAGCGTGAAAATGTGTCAAAAAAATCGCCCTTACATGTACAGTGTTAAAAGTCTCACACAGTCCGACAGAGCCAGCATCAAACAATATAACACTCTTGTCATCTAGCTCCAAATAAGCACAAGTCGAGCGGTTGTTAATGCCTTTTTCTCTTGCCTCTTGGCAGATATCGCACATACAGTTGTGTAGCGGTATGCCACCAGTGTCCGCTGTTCCTAAAAACTCAAACTTCACCACAATCCCCCTTACAATCCGCTCATCTCTTTTTCATAAAACTCATTGAGTCTATCATGCTCTTCATGTGCAAACTCAAACCTATCGTATAATTTTTCAAGCTCACTTTGCAAGGCTGAAATCTCTTTTGAAAATGTTTGGATTTTGTCCAAATCCGCATCATTTGAGGCTTTAACCAACGCATCATTTTTGAACTTCAAACTCTCTTCTAATTTTATAATCTTTTCTTCGCAAAATGCTATCTCTTTTTTTAATGGCGCCAACTTTTGTGAACGCTCATTGACAAGTTCGGCTCTAAGTTTTTTCTGCTCTTTGAAAGATGATTTTTCAGGTTTTTTTTGAGACACCTCAACCTCTTCATCTCCCCAGCCAATCTTCTCTAAAAATGTATCATAATTATCATCAAAATAAAAAACGCCCTCTTTGCCAAAGACAACCAACGTATCAGCCAGACGACGCAATAACATCTCTGAGTGTGTTACCAGAACAACCGAGCCTTCAAATCTCTCAATCGCATCGCACAAAGAGTCGATGGACTGCATATCAAGGTGGTTGGTTGGCTCATCCAAAAAGAGCAAGTTCGCAGGCGTAGCGATGATTTTACCCAACATTACCCTACTTCTCTCGCCACCAGAAAGCACTTTTATCTCTTTTTTTGCATCATCTCCACTAAACATCATCGTGCCACAAATAGAACGCACATTGGCTATGGGAAGTTTTTTATCGGCGGATTGAACCTCGTCTATGATGGTGCGTTTTTCATCAAGTCTTTGGATATTTGTCTGTCCAAAATGGGCAAAACGTGTTTCAGGATGAAAATATATCTCGCCACAACCGAGTTTGAGTTCGCCAGAAAGACAGTTTAGAAGCGTGGATTTTCCTTTGCCGTTTTTTCCGATAATGCCCAAACATTTCCCTTTTTCAAGTGAGAAAGAGAGATTTTCAAAAAGCGGTTGTAAAGGCTCATAACCAAACGCCAACTCTTTTGCTTCAAATATTATCTTTGCTGGTGTATTTTTGTAGTTAAATGAAAAGTTGAGATTTGCATCACTCTCTAGCTCGTCCATCGTACCGAGCTTTTCAAGCTGTTTGGCTTTTGATTGAGCCATTACTGCTTTTGAGGCTCGTGCTTTTTGACGAACGATAAAATCCTCCAACTCTTCACGCTTTTTATCTAAATTGGCTTTGGTTTTTTCGTACTTTTCATCTTCATCTTTGAGTTGTGTGTAAAATTTTTCGGTATCGCCTTTTATGATTTTAAGCCCTTTTCGCACGATGCCCATCGTATGAGTAGAAACTGCGTTCATAAAGTCTCTATCGTGCGTGATAAGTATAACCTCGCCTTTAAACTCACACAAAAAACTCTTAAGCCATCGAATAGAGACGATATCAAGATAGTTTGTCGGCTCATCAAGCAAAAGAAGGTTTGGATTTTGGACTAAGAGTTTGGCAAGATTCATACGTATCTGATACCCACCAGAAAAACTCAACGGGTCTTTGTCTAAATCCTCTTGCGTAAAGCCGAGCCCAAAAAGCATCTTTTCGACCTTGTAAACATCATACTGCTCTTCGTGCGAAAGAGCCAATGCACACTCTTCTCTTACGGTTTTCTGCGTAAATTTGATATGCTGGTTTAGTGTTCCTATGCGGTAGTTTTTGGGCGTAAGTATCTCTCCCTCATCGTGTTCCTCTTCGCCTGTAAGCATCTTGAAAAGAGTCGATTTGCCAGAGCCATTTCGCCCCACAAGACCAACTCTGTCTCCGCGCGAAAGCACAAAACTTACACCTTCAAGCAAAACAGTTGCACCAAATTTTTTGCCTAAGTTATTTACTTGAATCATCACAAACTCGTTTTTAGATTTATCATTGGGTGGCAAGGTATGACGATAAGCCGGGTTCTGTCGTGGGCGATTATTTATCTACTCGCTATCTTACGATAACGCTCTAGCGAGGGGTTTAAATATGAGACACAAACCATCCCCTCTTGCTACAGGTTGGGTTTACATAGCCGTTATGATTGCTCAAAACGCTGGTGGGCTCTTACCCCGCCGTTTCACCTTTACCATCAAACTGTCTTCTTGGCGACAAGCAAAGCTCGTCACCAATTCATCTCACTAAAGCTATGCTTTGGCAAGAATGACATCAATGGAAGTTTACTTTCTGTTGCACTATCCCTTAGGTTACCCTAGCCGTCCGTTAGGCGGAACCTCGTCTCAATGTAGCCCGGACTTTCCTCTTGAGTTGCCTCAAGCAATCACCTATCATACCTTGTGGGCGGATTTTATCAAACATCGACTTAAAATATAAATCCAATTATTGAAACGACTCAAAAATATATAACGATAAAGCCTGAAACATCAAAACAAGTTATAGATAAAATAATCAATTCTATAAATTTGCCCGACAAAGTGAGTTAAATGATGATTTGATGGGGGTTTAAAATGGTTGCGGGAGCCGGACTTGAACCAGCGACCTTCGGGTTATGAGAAGTTGAACCTTAGACGCTTTTTTAGAACCTTAAACAACTTTTGCTTACATTAAATGCACTTTTTTTTACCTTGCCCGATGAGAGTTTTCTTAAATATATTGAAAATATCTCTTTTCATATATGATTGTTTTTAAAAAGGCATAATTATAAATTCGATTTTGTTTTTATTTTCTTGCAGATATTTTGTGAGTGCTCTATCTTCTGCTTCGCTTGATGTTACAAATACTCTTTTTATTTTTGTTGCAATTTGTGGATTGTTTTCTAAAAATATGGTGCAATTTCCAATAAATTCTTTGATATGCTTTTGTTTTACTATTGCTTTTTGCCACGCTTTACATTGTATAAGTAGTGTTTCATATTCATTTTCTGCTATTAGGTCTATTCCTCCGTCTTTTCTTCCTCTTTCAAATCCATGATAAGTTATTTGATAGCCTTGTCTTTCGTAGTATGCTCCTACAAATTCTTCGTAGTCATTTCCTCTTTTTTTATTTTCTTGATATGTTGTTCTTGGTTTAGGTATGTTTTTTTGATGGTTGAAAAATTGTTTTTCCATATTTTGAATATTTTGGTTTACATGTAAAGGTATTTCTTTTTTTTCTTTATTTTTTTGTTTCATGTCTTTTCTGATTGATTTATCTGCTTTGATTATAATCGTGATTATTCCTATCAGCAATAGCCAAAATATATATGTTTTCATTTTTATTTTGTTTTGGTTTTCTTAAATTTTCTTTTTTGTTATTTTGTGAATTATAAATAAAATTAGTGTTATGGTTAAAAGTATTCCAATTAATGTTATTTTTTCTTTTATTGTTTGTTCATTTTGAGGAAAGTTGTTTATTATTGGTATTGGTATAAAAGTACACATTTTTTTCCTTGTTATTTTTTTAGTTTTCTTCTCATAATAATTGCTTTTATTTCTGTTAGATACATTTCTTGCTCTTCTTGCGTGAGTTGTTCGTAGTAATTTGTTATTTCATTTTTCTGTAATACGGAATTATTTAATAAGAATTCGTACAATTCGGGTCTTGTTTTCTTCCATTGATAAATTGTAGAAACGCCAATTTTTAGGCTTTTTGCTAATTCTTTTAAATTTTTTTCCATATTTTACCTATTTTTAAGTTTCCTTATTTCATAATTCTTTCTGTAATACAGAATTATGTTCTTTTTAGATGTTTGTTTTTTTACGTCATTCCTTTCTGTTTTACGTTTTTTATTTCCATTATATAGAAAATATTTTAAAAAATAGGAGGTTTTATAATGACAACTGTTACTCAAACCCTCATCGCTCAAAAACTTCTTTTAGATATCCAATGTGCTTCTCAATTTGCTTCAAAAAATATTAATGAAGATTTTATTCAAAAAAATGTTGTTACTGATTTATATTCGTTGATTGAAAAGCTACATCTTTCTATTAAAAATATTGAGTTACAAAACATTTCCGCTCCTAAGTCACGAGCCTAAAATGATTTCGTGGTTCGTGCCTAACCGAACACGTTCCACGTTAAATAAATTTCGGTAAGGAGAAAATTATGTCTAAGTATATTTCTGCATATGTTGATTTTTTTGAAAATCTTCCTTTTGGTTTTGAAAATCAAAAAAAACGTCTTTCCTTGGTTGGTTTTATGCCTCAGCAAGCAAACACAAACTCTGCAAAAGATAAAGACGGCGTTGAGCAAACTTGGTTTCAAGTCGTTGGTATTTATGACTCTTCATATAGTCGTTCTGACGAAAACGGAGAGGTACACAATGACAATGCTTCAATTAAAACTCTTGTTGTTAAGGTTCGTGGCGAACATCTTCGCAAGTCTGGTATTTCTACTTCTCAATTTAAAGATTTTCTTGATAAAAATTATATCGGTAAGAAGATGATTGTTTTGCCTTGTACCGAAGAAAAACAGTCTAAAAAACTTATTGGCGATAAGTATGTAGTTCTTCCACATCAAACCGAAGTTAGTGTTCTTGAGGATTTTGATTTGCGTAAATTTTGCAATCTTGAGGATAAAAAATAACCTTGCATAAGTCCATCTTTTTGGTGGACTTGCTGGAGGGTTTAAATACTCTACCTTTTATACGGAGGATACTATGTCAAGTATCAAGAAACTTGGTTTGGGTCTTTTTGTTGGAGCTTTTACTTTAGCTTCTAATTTGTCTGCTGCGGTAACTGTACCAACTCCAGACTATACAGATTTTGAGGCAATCGTTGGTGTTGCTCTTGCTGTAACAATGATTGTTATGCTTGCTCGTAAGGGCAAAAGTTTCCTTAGCCATTAAGGACAAAGGGGATTTTTTCCCCTTTTTTTATTTTTTAAAAGGTCTTAGTTATGAAAAAAATTTTCTTTCTCTTTTTATTGTTAAGCTCTTTTTCTTTTGCGGATTATCTTTTTCCTTCTCTTGGTAAATGCGTAATTGATTATTGGACTGACCAGCTTGATGGAACTTTAAAATATGTTTTGTCTGATTCTCCAACAATTATTCGCTCTACCACAACAAAAGATTATCCGCAGTATATACAAGTTGGTTGGGATTATAACGCTTCAACTGGTTTATGTACTCGTGAAAAATTAAATAATGAATTGGGACTTCAAAATGGTCAATTTACCTTTCTTATGGCTCTTACTGGTTTACTCTGTTCTTTTGCTTTCGTCTTTTCTATGTTATCAATTTTTGCTAGGCGTGGGGGCTTAAAATGATGTCTTTTATCTCAAATGACGCTTTTGATTATTTTTTTACAATTCCAATGATTGTTTCAATTCCTTTCGCTCTTGCTCTTGCAATGATTGCATTTTTGAAGGATTAATAAAATGACTTTTATTGTCCTTGATATAGAAAACTTTCAAAAAGCTCTTAAAGTTGAGCTTGTTTGGACTTCAAAATGAAAAAAATAATTTTAGTTTTAATGATGGCTTTTTCTTTTTCTTTTGCAAATGCACCCTCTTCGTTCTATTATTCAAATAGATATTATATAAATCCTGTTTTTCACAGTAGCGAGGAAATGATACCTGTGAAAATTGGCACAAATCTTTACACAGGCGGTGGTAATTGTAAATCTACTCCTTATTATGTCGGCTGGGTTACTATAAATGGAATTTCAAAGCTTTTGATAAGAGTTGATACAAATCAAGTTCCTGTTTATCTAAATGTTGTATGCGCTACTACACGCAATTATTATTATTATGATACTGATTATGGAAATAATCCTCCGCCTGTGTGTACAGAAAATCAAACTCTCGTTAATGGTGTTTGCGTAGATAATGTTCCTACATGTGACTTTGGTTATCATAATGACACTACTGTTACTGGGTGGCCGTGCAAACCTGATGTAGATTGTCCGCCTACAATGAAATATTATGCCGAAGAGGTAAATTGGGGTTTTGATAGAAAACTTTGTATCCCAAATCCTGATTTAACGCCTGAAGATTGTGCAAATCAAGGCGGAACATATATTTCTCCAACAACTCTTTTACCTGATGGTGTTGAGCCTGTTACTGGTGCTATGACTTATAACATTGTTTCTGCTATGGGCAAAGGCTGTTATGATATGAATTATCTAAAACATATTGCTTTTGACCAAAAAATCGGCGAGGCTCTCTCTTTTGGTGCTGCTAAGATTGATGGAGCTTTTATAGCACAACTTGGAAAGTCTGTTTTTGGAGCTGGAAAAACTTTAGCTGATACTATTAAAAATCTATTTAAGACTGACCCTGTTATTTCAGAGTCGCAGTTACTTTTAGAGTATAAACCTCGTGTTTTAGATGTTGAAATACAACCTGATGGCACATATGTTGTTATAAATTTTGAGCCAAAAAATGTAAATATGCCTCCAGAAGTTGATTTGGGAGTGCCGGGAACGAGAATTTATAAAGTAGATACACCAGATATTATGCCAGATAACGTTTACAAAGGTGGCGATATTTCTGTTTTTGAGGCAAACACTATCGGAACAAAATCTTTTTTAGACCAACCAAAACCAATGGTTGTACCTGAAACATCCCCTCTTGGTACAGTAACAAAAACATCTATTGATTTGAAAAGCTCTTTATATGGCGAGCAGACACAGTCTTTCCCTGTTACTTCAACACTTTTAGAAAAACAGACATTTCCAGACTCTTCTGTAAAAACTTTAACAAAATCTCGTATATCTTATCCTGACGGTTCATATAGTGATGTTACAACACTTGCTACAAAATTTGCAAATGCAACAAAAACTTATGAGGTTACTGTTGTTTCTCCTACTCAAACCACTACTGGACTTAAACTTTTTGAGCAAAAAACTACTTTGACTGAAAACTCATCTGGAGTTATAACAAATGCTGTATCATCTCCTGCAACTATTTCTTTTGTTGATAGTAGCGGACATGTTGTATCTACTCCAAATACATATAATGAGTCTGCACCAAAAACTGTTACAGATACATCAAATATAAATTTAACAAATGTTCAAAATTCTTTAAATCAAATAAACTCTCAACTTTCTCAAATAAATTCAAAGATAAAAGAGGCTGTTGATTTTGTTCCTGAAAATATGACTAAATTGAGTAGCAAAATATATGATTTTGAAAATGAGTTAGCAAAACTTGATTTGTCTTTGCAAAATGCAAAAGATTTTGCAAATGGTTTAATTGATACTTTTTCAGATTTGCAACAACATTTAGATGATGCATTAAATATGTTTGATGATAAACCTTCTGTAAATCTTCCTTCTGGGCAATGTCCTTTTACTGCGTCTTTTTATCATCAACAAATTGTTGTAGACCCTTGCAAATTTGTAGCTCCTTATCGTCCCATTATGGTTGTTTTTTTAACTTTCTTTATGAGCTTAGGCGTGTTTCTTTTTGCTATCAAATATCTTTTTAATGTATCTATTGGTGGGGGCAAATAATGAAAGCTTTTTTTACAGGCGTATTTAGTTTTTTTATTGTTTTGCTTGAGTGGCTTGTCAAAAAAATAGGTATTAAAGCCGTTGTTATTGGTATACAAATAACTGCTATGACTATATACCGTGCTTTTCTCTTGGTTGCTATGGCTTTCTTTTTAAATTTTCTTTTTCGTTTTTGGGTTATTTTTAAAGATTTGGCAGAAGATTTTAACTCGCTTGGCTTAAGTGTTGCTGGTGTTTCTTATGGTATTGCAAATTCTCAACTTGTTTCTTCTTTTTGGGGCTTCGTTCACGCCTCTGGGCTTGATGATGCTATTTTAACTGCTAGCTCTTTGTTTATATCTCTATTGGCTGGTTATTTTGCTATTCAAGCTTACAGGATAGTTGCTTATGTTTACAAAGATGTTATTGACTTAATAAATGTTCTGCTAGCTCTTATGACTAGATGAATTTTGCCTTTTTGCCTTTAAAAAAAAGAAAAAAATAAATGAAAAAAAGAGGTTATATGTTTTAATTAGCCTTGTCGGACGCACGCTGTGAAAAACGACCGCTAAGGTTTTTTCACAAGCGGGGAAAACGCAAGGCGATTGTTCTATGGAAAAACTAAAAAAGGATTTTCGGTTATGGTTTATTTAATTATCGGTGTCCCAGGTTCTGGCAAAACTTACAAAGCTGTTTATGATGTTTATAAAGAGATTACATCCGAAACAAAAAGATACAAACACATCTATACCAATATAAATGGTTTTAATTACGATAAAGCTAATGATATTGCACATATTAAAGATTATGTTAAGCCTTTTGAGTTTGATGATTTAAACTTGCATATTCTCGAGGAATATTCTTTTTTTACCGCACAAAAAGAAAAAAAAGCTAAAAAAATCTCCAAAATAGCTCTTAAAAATGATGATATTTCCAACCCTGTTGATGATGATGAACCATTGTCTGACTATGATGATACTTGCAAAAAAGCTGGTATTTATGCCCCTTTCCTTGATAGCTTGATTATTATTGACGAGTGTCATTTGTATTTTGAGGATAAAGTTGATGAACCAAAAATACGCTTTCTTTCTTATCATAGACACTTCAATATCGATATTGTTTTGATAACTCAAGGCAAAAATCTAATACATAAAAAATATCTCTCTTTCGTTGAGTCTATGTTTAAAGCTTTGCCTGGTGCCAAACGTATTTTTTCAACTCGTTTTCGATATCGTCATTATGCTTCATATCAAGAGTATGCGCAAAATATTATCAATACTCTTTCAATAAGTTTAGATCCAAAAGTATCAGAGCTTTATAATTCCGGTGCAAATAAAATCTCTCCCTCAATGCTCAAAAAATTCTTTTTGCCTGTCGTAGGATTATTGATAGTTACTTTTTTTGCATATAAGCATTTTGTTTCTGACCGTTTCGACAACAAAGCTCTTCCTGCTCCTGTTGAAAATGTTCAGCCTGCTGAACAACAAAACAACAAAGCCCCTGTTCCACAAAAACCTGTTGATACACGCAAAGAAGTAAATGCAGATGATGATAAAAATCCTTTTTTTGCTGTTCGTTGTTTTCGCAAATCTTGTAATTTTAAAAATATAGATTATAGCTTTGATGAGGCTACTATGTACAAATTTATAAATGCTTTTGAGTGCAAGGTTATTGTTTCTGATAACTCTGACTCTCTTTTTACCATGTATATTCTTAGGTGCAATAAAGATTTGCAAGATGTTTTAAACCTTTATTCCAAAAACTCCATAACAACTCCACAGGCGGTTAATGATGAAAAAAATAGTACTCCTTCTTTGTTTGCTAAGTAGTCTTTTTTCAAAGGACTTTCAATCTATTAAACTTGTTGAATTTGCCCAACTTGTTTCAAATGCTACTGGAAAAAATATTGTTATTTCTGATACTGTTCAAAAGGATTTTTCAATCTATCTTCCTGATGTAAATCTTTTAAACTCCAAAGTTTCCATTAAGCTACTTTTTGAGTTGTTGGATGTAAATCAGTTAAGCCATAGGGATTTTGACAATATCGTCCTTATATATAAAGAACTTCCAAAGCCTGAACTTCCAAAGCCTGAAGAGCCTAAACCTATTTTAAATCCTTACATTGTCAAATATCAGTTTTTAAATATCAAAGAGTTACAATCTTTTCTTTCTTCCATGTATTCAGATGTAAAATTTTCATTTTTGAAAAATCGTGTTTTTTTTACAACAACCGCAGAAAATTATAAACTTATCAATGAATATATCGAACTTTTAGACAAATCATATCTTCAGGCAAATTTATATTTTAATGTTATTTCAACTTCTAATAATATGAGTGACGATATCGGACTTGATTTGTCCTACACAAGCGAAATCTCACAAAATGAAGTTGGTAAGTATCTTAACATTTTAACCTCTTCTGTTAAATTTGAGTCTACACTTTCCGACCCCACACGCTTCTTCACTATTATAAATTTGCTTAATAAAAAAGGACATACAAAGTTTTTGCAAAACCCTTCTGTTTCAGTCCGTGACGGTGGCTCGTCTGTTCTTGATAGCACAACATCAATCCCAGTTTTACAAGCTACCACCTCTTCATCTTCCACTCTTGCAACGACTCAAAACTCTTATAAATACGAAGATGTAGGATTAAAACTTAACATTACAGAAGTTTTTATAACCAATGATGTTTTTACTTTTAATTTAGATATTGAACTTGAGGCTATACTTGATAAGTCTACGACCCCAACAATTTCAAAGAAAAAATTAAAAACGACAATTTCGCTAAAAAATAATGAGCCTTTTGTTATAGCCGGTATTAACTCAACTGATGATGTTGAGTCTGTTTCAAATATTCCTTTTATAGAATATATTCCAGTTTTAAACAAATTAACAGAACACAAAACAACATCCAACAAAAATGAAACATTTACAATTATTTTAAATACAGATTTTTTTAAGAAAATTAGCGCAGACAGTCAATCTTTCAATGAGGCGCTTGCGCCGAAATTGAAAGATTAGCGCGTCTGCTCTTGTGTCATTACTAATAAAACTTCGCCGAAGGCGATTTATCAAAAAAGGAGCCAAAAATGGCAATAGCAATACGAAAAGACAATGAAGTCTTTTTTAATTATTCTACGCTTTTGGAAGAGTGCAATTATCTTTACGGGGTAACTCCACAAATGCGAGATGACGTTGTAGAAAAATTAGAAAAACAAAAAGCCTATTTAAAAAATACTTTTCTTAGAATTAATGGAGAGGTTTTAAAAACTTCGCTTTTTGATTTGTCAAGCTCTGCGAATGTTCAGCCCGCACGCTATCACGGCGAAATATGGAACCGTGTAACTGCTCTTCAAACTTATGCAAATGATATAGGCTTTACAGTTCCTGTTTTTATGACAATTACTCCTCGTACTTTTAACAAACCGACCAAACAAATTCAAATTAAAAAAAATATGTATAAACTTATTGATAATAAAAAATTTTCCGGCTTTATTGATGGTTCCGTTGATTATGTCAAACAATCTATCAAATATATATCTAGCACTTGGTCTGCTTTTTCTCGTGAGAGAATTTTTGAAGATATAAAAAAACAATACGGCGAAAGGATTATTTTTATGCGAACATATGAGCCTCACATTGACGGCACGCCTCACGCTCATATCGTTGCATTTATTCCTCCTGAATACAAAGAGCGTTTTGTAAAGCTCGCAGAAGGCTATTTTGTAGAGTCAAAATTTGATATTAAAACAGAGTTTGAGGCTGGGCGAGGTGGTGTTATAGCATATATTTTAAAATATATTTTGAAGTCTTTTGAAAATTCTAAAAATGGTATTTTAGATACTGTTGCCTGTTGGTATTCTTATCATCAGATTAGGCGTTTTACTACTTCTCGCACTCTTATTCCTTTGTCAATATTTCGGCGTGTTCAAAAGATTGAATTTTTGCAAGATATGTATAAAGCAACAAAAGAGTTTAAAAAAGGTAATTTTGATATCGGACTTGCTTATCATCCTTTTACTTCTGTTTATCATAATTTATCTGATTTAAAAAATAGTGATTATAAAATTGCTACTATTTCCGTTCTTGTAGATGATGGCGAGGACGCACTTTTTCAACTTATTTATGAAAAATCTTTCAATATTGATTTTTTTGTACCTCAAAAGCAACATAATCAAAAGTTAAAAGCTATTGTTCATCATAATCCTTCTGCTTCTGTTCATATTGTTGGCGATTTAAGACAGTTTTTGTTTCGTGATGGCAAATTGATAGAAGTTACTCGTTCAATAAATAACTATTCAAAATTTGATTTGCTTCAATATTACTATTCTCTTGATGTTGAAAAATGCGATTTAAAACATTTTGGTTTAGTTAAAAATGAATGTATCCGCAGAGGTTTATTATATGAAGATTTTACCCCTGTTGATAATTACAATACAGATTTTGAAAAAATAGGTGCATAATGACTCTCAAAAATCTTTTTAATCAATATTTTGAAATGATAGAGCCTTTACAGTCTGTCCAAACTGTTCGCTCCAAAAAAGGCTTTACATGTAAGCATATCTTGCCAGTTTTTGGAGATATGCAAATAAGCGAAGTTACATATCCAATGCTTCAAAAATTCGTTAATAATCTTCTTGATAATGAACTCAAACCAAAAACAGTTAAAAATATTCTTGATGTCATAAAAGTAGTTTTTAAATTGGCTTTGCGTTTAGGTCTTGTTAAGGAAAATCCTTGTGACTTCGTAGAACTTCCAAAATATGACAATAAGCGTTATTTCTCTTTTTCAACTGCGGTTCAAACGGATTTTATATACGCACTTTTGACTTACAAAGAGCCTATATTTAAAGATATTTTTCTTTTTTTACTACATGGACGCAGAAGAAACGAGGTCTTATCTATCACTTGGGATATGGTGGACTTGGAGCAGAGGCTATATTACATCCCTGCTCAAATTAACAAAGCCCGAAAGAACATGAGTCATAAAATGACCGATATTCTTTTTAATAGACTTACTACTCAATATCTTTATGCTTGTATTAAACAAGATACGCGATATCCCAAAGGCTATGTTTTCATAAATCCCCAAACTGGTTCCAAATATGTTTGTATTGCTAAGGCTTGGAGACGCTTTTTAAATGTAAACGATTTGCCATATATAAGGTTACATGATATCCGCCATTTGATTGGCACTTATTCTATAAATGTGTTAAATCTACCCATTGAAAAAGTGTCACACGCTCTAGGGCATACTAACATTGAAACAACGCAAAAATATATAACTATAAAGCCTGAAACATCAAAACAAGTTATAGATAAAATAATCAATTCTATAAATTTGCCCGACAAAGTGAGTTAAATGATGATTTGATGGGGGTTTAAAATGGTTGCGGGAGCCGGACTTGAACCAGCGACCTTCGGGTTATGAGCCCGACGAGCTACCAACTGCTCTATCCCGCGACACTAAGAAGACTCAAAAGGGGTGGATGGGGTAAAGGGATTCGAACCCCTGAAATGACTGGACCAAAACCAGTTGCCTTACCGCTTGGCTATACCCCACCAAGTCCTTAAATGAGGTGAAATTATAGTCACTTCCAGTCGGTTTGTCAAGGGTTATGTTATAATGGCGGAAAAAATTGGAGCCCGTATGCCTATAGAAAGAGTCAAGCAAGCCATAGAAGATATTAAAAACGGAAAGATGGTCATCATGGTGGATGACGAAGATAGAGAAAACGAAGGCGACCTTGTTTACGCCTCCACTTTTTCAACTCCAGAAAAAGTCAATTTTATGGCAACTTATGCCAAAGGGTTGATATGCGTAGCCTTGACAAAAGAGACTTCAGACAGACTAAATCTCCACCCGATGGTAACAAACAATGACTCGCAACACGAAACAGCTTTTACAGTATCTGTAGATGCTCGTATCTGCACCACAGGCATATCAGCCTACGAGAGAGATGTAACCATCAAGATACTTGCAGATTATGCAAGCTCACCAAAAGATTTGGTACGACCTGGACATATATTTCCATTGATTGCTAGAAAAGGTGGCACTTTGGTTCGCACTGGGCACACAGAAGGCTCGGTTGATTTGTGTCGACTATCAGGACTTGCAGAGTCTGCGGTTATCTGCGAAGTAATGAAAGAAGATGGTCACATGGCACGCAGAGATGATTTGGATATTTTTTGCAAACAGCACAATATTAACATGGTATATATTTCAGACATCATAGCATACCGCATGCAACACGAATCGTTGGTGCGAGAAATCGCCTCTTGCAATGTAAAATTTATGGGCATTGAGACTAGAAAAATCGACATGCTAGACCACGAAGATAACCATCACATAGTTTTTGCGTTTGGTAAAATCAAAAAAACAAGTGCTGTTAAATTTCACCATATCGCACAAGACTATCTTCTTTTATCAAATGAAAAAAAATACAACAGTATAATAAAAGCCATTGAATACCTAAAGCAAAATGGTGGAGTTTTGGTATTTATAGACAGTGAAAACTCTAGCAATAAAGAGATTAGAGATTTTGGTATCGGAGCGCAGATTTTGAAAAAACTAGGCATTGAAAATATGAATCTTATCTCTTCAACAACGGGCAAAGAGTATGTTGGGCTTTGTGGTTTTGGCTTAAATATCAATCAAGAAATTATTTTGTAACGATGTTAAAATTGGCAATATAAAAATCACTCAAATAGAATAATAAATAACTTTTTTGGACGGAAAGCTTTATTAGACAAAAAGAAACTCACCTTGCTTTACAATATGCGGATGTATGCCTGTATTTTCTTTTATAAACGCTTTGAAGCTTTGCATCTTATCACTCTCGCCATGAATCAAAAATATTTTAGAAAGGCTTTTAACACCACTTATCCACTTTAGCAACCCTTCCCTGTCTGCATGTGCCGAAAAACCATTTATGGTATATATCTTTGCTCTAACTTTTATTTCTTCGCCATAAATCTTGATATAACCCTCTCCATCAACTATGTCTCTACCAAGTGTTCCTCGCACTTGATAGCCAACAAAAACAACTGCATTTTTTGGATTCCAAACACGTTGTTTAAGATGGTGCAACACTCTTCCGCCAGTACACATACCACTTCCTGCGATGATGATGGCACGATGTTCGACATCATTTATCTCAATAGAATCTTTTTTGCGTTGTGTATATTCTAGTTGTGGAAATTCAAAAGGGTCATCCCCTAAGCTCGCATACAAAGCTACTTTTTTATTTAGACTTGAAACATATTTGCCGTAAATTTTAGTCGCCTCAATAGCCAAAGGGCTATCCAAAAAGACTTTGCAATTTTTTAAAAGCCCCTCTTTGTGCATCTCATGAAGTATCCACAAAATCTCTTGTGTTCGCTCAAGTGCAAATGAAGGTATGATGACGTTCCCATCTTGCCTTAGTGTATCTATAATGGCACCTCTAAACTCTTGTATGCTCTCTTTTATAGGCTTATGTTCCCTGTCTCCATATGTTGATTCTACAAAAAGAGAGTCGGCTTGAGGAGGCGGTGTTATTCCTGTAATCACAAGACGATTTTCGCCACCTACATCTCCTGAAAAAATAACACTACGACTTAACTCTCCCTCAACAAATGCGATATGCACAAAAGCACTTCCTAGGATATGCCCTGCATCATAAAACGTAATTGTTAAAAATGGCGCTATAGCGATGGGTTTGGCATAAACTGCTACATGCAGCTTTTTTGTGAAAACACTCTCTACATGTTCCCTGCCATATAAAGGCTCCAAAACTAGACTTTCCCTGCCAGCTCTTATCGCCTTTCTCATCTGTGTTTCATACTCTTCAGCCAAAAGAACAGCACTATCTAGCAACATAATTTTTGCGATATCAAACGTGGCAGAAGTTGCAACAATCTCGCCCTTAAAGCCATCTTTTACAAGCTTTGGAACTCTTCCTATGTGGTCGGCATGTCCGTGCGTTAACACTAGATAGTCTATTTTGGAGGCATCAAAAGGAAATGGCTCATAGTTTTTTTCCCAATTAAGCCCTTGAATCATCCCACAATCAATCAAAACTTTAATGCCACACACCTCTAAGAGATGACATGAACCAGTAACTGCTTCTGCCGCGCCATGAGATACTACTTTTGCCACATTTTTGCCTTATTTTAGTTTTTCCACAACCGCTATATTGCTATCTATTTTTAAAACCTTGACTATATCGCCATCTTGCAATGTATCGCTTGATGAGTATTTCCAAAATGTCCCTTTATAGCTCAACTGACCATTAGATATGGTGCCCTCGCCTTGCGTGTTAAGAAAATCATCCTTGATATCACGTTGCGACTTTGAGAAGTACTGTTTTGTCTTTTTGTAAAACAGAACCAATAAAACTAAGCCCAAAAATGAAATCAATGCCAACTGATGCAATCCATCTGAAAATTGATAAAAAGCAGAGATACCACCTACTACAAAAGCAGACAATGCAAACCAAATAACAAAAAAAGACACCGCCAAAACCTCAATAGCAACCAACAAAATCCCAAGACCAAAAAGCATCAAAGGCGACAATACAGGCACTATGGACTCAACCATTGTTTTTTCCCAACATCTCTTTTACGATAGAAAGTGAGCCTATCAACTCCGTAACATTGTAAGGCACAACTATTTTGTCCTTGCTAGCACTATTTGCCAAAGAGTCAAAAGCTTTTATTCTATCTTTTGCAAGTAGGAACTCCGCAGCCTGAGCGTTTTCCCTCATCACTTCGTTGATAAGCTTCATAGACTCTCTTTGGGCATCGGCTACTTTTTCTATCTCGTATTTTTTTGCATCAGCCATACGCTCAATAGCCTCCGCCTCCAAAAACGCCGTTTGCCTAACACCTTCTGCTTTGCGTATTTGTGCCTCTTTTTCAGCAATCGCACGTAGCTCAATAGCTCTTTTTTCACGCTCTGCTTTCATCTGCATATTCATCGCCTCTTCTATCTCGATAGGCACAGATATCTCTGATATTTCAACACGCATTACCTTAACGCCCCAGTTGTTGGCCGCATCACTAAGTGCAAATTGCAACTTAGAATTTAAAACATCCCTATTTGAAAGCACCTCATCCAAAACCAAACCACCTATCTCGGAGCGAAGTGTTGTCATCGCTAGATTTCCAAGTGCGTCTTTAAAATCCATAACATTGTATGTTGCATCTTCGGCATTACTAATCTTGCAAAACAAAATCCCATCTACTGCAATATTGACGTTATCTTTAGTTATAACCGACTGCTTTTGGATATTTACCAGTTGCTCTCTTACTGTCATCTTAGCTCTTATTTGGTCAATAATAGGCACGATAATATGAAATCCTCCACTTAAAGTTGAGTGAAATTTTCCTAGCCTTTCAACCACAAAAACATCAGATTGGGGAACTATCTTGATACCCAAAACCACGATAACCAACCCAGCAAAAATTATTGCTCCAAAAAAAACCATACTCTCTATTGGCATGAAAACTCCTTTTTAATGCAAAAACTTATCAATAACCTCTTTGTATTTTGTCTCAATCACGTGTCTTTTTTTCTTCAATGTGTTTGTTAGCTCTTCGCCCATCTTAAACTCTTCACTCAAAAAGTGAATATTTTGCAACTTTTCAAAGGGCTTAAATCCTCTCTTGTGATGCAAAAGCTCATTTATTTCGCCCTTTATTTTAGCCACGATCTGCTTATCTTCCAAAACCTGCTCTACACTATGAATAGCCTTATCAAAATGTAAAGCTACATACTCTTTAAGCTTTTCCAAATCTGGTACAATAAGCATACCTAAGCCCTTTTTGTCCTGCCCTACCAAAACCGCATCACTTATAAAAGGAAGCATAGATATAGTCGTCTCAATGCGACTAGGGTCGACATTTTCGCCACTTGCTAACACTATAACCTCTTTTGAACGCCCTGTAATAATCAACTCTTTTCTCACGGTAAACTTACCTAAATCACCCGTTTTTAGATAGCCATCGTCCGTGAAAGATTTTTTATTTTCCTCTTTGTTGTTATAGTAGCCTAGAGTTACTTGCTCGCCTCTAACTTGAATCTCTCCCACCTCGCCAGCTTTTACCTCTTCGCCGTGGTCATTTACGATTCTTATTAGCGTATCATCAATACCAAGTCCCAAAGTTCCAAAAGTATTGCAATTTAAAGCTCTTCCAGCGATACCCGGAGCACATTCAGTCATACCGTATGCATTTACGATGCGAATACCAAGTGAGTCAATCCACGAATCAATAAAATCAGGCAATGAACCACCGCCGCTAATTGCAAGTCTTAGCCTTCCGCCAAACTTCTCTTGTACAGCAAAAAGTCTTTTTTTTGCAAGTTTATTAAGTGGATACATGATAAAAATCTTAAACGATGGAACAATTTTTTTGCATAGCGAAACAACTGCGCTATCGTCTTTAAAGCGTGGTAGTTCATCTTTTAAAATACGCATATTTTTATTGTAACTCGCAGAAACTCGCACCAAAAGTTTAAATATTTTGGCTTTTTTAGGGTCGTTTTTCTCAAGCGTGCTATTTATTTTGGTATACATCGACTCCCAAAGTCTAGGCACCGTAGCCACCAATGTTGGCTTATACTGCTCTAAGTCTAGCGCAAATGTTTTAATCGTAGAGTAGACAGTACAACACCCCTTTGCGATGGAGATATACTCAGCAGCACGCTCAAAAATATGCCAAGAAGGAAGTATTGAAAGCCACACATCATCACTTTTCAAATCAATCAACTTTGGCAATTCTCGCACGTTAAACATAATGTTTTTGTGAGTTAAAATTACCCCTTTTGGCGTTCCTGTTGTGCCAGATGTATAGATCATGGTAAAAACATCACTCTCTTCAAGACTATTTTTCTGTTTTATAAAAGCCTCTATCTCTTCAAGCGAGATAACCTTGTCTTCCAAAATATCATTGTATGAATAGAGATTTGTAAAAACTTTATGGAGTTTTTCACCCTCCATAATAAAAATAGCTTTTAAGCTCAAAGTATCAAGCATCTCTTTATGCCTGATATAAAGTGCCTCATTTTCAATAATAATAAAATCGCCCTCAGAGTGTTTTATGATAAATTCCAACTCCGCTGTCGGCGTATCTGAACCTCTGGGGATACCAATGGCACCCAATGACACCAATGCCATATCTGTAACCATCCACTCATATCGGTTGTCACATAAAAATATAACTTTTGAGCCTTTTTCAACCTTTTTACTCTTAAGAGCACGTGATAAAATCAAAACATCATCAAATAGTTTTGCATAACTCACATGTAGCTCTTGCTCAAGCACTCTGTAGATAAACGCATCTTTATCACTATACTGTTGATATGCATCCACAAACATATGAAACAGCGTGTTGTCTTGCCTTAGCACTTTTTTATCCTTATATAATCTAACAGTATTTTACACTGTGTAGCTAAAATCTAAACAAAAAAAACAAAAGTGTTAAAAAAGAGTGTTGATTTGTGTTAAAAAATCCAATGGGTCAATCTGAACACCCAAAACCATCATCGCAAAATGCAAATGCGGACCACTAACCCTGCCGGTATCTCCGCTAAGCCCAATTTTTTGATTTTTTTGAATCTTTTCGCCTACTTTGACATCTATCTTGCTTAAATGATAATAACAGCTATAAATGCCCTCCCCATGGTCGATGATGACTGAATTTCCAGCATAAAATCTCTCTTTTGCCAGCACAACCACGCCATCATTTACCGCAACAATAGGCGTGCCGATGTAAGCTCTAAAATCCACGCCAGAATGAAAACTTTTTAGTGTGCCATTAAAAACTCTAGCATTGCCAAAAACACTTGTTATATGGCTATTTATAGGCTTTTCAAATGGCTCAGACCAATAGCGTTTTGGTGTTATGGTGCCGTAAATCGCCATTGCTTCTTGATATTCTTGGGCTACTTTAGCCTTTTGTTCCGCACTTGGTTGTGCTTTTGAAGACTCTACATGTAAGGTTTCTTGAGCGTAATTTCCATCAACAATACTAAGAGCAAGCGGAGTCTGTTTGAAACCGTCTACATGTAGAAGCGTTGTGTGACCTTTTTTGCTTTTATAATCAATCGGAATAAAAGCTATCTTTAACTCTTCGTCTTTTGGATGTGCTACAAGAGGAAACTGTTTTTCGCCCCACAAAATATAGCCTTCTTGAGAAGATGGAAATGCAAGAATAAGTGTTTTGCCATTTTTTACCTCTTGAGCTAAAAGTATTGAAGCAAAAAATGCCAACAAAAATAGATATTTTTTCACAAATTTGTCTTGCGAAATGACAAGTAAACACTATACAAA
Source organism: Sulfurospirillaceae bacterium (assembly GCA_028692875.1). GTDB lineage: Bacteria > Campylobacterota > Campylobacteria > Campylobacterales > Sulfurospirillaceae > JAQUWL01. The sequence continues at coordinate 66,180 of JAQUWL010000007.1, forward strand.
ATCACTCCTTGAAGCACCAAAAGCAGACCGTGCAAATATACAACTTGCACCTGCTTATCGGTTATGTCGATGTATTCTAGCATTTTATAAAACAGATATGAAAGCACAAGTCCGCCGAGATAGCCCTTTTGCTTTGCAACATCAGTCAATGAGAGCAAAGATGCCCTATGAAGCGTAAGACTTTCAAATCGCACGAGATAGTTGCCAAAAACAAACACAACTTGATAAAGCAGATAAATGCTCAAAACACTTATATATGAGTATCTAAAAATCAAAAAACTTGTTACTATAAGCAATGTAACAGACTCAACCAAAAACGTAACTCGATAAAAAACGAGAAGATTCATCATCTTCTCGTAAAACTTTGCCACCAAAAGCAAACCTACCGCCAATGCAACACCGCCTAGTGAAAATATAGACGGATCAAGCGGTGCGTAAAGTACAAAAACACCCCCTGCGGACAAGCCAAAGAACAGGGAGTTTAAAAATTTGTACCAAAGATAGGCTCTTACATGTAAAGACATCAGAACTTCGCCTTAAACCCTAACATAAAATTCCTCTCATAGCTAACAGGATAGACTCCCAAAGAGCCACTATCGGCAAAGTATGCATTTTTAACATCAAAAATATTGTTTATTTTTGCAAAGAGTTCGTATTTTTTATACTTATAGGTTGCCGAAAAATCCGTTGTATTGAAAGAGTCCATCTTACCAAAGTTTCCATCAAAATCACTCGTAGCATACGCTTTGGATTTGAAATTTTGGCTCAATGTTAGAAAGGTTCGATAGTCTGGATTGTAACCCAATGAGAGTTTGATATTGTGCTTTGAAACTCCAGGAATCTCTCTACCGTTGAACGAGCCATCTCCCTCTTTTAGGATTTTTGTATCAACAAAGGCGTAGTTTCCGCTGATATAAAGATTGTGCAGAAGATTGTATTTGTCATACAACTCAAAACCCATCTTTTCAGTCTCATCGAGATTTGAGTTAGCTCCCCAAAAGCCAATCGTGTTGTCATAATATATCTCATTGTCTATTTTTGAGTAAAAAGCAGATATTTTAAACTTATTTGGATAGCCCAGATAGCTATATCCTACATTTAACGTTTTTGCCTCCATTGGCTCTATAAAGCCGTTAAAAGTATTTGAAAACGCATCAAAAAATCTATCCACATCTGGTGCTTGAAAGGATGTGTTATAGTTGATAAAAACGCTGGAAAGTCTATCGAGCTTATAGTTATAGCCTATATCATAAGCACTCAAATGCTTCTTTTTCTCTAAAAAAACTGCACCTTTTTCATAACTATACTCAACCTTCTCGGCTCTCGCACCTAGCGAAAATGTGCTATCTCCAAAAGCATAATCTGTTTTTGCAAACAAAGCAGTATTGTCTTTTGTTGTCATTGTTGTTGTGTTTGTTTGTCGTTTTACATCGCCATTTTGAACACCCGCAAGAGCTTTAAGCCCACCTTGCTTATAAGATAATTTAACATTTTGAGCATCATTGTCGTAGGTATATTTTGTGCCTCCAACATACTGCGAAATCTTATCTTCGCTACTGCCTTGAACATCTAGTGTAAACTGTTCACTTAGTTTATAGTTTGTTCCATAAGTCAAGACTTCCGTGTCGTACTTTTGATGACCGTATGGCGAACCCCAAGATGGTGCAGGTATGGTGTTTGGGTCTGTTTTGTACTCATTTAGAGTTAGTGCATTTGCGTAAAAAGCATCAACTTTTGTAAAGCTTTTTCCAAGATTTAGCGTAAGTGCATCTATAGGCGAAAAAGTTGTGTTAAAACCTTTGTTTGTATTGTCACTCTCGTCCCTTTGCCCATCGGTGGCAATCTGCTTTTGCCCTCCATTTGAATAATCCTCAAGATAAGCAGAAAGTGAAAAATTTTTCTCTTTTATGCCAGCACCTACTGAGCCAAAAAGAAGCTCATTGCTTCCAGCATAACCCTTAAGCGTGACTCCTTCAAAATCTTCTGTTAGTATATTTATAACTCCCGCACTTGCTCCATCGCCGTATTCTACCGAGCCTGAGCCTTTTAGTATTTCGATTTGTTTTATGCTATCCATAGAAATTGTAGACAACAGTTGTGGCGACATATCTATATTGTTGAGTCTTCTGCCGTTAAGTGTAAGTACAACATTTTGATATCCATCTTCGATACCAAATCCTCTTAAATCTATCTTTTGTGCAAAGATATTGCCAGAAGCTGGTGTTGTAAAAACGCTGGTTTGGGTGTTTAAAAACTCGTAGATATCTTGAGAGTGAGACCTTTGTATCTCTTTTTTTGTGTAGATTTCCGATGCAAAAGGTGCATCAACTTCATTTATCTTAATCTTTTTTGAGACAACTACCGCTGGAGCTTCGACTAGTGCTAGTGTCTTCTCCTCTTCCTCTTTGAGGCTCTCTTTTTTCTCTTTTTGCGTTAAAGCGTCATTGTTGTCTACATAACTTTGTGTTTGAGCACACAAGGTTGTAGCAGAACTAAACGCCATAATTGCAGCCAAAGAAAAATATCTGCCTCGCAATCCCTTAGGGCTTTTCATTCGCATTCTCCTTAAAATTTTTGGGAAAATTATTTTACAAAAAACAGACTTAATTTGATAACAAATCTACATGTAGCAACTCTTCAAGTACGGTTGTGGCGTAAGAGCCTTTGGTTAACGAAAAGTGCATCTCAAACCACGCCTCTTCCTCTTTGTAGCTACCTTCGGCATCTTCGATAAAGTTCCACGCAAATCTTCTTCCTCCATCCATTTTTCCCAAAAACGGTTCAGCTTCCGCAAAAAGAGCATCATCTATCTCTTTGGCGACACCTTCGCTACGCATACTACGATTTCCAGCTATCCATCCTGTGATGGTCGTCTCTTTTTTAGCGAAACGCTCCACTTCACTCTGCAAATCCTCGCAAACAAAGGGCTTGCCAGCGGGATAATGATGAGCCACATCGCCTGGCAAAAGTTTGAAAAACTGCGGTTGTTGTTTGATGGCTTTTGCGTCTTCAAGCGACCATTTCAGCGTAGAAGCGACTGTTTTGGCATCGCATTCATTGATAAGATGGCATATCTCAAGACGTCTATTTAGCCACATGTTAAACAGATAACTTTGATACGCACTAATATAAAAATCGCTCATTTTGCGGTTGCGTTCACGTCTTTTGCCCTGTAAAATCTCTCTTCCCGTCTGATAGTTTTTGTTTTCCACACCAAAACGCTGATAGCCAAAAAAGTTTGGATAACCCTCTTTTGCTATTGCCTTAAGTGCACTGGAGAGTTTTTTTGCATCTATTGGATTGACTTTTTTAAGACGAATAAAAAAACGATTTCCTTTGAGATGTCCTATGCGGATTTTATTGTTATGATAGGTTTTATCCAAAATTTTGATTTTGTCGTGAGTAAAACCCTCAAGCTTTGGCTCAAAATTGCGGTGCAAAGAGATATACTGTGTCGTCATGCCGTCTTTGTCTTTAAGCCCAGCATAGCCGATATCTCGGACTTTCGCACCCGTAATCTCACTTATTTTTTGTACCATATCCCATGTTGTAAGGTCTTTTTTTCTTACATGTAGCACTAGATGTTCGCCTTCCCCACTAAAAGGATATAGAGGTATCTCATTTACAACAAAATCGCTAGAATTTTTTGTAAAAAGAACATTTAAAGGCGAGTGTGTTAAAAAGAACATTCTGTGCATGGTTTTCCTTTTTTGCATTACATGTAGAGCTTAGCTGAAATGATTTTCTTTGCAGGTGGATTTATACCTTTTTCTGAGCGTTTTTGCAAAGATATTTATCTTGAGTCTGTTTTTTTTGGCGATTGAGAGTATTTTTGCTTTGTATCTAGGGGCAAACGAAAACAACATCTCATACTCTTCGCCACTGCATATAAGGATTTTTGGGAGTTTTTTTAAAAATCTCACACCGAGTTTTCCGCTAGATTTACACATTCTTGAGAGGTCTTTACTTAAGCCATCGGAGATATCAAGTCCTGCACTCATATAGCGTGAGGCTTCATAAACAAAATCTCCTCTTAATTTTGGAGTGATAAAACGTGAATTTCTGCCGATTTTTCCGCCACGCAAAAGGCGTGTTAGCTCTTTTTTGGACTTTCCGATTTCTCCGCTATACGCTACCAAATCGCCCATTTTCATACCATTTCTAAAGAGTGGCTTTTCTACATGTGAGGCTATAGTGATGGATATCATAAGCTTTTCGCCGCTTGTTGTATCGCCACCGATAATCTCTATGCCATACTTTTTTGCCACGTCTTCAAAACCTCTGGCAAGCTCTCTCATTTGTTTCAGTTCAAAATCGCTCGGTATCACAATGCCGATAAGAGCAAAAGATGGCTTGGCGTTCATGGCGATAGCATCGGAGATGTTGACCAGCATACTTTTAACTGCGATGTCGTATTCACTCATCCAGCTTCTTAAAAAATGCACTCCTTCGCAAAAAAGGTCTTTAGAATAAACACATTTACCCACGACCGCACCGTCATCGCCGATACGTCCACTTGTAAACTGTTTGATAAAAAAACCCTCTTTATCCATTTTTAAATACCCTTAATATCATACGATTTTTATTTATTTTAGATACCATTTTCCTTGTTGGAAAGCTAGTATCTTAGCACTTGACAAAGAAAAAGAAACTTAAGAATAGTTACAGTAAAATGCAACCCTAATCATTCCAAAAGGAGTATCTACATGGAGTGCAAACTCACTTTGAGCGTATTTAGATTTAATGCCAGAACTGACTTTCTGCCCTACTATAAAAAACATATCATCACTATTGATTCTTCAAAAAAACTTGAAACACTCTTTGCGATGATTGCAAAAGATGATGCTACATTTTCGTATCCAAAGGGCAAAAATTCCGCCATCAAAATCAACAAAAAAGCGCTATTTACCGAGATAACCGTTGGAGAAATTGTAGAAAATTTTGGCAAAGAATTAACCCTTGAGCCACTCTCAACTAGACGTGCAACACATGACCTTGTTATCAATCAAGATGATTTTTATGCTCAATTTGACCTTCTGGACAAATACGTTCACGCTGTCGATAAAGAACTCTTTGAAAGCTACGTCATATACCATTATGCTTCCGTTGTACATGATTTTGTTGAGCATTTTCAAGGACCAGCACTCTTTGCTTTTGCGTACGATATGATACAAAAATACCCACAAAACAAAGATAGTATTTTAAAAATTGTAGCCGATGAAAACAGTGGAGTTTGGCTACATGTAAGACTTTGCAATAAAATTTATCCTTGTGCAAGCGAAGTTGAAAAAAAGATTGTTTTGCTCAAAAACGAGATAGCAAAAATAAAACCGTCCATCAATAAAACTGTCGAGAAACTCTCTCGCAAAATAGACTCTTTTTAAGGAATGACAATGAAATCATATATACTTTTTGACGCTCTTATTAATCCAGATAGAACATCCTCTTTCGTTGCCTCCGCAAAAGAGTTAATACGTTTTTTCAATATTGACGCCATAAGCATCAAAGGGCTAAAAGCCGATGTTGGCAATGAACTGCAAGGCGTAAATGCCAAAGCATTTTATCTTAGAAATGCCTACAATCTTGCTCTTGCTAGCAAAGAAGGACGTGACATCTTATGTATAGAAAACAGCTCTTACAACTCACTAAGTATCACGAAAGAGGCTTTAATAGCAAACGAAACTCTCAAAAACGAAATATCTAAAAAACTTGAAACTCTAAATCTAAAACTTTCGCTTGATGTTTCTATCTTTACCCTTGAAGAAATACTTAGAGACGATATCGGCTTTAGCAACATTTTAGGCAAAATCAAACACCCTTTTAGCGATTTTCGTGTTGCTCTTTTTCAAGGAACCTCTACATGTAGAGCCGAAAAATACACCGACACATCTATCGCCGAGAGCTTATTGACTCTTCTAAGAACTGATTTGGTGCATTTTGAGTGTGCTTATGAGAGTGATGGCTATGAAGTGCTTGATGCAAATCCACTTTTGGCGAAAAAACTAGCTGGAAAAGCCATGTTAGATATGTTTGATACGGCATCGGATTTTATTATCGCAAAAGATGCAAGAAGTTTTGTAATGTTTGATACACACCAAAAAGATATCGAAAAAGTAGTGGGAAGAGAGATAGGTTTGGCAACACTTACGCTCCCACAAGTGCTTTTGATGGGATTAGGAGTAACTGATCAAAAAACTCTTGGACTAAATACTCATACAATCCGTGCAACTCTTATTTAATGGGGTTGCACCTATTTTTTATCTATTTTTAACCCCCTCTTGGCTATCATCTCAGCCATGACACAAGATGAAAAAATTAGACTCTTAAAACTTTTATACCAATACAGAGCGATGGGTTTTGAGTATTTTAAAGAATACCGCCCCGTTCAAGAGGCTAATTTGTCGGTTCTTCCAAACACTCTTGAAGAACTAAAGGAGGCGATGTTAAATTGTCATCTGTGCCAACTTGCCAAAACTCGCAAAAAGGTTGTTTTTGGCGAAGGAAATGCACACGCTAAGATACTCTTTATAGGAGAGGGTCCAGGTGCTAGCGAGGATGACACAGGCAGACCATTTGTCGGAAGAGCTGGGGAGCTTTTAACAAAAATGATAGAAAATGTTCTAGAGCTAAGCAGAGAAGATGTCTATATCGCCAATGTTGTCAAGTGCCGACCACCTGAAAACAGAGTTCCAACGCACGAAGAAGTATCTTCATGCAAGCCATATTTGATGCAACAAATCAGAGCTATATCACCTAAAATAATCGTTGCACTAGGCTCAACAGCGTTTCATCATCTAACGGGAGAGTATGACACACCTATAACAAAAATACGTGGTGAAGTATTTGAGTTTGAAAAAGCAAAGTTGATACCAACATATCATCCAAGTTATCTTCTTAGGAACCCTTCGGCCAAAAAAGAGGTCTATTTGGATATGTTAAAAATAAAGAGGATGTTATGAGATTTTTTTTAGTACTCTTATTGAGCATGGCTCTTGTTTATGGGGCAAGTAGTATCCCCTCTCCTATACCGCTTCCTCAAAATATTTTTATTGATATTGACGCCAAAGAGTGCGACAATGAGTGTGCTCAAATACTCTTACATGAAGAGAAAATATTTTCCTTTTTAAGTAGATACAAAAAAGCAACTGGGCACGACGAGATAGAAAGATTGCTTGAGAAAAATCAGTATATTTTCAGAACAGGACCTCAGAGCGAAAGAACTATGGATACTCTTGCAACTATCAAAATCGCTGTGCTAGTTCCTCAAAAAGTTATTAAAAAATACTCAGTAACAACAGTTAATTCGATTATCTCGTTTTTGCTCCATAAAAATAATTATTTTGATCTTAAAGTTTTTAACTCAGATGACGAAAAAGAGAGCTCAATACTAACCGCCGTTGAGAACATTAAGGCAGAAAATTATCGTTATGTTATAGCACCTCTCACACAAGACGGTGCAAAGATTTTAGTAAACAACTCAAGCGGACTTACCGTATATATCCCAACGCTCCACAAATCAAGCATAAATAACTCAGAGGAGAATATCTTTTTTGGTGGCATAGACTACGAACAACAAATAGCTAAACTTGCTGAGTTTGCCAATGATAAAATAGCAATATTTAACGATGGAACACAACTAGGCGAACAGCTTAATGATATGGTCAAAACCTACTCACCCAGGGTTGTTTACAATAAAAAAATAGACAACTCTAAAGTCAACTTCAAACAGCTATTTAAAGGCAATGGCACACTCAACAACGCCTCCATCTACCTCAACACACCACTTGTAAAAACAAGCCTTATAGCCTCTCAACTAAGGGCTAACGAGGTTAAACCACACATGCTTTTATCAACCCAGATAAACTACAATCCAATGCTATTAACACTTACACAGTACGAAGATAGAAACAATATGCTAATCGCAAACTCTATCCAAAAAACATCAACTGAGCTTGAAGAGGCAAATGGACTTTTTGGACAAGATATCGTTTATGATTGGGTAAATTATTCAACATCTATCGGTATGGATTATTTTTATTCGACTTTTTTTGAAACAGGCTCAAGCCGACTTTTCAAAGAAGAGATAATGAACAATCAAACTCAGTACAACATCTCAATCATCAAGCCAGCAAGGTATGAGTTTACAAAAGCAGAGAACTAAAAAATGCTTTGGTTTGCTCGTCTATCTTGGCGGGCTTTGCTTCTCGCACAAAAGCCAAAAGCGAGACTATCTCAAATATCTTAACCTCTTCAAGAAATATAGTTTGACGCAAACGCAAAGAGGCGTTTTTCAACTCCAACAACTCATGCCTAACATCCAACAAATCCCCTAGCTTTGCGGGCTTAATAAAATCCGCCTCAATGTGCTTCACCACAAAATGCCCACCATTAACGACTGGACTTTTGCCGTGCGAAAAAAACATTTCACTTCTAGCACGTTCACAAAATTTTAGATAATTGGCATGATAAACCACGCCACCAGCATCCGTATCATCATAATAAACTCTCAATTTCACTTTAATATCCCCTATTTATAGGCTTTTGAGCCATCACTAAAAATATTCGCTCCAAAATTCGCTCCAATTTTGTTTATTTTTTCTAATCTTATGTTCTCATCTTCTTTAATAGGTTTAGAGTAATACATTAATGTGGTTTGAGGATCTTTATGTCCTAAAGTTTTACTAATCCAAAGTATATCTTCACCTTTTGAAACAAGCTGAGATGCAAAAGTATGTCTTAAATTATACAGTTTTCTATCTTGTATATCATTTGACTCTAAAATCTTTTTAAATCTACCTGCAATATAATCGTGGGTAGAAAAATGATTCTTTGATTGATTTATAAATACAAAATCGTAATTTTTTGTTAATTCATACTGAGCTTTTAAAGCTTGTTCCGCAAGTGGTAACATATCAATATCTCTTTTACTTGCTTTTGTTTTTGGTGGAGCAAAGTTACCTCTAACAATAGTTTTATAAATCCTAATTTGTTTTTTTTCAAAATCAATATCTTTCCACAAAAGAGCAATAATCTCCCCTGGTCTCATTCCACTAGAGTACATAAGTAAAAAAAAGTTTTTTAAATACCTATTTGATTTTTCTAAAATGATATTTATTTCATTTTCATTAAATGGAAAAATTTCTCCCTCATCTTCATCATCATACTCGATTGTTGTTACCTTTCCCTCTTCTTTTGGTGCTTCTACTTTTCTCAAAGGATTTGACTCAACTTTTAGATTTTTAACTGCACTGTCAAAGATTGATAGAAAAACTGAACGGAATTTTTTAACAGTAAGTGGTTGGTATTTCTTAAATACATTACCTTTTTTACAGGTCTTGTTGTATAGTAAATCATTTTGCCAAGTCTCAATTTCTATTGGCAAAACAGATTTTAATTTTCTATTTCCAAAATATGGCTTGATATGATTGTTATAATGCTTTAAATTGCTTTCAAATACATTTTCTCTAACCTTATTAGGATATGCTTCAAAAAATTTAGTAGCCCATTCATCGACTGTAAAATCTTTATTTTCATCTTCCTCAAAACTTTTAATCTTGCCCGTTAAATATTCAACAACCGATGGGATAATATCCCTTTTTACGGTAATTAAGTTAGAGCTGTATAATGCCACTAAAAAACTGGACAAAAATTTGAGAGGATATCTTCCTAAATGGTAAAATATATGAATCATTTTGGAGATAGAGATATGAGCAGAAAGAGAAAAGCGTATAGTGCTGAATTTAAGACGAAAGTTGTATTGGAACTTTTATCAGATGAACAGACGGTTGCACAGGTGGCAAGCAGATATGAGATTACAGCAAAGAGTCTGACTGACTGGAAAAAACAGTTTTTGGCGAATGCATCGTTGGCGTTTGATGTCGGCGGAGCCACTAAGGCTTACAAAGACGAGATAGATGCACTCAAAGAAGAGAACGATGCATTGGCTAAAAAGCTTGGAAAGACTACAATAGAAAGGGATTGGCTACAGGGAAAGCTGAACAGCTCGGTCTCATTAAAAAATAGAAAAGAGATTGTCGAGACCGAGCTTAAGGCTATTGCTATCACAAGACAATGTGAACTTTTAGAAATAAACAGATCAACGCTTTACTATGAAGCAAAGCCTATCAAAGATGAGGATATTAAGATCATGAACCGTATCGATGAAATATATACGGAAATATCATCCACATACGGATACAGATTTATGCATAAACAGCTTGTTCAGGATGGGTATGCCGTAGGCATTAATAAAGTGAACCGCTTGATGAATCAGATAGGCATACAGGCAATCTTTCCAAAAAAGAGACGCTTAACTTCGGTCAAACACTACCAGCATAAGATATATCCATATCTGCTGAGAGAGATTGAGATACAAAGAGCCAACCAAGTTTGGTGCGGAGATATAACCTATATCCCAATTAAAGGCGGCCATATGTATCTGGCTGCTATCCTTGACTGGCACAGCAAAAGCGTTCTTTCATGGAAACTCTCATCAGTGATGGATACCGCACTTGCAACGGATGTCCTTAAAGATGCCATCTCCAAATATGGTAGTCCCAATATTTTCAATACGGACCAGGGAAGCCAGTATACAAGCTTTGAGCATACCAATATGCTAAAACAGTACAATATTCAGATATCTATGAATGGCAAAGGCAGATCGATAGACAACATCGCTATTGAGGGTAGTGTCAAAATAACTGTGTAAATCCAAAAATTTAATTTATCAGGAAGGCTTGAAAGTTGCTTTATCTGGTAAATTTATTCAAAGGATTTACAAATGAACATTTTAAATAAAGAAGAACTTCAAA
>JAQUWL010000027.1 GCA_028692875.1 Sulfurospirillaceae bacterium
CTCAAAAAGATAGCTAAATCTTTTTAATTGTGCATACCCTTTTATCCCATTAAACAAATAATCTATTTGCATCTCGCACTCTTTATTGCTCCTCTAAAGAGTGCCATATGTTTCTGAACTTATACATATCAATTATAGCTATATATTTTTGAAATTGGCAGACAAGGCAGAGAAAGATAGTTATGTTATACTTTTATAAAAAAATATAAAGGTTTAGAAGTTGAAAGCGAAGATAGGTATCTTAACCGTTTCTGATAGGGCTAGTGCTGGTATTTATGAGGATTTGTCAGGTAAGGCGATAGAGGCTACTTTGAAAAATTATCTTGCAAGTGAGTGGGAGAGTGTCTATATGGTGATTCCAGATGAGCAACCTGTTATCGAGGATGCTATTAAAAATATGGCAGATGTGTATGGGTGTTCTTTGATTGTAACTACTGGTGGAACTGGTCCAGCGTTGCGTGATATCACGCCTGAAGCAACGGAGGCTGTTTGTGAAAAAATGCTTCCTGGATTTGGAGAATTGATGCGTCAAGTAAGCTTAAAGTATGTTCCTACTGCCATTCTTTCAAGACAAACCGCAGGCATTAGAGGCAAGACTCTTGTGGTAAACCTTCCAGGAAAGCCAAAGTCCATAAAGGAGTGTTTGGACGCTGTTTTCCCAGCTGTTCCTTATTGTATTGATTTGATTGGTGGGGCGTATCTGGAATGCAATGAAGAGGTTATTAAGGCATTTAGACCAAAATCTTAGAGGATAGATGATAAAAAAAATAGCAATATTGTGTGCTGGACTGTTATGTTTTGTTGGAAATTTATACGCCGTAACTGATGGCAATATGGCTAAGTTGACTCAAGATGCGATGGAGATACTAGAGTCAAATAGATGTCTTGTTTGTCATGCTATTGATGGCAAAAAGAAGGTAGGTCCTAGCTATTTTGGCGTGTATGGAAAGAAGATAAAAGTCAAAGAGGGTGGTGTTGAAAAAGAGGTTTTGGTGGACGATAGGTATCTTAAAGATGCGATTATTGAGCCAAATAAGGAGATTTTGGTGGGATATCCAGCAAATATGATGAAGTCATATAAAGATATTTTGACGCCAGAAGAGATATCAACATTGATTGAGTATTTTAAGATTTTAAAATAAGCCAAAGAGGCGTTTTATTGCCTCTTTAAAATTTATGCACTTATGTTTCGTGGAAAAAGGTGGTTGCTTAGGATTTTGACAAGCGAGTTATCCACGCTTGAAAGCTCATCGTCAACATATGTTTTGATTCCAATTTTGTGGAGTTTTTCTAGTGGTTTTCCTTGTGAGGTTGTTAGTACCATAACATTTGCTCCTATTTTTTGAAGCTCTTGAATATCCGACAAGTCGTTTGACTCTTTTTTTATCGCCTCTACTGACAACACACCGCCTCTTTCATTGGTTGTTATAACAGTTAGAAATTTTGCATCTTTAAAACACGCCCCGCGTTTTGCCTGAAGGCCTACGCACTCATCTGTTGGAAATAAAATCTTCATCTGCCTAGTCCTTTCGTTATGTAAAATTATGGCAAAAGTTTAATCAAAATGACGCACTAAGTCAATTAAACGAATGAATTTAAACGTCAGCTAAACTACCTTTTTGAATAATATAAAATTAAGCTATTTTTAATTAAATATGGCTTAAATACCTTTATTCTTACATGTAGTATCAGCCAAATTATCAAAACAGCAATAAAGTATAAAATTGAATACTTAGAGAAAGGGTTAAATTTTGACGTTTTAAGTTTTTATTTAGTTTGGCGGGGATAAAAGCACCAAAGGTGCGTGGGCACTCCGCCGAGAACCCACTATTGAAACGAGTGAAGTTCTGCTTCTATTTTTTCCATTTTGGCTCTAGCGTCATTAAGCCCTTTTTGATTTTCGGCGATAACCTCTTTGGGTGCGTTTGCCACAAATCGTTCATTAGAAAGCATTCCATTTAGTTTTTGAATCTCTTTTTCAAGCTTGATTTTTTGATTGTTAAGTCGCTCTATAATCGGACTTAAGTCCACACCTTCAAGCGGGATAAAAACTTCAACATTGTCGCCAACATCGGTTGCAGAATTAGAGATTTTGGTTTCAGCAAAGTCAATTTTTTCAACTTTTGCCAACAAGCAGATGTATTTAATAGCATCTTTAAGTATTGATTTGTCAACCACTTTTATAAATGCGTGCTCTATCTTTTTATTGCCAAGCTCGATATTTGCTTTTGCACGACGAATAGCAACAATAGCTTCGATGACCAACTCAAATGTTTTTTCAATTTGCTCATCACGTTGAATTGCATTAGGATAACGTTTTACCATGATGGATTCTGTGGACTCAAGGGTCGTGTCAGAGAGCTCTTGATAAAGAAACTCAGATATAAATGGCATAAAAGGATGAAGGAGTTTCATTGCCTCTTTAAAAATAGCACCAAGCTCTAGCATGCTACTTTTATCGGCTTTACTAAGCTCAATGCCCCAGTCACAAAACTCTCCCCACAAGAAGCGGTAAAGCGTAGTTGCTGCATCGTTAAAACGATAATCGCTAAAATGTGCTCTCACTTCCTCTGTTGCTACTGCCAAACGACTTTTCATGTAAAGACCAAGAGGTGTTTTTATCTCGATGTTTTCCAAATCTTCAAATGAGGAGGCGTTCATCAGTAAAAAGCGTGATGCGTTATAAAGTTTGTTGGTAAAGTTACGGATTTGTTCTAGTTTTTCGCCACTAAGCTTGATATCTCGACCTTGAACGGCAAGTATTGCCAAAGTAAAACGCAAGGTATCGGCACTGTATTGGGAAATGGTGTCGAGTGGGTCGATGACATTGCCTTTGCTTTTACTCATCTTTTGACCATTTTCATCTTTTACTAAAGCGTGAAGATAGATATCTTTAAATGGAAGCTCTCCTAGGGTGTGCTCACCCGAGAACATCATACGAGCAACCCAAAAAAAGAGGATATCGAATCCTGTAATCAAAAGAGTGTTAGGATAAAAATCTTTCAAGTCACTCTCATTCCATTTTTCATCTTTAAAAGCATCGCCATTTTCCCAGCCCAGAGTTGAAAAAGGCCACAATCCTGAGCTAAACCATGTGTCGAGTACATCTGGGTCTTGATGGATTTTTAAACTCTTACATGTAGGACATTCATGCTCACTCTCTTTTTCACTTGCCCACTCTTGCCCACACGCATCACAGTAAAAGACAGGGATTTGATGACCCCACCAAAGTTGCCTTGAGATACACCAATCACGAAGCTCTTTCATCCATGCGTTGTATGAGTTGAGCCAATGGCTCGGGTAAAACTCCGCCAAATGCTGATTGACTTTTGCTATAGCGCCATCAGCTATCTCTTTTTTCACAAACCATTGTTTTGAGATGTAAGGCTCAACCACGTTTTTACAGCGATAACAGTGACCTACTTGATTTTCATAATCTTCTATTTTATCGACAAAACCTTGTTTTTCAAGCTCTGCTACTACATGTACCCTTGATTCGAGTCGTTCAAGTCCTTTAAATTTACCGCAGTAATCATTTAGAATACCGTTTTCGTCAAAGATAGTGATAAACTCTAAATCATGGCGTTTGCCTACTTCGTAATCGTTGATATCATGAGCAGGAGTGACTTTAACACAACCTGTTCCAAAGCTCATATCAACATGTTCATCGGCGATAATGGTTATTTCTCGACCGATAAGAGGCAGAACCACAGATTTTCCTAAAAGATGCTTGTAACGTTCATCCTCGGGATGTACCATAACTGCGGTATCGCCAAAGTAGGTTTCTGGTCTTGTTGTTGCCACAACTAGATAATCATTAGAATCTTTTAAAAAGTATTTGAGATGGTAAAGTTTGCCTTTATTGGCTTCAAACTCAACTTCAATGTCACTGAGTGCACCATCATGAGTACACCAGTTGACCATGTAGTTTCCACGAACAATCATGCCCTCATTGTAGTATTTGACAAACGCTTTTTTGACTGAGTGTTTGAGTCCCTCATCCATTGTAAAGCGTTCTCTGCTCCACGCTGGGGAGACGCCAAGTTTTCTCATTTGATGAACGATTTGTCCACCACTATAAGCTTTCCATTCCCAGACTTTTTCTAAAAACTTTTCACGACCTAGTTCTTCTTTTTTGATGCCTTGAGCCAAAAGTTGTTTTTCAACCACGTTTTGTGTGGCGATACCTGCATGGTCGGTTCCAGGTTGCCAAAGGGTTTTAAAGCCGTCCATTCGTTTAAAACGCGTGATGATGTCCTGAAGGGTAAAGGTAAGGGCATGACCGATGTGAAGGCTTCCTGTGACATTTGGAGGGGGCATCATAATGCAGAAGTTTTTATCTTTTTCTTGGATAGCCTTATTGCCATCTATTTCAAAATAGCCTCGATCTTCCCAGATTTTGTAGTAACTCTCCTCAATCTCTTTTGGACTGTAAACGGTACTTTTTTCACTCATGATAATAGGCGCCTTGTGGAATTTTTGTTCGATTGTACAAAAATATGGGTAAAAGGTTGTTTAATGCGTGTTTATGCCAGCATAGTAGCAGTGTTTTTGCCCGCTTCTTTGGATATATAAAGTGCTTGATCGGCACGTTGTAGCATTGATTTAAAATCATCGCCATCTTTATAAGCTGTGTAACCGATACTAAGATTTATGTTTATCTCTTTTTGAGTGTCATTTTTTTCTATTTTTATGGTGTTAGTGCTGATATCATTGAGGATACGTGTTACAACATCTTCTATGAAAGTACTATCTTTGTCGGTTATGCAAATCAAAAATTCATCGCCACCAAAACGGGCAATTATGTCTGTTTTTCTGAGGATATTTTTGAGATTGTTGGCAGTAAATTTTATAGCCTCATCGCCCACAAGATGACCAAATTCGTCATTGATTCCCTTGAAGTCGTCTATGTCAAGTATAACCAAAAATAGGCTATGTTTCAATCTTTTTGACTTCTCAAGTTCGTTGTTAAAAAAATCTATAAAAACAAATCGATTGAAAAGACCTGTAAGTCTGTCAAAATGCGAAAGTTTTTGCACCTCTGTATATGATATTTTGAGTTGCTTTAAGAGAAAATAGATGACAATAGAGGCAACAAGCGAGAGTAAAATCGAAATGCTAAGTGACAAGAGAAATATTTTTGTGTAATGTTTGATGCCATCTTCATAGCCTTTTGCATCATAATCTATGCCTAAAATCGCTTCAAATTGACCATTTGAGTTATAGATAGGTGCATGTCCAGATAGAAAAGTACCATAATTGTCAGTCTCAAAATCTGGAGTTACGTAGATATTTCCGCTTTTGACAACATCTATCCATTTGTCTTGATTTTTCTCCTCAATGATAACCTCTTCTAGGATGGAGGTTGGTTCTATCTCTTTTTTGATTTTCAAAGAGGGGTCATTTAGGGTGTTGAGGATGTAGTAAGGTTTTTTATCTATCTCTATAACCGTATAGATGGATACGATTTTTGGGTTTGCATTGTGAAAATGGGTCAATGGAGCAATTGTTTTTAGATACTCTTTGGATATCTCGCCATCTTTTGTTCTTATATTTGCGTGTAAATCTCCATCAACGGACTGTGCAAGAGCAGAGGTCATCTCTCCTAAGTGAGTTTTAAAATCCTCTAGATGGATGTTCCTTTGGGACATGTAACCAAAGCAGATAGGAAGAGTGCTGAGCAATATACATAAGCCTATTTTTTTGAATTGCTGAAATTGTATCAAAAGAATGATAAAGAAGAGCATTAAAAAAAGAGTTAGACCTTTTTCGTTATGTATTGACATATATAACACATAGAGTATATAATCCCCACTTATAATAATTTTAAGAGGCGGCCAAGATTATGCTATATATAAGCGATGAAGAGCTTTTGAAGATGATTTATGAAGATGCAGGTGCAGTGGATTTGACGGCAGAGTATTTGTCTTTGGATGGGACAGTGCTGGGAGAGGTAAACTTTTTCACACGAGAAGATGTTGTATGTGCGGGCGTAAAAACTGCTGGACGAATGTGTGAGCTTATGGGTGCAAATATAGTTTTTGAGGCAAAAGAGAGCCTACATGTAAAAGCAGGAGAGACTCTTTTGCGAGTGCAGGGCAAGGGTGTTAATCTACTTCGAGTTTATAAAGTGGCTCAAAGTGTGTTGGAATACAGTTGTGCGGTCTCTACATGTACTTCAAAAATGGTAAATATCGCACGAAAAGTTTGTCCAGATGTTGAGATTGTTACAACTCGAAAACATATCGTTGGAGCCAAAAAAATCTCTCTCAATGCCGTAATCTCAGGCGGTGGACTTCCTCATCGTTTGGGGCTTTATGATTCGATTTTGATATTTCCGCAATATACTGTTTTCAAAGATGATATGGCACTAGTACATAAACATTACAAAGAGAAAAAGGTAAGTATTGAGGCGGAGAGTTTGGAGCAGGCACTTGAGTATGTAAAGAATGTGGATATTATTCAGTTTGACAAACTCACTCCAGAAGCCCTAAAAGAGGCGATAAAAGTGCTTAAAAAAGCAAATCAAAATGTATTGATAGCTGTTGCTGGAGGGATAAATATGAACAATATTGAAACTTATGCCAAAACACAGCCAGATATTATCGTTACAAGTGCACCGTATTTTGTAAAGCCAGCGGATGTAGGGGCTAAGATGAGCAGAGTTTAAGCTCTGCTCGTGTTTTTTTAGTCTCTATGGGAGCAAGTGTGGTTTGGGTCTATTTTTGGCGTTTTTCCGGCCAAAAAATCCCTCAATGCATCTTCAACTGTTTCGTTTTTGTCATCGAAAAATATCTCAATGCCAACGCTCAAAAATTTCTTTAAAGGCTCTCCGCCGATGCCAGAAACCACAAGCTTGTCGCAACCTAGAGCCTGAATATTTTCAACAGCGTTGGCACAACCACCAGTTACATGTCCGGGATTTTTGTGGACAATCACATCTTTTACGATGCCATCTTCAACCTTGATAGCGGTATAAAAACTTGCTTTTCCAAAGTGTGCCCCTCTTTTTGCACCTAGTCCTTCGCCCTTCATTGTAGGGAATATTATAGTCATAACTTATCCTTAGTATAAATTTTTGAAATGATAACATAAGAAAAATTAAAGAAGAAGGATAGCCATTATAATAATATGGTAAAATATTGGTGCTATTGAGGTTTATATGTTGAAAAATGGATGACGACCCATTAAGGAAAAAGATGAAAAAATATGAGATTTTAAAGAAAAGTAGTCTATTCCTTCTAGCACATTATAAATTGAAAAGTTTAAAGTTTAGACCTGACCCCTTTTCCCTTTTCCTTTTGATTTGTATTTTAACAGCTAATTTATATGCAGATAGAATTATTACTTCCGTTACTGTAAATGGGTCTTCTCAGACTACTGTTGTTGCAAACTCAAATGTATCGGTTGCGGTTGGAGTTAGAACTACTGGTGGTGGAGTTAATGACAACTGGAGGTCAACTAGGTGGGAACTAAGTAATGGTAGCTGGAGTTGTGTAAACCATACCAATTATAATTCATCTGGCAACCATTCAGTAAATTTCAATATAGTTGCGCCAAGCACGTTGGGAGATTACGACTTAATTATCAGGGCATATAGCGATGATGGATGTAGTCAAGGGGGAAGCGGAACAAGCACTCTTAATGATGCTATTCGTGTTACAACTTTAAATAGTTTTTCAGGCACTAATTATAGAAATTTTTCTCTTTTGTATGGCACAAATATTCGTGGTGATATTAAAATTTTCGGAAATACAATTCTTGGCGAAAGACAGTGTTTAAATTGGCAACTACAATGGAGTTGGATTTCTGGGTGGACTCAAGTGTGCACTAGTTATTCTGATAACGCAGTTTGTCCCTCGGCAGATTCAAATAATGCTGAAATTCAAACACGATTTTGGGATGTCGATGAAGATTTAAGCACTTTTAATTCTTCTTCAAGCCATTTAAATATACCGAATGGAAGCACTATTAAGAAAGCTTATCTTTATTGGCAGGGGTTAGCTCTTTCTAATGAATTTAATAGTGCACTTACTATTAAATTAAAGTCTCCAAATAGTGATTATGTAATGCTTCAAGCCTCTAGTTCTAATATAAATTGGAGTCGGTATGAAAACTATTATCCGTATCAGGCAACGATTGATATTACTGAAAATATGAATGGTTCAGGGGAGTATACAATAGCAAATTTGACTACCACTGAAGGTCAAGTTACAGGTCTTGGTACTTATGGAGCATGGAGTATTGTGGTAGTTTATGAAGACACAGATAGTGCAATGAAAAATATTTCTATTTATGATGGATATCAATCAGTTGACGATACCAATGAACAGGAAATTACTCTCTCCGGTTTTATGACACCGACTATAGGTGTTGTAAAATCAAAATTTTTAGTGTTTGCCGGCGAAGGAGATGTGGATATCTCGGGTGATTATGTAGAAATGGATGGAGTTAGGTTGAGGCGAGATGATGCAGATGGTGGGAATAACGCTTTTAATGCTTCAGTAACCGAAGACGGAGTTAGTGTAACAACCAGAAATCCTTTGTGTCAAAACAATCTAGGAATTGATATACACACTTATGATGTTGGAACGGAAGGACAATCGATTATTGGCAATAGTCAAACAAATACAACTATTAAATTGGGCTCAAATCAAGATATGTATTTTCCATCAGTATTTGCTTTCAGTACAGAGATGTATGTTCCAGATATGTGTTATGAAGAAAATATAACAAAAAATGGAAGCTCTTTGACGGATATTTTTGTTGGAGATGTTTTGGATTTTGAGGTTTTTATAGCAAATATGAGTGAACAGCCAGCAAAGAGCGTGACGATTAAAAGAGTTTTTAGCGACAATCTTAATTATGAGAGAAACTCAACATATATCAAAAACAGTTTGGGGGTGTTTGATTTTAAAACAGATTTAGCTGGTGATGATACCGCGTCTTATGCTGAAGAGTCTGAAACATTGGCTTTAAATTTAGGAACAGGTGCAACTGTTTTAAGTGGAGGCACATTTTCAAAAGACCAAAATGAGACATTTCGATATAAATTTAACGTACAGCAAGATGGAAACTTGACAAACTCTTATACTGTAAGCTACTTGGACGATAGCAATATTAGTGGAACAGGCTCTATTAGTTATGCAAATATTCCTATTGGAAAATGTTCCGATAGAGCCATTACTTCTAGTGTTGTTCCTGTTTTGCCTTCGGGAAAGGTAAGGATAGTTGAAAGTGGAAAAAATTGGAATGATTATGGTGGCAGACTTTTTACAAAAATAGTTTCAAAGCCGACTCAATATGATATCTTGTTCGCAACCAACGAAGATGGTAGCACGCTAACAACAGGTGTTATTAAGAAGCTTGAGATACTAAATATAGAAAATCAATCTTCGCCTATATTGGTTGCCACGCCTATCAATACGGCTACAACCATCGTCCGTCGCTATACGATAAATTTGACTCATTTAGGTGCATATAAAAGATTACAATTTAGAATAACGCTTGAAGATGATAGTTTGGCGACATCAAATGATTTTTCGGTTAGACCACTTGATTTTGCAGGAAGCGTTGATAATTTGTGGGCAGGAGAATCTGTTACCATTGTTCCTGGAAATATTATAGCGAGGGATAATGTTTTCAATGCCTCAGCAGGATATAATACAACACTAAGTACTTCAAATATCTCAAAGTTGAATATAGACCCTACGAAGACATGTGATGCTAACACAACAGCTGCTTTGATAGATACATTTTCGGCTTCGTTGATAAACGGTCAAGGTGGTTCAATAACTGCCTTTTTCAAGGATATTGCAAATGATTTGCCAGTTACTATTTTGGATTCTGCGTGGGTATCTTCAAGCGACGATATTGTAAATAGTGACTGTATTGTCGGAAGTAGCTCAAATATGGCTGATGGAATAGGTCGTTTTGGTTGCAATATAGAGGGCAATGTTTCGGTTACAATAAAACCCTACGAACTAAACGTTACTACTGCAACTTTTACCGCCTCAACAGGCTCTTCGTGGCTTTATGATGCAAATGTCAGCGACATGTATGTGACAGCAAAAGCGACCGTTCAAGCCAATAACAAGCAACATGTAGCTTTAAAAAATTTTACCTCTACATGTTACGCAAGTCCAGTGGATTTGACTTTTTATTATGACCTAAACAATACAAACGGTGATGTAAATCTTTCATATGCAAATATAGGTGGCAATATGACAAGCTCGCTTAAGCCAATTAGTGATATCAACAAAACCATCACGTTGCCGACCTCTTTGTTTACAACCTCAAGTGCAACTGCGGAGTATAGACTAAATGTTGATAGAGCCTATAACATACCTTTAAACCCTATAAATATAGCACTTCGTGATGTTAAAGTTACAAGCACTGCCGTAGCAAAAGATGAAAATAACGCTACGTTAAATACGCCTTTGACATTTTATTATGGACGAGCAAGAACAGAGGATATCAAAACAAACCAAACCATCGCTCCACACGCTTTTTATGTCGATGTGTACTGTTCTAATAGCTGCCAATCCGTAAACGGTTTTCAGCAAGATACTTTGCATTGGTACAGAAACCAAAACGACTCTTTAACGCCTTTTGTCGATGCAAATATCAGCGATAAAACTGGCTTTGCGTATGATGGGAGCAATCCAGCTTTGAGTGTGAGCGGTACAACCATGAGCACGCAAGGCAAGGTCGCTTTTACTCTAAACAACACCATAAATCCTATAAAAAGTGCAACTGTACATGTAAGCATTCCAACTTATCTTTGGTATAGTCGATATAAGCCATATTTGATGGTTTTAAATGCTAGCGACTGCTCAAATCATCCTTGTTTTGAGTATAACTATGTTGCCAACAATATCAACAAAGCCGTCACAAGCGGTACAATGCAAGGCACAACGATTGGTAGAGATTATAATAGTACCTATAAAAAAACTGGCGTGAAGTTATTTAGATGAGAAGGGGTTTGTCGCTGATAGAGTTGATTTTTACTATGGTGATTATCGCTATGGTTTTTACGGTTGTTCCAAAAATAGTCCTTAGTCTAAATAAAAGCGATGAGTTTTCGATACGTCAAGATGCTCTTTTTAACGGTTTTTCATTTGCTCAAATGCTCTCTCGTTTGGCGTGGGATGAGCAAAACACAAACTCTAGCGATATTTTATCAACAGGTGGCAATCCAATCTTTACATGTAGTACTCTTACAAAATATCGTTTGGGCGGATTTAAAGGTTCTCGCAACTGTGAACACGACCTAAATGCAACAGCCAATTTTATGCTAAAAAATGAAAACGAAACAACTTCTCAATATGATGATATTGATGATTTTCAAAATGAGCAGATTGATATCAGCTCTGTTTATGAGCTTGTTTTGGATGTGCATTATCTTACAGATGATGATACGGTGTTTAACTATGCTGGACGTAAAGCTTTTGTGGATTTAAACCGCACAACCTCTAGTACTCCTAGTACAAATCTTAAAGAGGTAACTTTGCGAATTGACTATGTTGGAAAAAGAGGCGAAAAAAAACAACTTTCACAACTCTCATATGTCTCCTCAAACATCGGTTTGTATTATCTTAATAAAAGGGTATGGTAGTGGATAAAAAAGCTTTTACTCTTTTGGAGATGATTGTTACAATTGTTATTTTGGCGATTTTGAGTACGGGCATTTTTGTTTCACTGAAACATCTTTATATACGCTCAGCAAAAACGAAAGCCATGAGCAATCTTTCTCTAGACTCGCAGGTAATTTCAGAGCAGATATCGGCTCTTTTATACGATAGGGTGCCTCTTTCGGTCATAGGGTATGATGGAACAACAGGGTTTGAGTCTGTTTATGATTTAAGTATCACATATCCTGTTTTAGAGTGGATAGGACTAGCTAGAGAGTCGTTTAAAAAACGAGATTTTAGTGGATTTGTAGATATGGATGGCTCAAGTGAAATACAAAAAAGAATCTCTACGCCAAAAGCATTAAATCAACAACACATCCTCGACACACTTAGTGCAAAATTTGGAGGAGAGCATACTATTGCTACAAGTGATAGTATTCGTTTGGTGTTCTCTGGAAGTTTTGATGATGCTTTGGTTTTTAGCTCTGCTGATTTTAACAACTCTTTTGGTTGGCATGGCAATTTGCGTTCTAAGATTTATGATTTTACTATTCTAAATGATGGAAATATCACTCTCGCCATAAAGCCAAATGAGATATATGAAAAATACTACCTTGCCGATAGTGCTTATGCCATAGCAAGAGGAGTTGATGTAGACATCTCTACATGTAAAGATATAAATGATTCAAATATCTCTACTGATAACAATACGCTGTTTTTATTTTATAACTATCGTCCGTGGAAAGGCGAAACATTTTGTGGCGATAAGGGTATAAAAGGGGCTAAATATGGAAATGCCACCATACTTTCTCAAAATGCCAGTGGCTTTGAAGCAGGCGTTATAAACGGCACTTTGTATTTTAGCCTCACACTTAGCAAAGAGATAAAAGGTAGCGAAAATAACGTTACCATCTCCAAGCAAAAGGTGGTGTTTTGATGCGAAGAGGTTTTGGACTTGTTCAAGCACTTATAGTTATCGTTTTGATAAGTGGTATTATGATGATAGCGATGAAGTATGCGACTCTGTCGGTCAAGCAAACAAGCGATGTTTATGTTCGAGAGGGGGCGGAGTTGTTTATGAGTAGCGCAATAGAAGCCACTCTTTTAGCTATAAGTGGATATCAAAGAGATGCGACAAATGGTTGTTTGGAGCAAGTTAATGTACTGTCAAAAGATGCACGATATAAAGCAGATGTCAATATCACGGGGTATTTTTTATTAGCAGGAAGTGCAGATATTGGATATTGTGATAGGAATATTTCTATTCAAACAGAGGATTCGCACGGTATGGTGATGCTAGAAATCGTAGTTGAGACCAATGCGACTCATCCCAAAAATGAGGGCAAACATGTAAGGCTTTTGCGAAGGACGCTACAAAGACCATGAGAAAAGATATAAAAAAAGCATTTACACTGATAGAGTTGATATTTACGATTGTTTTAATGGGAGCTTTGCTGGGTATCGGCACACTTTTTATCCCTGACAACAGACTTTTAAACGACACCAACTATGTTGTTGTGAAGGTCAAGGAGAGGCAAAAAAACGCTATCGGATACGACAGAGGTGTTTTTGGTGGCAATCCATGGCAGTTGCCAGTAAAAGACTCAAGTGATTTTAACCTTACATGTATACGTTTTGACAAGGATTATTTGGAAAAAAGTGATAAAGCACAACACTCTATGTATTCACAAATATCAATAAGTCCAGATGTTAATAAAACTCTCTGTTTCGATGAGTTAGGAAGACCGTTTCAGGAGTCGGAACGGCTCTTGCTTAAACCCCTAAAGGTCGAGCTAAACTATAAAGCCAACGCAAAGTCAAGTTTTGTTATTATGCCCGTTTCTGGCTATGTTGTTATAAAATAAAAATGTAAAGGTTTTTTATGGTGAAGACCGATTCTTTTCTCTATTTTGACCCATTTTCAAACTTCACTTGCCTTTTTGATGGCAAGGAGTTTAGGGATGCATCATCAAGAGGCAAAAAGAGCGTTATAGGCTCAAGAGTCTCTTATGGCAATGCGATTATTCATAGCTTTAAGATTCCAAAAACAACTACGCCTGAAGAGATAAAAACACTTTGTGAAATCAAAATGTACGAAGAGGCTGGCTTAGATCTTCAAAAAAAATATAAAATTATCTACATTTTAAAAGAGCTTGAATTAGAAGACAATGTTTTAATAGAAGCATGTGCGATAGATGAAAATGAAGCCTCTATAACGCTTAAAGATGTACTAAAAAAAGAGGATTGTGTTGATTTTTTAGCTTTGCCTTTTTTGACTTTTGGCTCACTTTATTCTCGCAAAATACTTGCTCCTTCAAATGATTTGTTTGTCTATATCGCTGAAAATGAAGCTTTTTTGGCAATCTATAAAAACGGTAAGTATATTTCAACAAAATCAATTATGGATTTGAGTGAAATAGCTCAAAAGATAACATCAGATGGCATCAGTATAGACGCTAAAGCCTTGCTCGAGCTTTTAAGCACAAAAGGGCTAGATGCTTCACAATATGATGCTTCAAGTTCAGAAATATTTAACGCCCTTGAGGGTATTTTTTCAGATATATTTACAAAGATAAAAAATGTCCTAATGCACAATCGAAATATTTTTGGCTTTGAGAGTATTGATAGGATTTTCTTTGGTATTAAGGGCATACCAAGGCTTGGAGGGTTAAAGAAGTTTTTGCAAGAGTTTGGCTTTGAAGCAAAAATAAACGACCTAAATCTTCTTAAAAATCCTCTCTCAAATGATTATCTATCTCACATCACAGCTTTTTATATTCAAGATAAGCTCTCCAGTGGAGATGGTGGCGAAAATATCACGCCATTTAAAAGAAAGCCACCATTTGCAAAAACATATGTGGGAAAACTTACTGTTAGTTTTATCGGCTTTATGGCTTTAGCATCGCTTTATCCATTTTATCTAACGGTTGAAAAATCAACTTTAGATATTCAGTTGTCTGATTTAAATCAGCGATACGATAAGATAAAGCAAGATAACTCAAAGCATACAGAAAAGTTGAAAATTGTGACAACGCAGTTGGACGCAGTTGTTGAGACCAAAAAAGACCAAGAGCGAAATATGCAAACAATCTCAAAAAGTATTGATACGATTTATATGATGCAAAAACAGGCAAAATCTCAAACAGATTTTATTTTAAAAGTAAATGAGCTACTAAAAAAATATACTCTAAAAGTGAAAAGTATTGAGCAGATAAACTCTCAGAAAATGAATGTTTTTGTTATAGCCGAGTATTCCCAAAGAGATAAGATTGCTAAATTTATGGAAGATTTGATAGCAGAGGGTTTTTCAAGTGTTGACACCAAAGAGGTTAAGATAGACAATCAAACATACGTTAGCAAAGTTGAGATTGAGCGATGAATAAATTTGAAAATTTTTTAGCAACATGTGGAGGCAGACAAAGAGCGATGGTTTATTTTATCGTCTTTGTTGTGGGTGCTTTTTTGATAAGTCAGATAGCGTATCCGATACAACTTGAAGTTGACGGGCTAAATAGCTCAATTGCGACAGTTGAGTCCAACATGGCAAAGGACAAAACTGCTAGAACAAAAGTGTTGATTGCTAGTAAAGAAAAAGAGCTAGCCATACTAAAAGATCGTGTAGAGAAGCAAAAAGAGGAGATAAGTTTTCTTGTATCAAATCTTTACAAGCTTAGATTTGCCTTTTTTAACGAAAAAGAGTTTGCACAGTCGTTAGATGATATATTGAAAAAATCCGTCAACAATAACTTGAAAATTGATTATGTTAAAAATGTTGAGTTTAAGTTAGATGCACCAAAAGAGCTACTAGGGCAGAAAAAAAGATTAGAGATAGCAGGACAGGGTAGCTATAAAGAGGTGGTTGAGTTTGTTGGTTTTATTGAAAATCTTGAAGCACTTTTAAAGTTTACAAAAATCACACTTGTTTCGGATAAAGATGCCGTAAAATTTACATTAGTGCTAGATATATACGGGATTGGGCTATGAAAAAATTAATTTTTACAATGGCTATATTGATTATTTCAAATGGATTTGCAAATGATGCAAACCAAAAGCTAGAAAAGCTTCTCTCTTATGCTAATGCAACCAAAAGTTTGGAAAAGAGTTTGGACTACGACCCCTTTGCAGTAGAAGAGAAAAAGGTTGCAGTGGAGGCAACAAGTCAAAAAACTACCGATATTAAAAATGTTTTTAAATCAAGTGAAAAAAAAGAGTTAAAGTTGGTTTCGATTATGAATGAAAAGGCGTTTATAAATGGAGAATGGTATGGTGTGGGCGATAAGATAGATGGGCTTAAAGTAGTAAAAATCAACAAACAGAGTGTTGAGCTTAAAAATGGTTCAAGAATGACTAGTTTATCTTTGAGAAAATCAAGACGTTTAGTGGATATAGGGGATGTTAAACAATGATTAAATTTATAGCAGTATTAACGTTGGTTTTTACGTTTGCAAATGCAACATGTGAAAACAAATTTTTTACGTTTTCAGTTAAAGACAACCAAGAACAACAAGTCAGCATATTAGATGTGCTGGAAAATGTAACCGATCAGTGCAAAATGACTCTTTTGTTTGAGGATGAGGACGTTAAAAAGATTGTTCAAAAAAGACTAAATTATATCAATGTGCATGAGTTTTCTATCAGAGAGTTGCTAGATTTGATTTTGAGTGAAAACAATATCTTTTACTCTCTTTCTGATAACCACAAAATACTAAAAGTTGGATATATTAAAACAAAATCGTTTTTTATAGATTATGTTAGTTTTTCGCAAAGAAAAAATACTACAAACAAAGTTATAAATACAGGCTCTTCTGGAGGCTCTTCATCAAATGGTGCAAATGGTAACACAGGAAGTGGATCTACAAAAATGGATTTTACTTCAGAGTTTAAGTTTTGGGATAAGATTGAAAATGAGATTACAACTATGCTGCAAAGAGATGGGGATGAGCAGAAAAATATTAGCAAAGCCCTGATAAATCAAGATGCTGGTATCGTAACAGTAACTGGAACCAAAAAACAGCTAGAACGAGTTGAAGAGTATATTGCCAAAATGATGAAGAGGTTACATAAAGAGATTTTATTAGAGGCTAAGATTTTAGAAGTGACTTATGATTATGACAAGACCGAGGGTGTGGATTGGAGTAAGTTTGATTTTGGCGTGAGTGCGAAGTCGGATGGAGTTCGTTCAAGAGGAGCAAGCTCTTCCGGTGCAGTTACGGATCAAAACTACGTAAGCGTTGCGGATGGTTTTTTAAATACTCTCAAAAATCCAAACTATTTGGTTGGATATAGTTTTTCAATGGATGGGTTGATAAAATTTTTGAAAACACAAGGCGATGTTAGAACAGTATCTAACCCAAAAGTAATGACACTAAATAACCAATCAGCGGTTATTAACGTGGGTACAGAGTTGAACTATCGTTACGATACAGGAAGTACTACAACTACTACAACTAGCGGAACAACAACAACACCAAGTTATGAGACTGGTTCAACTTTTGTTGGGATAACTCTTGATATAACGCCACAGATCACAGAAGATGGATTCATTATGCTTAAAATAAATCCTGTGGTAAGCGAAAAAGCAATAGGCGGAGAGCATATAGATGCTAATGGCATTCCTTTTTTGGCACCAGATATTAAGATAAAGCAACTTTCGTCAATGGTTAAGGTAAAAGACGGCAATAAGGTTTTGGTTGGAGGGCTCATATCTCGAACGGACACTGTGAGGGACACAAGCGTTCCAGGGCTTTCTTCTATTCCTTTTTTGGGGGAGGCGTTCAAAAGTAGCAGCAAGGTTGCTGCAAGCAGTGAGCTTATAATTGTTATTATTCCTCATGTTGTAGAGGGGCTAACAACTCCTGATCTCGAGAAGTACGAGATGGAATTTGCAGAAAAGATTAACTAATGCGTGATTATGAATTAGCAAAAGAGGTTTTTAAGGATATTATAAATCCAGATAACTATTTTGATAGTATGAGTGCCGAGATAGCTAAAAGCAAAATAGAAGAGTCGATTAAAGAGAGGAATGCACCTTTGATTTTTGTTACCGGTGATCCGGGTGTGGGGAAAAGCTACATTTTAAGAATAATTGAGAAAAAAATAAAAGATACTCAGTTGACCGTTTTTATAGACCATCCTTTTTTTGACAAGCGTGACTTACTTAAGATGCTATATGATGCAAAAGGGTTAGAGTTTAATAGAGAGACCAATTTTAATACCCTAAAAGATGAGCTTTTAAAAGCGTATCAAGGCACCAACCATACGATTTTTATTGACGAGGCACAACTTTTAAATGAAGAGCAGTTCGAATTGATTAGGATACTAAGTGACACTAAAGTTTTTCAGTTTGTTTTGTCAATGCATAAAGAAGAGAGTGCAGTTATTTTGCAAAAAAAACAGTTCAAGTCTCGCACAAAAGTGATTGTTACATATGGTAATTTAGACAAAAACGAAGTTTTAAGATATATTCAAAATAGTCTTGTGACTCATTCTTGTCAAGAGATAGCATCTTTGTTTTCAAAAAGAGATGCAAATATTATTGCAAAGTATACAAGTGGCAATTTTAGAACTATTAAAAAATTTCTTTATACGTTGATGAAATTGTTAGATTATGCTAAGAAGCAAGGAATAGCAAGGCATCAAAAGGTAAGCAAACTGCTTTTGATGATGGCGGCACTTGACACAGGACTTATCCATGACAAATAGCAGATTTGAGGATTTGGAGAGACGATGTCTTTCTATACGAAGAAAATTTTATGCAAAGATTTTGCTTATATTGGTATTGCTAGGTTT
>JAQUWL010000008.1 GCA_028692875.1 Sulfurospirillaceae bacterium
AAAAATGGCTGATTGGCTCATTGATTACAACACCATAATCCCTCATCATGGTTTACATATGAAAACTCCTGTACAATACCTTCTAGAAACTAACCCTCAGTGCCATATGTTATGGACTAATACAACTTCTTGACAAATGAAATTTTTTTCCCTATAATTTCAACCTCATTCGCAGAGTGAAATCAAGAGCTTGACTCGTTAGCTCAGCCGGTAGAGCATCTCCCTTTTAAGGAGGTGGTCGATGGTTCGAATCCATCACGGGTCACCATTTATATTATGTGCGACCCCATCGTCTAGTGGTCCAGGATCCCGCCCTTTCACGGCGGTTACAGGGGTTCAAATCCCCTTGGGGTCGCCATTTTTTCTTTCCTAATGTCATCGGTCGTTTAGCTCAGTTGGTAGAGCGCCACCCTTACAAGGTGGATGTCAGAAGTTCGAGTCTTCTAACGACCACCATTTTTCGTGTGCGGCGGTAGTTCAGTTGGTTAGAATATCGGCCTGTCACGCCGGGGGTCGCGGGTTCGAGTCCCGTCCGCCGCGCCACGATTTTCTCAAGGTTGTTTTTTATTGTAAAGTGATTAACTCCCATGAGCGATTGACTCGTTAGCTCAGCCGGTAGAGCATCTCCCTTTTAAGGAGGTGGTCGATGGTTCGAATCCATCACGGGTCACCATTGTCCTAGTTGCAAACACACTTGTGCGACCCCATCGTCTAGTGGTTAGGACACCGCCCTCTCAAGGCGGGAACAGGGGTTCAAATCCCCTTGGGGTCGCCATTTTTTTATATTCTATTTGCCCTTTGTCTCAATCCCTCGTTTTCATATATATCTATCTCTGTTCTATAGTCTGGATTGTATTTTTTAAGCTCTTGATCCATAAATGCGATTAGTTTTGCATCAGCGTTTTTATGACTTGCCACAAGCAATACAAAATTTAGATACACTTTTGCCTTATTTGGGGCTCTGCCTTTGCTTTTTTTCGGAAAAGGTATGTTTTTTGAAACTTCCAAAACAGCATTAGTGAGCTCATTTTTAGAGGTTGTTCTCTTTGCAACAAGCTCCACAAAATACTCTATTCCTATGCTTTTCTTTGCATCTTCTTCGGCAATTTCTCTCTTTCTTTTTTCGCCTTCTGAATCACTTTTCAGACTAGCAAGAATAAGTGCTAGCAAAAAAACAACAAAGACTATCGTAGCAATAATAACAATAACTAGATAATTTTCCTGCATTAAAAAGCCTTCACCAAAGCAATGTTGTACTGTTTTTTGTGCCTATTATAGCAAAAAGAGAGATAAAGAGGGTGCAAAAGAGATATTAAAACTCTTTTGCACTATTTAAATTAGAGCGTTTTGTTAATGTTTCTATTTCGATATGAAAAAGCTATCAATGCAAAAACTATAACGATAGTATAGTAAACAAATGAAGGAATTGGCACAGGATCTCCAGATGCGTATGAATGCATTCCAGATAGATAAAAATTTACACCAAAATAGGTCATAATAATAGAGGCAAAAGATATAGTTGATGCCACAGCAAATGCGAACAAGGAGTTAATTTTTGGCACAAAACGCATATGCGCAACAGCCGCATAAATCAAAATAGAGACCAAAGACCAAGTCTCTTTTGGATCCCAACCCCAATATCTACCCCACGATTCATTTGCCCAAACACCACCTAAAAAGTTACCAATAGTTAGCAAACTAAGTCCCAATATCATAGACATCTCATTAATTCGAGTTGCCTCTACGATGTTACGGTCGATTTCAATATCTCTTTTGCTATTGCCTCCATTTTTACGCAAAGCAAACAAAATCAATGTAAAAAATCCCAAAAGCGAACACAATCCCAAAAATCCATAACTAGCCGTAATAACAGAAACGTGAATATTTAGCCAATAAGATTTCAGAACAGGAACAAGCGTTGTTATCTGAGGGTCCATCCAGCTAAGATGTGCCACAAACAAAGTAACGCCCGCCAAAATAGAGGTCAATGCCAAAGAGACGATAGATTGTCTAGAGAAAAAGATTCCAGAAAGCGCAATAGCCCACGAAATATAAATCATCGACTCATATCCGTCACTCCAAGGTGCGTGCATAGATATATACCATCTCAAACCAAGACCAGCGGTTTGGACAAGAAACGCCAATAAATTAATTCCAAAAACTATTTTAGTAACGGTTGAAAGATTTAGATTTGGCTTGAGCATTTTTGCAAAGATAAAAAATAGAAGCACCAGACCACTCAAAAGATAAAAAGGTGTCAATCTTTGAAAAATCTTTGCCTTATTAAAAAAGATTTCAGTGCTTACTCTGCTAGGGCTAGGGATTATATCAGATGCGTACTGCTGTTGGTAAGCCATAAGTTTTTCTACAGATTTGTCAGCATTTGTCCAAATATTCTTCTCTACACCCTCGCCGAGCGCTTCAAAATATCCAGCAAACAACGACCTAACCTCATCGCTCTCCTCTTTTGGAAATGTACCAATAGCTGTTTTTGGGCTAAACCATCTTTTTGAAGCATCGTTTATCTTTGGAATTATCCTAAAAATTTCACCAGTATATACCAAGTAGCAAACATTTACTCTCTCGTCAACCTTGATAACATCTTTATCAAACTGATTTCTATTGGCTGGCTTTTTAAGATTTGCCTCATCAGCATACTTTGTTAGCTTATACTGTCTTGTACCACTTCTATCAAAAAAATCATTAAAAGATGCATACTTTGCATCTGGCTTAAGTCCTAAAATCTTCTTCAACTCAGGATGAAAAACATTTATCATCGGTTGGGTTTGCCACTCGCCAGGAGAGCTCATCATGCCAAGCACTACTTGATTTGCACTTAGTCCTTGATATGATGTTTTTCGGTAGACTTTATTTAGCAACTCATCTACGACTGTGTCTATCGGCTTGATTCTTCCATCGGCACTTTGTGTTAATATTTTTGCAAAATTATCCGCATGTGTCTTGTCGTACCTTTTAAAATACTCTAAATACTCATCATTTCCAACCGCATTTATAGCAGTAGGAGAGGATAGAGCCAATAAAACAAATATTGCGACAAATGCTGATTTTATTTTAACCATGTCTCTTTGTATCATAGAGGCCAATTTTCTAAATCTGCTTTTTGGATTAACAAGGTTGAAAAACAGACCAATACCCAACAAGATATATCCTATATATGTAGGCCATTTTCCTGGATCTTTATTGACTGACAAAATAGTTCCTTTCTCATCTTGATCATACGATGATTGAAAAAATCTATACCCTCGATAATCCAAAACATGGTTCATGTAGACACGATAAGGCATATTAACGTTCATCTGTGCATCTACAACTTCTATTTCACTTGCATAAGACATTGGAGATTTTGAGCCAGGATATCTCTCAAGCTGAAACTCGTTTAGTTTTATCAAAAAAGGCAACCTTGAAACCATGGAACCCCACTCAAAAGCAAATTTAACATTACCGATCATAACTCTTTCGATATATCCTTGATAGTTTTTGCCCTTTCCGTACATTACAACTTCTTGTTTTTCCCCTTTAAACTCAACATCAACAACCAATGCGGACAAAACATCCCTATTGCTTTTAGCCATAGGATTCTTGTCCTCAACAACTTTTATTTTTCCTTTAAGCCCTATATATTTAGGGGCAAAATTAATACTTTCTATCGTATAAAGTTTTCCTGTTGTAAAATCATTTTTTGCCTCCGCCTCATAAACACCCCTACTATTTTCCGCCATCTTAAACCAAGATATTTGCTTTGGAGATTTTATGAAAAACTTGCCATCCTCAACCGTAATAAAAACGGCGTTGTTATCTTTGTTTTCAGCCTTAGCATCAAAAATAAACTCTAAACCATCTATCGTTTTACTCTCCCCTCTAAAAAGACTAACCTCTTCACTGCCTTTGTTAGAGCTAACAACCATACTAAGTGCTGGAAGACCAGAAGGATCATCAACCATTTTCTCTGTTGCATTTTTTATAAAGGATTTAAATTTAATTTTTGCAATATCTCCATCAACATCCAAATCAAAAGAGAAGTTGTTGCCACCAAGTGACGATATCAATTGTTTTTTCTGAATTCCATATGTCTTTTCGTCTTTAACCGCCTCGACACGCACAAAAGGATCACTTGAAACAACACGATTGTCAGACTTTCCTTCTCTTACATGTAAAGAGCCTTCAAACCCATAATATCGAGTCATTCCAGAGCCAACAAGGATAAATAAAAAACCTATATGAAACAAAAAAGACGGAATACTATCTTTTCTGTACATTTTATAACGAAAAATGTTGTACACCAATAAAATGCCCAATAAAATTTGAACTACCTCAAACCATGTCGAGTCATACACGGCAGCCCAACTTGTTTCAATACCAAAATCATTTTCAATAAACGTTGCTACTCCGCTTGCAGCACCAAAAATCAACAGTAAAATAACTACTGACCTCATTGATAAAAGCAGCTTGATTGCTGAGTTCATAAAGCTCTCCCTTTTGACGAAAAAATTAAGTTTATATTACCCAATTAAAGTAAATACTTCATAAATAATTTTTAGAGCTTTTTAAGGGAATATAGTAGTTTTTTTATTTTATAAAAAAGAAAGAAATCTCTGCATGTAGCAACGTTTTAAGCTAAATGCAGAGATATTATAATTAATAACTTAAGTAGTTTTTTGATATAAAAA
This sequence comes from Sulfurospirillaceae bacterium, assembly GCA_028692875.1. Classification (GTDB taxonomy): domain Bacteria; phylum Campylobacterota; class Campylobacteria; order Campylobacterales; family Sulfurospirillaceae; genus JAQUWL01. Next base: position 4,689 of record JAQUWL010000008.1, read on the forward strand.
CAATCTCTTGTTGTTCTGTTTAAAAGACGATTTATGGCGGTTTTTAAATTTTCTAAAACATATTCTATGCCAAAGCTATTATTCCATTAGCAAGCCTAAAATTTATAGTTTACAATCAATCTTAAGTCATGTCCATCATTAGCTGTTGCTGTATCAAATTTTGTATCAGAATATCGAACTCTTACATCAAGCCCTTTAAGAGACCCTGCAAATAAATATTTTACATCAATATCCCACTCTTTTGCATCGTTGGCAGGATTCACAGAGTTATCATAAACCGCATAGCGAGTAAATGCACTTAAGCCCTTAATGCCAACTTGTGAAAAATCATAAGAGACTTTACCTTGATATGACTCTGTTCCAGCCCAATATCCTGTCCACCACTCAACAGCATTATATGTCCAGTCTGTTCCTTGTCCATAGCCCACATTAACATCGTTGTCTTTGTCTGTTTTGTTATAGTAGGCTGACAAACCGATACCTGCTACTTTTGTACCAACCATCACGCCATAAAGTGCCGTATCTTCCTTGTTTGCACTACTATCAAAATATGTACCATAATACTGTGCACCAATGGTCAAAGGAAACGTTATTGGAAGAGTGTAAGCTACATCCAAATAAACCAATGTGTCACTATCTGATTGTGTTGTTATTTGTCCTGTTAAGCCCAGTCCTTTTATAGAGCTATTTGTAGCATAAGCGGTATAGATATGATTTTCATGGTCCGTTTCTGTTCCAGATCTGTCATACCACTTATCAACTGCACCAGCAAAGATTGTTGTATCTGCAAAGTAAGTATTGGTCAAAGTGATGGCTTCAGCAGAGTCATTAATCAGCCTTATTGTATTTGTGTTTATCAAAGGTGTATCTATATACTGGCGACCAACTTTGATGAGTGATTTTGTCTTATCGCACTTGTAAGATAGGTAAGCTTCACTTAGCAATGTTTGAGAAATAGCAACATCTGTATCTACTTCTGCTAAATTATTGTCTTTAAGACCTAGCGTATGCGATGTTTGAAAGGTCACACCAGCACCAAAACCATAAAACGTATCGGTCACATAGCCTAAATCGCCACCAACTGCAAAACCTGTCTTGTCAACTGCATTATATACGCTCACATCCCTATAAAAAGATTTTAATGTTCCACTTAGTGTACCTTTTTTAAAAGCATCCTCAAGATTGTCTGCTGCTTTAGCACTTGAATAAATTGTTCCTGCCGTGATAATAGCTACCAAGACAAGCTTAGATAATTTCATATATTCTCCTTAAAAAATTTAATCCTTTTTTATTCTACATAAAACTTTTAAACAAGACAAATTCAGAAAAAGGGCATAAAAAAAAGGGTGGACGCCAAAAAGACGCCCACCCTGGGAAAAATATTAGCAAATTGGATTAGAATTTGTAATTAACCTTAAACCAAATATCACGACCTTCAGCATCTTTTGAATAACTTTGATAGTTTGCGCCAAGCGACAAACCTTTAAGCTGCTGAACTGTATAAGTTGCATAAAAATCTGTAATTCCAAATTTATCAGCCGTGGAAGCTGCATTGTCGTCTTTAACATCCGTATACCTAGCACCTGCCAAAAGACCGATAGCTTTGAAGTTATAGTTTACGTCAACAGAGACTGACTTTGAATCATCATTGTAGTAACCAGCAAAATATGAAACACCTTTTGCATACATCGGTTGTGCCGCAGATCCTATACCATTTACTACACTACCATCATCACTAACTGCTGAATATGCGATAAATCCTTTAAGATCTCCTATGCCCATGTTTGCCATTACGCCATACATTGTGCCTGAGTCTTTAGTGGAGAGATCATAGTTTGTGCTTAAGTAGTTAGCTGCCAATCCATAATCAAATGAACCTGCCTTGCTGGCATACGCTATCTCCAAATAAATATCTTTGTATCCATCATCAGTCGCAGCTGTTCCTGAGTCGCCTATCGTCAAGTATTGAGCTGTCAAGGTTACGTTAGGGATTGATTTGTTTACAGCAAGAATAGTATATGCTTTATCGTGCTCTGCACTCAACTCATCAAATTTACCTGGAGCACCGGCACCATCTGTTCTCGCAGCGAACTTCGTAACAACAGCTGCTGTTAATGTGGTTTGAGGAAGGTCGGTATTAACAACTGTTAAACCTTCAAATGACTGTACAATAATCCTTGAGCCACTACCTGCCAAAAGTGGAGTGCCGATAAATTGACGTCCTACTTTTACATTAGTCTTGCCAAATGCATAGTTAAGATATGCCTCGGAAAGTACCGAGCCAGCACTATACATGTCAGCACTAAAATCGTTCTTAGCAGTTCCGGCTGTTCCTATTGGACCATCTGCAAAAGGAGCTTGAGCAGCTTGAAAGGTTAAGCCCATCGTGAAGCCAAACAGTGGGTCGGTTACATAGTTTAACATAACACCTGGCGTAAAAATAGCAGAATCAACACCATTTGTTCCCATGGTGCCACTTGGCGCTCCTCCCGCACTATTTTCTCTATCAAAATAGTAAGCTTTAAGCTCGCCGTTTAGTTTTCCATTTTTGAATGCATCTGCAAGATTGTCTGCTGCTTTAGCAGATGTTGCAAGAGCACCAACCGTCATGATAGCTGCCAAGCTAAGTTTAACTAATTTCATACTTTTCTCCTTGAAAAAATTAGTTTCACTTGATTCTACATAAAACTTTTAATCAAGGCAATTCAAAATGAAATTAAATAGTTATTTTTTATAAGAAGTAGAAAAATTTACACGAGAGATAAAAAAGGGCATAAAAAAAGGGTGGATGCCAAAAGACACCCACCCTAAAAAAGCGTTAACAAATTGGATTAGAATTTGTAAGTAGCTTTAAACCAAATATCTCTACCATCAGCATCTTTGCCATAGCCTTGGTAATTTGCATCAAACTGTAGACCTTTAAGTTGTGCAACTTTGTAAGTCAAATAAAGATCTTGGATATCAAATTTATCTCTATCTGTTGCTGCATTGTCATCTTCAACGATTGTATATCTAGCACCTGCCAAAAGACCGATAGCTTTGAAGTTATAGTTTACGTCAAGAGAGTATGCTTGTGAATCGTCATTAGTGTAGCTAACTGTTCTTGAAACACCTTTTGCAAATTCAGGATGTGCACCATGTCCAAAACCATTCTTTACACCAGCACCTCCATTTTCACCAATCGCTGTATAAGCAACATATGTTTTAAGGTCGCCCATTCCAAAGCTAACTTTTGCACCATACATATCTCCAGACTCTATGTTTGCCTGCTCCCAGTTTGTATTCAAATAGTTCGCTGCAACACCATAGTTAAATGAACCCGCTTTGCCAGCATATGCTACTTCTGCATAAATATCTTGGAATCCGTTAGTTTTTGCTGCACCTTCGCCATCAAGTGTTAAATATTGAGCTGTCAATGTTAAGCCTGGAACTGATTTATTAACAACAAGTGCTGTGTATGCCATATCGTCATCAGCATTTAGGCTTTTAAACTGACCTATACCACCACTAGCACCACCACCATCTGTTCTTGCTTGCCATTTAGTTATAGCACCAGCCATCAATGTAGTGTTAGGAACATCATTGCTTACAACTGTCAAAGCTTCAAAAGCATCTTTAACCATTCTTGAGCCACTATTGTTAACCAATGGGCTAGCTATAAACTGGCGACCAATTTTGATGTTTGTTTTAGCTACAGCATAGTTTATATATGCCTGAGAAAGTTGTGCACCTGAGCCATACATATCGCCAGTAGCAGTAGAGCCACTAAAATCTGCTTTTGCATCTTCATCAGCAAATGGTGCATGGCTTGACTGAAAAGTTAAGCCCATTGTTAAACCCATCAATGGATCAGTAACGTAGTTAAGCATAACACCTACGTTAAAAATCTCTGCATTAGAACCTGTAGTTCCAGAAGAAGCAGCGTTTCCGCCACCCTCTCTGTCAAAATAAAACGCTTTCAATTCGCCGTTTAGTTTTCCGTTTTTAAATGCATCTGCAAGATTGTCTGCTGCTGTAGCAGATGTTGCAAGAGCACCAACTGTCATGATAGCTGCCAAGCTAAGTTTAGCTAATTTCATACTTTTCTCCTTAAGAAATTTTTTTACCTGAAAAGTTTACCACAAAATCACCATGTTAAAGATTAAATTTTTCTTAAAAGCGTGTATCTGTGGGGGGGTTTCTGAAAAAAGAGGGAAAAAACTAATTTTTTGCCATGCAAATTTTACTAAAAAAGCGATTTGCCAACTCTTTTAATGTGTTCTAAGTGCACGAGATCCAAAAATTTTGGCTGAGTTCACGCCTTGAGACCGTAAGATAGAGTGCAAAATATAAAGTTCTTTTTCGTTAAGACCGAACATCATTTTTCTTTCATGAGTTTCCATGCAAGCTCAAATGTTGTTTCAAAAAACTGAATGACCCCTGCTTTTTCAACTATACTAGGAGTTTCGATATCCAAAGCATTTTTAAACAATAAAAATGACTTTTCAAAATTTTCAAACCGCTGTTTATAGCGAATATCTTCTTGCATTTAAACTCCCACAACTATCTGTTGGAAAATTATAACACAAAAGAAGAGATGAAGAAGTTGGAAGCAGTTTTGCCTACTTCCAACATGTCTACATGTAAAGAGTTTTACTTTCCAAACATTAAGTTTGGCAACCAAAGAGAGATCTCTGGCACATAAGTAATCAAAATCAATCCCACAAATAGCACTGCTACCCATGGAAGAGCAGATACAACTACCTCTTTTAGACTTAATCCTGTCATGCCTGCTGCGACAAAGAGATTGAGTCCTACCGGAGGGGTTATCATGCCTATCTCCATGTTAACAACCATAACAACACCAAAATGAATTGGATCAATTCCTAGTGCCATAACCAACGGCAAAAGCAAAGGCACCGTAATCATAACCACCGAGCTAGGCTCCATAAACTGTCCCATCAAAAGCAACAATATATTGACGATGACCAAGAACATAATTGGCCCAACATTGGCATCCATAATCATCTTCGTAATTTGCTGAGGAATGGTTTCGTCCGTCAAGAAGTGTGCAAAAATCATCGCATTGGCAATAACAAAGAAAATCATAGCACTTGTTAAAGCCGCTTCAACCAAGATAGGATATACGTCCTTTAACTTTAAGTCCTTATAGATAAAAACTGAAACAAAAAACGCATACACTGCACTCGCAGCTCCAGCCTCTGTTGGCGTAAAAAATCCGCCATAAATACCACCGATAACGATGACTATAAGCATCAATGCCCAAAACGCATCTTTAAATTTTATCAAACGCTCTTTAAAGCTGGCTGGGGTTTGGCGTTTAAATCCTAAACGAATAGCACCATAAAATGTATATGCCATCAACATAAAACCTATCAATATTCCTGGTACGACACCTGCCATAAAAAGTTTTCCAATAGACAAGTCTGCCGTAACTCCATAGACGATAAAAATGATAGAAGGCGGTATCAAAATCCCCAAACTTCCTGATGTTGCAATCGTACCAATCGCATAACCTCTTGGATATCCCGCCTCTTTAATTGCACCAAACATAACCGAACCAATAGCCGCAACCGTTGCAGGAGAGCTTCCACTAACTGCTGCAAAAATCATAGATGCGAAAATAGCCGATATAGGAAGTCCTCCAGGAAGGTGTCCAACGATTGACTTTGCAAACTCAATAATTCGTTTTGCTGAACCACCTTTTGAAAGAAAAGAGCCCGCCAAAATAAACATTGGTATCGCCATCAAGGAGTACTTGTTTAGTCCATCAAATACATGAGAAACAACTCCCATTAAATCCATTTCCGTAAAGAAAAAAGCCGTAATAAGCGTACTTGCTCCCAAAGAAACCGCCACAGGAACACCTAAAAACATCAATAAGAAGAGTATGCCAAATAGACTAAGCATCAACATTTTTTGCTCCTCTTATCTCAAGCGAATCTTGAATAGCTTCTAGCTCGTGATTTACTACAACTTTATTGGCATCCATTGCTGCTACCTCAAATATCTTTTCTCCAGCACGAAACGATGCTCCTAAAAATGCCAATGGCAAAACCAAATGTGGTATCCACATAGGAATACGCAAATCAATGCTCATCTCGCCAAAATCAGCCAACATAAGAACAAGCGTATATCCTAGATAGGACATAAGGCCTAGATATAAAAAGCTAAAAAAGTGTGCAAACATCATAATTGCTTTGGCTAAATATGTTGGCAAAAGCTCCAAAAGCATCGTTACTGATATATGAATACCTCTTTTAAACCCATAAGCCGCACCAAAAAGAGCCGACCACATAAAAAGATAGTTGGTCAACTCTCCTGCCCATGTCAAGCTCATGTCAAAAAAATAGCGAAGCACAACATTGGCAAACGCTAAAATAACTCCTAGAGCTATACCGAAAACTGCGATATTTTTATTTATCGCAGCTACCCCTAGATCTAGTATCGTAAAATATTTTCTCATATTTTCTCTTTTAGATTAGATAGTTTTAAAAAAACCCTTATTTGACAGCTTGTGCTTTTTTAATCAAATCTTCTCCGACTACTTTATAAAATTGTGGATAGATTTTCTCCATAGCTTTTTGCCATGCAACTTTTTGATCAGGTGTTAACTCATGAACAGCAAGTTTGCCAGATGTTTTTCCATACTCTTTGATTTTTGCCAATGTATCATCATCATCAGTAGCGGCTGCCTTTCTCTCAAATGCAGTTGCTTCTTTCATAGCTTGAATAACTTTTGGTTTCAAATCAGCTGGAAATTTTTTCCAAAAACTTTCACTCATAATAACAAGATAGCCTAGATATCCGTGTCCCGAAAGCGTCAAATCTGTTTGAACTTCGTTAAACTTTTTTGTATAAAAGTTTGAAAGCGGGTTTTCAGCACCATCTACAACACCTTGTTGAAGAGCTGAATAAACTTCTGAAAATGGAAGAACTTGAGGATTTGCACCGATAGCTTTAAACTGAGCCTCAAGAACGTGTGAGCTCATAATTCTAAATTTTTGACCTGCCGCATCTTCTGGCATCAAAATAGCTTTTTTGTTTGATGACATATGTTTAAATCCTGCATCCCAATAATCCAAAGCAATAAAACCTTTTGCTGATACCTTGTCTCTAATAATTTGACCAACTTCACCATCTAGAACCTTGTATAGATGGTCTTTATCTCTAAATAAAAATGGCAAGTCGAAAAGTTGCATCTCTGGAACAAGACTTGTAAATTTTGAAAAGCTTGGCATTGCAATATGAGCATTGCCCAACTTTAAAGCTTTCATCTCTTCACCATCACCATAAAGTTGTGAATTTGGGAAAACCACCACTTCAACCTTGCCGCCTGTTAACTCCGCAACTCTTTTTGCAAAGAAATCAGCACCTTGGCCCTTTGGGGTGTTTGGACTTACAACATGTGTTAGCTTAATGGTGTACTCCGCAGCAAGTGCAGAAGAGACCAAAAGTGCTGTAGCAGCAACTATCTTTATGAACTTAGTCATAATGTTCTCCTTGTTTTTTTATTTTTTCAGTTTTGATTATAATGGAAAGATATGTCTAAATTATGTACAAAACAGAGTGAGTAAAAAAAACAAAATGAAAAAGAGTTTAAAGTTACAAAAAGAAACAAAGCAGAGGATTTATTAAAAAAATATTAAAAAAATATGTTACATTTTGTAGCCAACACCTTGAATATTTTTCAAAACACCCTCTGGTAGTTTTTTTCTAAGGTTTTTAATCATCAATCGCAGAGCATTTAGGCTCATATATTCATCCCCCCAAAGCTCTCGTTCTATCTCTTCATAAGATATTATAGAATTCTTGCTCAATAAAATCTCTAAAAATCTTGCCTCTTTCTTAGTTAGCTCATAAAGTGTTTCATTGTGACATATGGCTTTCTTAAGATAATCATAAAACCAACCATCTGCTATCTCTTTTCGATTTACTTTCTCTTTCGAATCTAAAAATTTTTCTAGGGCATCAAGAAGTTTTGGCTCGGTAATGGGCTTGACGATATAGCGTACTAAAAAAAGCTCAATTGCCTCCAGCATAAAATCTACTTCTGTATGTGCTGTAATAACAATAATTTGCGCTTGGTCATCTACATGTCGAATCTTTTTCGCCAAATCTATGCCATTGAGTCGTGGCATTTTTATGTCAGTTATAACAAGGTCAGGCTTGAGAGATATGTATTTTTCGTATGCTTCTTCGCCATCAACCGCCAAATAAACCTCTTTAAAAAGCATCGAGAGAAGCTCGTTGATATTTTTTCTAATACCGCTATCATCTTCTGCGTAAAGCACTGTGTAGTTAGAGAGTTGCTTTAGAAGTTTTTCGTTCATCTTGTTGATTTCCTTATTTTCTCTAATTTTGACATCCAATATAATAGTATAATTTATTTTTTGTTTTCATTAACAGGGGGTTTGATGCAAATCATCAAAGAAAATAACATATCTACTATTATTATCGTCAGCACAATGCTTATCATAAGCTCTTTGATGATTTTTAATGGTTGGTTTTTTATCACAAAGCAGTACAACATACTCGATGCCCAAATAGAAGATAGCAAAAAAACATATGTAGAATCTCAAAAAAATATTATAAAAAGAGAAGTTGACTCCATCATAGAGTACATTACATTTAAAAGAACTCTTATAAAAAATCAAGATCAAGAGAGGGCTTTTCAAGAGGAGCTTAAAAACTGGATACGATACATCTCCTTTGGGAAAGATAAACAAAACTATGTTTTTGTTTATGATGTGCAAAATTATGAAGGCGGGAACACCTTTGCTACAATGTTGGTTAATCCCAATAGACCAGACATAGAGGGAAAGTTTATATCTGACTCTTATACGGACGAAAACGGAAAGGCTTTTAGGAAAATTTTTCTTAAAGATATAAGAGAGCAAGGCTCATCTTTTGTGCACTACATGTATAAAAAACAAAACGACACCAAAGCTAGACCCAAGGTCTCTTATTTTAAGGCGTATCCGCAGTGGAATTGGATTATTGCAGCAGGTGCTTATCTAGATGATATAGACGAAGAGATTGCTACCCAGAAGGCAAATCTAAATAAAAAAGTACGTCTTGATGTTAGTTCTGGAGTTGTTATATTTCTTCTTTTCTCTCTTGTGGCTAACTCATTTGCGATAATCTTGGGTAAGACTATTGAAAAATTTCTTAACGGCTATCATGCCCAGATTAAACAAAAAAATGACGAGCTGGAAGTGCTAAACAAAACGCTTGAAAACAGGGTAAAAGACGAGATAGAAAAAAACAGAGATCAAGAACAGTTACTTATCCAAAAATCAAAATTTATAGCACTAGGAGAGATGATAAGCAATATAGCTCACCAGTGGCGACAACCACTTTCACAGCTCTCTGCAATCATGATGACAGTTAAATTAAAATACAAACTAGGAAAGCTGGACAAACAAATCGTTGAAGAAAAAAGCAAAGAGGTACAAACCATACTGGAGTACATGTCAACAACGATTGATGACTTTAGAAACTTTTTTATGCCAAACAAAGACAAAAAACTTTTTAGCATCAAAGAGTCGATTGATGAGGTTTTGAGCATCATCGGCAAGTCCATCAGCAACCAAAACATCTTAATAGAGGTAAATACATCCAAAGATGAGAGTGTATTTGGCTATAAAAATGAGTACGAGCAAGTCTTGCTCAATCTTCTTTCAAATGCAAAAGATGCCATAATAGAATCTGGTGTGGCTCATGGCAAAATTACCATTTTCTTAAAATCTGACTCTCGCCATATAAAACTAAGCGTCAAAGACAATGGCGGTGGCATAAAGATAAGACCTATTGAAAAAATATTTGAGCCATATGTTACTACCAAAGAAGATAGCAACGGCACAGGAATAGGTCTTTACATGTCAAAACTCATCATTGAAAAAAATATGGGTGGAACCCTTGAGGTTAAAAACGAAGATATCGGGGCAAAATTTACCATATCCCTCAGAAGGGCTTAGCTATCTTTGGGAATATGGTGGATTTTATATCTTGGTGAGTCGGAGAAAAGTTATGGGAGAGGTGCTTGGCATTTACCGCTCCCATAATCATCTTATCTGTATTATGAAACTTGCTTAACGAAAGTATAATCCCAAACGGTAAACGATCGGTTAACGAATACCTAGAGTGATATTTTCCGTCTCAGGAACTCCAATCCACGGAGTTTGGCGACTTTTATCACGCTTGTGCGAAGTATTACTTGTGGACTTGGAAACCTTATGCTTTGGGCTTTTGAAGTATTGATTTGTCTTTTTATTACCACTTTTATATCCTTCTTGCACTATTGTCAACTCAATAAGAGCACCGCTAGAAAAGATAGCGTACACCAAATCTCCCTCTTGTGCCAAAACTTTGCTACTCACAAAATTTGCAAGTGGAACTTTATTGTTTGTCATATCTGTGCCTTTTATAACATACACCCAAAAACCCTTCTTTCCATCATATGCCAAAGAAGTAACAATGCCTTTTACTATCTCCGCCTTACTTGAATAAGCTATTTTAAAATCATTGATAGAAGCTTTGCCGGCAACAGATTGTGCTCTATAACTTACATCTTCCTTGTTTTCATCTTTTTTTGGCTTAAGGGATGGTTTATTTTGCTGCTCTTGTATATATTTTCCTTGAGTAACAATAGGGTCTTTCAACTCCGAAGAAGAGGATGTAACACATCCTTGTATTGCAAAAACCACAAGAAGTCCAACAAAAACCAAAACTACTTTTCTGCTACTTGTCAATATACATATCCTTTGCTATATTTTTAAAAAAATAAGTGTGTTGAAATTATAACAGAGATTTGTAAACGCCCTTGCTTAGGAAGTTTGGACGAGAAAGATTGACACTTTTTTGTCATTGTGATATAATCCTTTTCCCTAAAAAGTATGGGGTTGACATGGCTTCGACAGGAGTAGTTTTAGCTTATGACTGCATGTCGCGAGTGAGGGTCTTGCGTTACACAACCTTCAAACAATAACTGCTAACAACAGTAACTATCGTCCCGCTTACGCTGTAGCGTAAGTTTAACAAATAGCGGACTGCTCTCCCCTTTGATGCTATCTTAGGAGGTTTTGGAGAGTATCATAGAATTGATAGCTATACTGCATGAACGCCTTTACATGTAGAGAAGTTAAAGGCTCGTCTTGTGTAGTTTTCTGATTGTTGTACGAAGCAAGATTAAAAAATATCAACAATATCTAAGCATGTAGACGTCATCGGTGGCTATTTTTGGACTGGGGTTCGATTCCCCACAACTCCACCATTTTTTCAATTCTCATCAAACTTAACATATTTTAACCATACAGTTGATATCATTCCGACAAAAACCCTAAGGAGCAGTGATGCATAGAGCAATCAATTTTGGAGCAGGTCCCTCTGCTATTCCATTGGATGTATTAAGAGAAGCACAAGAGCAATTTCTTGATTTTAACGGAAGCGGACTTTCTATTATGGAGGCCTCACATCGCTCTAAACTTTATGAAGATGTTCACAATGGAGCTATCGCTTTGATGCGTGAACTTTACGCTATTCCAGAGGATTATGATGTGCTTTTTCTGCAAGGTGGCGCTTCACTTCAGTTTGCTATGATTCCTATGAATTTAAGCCTAGGTGGAAAAATTCAGTTTGCCGATACAGGCGTTTGGTCAAGCAAAGCTATCAAAGAGGCAAAAATACAAGGACTAAATGTTGAAATCGTAGCCTCTTCAAAAGAGAGCACCTACGACCATATACCTGAAAATATAGTATTTGATGATGATGCTGATTATGCTTACATTACTTCAAATAACACTATTTATGGCACACAGTACAAAAACTATCCATCCACAAAAGCACCTTTGGTTGTTGATGCGTCAAGTGATATTTTTTCCTACCCTATTGACTGGTCAAAAGTCGATATGATGTTTGCGGGTGCTCAAAAAAACGCAGGACCATCAGGTTTAACTATTGTTATAATTAAAAAATCTCTTCAATCAAGAGTCAAAGAGAGTGTTCCAACAATGCTTCGCTATTCAACATACTCTGCTGAAAACTCATTGTATAACACACCACCTACATTTGGTATCTACATGTTGGGACTAACCATGAAGTGGATTAAAAAACAAGGTGGCATAAAAGCGGTACAAGCAAACAATGAAAAAAAAGCAAAACTTCTTTATGATGCTATCGACAACAGCAACGGATTTTATGTAGGACACTCTCAAAAATCTTCACGCTCTATGATGAATGTTTCATTTAACATCAAAGATAAAAATGCCGAACTAGAGGGAAAACTCATAAAACTTAGCACACAAAGAGACATGATAGGACTAAAAGGTCATCGCTCAGTAGGAGGACTTCGTGCTTCCATTTATAACGCAATGAGTATTGAGGGCGTTCAAGCACTTGTAGACTTAATGCAAGAATTTGCAAACGAAAACAGATAGGAACTCTACATGTATAAAATCCAAACTCTAAATAAAATATCCCCAAAAGGACTAAATCTTTTTGGTCACGATAACTACGAAGTGGCGAGTGAGCTTACCTCTGCTGATGCAATCATTCTAAGAAGTTTTAAAATGCACGACATGGAGCTACCAAAATCCTTAAAAGCTATCGGCAGAGCGGGTGCTGGAACAAATAATATACCAATCGATATATGCTCGGAGCGAGGCATTGTTGTTTTTAACACTCCAGGTGCAAATGCAAATGCTGTTAAAGAGTTGGTATTGGCCGGTATGCTTCTGTCTTCAAGAGATATTGTAGCTGGCGTAAATTGGGCACAAAGCCTAAAAAATGAGGGCGACAATGTTCCTCCACTTGTCGAAAAAGGTAAGAGTCAATTTGATGGTTGCGAACTTAAGGGAAAAACGCTAGGCGTTGTGGGACTTGGTGCTATCGGCGCACTTGTTGCAAATGATGCCTTGGCATTAGGAATGAAGGTTGTTGGATACGACCCTTATCTTTCTGTTGAAGCTGCGTGGCAGATCTCTAGCAGAGTTGAAAAAGCAAGCGGTCTTGAAGATTTGCTTGGAAAGGTTGATTATCTAACTATACATGTACCACTTTTGGATAGCACTAAGGGCATGTATAACGCAGAAAAATTTGCCATGATGAAACAGGGTATAAAAATTATGAATTTTGCTAGAGGCGAGCTTATAAATAATGCTGATATAATAAAGGCTCTTCAAAGTGGCAAGGTTTCAACCTATGTGACGGATTTTCCGAGTGCAGATTTGCTAGGCATGAAAGGAGTTATCCCAATACCTCACCTAGGAGCTTCTACTCAAGAGTCTGAGGAAAATTGTGCCATAATGGCATCTTCTCAACTAAAAGACTTTTTGGAAACAGGCAATATAATTAACTCGGTTAATTTTCCAAATTGCGTATTGCCATTTCGTCCAAATCTTAAAAGATTGCTGATTGCAAATAAAAATATTCCAAATATGATAAGCGAGATAACTTCTCTGTTGGCAAAAAATGGCATCAATATATATGACATGCTAAACAAAAGCAAAGGGGATATTGCATACACAATCATAGACACGGAAGATAACTTACAAGAAGCTATTATTGAACAAATTAGTGGTATCGCTGGCATTAAGATGGTAAGAATGATTAAATCTTAAAAGATAAAAGTCTGCTAGGAGTCCTATTTTAGCAGACTTTTATATGACTTAGGATAATATTTGTACATTTTCAATATAACACAAAAAGGTTTTTAGTGCGAGTTTTGTTTGCCATTTTCTTACTTGTATCGTCAATATATGCCGTTGAAAACATTGGTACATCAACTTATATAGGAACATCTTCTGTCAACAATAGTGCAACAGAATACAACAGTTTCGATGAAGAGTTTTCTGTTAAAAACACAGAAGAAGAGATAGACCCACTCTCTGGATACAATAGACTAATGACCGAATTTAACGATGTTTTTTATATCTATCTTTTAAATCCAACAGCAAAAGGCTACTCTTGTGTGGCTCCCAAAGAAGCTCGTTTGGCAATCTCTAACTTTTTTGAAAATCTTTTTTTCCCAATAAGACTTATAAACAATCTTTTGCAGTTTAAGTTTCAAAATTCACTTGAAGAGACCGAAAGATTTGTCATCAATTCAACCATTGGAATTCTTGGTTTTATGGATGTTGCCAAAGATCAATACAACATCAATCCGCACAATGAAGATTTTGGACAAACACTGGGATATTATGGCGTAGGTTCTGGCTTTCATGTTGTTCTTCCATTTCTAGGACCATCAAATCTTCGTGATATGGTAGGTATTTTTGGAGATTCTTGGGCAAATCCTATTAGCTACATTGATTCACGCAGTGCAAATCTTTTGGATAGCGATGAAGAATCCATATATGCAACCTCCTTTCATGTTATCAACAAAGCTTCACTACACCTAAACGAATATGAAAACATCAAAAAAGATGCTGTTGACCTCTATCCTTTCTTGAAAAATTTCTACGAATCAAGACGTGAAAAATTGATAAAGGAATAGCATGAGATATTTTTGGATTGTTTGTCTTACTGCACTTTTGCTAGCTCAACACGCTAGTGCCCTTGAAGAGTCTGCTATTGAGCCTTTTATGAAAAAAAATGTAGAAGTGGTTGCATCCATCATAAGAGATAAAGCACTTAAAGAAGATATAAAAGCAACTAAAATTTTCGGTATTTTTGATCAAGTTTTTGACTATACCACAATGTCAAAAATAAGCTTGGGAAGTGTCAAATGGAAAGAGTTAAATAAAAGTCAGCAAGATGAGTTCTCAAGGGCTTTTGAACAAAAGCTAAAAAACTCTTATATGAGCAAGCTCAATCTCTACACGGATGAGAAAATTGTTCTTGGCGGTATGCAAAAAATAAACAATACACGCATTCAGCTTTTAATGACACTTTTCAAAAACAATGAAAAATATGAAGTGATTTACAAATTTTACAAAACAAACAACAATGAGTGGCTAATCTACGATGTTGATGTGTTGGGCGTAAGTATTATCCAAACTTATAAAATACAATTTGCTGAATTTTTACAAAAAGAACCCTTTGAAAAACTTCTAGAAAAGCTTAAAAACAAAGAGTCTTAAGAGTTAATTTTCTCTTTTATCTCTTTGGCAAGAGATGAGATTTTAGTTATTTTTTCACCGTTTTTCAGTGTTCCATCTAGCAAAATTTCCACAAAAGCACTACCAACAATAACACCGTCCACGCCTTTGGCTTTTTCTTGAGCTGTTTTTGCATTAACCCCAAAACCAACAAAAAGTGGTGTTTTGCTTACCTCTTTTATATACCCTATCGTTTGAGTCAAATCTTCGCTTGTACCTGAGCCTGTTATGCCAGCATATGCAACTAGATAAATAAATTTTTGTGCATTTTTTATGATTTTTTCAATACGCTCTTTGCTATCAGTCGGAGCAACAAAACTTACAAGTGCGACATTGTGCTCTTTTGCAGTTGAAAGATATGGCAATGTCTCCTCGTGGGGCAAATCTGGAATAATAAATCCGCTTACACCTAAATCTTGAGCTTTTTTCGCCATAAAATCAAAACCTTTGTGGTAAAAAGGGTTAAAATATCCCATCCAAAGAGTATCAATATTTTTGCTGATAGCTTGCGAAATATCAAAAACAGTATTGAGACTAAAACCATTTTGTAACGCTTTTAGATTTGCTGCTTCAATAATCGGACCATCTGCTACTGGATCAGAAAAAGGAATGCCCAACTCTAGCATATCTGCACCTGATTCTTTAAGCGAAAGTGCAACGTCTATTGAAAAATTTTTGTCTGGAAATCCTGACGTAATATAAGCGACTAGTTGCTTCAATGTTTCTCCAAATGCGTTGGTAATTTTATAATAAGAGGCTCTAAAATACTAAAATATTCGGCGTCATTTTCAATATCTTGTCGGTATTTTTCAAATTGGTCACTTACAAGCAGTAGCCAATCAATAAACTCTTCAGTAGCAGGTCCCTTAACAGTTCTAGCCTCCTCCGCAACCTCTTCGCACAAAGTTGCAAGTTTTACAATAGGCATAAGTTTTAAAAAACCACTTGCAGACTTTATATTATGGAAAATTCTAAACAATTCGCCTATATTTTCGACATATTTCTCTTTTTTGCCTAATCCTATTACGAGTGGCTCTATATTTTCGCACATAATCGCATAATGAGAAACGAAATCTTCCACTAGCTCAAGGTCAAAATCCACTTCCATCTGTGCTAGAATACCCATAAAAGAACCTCCTCAATAAGCGAGATTGTACCATTTTTTAGATAAAATCTCCTTAGACGCAAGTAAACAGACAAAGGCTTATAGCACAATGAGAACTATTACATCCATTAAAAATGCCAAGGGCAAACCACCTTTAACAGTCATCACAGCATACGATGCCCTCTTTGCATCTTTGTTTGATAAAAAGGTAGATATGATTTTGGTTGGGGATAGCCTAAATATGAGCTTTAATGCACAACAAGACACTCTATCAGCGAGTATGGAGATTATGCTTTACCATACTAAGGCGGTTTGTTCTGGTGCTAAAGATACATTTATCATCTGCGATATGCCTTTTGGAACGTACACGGACGAGAGTATTGCACTCAAAAATGCCTCGCTTGTCTACTCACAAACAAATGCCCACGCCGTCAAGATAGAGGGCGGAGTTGAAAGAGCACATATCATCAAGGCTTTGACTCAAAACTCTATCGCCGTAATGGGACACATAGGCTTGATGCCACAATTTGTGCGAAGCGAAGGTGGTTACAAAGTGCGAGGCAAAACCGAAGAAGATGTTTTAAAACTTATCGAGGATGCTAAAGCAGTTGAAAAAGCTGGTGCATTTAGTCTGGTTATCGAGGGTGTTGTTGCAAGTGCGGCTAAACGAATTTCACAAGCCATAAGTATCCCGACCATTGGTATCGGCTCAGGCGTAGATACAGATGGTCAAGTGCTGGTTTGGAGTGACATGTTGGGATTTTTCAACGAATTTCAACCAAAATTTGTTAAGCGTTATTTAGAAGGTGCGACCTTGGTTCAAAACGCACTTGATGAGTACATTAAGGATGTTCAAAATCGCTCATTTCCGAGCATTGAACATACCTACTAGGCAAACACGATGGAAAGAGTAGTGGAGATAGAAAAATTTGCCTTTGAAAATGAGTACGAAAAAAGTCTTCGTCCACAAAATTGGAATGACTATATCGGACAAGAGAAAATCAAAAAAAATCTGCAAGTATTTATACAAGCCGCCAGAAAAAGGGGCGAAAGCTTAGACCACGTTCTGTTTTTCGGCCCTCCGGGGCTTGGAAAAACAACGCTAGCACATATCATATCCAACGAGATGCTTGCAAATATGAAGATAACTTCTGCTCCAATGATAGAAAAAAGTGGGGATTTGGCGGCGATATTGACAAATCTTCAAGAGGGCGACATACTATTTATAGATGAGATTCATCGCCTCTCTCCTGCTATTGAAGAGATACTTTATCCTGCCATGGAAGATTTTAGGCTTGATATCATCATCGGAAGTGGACCAGCAGCTCAAACCATCAAAATCGACCTGCCCTCATTTACACTTATTGGTGCAACTACTAGAGCCGGCATGATAAGCTCACCGCTTCGAGATAGATTTGGCATGCACTTTAGATTGCAATTTTACAGTAAAGATGAGCTTTCTAAAATCATAAAAAAAGCATCTACAACACTTGAAAAACCATGCATTGATGAGGCTGCTTTTGAGATGGCAAGACGCTCCAGAGGCACTCCTAGAATAGCGCTAAGACTGCTTAAGAGGATTCGTGATTATGCTGATGTAAATGACGAAACGACCATATCGCACTCAACTTGTTGCTACGGATTAAATGAACTAGGCGTGAATGATTTGGGCTTTGATGAGCTGGATTTGAGCTATCTTAAGTTGCTAATTGACTCCAAAGGAAGACCGCTTGGACTTAGCACTATCGCTGCCGCACTTAGTGAAGATGAGGGTACCATCGAAGATGTGATTGAACCGTATCTTTTAGCAAATAACTACATAGAAAAAACAGCTAGGGGGCGGATTGTGACTCCAAAAACATATGAGCTATTTAAACTAACACCTCCTGCTAGAGCAGAAAACAGCCTATTTGAGGAAAACCAATGAGCGAGCATAGACTCTTTTTGACAGCATTTTTTTTGGCAGTTGGATATTTTATTATAAGACTTTATGAGCCTTTCATTATGGTTATTGCGATATCTTCTTTACTTGCCATCGCAACACATAAGATACATGTAAAGATAGAAAGGCTTATTAAAAATCGCATCGCATCAGCACTTTTATCGACTATTCTTCTATCTTTGCTTTTTTTCGCACCAATAGTCTATACACTTACCTCTATAGGCGGAATTGTTCATGACTTTGACCCAGCTATTGTCAATAAAACAGTAGAATATGTCAAAAATTTTGACTATCAACTTCCTGATTCGATTGCCTTTTTACAACCAAAAATAAGTGAGTTGCTTGACGAGTTAAGGCTTGGAAACCTTATGAACTCAGCAATGTCCTATGCTGGCTCTATCGGCAAAAATAGTGCTGGATTTTTGAAAGATATGCTTCTGATAGTTATCTTTTTCTTCTTTATTTTGCTTAATGGAAAAGAGTTAAGTGAATACATAAAAAGCGTTATGCCAATGCAATCAGACGAGGTTAATTTTATCTTCACAGAAGTTACAAATGTTATGAGTGTTGTTTTTTACTCCATCTTGGTAACAGCAATTTTCGAAGGAGCTTTATTTGCAGTTTTAGGTATGCACTTTGGATATAACGGTCTATTTTTAGGCATTCTTTACGGTTTTGCGTCACTTATTCCTATCGTTGGTGGAGCTTTGATGTGGATTCCATTGTGTGCGTATGAACTTGCAAATGGAAACGTAATGGAGGCGATAGTTATCGCTCTTTATTCTATTATCGTCATCTCTATCGTCGCCGATACATTTATAAAGCCTATGATTATCAAATACATAAACACCAAATTGGTAAAAATTCCAACCGTTATAAACGAAATGCTTATCTTTTTTGCTATCTTGGCTGGTCTTTCGACATTTGGTTTTTGGGGAATGATACTAGGACCTGCGATAACAACGCTATTTATATCGCTCTTAAAGCTTTACAAACTACTCAAAGAAAAACACTACATGTAAGGCTTTAGCTCTTTTGTTTTGCCACAACGATACCACTAGCAACAACGAGAAATATGCCAAAAAGACCTAAGATATCTGGCATTGCATCACCTAGCATAACGCCTATGATAAGCGAAAAGAAGATGATGGAATACCCTGCTGCTCCTACGATGCCAGCCTTCTCAACGCTAAAAGACTTTGTCATAAAAACTTGACCGATAGCACCAAAAACACCCATGCAGAGTATATAAAACCATAAAAGTCCACTAGGCATAATAAATCCATTACTTACCATACCATCTAACTCAAATGAGCTATATTTTGAAGCAATCATCATCATCAATGGCACAATACTTCCTAGCCCCACAAATGCCATAACGATACTTCTGGTATCGTAAAACTTGCCCAATTCTCGCACGCTCGTATACGCCAGTGCCGCACCGACACCGCTATAAAGCCCCAAAATATCTGTTATTTCAAACATAAGCCCATCTGGCTTCATAATGCAAACAACCCCAACAAAACCGACCAAAACAGCTAACCAACCCTTAAATCCTATCTTTTCTTTTAAAAACAAAAAGGCAAAAACTGCTGTAAAAATAGGTGCTGTTCTAGAAAATGTCATAGCATCAGCAAATGAGATATGGGCGATATTGTAAAAAAATGCCATCATGGCAGAAAGCCCGATGAAAGCACGAAAAATAAGCAAAAATACTCTGCCACCGATTTGGTGTATCGGTTTTCTAAAAAGAGTTGCTCCGACCAAAAATAGTCCTATAGTATTTCTAAAAAAGACCACTTCGACAGGCTCCATATGTTCACTCAATATCTTAGCAAATGCCCCATCTATGGCAAAACAGAGCGAGGATATCACCATAAACAAAACGCCTTTATTGACATTGGCTACTATTTTTTGCACCGTTACTTCCTTTAAAACAAGAATCTTAATCAACTCTGTGTTAAAATCTGTTGATTTTTATAACCAAAGGATAAATGATGGATATACAAACAATATTAAATTATAAGCTATTTGGAGTAAATATCACCTCTGTCGCAATAGCTATTTTTATCGTCTCTTTTTCATTTTTACTAAAGAACATCATTGCAAAGATTGTTCTTCAAGGCTCAAGAAAAATAGCATCTAAAACAAAAACAACCGCCGATGACAAAATCATAGACGCAATCGAAGAACCCTTGAAGATGGGTATAGTATTGGCTGGTTTTTATTTTGCAAAGATGTGGCTACCATTTGAAAAATTTGATAACTTTTTAGACATGGCTATGAAATCATTTTTTATCTTTCTTCTTTTTTGGCTTATCTACCGTATCGCCGATCGCTTTTCAACTGTTTTTACTATTTTTTCGTCAAAATTTGGCAAAGAATTAAGCAAAGATATAGAAAATTTTATAAAAAAGACGATTCGATTGATTGTTATTATTTTGGGTGTTATGGCGATTTTGCAGGAGTGGGGCATCAACGTCAGCGCTTTTGTCGCCTCTTTGGGCCTTGGAGGACTTGCTTTTGCACTTGCCGCTAAAGATACCGTTGCCAACCTTTTTGGCTCACTTGTTATATTTACCGATAGACCTTTCAAGGTTGATGACTGGATACAGACACCCGATATTGAGGGAAATGTAGAAGAGATTGGAATCCGCTCAACAAAAATACGCACATTTTCACAAGCACTTGTGAGTATTCCAAATGCTACAATCGCAAATGTTGCTATTACAAATTGGTCGCAAATGGGCAAAAGGCGAATTAGAACACGTATCGGACTTACCTATGGAACAACAGCAAGTCAAATGGAGAACATTTTGCAAGAGATTTCAAATATGCTCAAAAACCATCCAGACGTTCATCAAGATACGATTATTGTAAGTTTTGATGAGTTTGAGAGTAGCTCTCTTAGTATTTTGCTTAACTTTTTTACCAAAACGATTGACACGATTGAGTATCTAAAAGTAAGAGAATCAGTCAATTTTGAAATTATAAAAATAGTTGAAAAAGCAGGTGCAACATTTGCATTTCCTAGCCAATCGCTTTATATAGAGAGTATGCCTAAGAGTTAAAATCTGTTATCTGGGCTATGATATTGCGATGTCTCTCCTGTTGTTCTTTGACAAATTGTTGTTTTTGAGCATAGATAGTTTTAAATTTTTCAATCAATCTATCGTAGTCCTTGTGCAAAAAAGTGGTGCGTGAATTCATCATATTTTCGAGTTCGTACAGATGAAAATTTGTACGCAAACGATCTTTTATCTCCTCTATCTTGGGCGAGTAGAGCGAAAATTTTGTTGGATTTTGCTCATAAAGTTGAACCGATTTTTCAATCTTGTTTTCCAAAAATGCCACGCAAACTTCAGTCGCATTTTGATAATTAAAACTTACGGCACTTGAGAGATGATTGAAATGAGAGCTTACTTTTGCGTATGAGTCAAGAGTTTCGTCATTAAAGGGTTTTAGTATATTTTCATACACTTTAGAGGCAAATTTTCGCATATTTGCAAACTCAAGGTCTGAATAAATCGCCTCGTTTTTGCGGATATTTTCATAAGGAATCTGCCACTGCCGAACTTTTTCTTCAAGCTTTTGATAAATCTCTCTGTTTTTATGATTGACCTCATCTTGTATGGTGTTTAGATTTTTGACGTATTGTTTAAACATCTTGCCGATAAGATTGTCATCATAAAAAAGCACCTTATAGATAGAGTCTGATTCTATTTTTGGGGCTTCATAAGCGATAGGCATATAGCTTTTTTTGGATTTTAAAAGTCCTTTTTTTTGCTCACTATAACGTATGCGTTGAAAAGTTTTTATCTGTTTGAAAATCTCTTGAGCAATAACTTCAATAATAGTTTCAATCTCAAAAAAAGCGTTTTTAAGCTGTTTTGAAAAATGTTCTTGAAGATAATAAAATCCACTTTGTGCCTCTTTTTGAAAATCATCCAAACATACCAACAATTCATCATATATGGACATTAAAAGCTCGTGCTGTGAAGATATCATCTGTGCTATGTGTTTCGTCTCTTTCGTGATGGCAAACTCTTTTGCAGACATTGCACGTGGGCGAATCTCATCGTTTATGAAAGTCAACACCTTGCTTATATTTGAAAGCTCAAGTAGTCTAATATTTTCGCTCAAGTCTTGCTGTAAAATATCCTTCATTTTTTGCTTATGCTCATAAATCGCCTCACACAACAAAGCATCATCCACTTTTTCAGGACTTAACCCCATTTTTTCTTCAAGTTGTTTCAGGAAAGACTTTGTTTGAGATTTTGCTAGTTGCATCTTGTCGTGACTTCTAGACTCCAAAGCCTGAGATGCCGAAATAGCAACTATATCGCTAAAAAACTCTCCCAAAGCACCCTTGACGTAGTGCATAGCACTCTCAATCTGCTCATCCGTAAACCTATCTTTTTGATTCAAAACGCACAAAGATTTGTTCTGATATGCCCCCAAATAATCCTTAAGAGCCTCAACTTCACTTAGTTTTCCAGCATTGTCCATCAGGCTCAACCAGATGATGCCATCCACTTCTTGCAAAACGGTTTTGGTGGTTTGTGTATCTGTTTGAACCTGAGAATTAAGCCCTGGAGTATCGACAAAAACGATATCTTTAAGCATCTCAAGTGGAGCATATAGTGTCAAATACGCTATGTCTTCTACCTCGCCCCTTTGGTCTGTAAAACGATTGATTGAGCTTATATCACGATACTCATCTCTACCATCTTTGTATCTGATGCGGATTTTTATCTCATCTGCATAACGAATATAATTAACCTTTGAAGTTACTGGCGTGATGCCTGTTGGCAAAATCTTTTGAGCCAAAAGAGCGTTTAAAAAAGTTGATTTGCCACTAGAAAACTGACCTACGATAGCCACTTTCATCGGCTCCTCTGCTCTCATTTTTAGCCTATTTAGTGCCTCTTTTAACTCCAAAGAAGGACGCATTGCCTCATCAAGCAAAAGATGTTTTGCCTTTTTCAAAAAGCCAACAAGATTTTCATCAAATACCACTGATGTATTTTGATTTAGTTCTTGATAATGCTTTATAAAACTCTTTAATATTTTTTTCACGCTCTCTCCTCAAGTTGCTTCACAACTTCTAAAAGGTCGTTTAGCGTTACTAGTTTTTGCTTTAAAAAAGTTGCCCTATCTGCCAACTCCTCGGCACTTTTTTGGCTATTTTTCATCATCTCTTTTATGATGCTTTCTTGATGCAAAATCTCTCCTCTTGTCATCTCCAAAGGCTCTTTACATGTAAGGGCAAAATCCTCTAAAAGATTTGTATTTACATGTAAAATCTTATCTTGCAAGAAAGAGTTTATCTGCCCAAACTCTTCACTCATCAGCATGTCAAGCTTTATATCGAGTTTTTCTATCTCATTTTTCCTACATGTAGCAATATTGTTTTTTACCTGTTCTATAAAGATAGAGTGATTTTTACTAACCACAAAAGAGCCAAAATGCTTGTCAAAAAACTCTTTGCTATCGTATGAGCCTTGCTCTTTATTTTCTGGCGAAAATGTCTCATATTTGTTTTTTACAGACTCCATAAAAACTTCAAGTTTTTTAAAAAACAAATATCTATATTCTCGAACCACATCAATCAGCATATCTTTAATGCCAAGACAGAGCATCGTCTCAATGCGAGTTGGTGCAGGTTTTTTGTTATTCTTTTGAAGCTCATAAGAGACATCCTCAACTAGGCGTCTTTTGAGCACATTTTTTGAACTAACTATCTTTTGAAAGAGTACTTTCGCAAGTGTGACAAAATACTCTTCTAACTCTTTTTGGGCTTTAAAAATAGAGCTGTTAATATCATCCATCAGCATATCAAATGCCTTTTTACGCTCTACATGTAAAGAGTAAGAGAGCTCTAACTGCTCTTTTGTTTTTCCTAAAAACTCTTTTTCTTGCTCAAACATCTTCAAAGCATGGCGAATTAGAGAATCTAGCTCTTTTGCATTTGAAGCGATGATTAGTGATGATTTTTCACTACTTGAGCCAAAAAGCACCTTTTTAAGATATGCCTCCACCTCAAAAAGTCCGCATCTTTGCTCATCAAAACCCAGCGCTAAAGCCTCTTTGGCTTTTCCCATCTTGTGCCATAGGGCATACTTTGCACTTATGGGTATAAAATCCAATTTTGAAATAATAGCCTCATACCCAAAAATACGCTCTTGCTCTTCCATTCGAGCCTTTATGCTACTTTTAACATAGGCGATAACCTCTTCAAGCTCGCTGGCATCGACCGCATCAATACGAGTGATAACAATCAAAAGCCTTGCAACATTTCGATATGTCAGTGCATCAATAATAAAATCAATATCTTTTTGTGTGGCGGATTGCTTAACATTCATCAAGTGAATCAACAAATCACATGTTTGAAGATAATTAAGCGTTATCTCTTCACGCTGAATCACGGGGTCATCAAGCCCTGGGGTATCGACTATACATACGCCATCTTTTAAAAATTCCAAATCACTAAATAGCTCAACACTTTTAACTAGATTGCACTTTTTATTTGAGTGTTCGACTGAAGTATAAAACGGCAAATCCTTTATCTCGATGGTTTCACTTCGACCCTCAAGGGTTATAAAATCCGACAAACGCTCTTTAAAAATCGTATGAGTTTCATCCACAAAAGCCTTTATATAAGAGGATTTTTCAGCACTTTTTTCAATCTCGCTCCACTCTAAAGCATCCCAAAAATGCACTATCGCATTTGCCTTTTCGCCATATTTTATAACAGTCAAATTGGCAGTTTCTGGCACAACAGAAGTTCCTAAAATCTCACTGCCTAAAAGAGCATTGAGCATGGTTGATTTGCCTGCATTCATAACTCCTGTAACGCCTATGGAGAAGGACTGAGCTACGAGTTTTTGGGATATTTTTTCAGCCATTTGTATATATGTAGGCTCTTTTACGCAGTGCTTAAAACGCTCTATTGCCTCTTGCAATATACCCACTTTATCGTGATAGCCTTCAGCTGTTTTTGGCTTTTTGTCAATCTCTACATGTAAAGGTTTATTCTCACTTTTGACAACATCCATAAGCTCAATAATGCTGGAGAGTTTTCTAGCCATATCATAACTTATCACACCGCCTGCTCGAAGCATCTCAAAACGATTCAAAAGAGCTTTTTTAACCTTTTCGCTAGCCTCTTTTTTAAGCCACAAGATTGCCCTCATCTGTGCTTGTTGAACGCTTTGTTTCTCGATATCAAACACACCAAAATACTCAACCATAACCCTCTTGAACTCATCAACTAAAAAAACTTTGGAAAAATTTTCGCTATTTACAGATAGCACTATACTCAAAACATCATACGCCATCTCGTCTGTTGCTACATTTGGTATACAAAACGCATAGTTATCGCTATTGGCAAAGCTCTTTTTCTCACTCCATAAAGACAAAAAAAAGTCATTGATTGTGTTCATCGGCAGAGTCTTTTATTAAAATTGGATTTATTTCAAAACTATTTCGTGAGGCTCAGACCAACGGGAGGATTTGTCCTCTAAGAATATAGTTTTGGAATAAATCTATTAGCACTTGGTTTTATTCGACATAAATATAAAGCACAAAAAGAGTAAAACCCTTTTTGTGCTTTTTGATATATTTATCGAAGTGCTGCGAGTTTTCTTCTCATATAAGCGATTTTGGATTGAAGTGGTAAGTGTTTTGGACAGTTGTCTTCACATGCCAAAAGACTCATACATCCAAAGATGCCATCATCGTCACCAACAAGCTCATAAAAATCCTCATCAGTTCTGTTGTCATGTGGGTCCATCGCAAAACGAGCTACCCTATTAAGTCCAACTGCACCGATAAAGTTTGGTCGCATAAGTTTTGTGCCACATGCCGCTACACAGATGCCACACTCGATGCATCTATCAAGCTCAAATGTCTCATCTGCAAGCTTTGGCTCCATTGGTGCCTCAAGCTTAGAGATATCTGGCTGATGATTTGTATGAATCCAGCTCTCTACACGTTTGCTCATCTCGTTCATCCAGTTTCCTGTATCGACTGAGAGGTCTTTTAAAAGTTTAAAAGCTGGTAATGGCATCAACTGAATAACACCATCAGGAAAATCTTTTGTTAGAGTTCTACATGCAAGCTTTGGCGTGCCATTGACCATCATACCGCAACTTCCACAGATGCCCGCTCTACACACAAAGTCAAAAGACAAATCCGCATCCAATGTTTCACGAATCTTTGTCAATGCGATAAAAAGCGTCATACCGTCCGTCTCTTCGAGTTTGTACTCCGCAAAATGTGGTTTAGAAATCTTTGAATTTGGGTTATATTTCATCGCCCTTATAGTTATTGTTCTACTCATTTTGCATCTCCAAATCTCTCGTTTTTAGCTTTATAGTACGCTTGCAAAGTAAAAGGCATCAACGCCTCTTGTATCTCATATCTATCTTTGCCTGAAGCTTCCATCTCTTCACGCATTTTATCCACTTGCTCTTGACGTTGTGTGCTCAAAGGATTTTCGATAATGTTGCCTTTGACGCCATAACCGCGAAACGCTGGTGGCATCTCCATCTTCATAATATCCAACTCCTCATAACTTACCGTCGGCAATGTATCGCCCTCTTTCCAAGAAGTAAGTGTTCGCTTTAGCCAATTTACATCATCACGTTTCAAGAAATCCTCTCGATAATGTGCTCCACGACTCTCGGTTCTCTCTCTTGCTCCGATAGCCACACACAATGCGATTTTCAGCATCATAGGCACTCGATATGCCTCTTCAAGCTCTGGATTGCCAGAGAGTACTTTGGACTTTACTGTCACGTCGTGGGATTTTTTTAGCAAATCTTCAAGCTCATCAACCGCCTCAGCCAAACCTTTGCCATCTCGGAAGATTCCCACTTTATCCCACATAATCTCTTTCATACAATTTTTGATTTCAAATATATTGTTTTTGCCCTCATTTGTTAGCAAATGGTCGATAAAATCACGCTGTTTTTTCAATGCTTTTTCGACTGTTGCGGTACTTACGCTAATCTCATTTTTTTGACAAAAATCCGCAAAATAATCACCAACAATCATACCTGCAACAACGGTTTCGCTTACAGAGTTACCGCCCAAACGGTTAAATCCATGCATATCCCAACATGCCGCTTCGCCTGCACTAAAAAGTCCTTTAAGTGTTGGCGATTCACCTGTTGGCTTTGTTCTAATACCGCCCATTGAGTAGTGTTGCATTGGAAGAACTGGCGCCCAACCTTTTGGACCCTCATCTGCTGGATCAATGCCGTTAAAAATTTGGCAAATCTCTTGAACATCTCTTAGGTTTCTCTCGATATGTGCTCGTCCCAAAATAGAGATATCAAGCCATAAATGGTCGCCATAAGGAGACTTCACGCCTTTGCCTTTTCGGATATGCTCCATCATACGGCGACTTACAACGTCACGACTTGCAAGCTCTTTTTTCTCTGGCTCATAATCTGGCATAAAGCGGTGACCATCAACATCACGAAGGATTCCGCCATCCCCTCGACAACCTTCAGTCAAAAGGATACCTGAGGGAACTATTGGAGTTGGGTGAAACTGCACGGCTTCCATATTTCCCAACATCGCAACGCCAGTCTCAAGTGCTATTGCTGCACCTGTTCCTTCACATATAACTGCATTGGTTGTCTGCTTATAAACTCTTCCGTATCCACCCGTTGCGATAAGAGTTCCTTTTGACACATAAGCACAAAGCTCTCCGCTCACAAGGTCACGTACGATAGCACCGTAACAGCGGTTGTTTTCATGGATTAACGCAATTGCCTCTTTTCTATCTTCTATATTTACATTGTGTTTTAACGCTTCATTGGCAACACCAAAAAGCATCGTATGACCTGTCGCATCTGCGGTATAACATGTACGCCATTTTTTTGTACCACCAAAATCTCTTGAGTGGATATATCCATGAACCTCATCATCTTCAACGATAGTTGTTCTCTCGGCGTTCATAACCGCCTCTCTTGAACCCTTTGAGATACGAGTCCACGGCACACCCCAGCCAGCCAACTCACGAATCGCTTTTGGAGCAACGGTTACAAACATACGAGCCACTTCTTGATCGCATCCCCAGTCACTTCCCTTAACCGTATCTGCAAAATGCACATCCTCGTTGTCACCTCTACTCATCTTTGAGTTGCCTAGACTTGCTTGCATACCGCCTTGTGCTGCCGCAGAGTGCGACCTCTTGACAGGACAAAGACTCAAAACTGTTGTACTTAAACCTTTGGACTGCGTTGCTACTGCCGCTCTAAGACCAGCAAGTCCGCCACCGATGACCAATGCATCACAATATTTTATATTCATGTTATTTTCCAACCTTTAGAAACTTCTCAATTTGTGTAGCAGAGTTGTATTTATCGACCAATCCATTGCTATATTCGTACCCGTATTTAACATACGCTCCCAATGTCAATAGACCCAGCCCTAAAAAGAAAACCGTTATCGCCCATTTTACTTTTTTGAGTTTTGCTCTTGTCTGCTTCGCATTGTCGCCCTCAAACCATCCCCACTTAACACATAAACGATACAATCCTATGCTTCCATGTAGCTCAACCGCAAAGAGCAATACAAGATAAAAAGGCCACATAAAATCGCTATACATTCTATCAGATGAGCCAAAAGGTCCTATCTCATCGGCTTTTGTCATCATCATAAAAAGATGGGCTGAACCTAAAAAGAACATCGCAAAACCAGTTACGGCTTGAATAAACCACATCGTTGTTTCATCGTGTTTCATCATCTGCATATGCGTTCTGTACGCTTGAAACTGTCTAAAATTTGAAGGAAGTTTTCTCATTCCCAGCATTGCATGGACAATAAAAATAGCAAATACCAAAGCCACCACGCCAGAAACAAGTAGTGGCTGAGGAGTCTGTAAAAACATACTACCCTCAAACATTTTTGTTACCGTATGCATAAAATCTTTGCTAACCAATATACTTGAGACAAAAAACATATGTCCCCACATAAATAGCCCCAAAAATAGCCCTGTTGCACTCTGATAATAATCAAGCTTTGCTGGCAGTCTACTCTTTTTACCATCCACGGTTTTTCCCAAAAAACCTTCAATAAGGTCGCTCACGCCACATCCTTTAAGTGAATTTTTACTTATTTTACTTTTTAAAAACGGTATTTATGATACAACTTTTCCAATTAAATAAGAATTATGTAATTTTTATACATAATAAATATTTAAGCAAAAACATTTTGCCCCTACGATGAAATTGTAATCCATCAGATGGAATTTAAAAGGGGCTTTTTTCTCTTTTTTTGAGTTTTAACAGCACCACATAAAGAGCGATGGAAACCAATGCCATCAACAAAGAGAGTGACTGCCCCCTACTCATCCAGCCCCCATAAACAAAGCCTATTTGAAAGTCTGGCTCTCGCCAAAATTCGGCAATAAAACGAGCAATGGCATATAAAAACCCATACAAAGCGATGAGTTCGCCATCAAATTTTTTGAAGCGTCTGTACATGTAAAGCAGAACAAAAACCACAACCCCTTCTAGCAATGCTTCATAAAGTTGTGATGGGTGACGAAAGATACCATCTACGTAGATTCCCCATGGAATATCCGTGTGTCTGCCGACCAATTCTTTATTTAAAAAATTTCCAATTCTTCCAAAAACGTAACCTATAGGAACACTTATGGCTACCAAATCCAATAGCCCCCAAACATTTACCCTTTTTTTGAGCCAAAACAGCCACGTCGCAAGCACAAAACCAAAAACCGCACCGTGATAACTCATCCCTCTAATACCTACAAAAGTGCCGTCCATAAAAGGGTTGAACATCTGCCACGGATGAGTCATATAATAACTCAGATGTGAGTCGTAAAAAAGGATGTATCCTATGCGAGCTCCTAAAATAACACCTATCTCAACCCAGATAAAATAACTATCCAAAACACTCTCACTAATGCCCATATTGTCTTTTTTTGCGAAATATTTTGCCGCAAATAACGCACTTAAGAGTGCCAAAACGTACATCATTCCGTACCAATGAACTTTGATACTGCCTAGTGAAAAGGCTATGGGGTTAAACTGCGAGTAGATGTTGTTCCAAAACTCCATTTTTATTCCTTACATGTAATGGCGTATTGTAATGTAGCTTTGATTATAGTTGGGTTATAGGAGTGTTTCATTTTGGCACGCTCATCTTTTTTAAAGTAGCCATCAAAAAAATATCCTTTATTTGTCATACGTTTTTGATAACCTTTTTTTCACAAGCTATGTTTTAAACAACCCTATTTCTGCCACTATTTTTTGCTTGGTAAAGTGCTTTGTCCACCTTGTCGAACACTTTTTCTATGGTTTCGCCTTTTTCAAATTCTGCTACGCCAAAACTTGCTGTTATGGAGAGTTTTTTGGGAAATTCATAATCTTGAATAACTTTTCTAAATTTTTCTGCCAAAGCCCTAACGCCAGCTACATCTGTTTCGCGGCAAACAAGCAAAAACTCCTCTCCTCCCCATCTTCCAAAGGAATCCGTGTCTCTTTTATGCTCCTCGATAATCCTAGCTATCGCCTTCAGCACATCATCGCCCACTTTGTGTCCATAAGTATCATTAACTTTTTTGAAATGGTCAATATCTAGCATAATAACAGATAAAGGTCTTCCAAATCTATCAAAAAGTTTTTTCTCATAATCTAGAATATCATCCAGCTTCAAACGGTTATAAATTCCAGTTAGCTTATCTGTGTTTGATAGAACCTCAAGCTTTTGGCTATATAGTTTAAGCTCATGCTGTCGATACAACAAAAACAAAACTACCAAAAATACAAAAAACAAAATTACGTACATGTATGTATAATTTGGTCTTCCCTCATAGCTTACCAAAATCCATTTATCAAGTATCTCTTGAGACTCTTTTTTGCCAATAGAATCTATCGCTTTGCTAAAAATATCACGCAACAAAGGCTCGTCACTTCTAATGCCAACTCGAAAATCCAGCTTTTCATCAAATTTGCCTATGATTTTTAAGGAGCCAAAAAACTCGTTTTGTATCTCATATGCCACCGTTGCGAGCGTGCCAATAGTTGCAAAAATCTTGCCCTCTTGAACTTGCTCAAGTCCCTCTTTTTCATTTTTAACTTCTACCAATCTTATATCTGGATATCGAACTTTCAAAATATCTGCGTATTCAGAGTCCTTAGCTATGCCGATAGGTTTATTTGTGATGCTACCTATATCGTGATAAAAATCCTTATCCAACCTGCCCACCAACACAAGTGGCATATCCATGTATGGCTTAGTAAAATTCATAAATAATTTTTGTTTTGGAGTCTCCAAAGCAAGAGATAAAATATCGCACTTTTTTTCTCTAACATAGCTTAAAGATTCAGCTCTGGTGCTTGTATCAACCAATGTTATCGGCACCCCAATAAACTTCTCCATCAGTTTTATATACTCTGCGACCATTCCTACATGTTTGCCATTGTCGTTCATCTCAAAAGGCATCCAATCTGGGTCAATACACATTGAAATATTTTTTTTAGAAGATAGATAGAGTTGCTCTTCCATGGTAAATAAAAGTCGCTCCTCTTTAGTGGTTAGAGCGTCTAAATATTTTGCTTTAAGTGCGTCCATTTCCTCTTTCAAGACATTTTTTAAAGCTTTATTAAAAAGACTTTTCAAAAGCTCATTGTCTTTATGAAATGCAAGATAGAAGTTTTTATCCTTGAGTTGGTTAAGCTCTATCTTTGTGACAATTCGCAAGTTGGCAAGCATCTCTTTGGAGATAATATAATTTGCCGTAAAAAAATCCTCCACACACGCATCCACCAAACCAAAAGCAACCGCTTCAAGCATCTCTTTTGAGGTGGCATACTCAACAACATTAATATCGAGATACTGCTCTTTTAAAAATCCTGTACTAGCCCAGTCTTTCAACGCACCGACTGATTTGCCCCTTAAATCTTCAAGCGAAGCGATATCATCTCTTTTCGAGCGTGTAACCAAAGATAGCTCCATAGTCATAAACTTATCGCTAAATAAAAAACGCTCTCTTCGTTCATCTGATGAAACAAAAGCCAGTGCAATGTCAATTTGTCTATCTTTAAACTTTTCATAAAGTTCTGACCAAGCACCACTTACAAACTCTACATGTAGACCTATTTTTTGCGCCAAAAGCTTTAAATAATCTACCGCATATCCCATAGCTACGCCGTTTTCATTAAAATCATAAGGATAAAAATCTAATTCGTTGGTTGCGGTAACGGTTGGATTTTTAGAGATATAGCTTTTTTCTTCATCCGTAAGAACAATCTCTTGCACTGGCTTAAAGGTCGTATCTTCTTTTAAAAAAGGGACGTACTTGCGTTTTATCTTTACATGTAGCTCTTGAGGCATAGCATCTAGCATCTTATTAAACAAAGATATAAACTCAGACCAATCTTTGCTCGTAACAAAGGACTGCCCTTCGCCAACATAGCGATTGAAGTTGGATATGGTCACATTTTTAAGCCCCAACTCCTTAGCCATAATCGACATAATCGCAATATCGCCAATATATCCATCAGCCTTGCCCTCATCCACAGCTCTCATTGCATCCAGATTGGTTTCGTATGTGGCATAAGTAAAATGAGGATAGTCCATCTTTAGCTTTTCATTTATCACATAGTTTTTTGCCAATGCGATAGTTTTAGGTTTATCGAAAAAGCTATCCAGAGGTTTTGCGCTATTGGAAAGCAGAGAAAAAGGAAAAGCAACGTAAGGTTTACTAAAGAGCATATCTTGAGCTCTTTGCTCATTAGTTGTGGCTTTTAAAATCACATCGAAACCGTCTCGTGTTTTGATATGCTCCAAAGCCTCCGCCCACGTGTATTTTGGGACATAAGTGATGTCAAGATTGAATATCTTAGCAAAATATTTTATATACTCTACGCTGATGCCTGAGTATTCGCCATCTTTGTATATTTGAAATGGGGGGAGATTTTTTACGACTCGCACACGCAAAGTTTTGTTTTTATCTAGCCACGCCTGTTCTTTCGGAGTAACGCTGATATCAAACGCACTTAGCAAAGTTGAAAAGAAAACAAGAATAAACAGTATATATTTCAAGCTTTTCACATCACACCTCAAGGATAAGTGACCTTGCGTTAGTATACTAAAATTTTACTAAGGGATGTTTTGAAAAGCAGTGAAAACTAGGAGAGAAGATGCCCTCTCCTATAAAAGTCTCTATTTAACTTGAATTTTTTTGATTTCGGCTTTTTCGGATTTGAGTTTTGGCAATACTACCTCCAAAACACCATCCGAGCTTGAGGCTTCAATATTTTCGATATCGACATTTTCTGGCAAAGCAAAAAGGCGTTGAAACTTGCCATAACTACTCTCTACTTTATAGTAGTCTTTCTCTTTACGCTCTTCTTTAAAACTTCGCTCACCAGAGATAACAATCTGACCGTCTTTGATATCTATGCTGATATCCTCTTTTTTCACTCCGGGCAAATCAACCTCAATGTGATATGCAAACTCGCCCTCGCGAGTACTTACGCTTGGCTTAAATGTCGAAATACCACTCTCTTGCTCCAATGACGGATAGTAGTTGAAAAACTTACTTTCCAAATCCTTCAACTCTTTCAGTGGGTTAAATCGTGTAATCATCATCTTGAACTCCTTTGTTTTTTGAAAGAAGTTTAATACATGTGAAGATTTTTTGTCTGCCACTTAAGTAGCACAATCAAGCATCTGGCAAATGTTCTAGGATATTTTGAAAGTCTTTTAGGCATATCTCTTTGCGTTTAACATCAATCAGTCCATCTTCTTTGAGTTTCTGAAGGTTTCGATTGAGCACTTTTCGCACCGTACCTACTAAAGAGGCTATCTCTTCGTGCGAAAGATTGTTGATAAGTTTTAGAGTTTGCTTTGCACCTTTTTTTTCGATATTGCGAGAAATAAGTTTAATAAGGCGAGTTGTGACATCATACAAAGAGAGATCCGTTGCCAAAGTCTCCACATCTCGCAATTGTTTGGCGACATATGGAAGAAAAAGTTTATTAAACGAGGGTTTTGTCTCAATCCACTCACGAAATAGCTCAATAGGGAAAACCAACAATTTTACATCATCAAGTGCCAAAACGATATTTTCGTGCTCTTTGGCATCTAAAAGTGTAACGACATCGTACATATCGCCTTTTGAAAGCAGATAAAGTATCTGTTCTTTCCCTGTTTCAAAATTAACCTGAGATACTTTAACACGCCCCTCCAAAATGACAAAAAAATGACTCAACGTCTCTTCTGGACGCATTAAGGTTTCGCCTTTTTTAAAATGCGTTACTCTGCCAAAACGCTCAATATCCTCTTTCAACTCTTTTTGAATTACATCAAGTGCGTACATCTACCCCTCAACTTTTCCATCCACATACATCCACGCTTTTATAAAACGCCTAAAGCGAGAATGCTCTACATGTAAGCCTTTTTTGCCATCTTGAACGAAAGATGCACGAAAACTTACCTTGCCAACTTTGTCTTTCTCGCCACCTTGCCACACACTTAAAACCTCTAACTTTGTCCACGCCAAACCTTTACATGTAGAGGCGATCTCCTCTTTGAGGTTATTGTTTCGATGGTTTGGATGCGTTGTTTCATAAAGATAATCAACAAGCCCAAAAACAAATGCTGAGTAACGAGAACGCATCAAATCCTCACATGTAGGGGCGTTTTTGCTTCTATGATATGGTTCGCAACACTGCTCGTAAGGTTTGCCACTATCGCATGGGCAAGAAGAGTGCTTAGACATTATTTTCCTCTATTCAACAATATTGCTCTATTTCTTCAACAATAGCTGGAAATTCTCTCTCAAAGTTAGTCAAAAAATCTCCATCAACAAGCTGGATAGTACCCATAAGTGACTTTGGAAAGCTCTTGAGTCTTACAATAAGGTCGTCATCGCTAAACTCTGCTTTTTCGTGTGCTGATTGGAGTATCTCACTCCATGAAAAAGTATTAAATTTTGCGATTAAGTAGATATCAAAAATATCTTTAGGGTTGTCACGTCCGATGATGGCGGTCAATTTATTGCTCAATATATTTTCAAGCGTATCTACAATATAGCCATTTTCTAACACCAAAAGCTCTTTATAGCGTGGCGACATGTCATTGACAAAATTAATTTGCAATGCATCTTCTACTAAAAAACGCATAAAATCTTTTGACTCCACCTCTGCTTTGAGCTTAAAGTGTTTTTGCAATGCAACTTTGATATTTTTAACTGCGAAACCGTATCTAACAGAACGATTGGTAAAAAAATCCAAGTCATCTGAATAACGTTTTTCGTAATAAAATCTACTTACACATGTACCGCCGGTAAGGTAAAACTCTTTTTCGGTTTCAAAGACTATTTTTAAGACCTTGTCTTGCAAGGCGTACAGTTTGTCATAAATTATGCTATCCATTTTAACTCATCTATTAAAATAGGTTTATCGAAAAAATACACCTCAGCGATGTTTTTTCTTCTAAAAATATAGTCGTGATTGAAAGTAGGAATTTTAAAATTTTCAAGAAGATAGAGCAACTCATTTGTATCAAAAAGTTTCAAATCTGCCAATAAATGTGTACTGTTTAATAATATTTTTTCAAATAAAAAAGCTTTTTGTCGCTCATCATCACTTTTGATAATTTTTTCAATATCATTTGTCGTGATGTTCAAGTCCCAAAAACACTCCTTAACGATACGCTCTAGTGCCATTAAAACTCCTTTTTTTGCTCTCCCATTTTAGCATTATTATGCAAAATCGCTACGCAAAGAAAAATGTACATGTAAAGATGTTCTACTTGTCAAAACGAGCATAAAGTGCATTATAGACTTTATTGTTTTCTCGTTTGCCAACACTTAAAACCAAAATAACAACTTTTTCATCCATAACTTCATAAGCCAATCTATATCCAACTGTTTTTAACTTTATTTTGTACACATTCTCAAATCCAACCAATTTATCTTTGGGAACTTTCGGATTAATAAGTCGCTCTCCCAGCTTCTTTTTAAACTGCTCCTTGATAGTCTCGCCCAAATGTTTCCACTCTTTGAGTGCCAATGGATGAAACTCTAATTCATAGCTCATCAAGCGTCACTTTGATAGGAGTGTAAGCTTCGCTTTGTCTGCTGGTAACTTCTTTTGATAACATATAATCATCCAACATTTCTATCATCTTTTCATACGTTTTGGAAGGAACAAGGTAAGCACTTGCCACATTGTGATTGAGTATAGCAACAACCTCATCCCCCGCATTTTCAAGAATTTGTGTAGGTGATTTTTTAAGCTCTGTGATACTTGCTGTGTAGTTTGATAAAATAGGTTGCATTTTAGATACCTTTTTTAGTACTTTATTTGATGTTTATTATACTCTGATGACATTGGCTTGTCAAATAGAGTATTTACATGTAATTTTAGACAAAGAAAATATGATATCATTTATAGCAAGACGCTGGATGGTAGATAGTGAATAGCCAAAAGAACTTTTTGTTTGTTCATTGACAAAAGAAATCGTTTTAAATAAGTTGAGGGATATAATGCAAGAAGAAAGATTCTCAGATACTCTTTGTAAATAGTGTTTTAGTTTCTCTTGCTCAGTTGATAACTCATTCACAATAAACTCCTTTACATGTAAACCTATTTACCCCCCTCTCAACGCCTCCGCTATCAACTCTATCGGATTTTTAAACACCACATCGACTTTTTGTTGATACAAAGCATCGCTAAGCTGCATTCTGCAAGCACTACATTCAGCACTCACAAACTGTGCACCACTCTCTTGTATCATCGCAGCTTTTGGGAGTCCTGCGGCTTTAGCAAAGTGGTATTTCTCAGTTTGCATCGTTACACCACCGAAACCGCAACAGCGGTTCGGGTCGCTCATCTCTTTCATTACATAATTTTGAGAAAGCAAGTTTCTAGGCTCTTTCCATAGCCCTTGCATTTTTCTGGCGTGGCAAGGGTCGTGGTAGGTGACAACATCCGTTTGCTTGGCTCTAGTTGCCAAAATCTCAGCTAGATTGGTCTTTTTTTCTAGGTATTCTGTCGCCATAAATATTTTTGGTTTAATGGCAAGCGCTCTTTGTCTCCATTGCTCTTGGTCGTGGAAAAAGTGTGCGTAGTCTTCTTTGATCATAGCGCTACATGTAGCTTCAGGAATGATGATAGCATCAAGCTCGTTTACGAAACTTTCGATATATTCGATATTAAATTTTGCCAAAACATCAACGCTATCAAAATCGCCCGTAAAATAATGCGGTGCACCACAGCATTTTTGTTGTTTTATAAGATATGCGTCTATCTGCAAAACCTTCAATATCTCCAAAAGTGCCTTGCCGATATCGGTGTACATGTAGTTTGCCAAACAGCCGATAAAGATACCCACTTTGCCTTTTCCACCGTTATAGATGATGTCTGGATGTGAATTTAAAAAGCTTTTTTTCTTCAAGCTTGGAAGAAGTCTATCTATCTTCAAAAGGGGTATTTTTCTAAGGCTCATCGAGCTTTGTTTTTCCACCATCTTAAACCCGCAGGTTTGAAACATATAGCCAAAACGTGCAACGATGTCCATGATAGAGCGATTGCGTAGCAAAAAGAAGGCTAGTTTTTTATACCACGCAAGTCCAAATTTTTTAGCGATGTCATTTCTGGCTTGCTCGATAAGCATATCCACAGGCAAGTCATTTGGGCAGACATCAACGCAGTTGGTACACAAAAAACAGCTCTCAAAGATATCTTTTACATTTCTGTCTAGCTCAAGCTCGCCTCGCTGATACGCCCCCAAAAGGTCTAAAAAACCTCTAGGACTCGTTACCTCATCGCTATTGACACTATGAATCGTACATGTAGGAATACATTTCCCACACTTGATGCAAGCATCGCTCGTTAAGTTAAAATTAAACATATTTAAACCGTTTTACTAAATCGTCTTTTGCTCTCTGGAATTTTTTGCAAATAGGCATCAAAAGGCATAACAATATTTCGTATCAAAAGCGTTCCAGTTGTACTTACAGTTATCTTTTTACCCTCTTTATCTACTTGCACTAACTCCTCTGCTACAAATGGCTCCAATGCTTGAATCGCATCGGCAAAATAGTCAAAAAAATCAATTTCAAAAGTGGCTTCGATATTTGCGATGTTAAGCTTGAAGTTGCTCATCATCTCCATAATAACAGCCTTTCTCAACACATCATCATCACTTAAAGTCAACCCTCTATGCACAGGCAAAAGTCCGTTGTCAATCGCCTCTTCATAGGCTTCCATCTCTTTAAAATTTTGAACATAGTGTCTTATGCCTTCACCTATGCTTGTTAAACCTATACCTATCAAATCCGCTCCACCTTTTGTGGTATAGCCTTGAAAGTTGCGGTGCAGCTCTCCTTTTTCAATCGCCAAAAACAGCTCATCATCAGGCTTAGCAAAGTGATCCATACCTATCATCTGATAGCCGTTACTTTGAAGATAATCAATCGTGTATTTCATAATAGCAAGCTTTTCGCTAGGGTGTGGTAAAGTCGTCTCATCAATCTTTCGCATCGTCTTTTTCATCCACGGCACATGAGCATAGTTAAAAACGGCAAAACGGCTTGGCTGAAGCGTAAGGGCAAGTTCGAGCGTCTTTTTAAAAGTGTCCAAACTCTGATATGGCAAACCATAAATCAAATCCATATTGACTGATTCGATGCCAGCACTTCGAGCCATCTCAACAGCACGCTTTGTTGTTTCATACGGCTGAATACGATGTATCGCTTTTTGCACCTCATCATTAAAATCTTGCACTCCGTAGCTGATACGATTAAATCCGCCTTTAACCAAAACATCCAACTGCTCTTGTGTTAAAAAACGTGGGTCTATCTCGCAACTTATTTCAGCTTCCTTGCTAAAATTTTTAAAATAACTTCGTATAAGAGCGATGATGCGTTGCAACTGCTCAGCACTAAAAAATGTAGGCGTGCCTCCACCAAAGTGCATTTGAAGGACTTCTCTGCTCATATCTAAGTGTTTTGAAAGTATCTTTAGCTCTTTTTCAAGATAATCAATATATCTGTCTTTTTTATCCTCTTTGCTAGTGAACACGACATTGCATCCACAAAAGTAACAAGCACTTCGACAAAATGGCAAGTGAAAATACAAAGAAAGTTTTCTATTTTTATCTTGGTTTTTAAGTATCTGCACGTAGCTCTCTTGCGTAAAAGCCTCGTTAAACTCAGGTGCGGTCGGATAGCTCGTATAACGAGGTCCGGGCTTGGAGTATTTGGAAAACTGGTCAAAATTTATCATCATTTACCTTTCTTATATCTCTTCTTCGTCATCGTCATCATTTTCGTCAGATTGAGCAAGGTCTACATAATTTGGCAGATAAAAATCTTTCAAATTCAAAAAGAGATTTGGATGCTCTTGCTTAATCTTGCCAACCAATTTTTCTAAATCTATATTTATAGCTTTTGCTTCTGGCTGTGCCGAAGCAATAGAGCGTATCTCTTCCATGGCAACCGTCCACACATCCAAAAAATCAATAGGAACGTGTTGTAAAATTGTCTTTTCAAGCTTAAGATTAAACGTCTCTTGTTGCATTTTTCTAAAATTTTCTATCATCTTGGTTAGCGAATCTATCGAGATAACCGTATGGAGTTTTTGGTCATCATCAATGATAAACCAAGGCTCTGCACCACTCCAACTTCCACTTTTTAAGCTTAGTGTTTTAACGTCTGGGTTGTCCGTGTGTTGCATCTCTAAAATAGTCTGCTCTCTAGCATTTAAAAGTCCTAGCTCTTTAGAAATCTGGTCTATCTTTTCAAAAACACTTATCTCTTTACTGTTTTCATTCTCTATCATTACTACTCTTCTTTATTTCTATCTAGCCAAACCATAACGCCTTTTTGTGCGTGAAGTCTATTTTCGGCTTCATCAAAAATCTCATCAGCGTGTGACTCAAAAACCTCTTCACTTACCTCGTATCCTCTGTACGCTGGTAAACAATGCAAGAAAATAGCATCTTTTTGTGCCAAACTCATCATCTTGACATTGACCATATAGCCTTTAAAATCTTTTACCTTTTTCTCTTTGTCGCCTTCTTGACCCATAGAAACCCAAGTATCGGTTGTCACTACATTCGCACCTTTGATGGCCTCTTTAGGGTCATTTCCGATTTTGATAACCGCACCGCTACTGCTAGCAAACGTCAAAGCTTCCTCTAAAATCGTACTATCAACCTCATAGCCCTTTGGCGTTGCTATTCGTAACTCAAATCCCAACTTTGAAGCCAACATAAGCCATGAGTGTGCCATGTTATTTCCATCACCAACGTATGCCACGATAGGATTTTTATCTTTTCCATACTCTCTCATCGTCAAATAATCTGCCATCAGCTGAACAGGATGATAAGAGTCGCTCAGACCATTTATTACAGGAACTCTTGAATACTCTGCAAACTCTTCGAGTGTGTTTTGTGCATAGGTTCGTATCATTACCATATCAACCATACGACTAATAACTCTTGCGGTATCTTTCATCGGCTCACCTCGTCCCAGCTGAAGGTCGTTTGAAGATAAAAACAACCCCTTGCCTCCGAGTTGATGAATACCTACTTCAAAACTTACACGAGTTCTTGTGGAGCTTTTTTCAAAAATCATCCCCAATGTTTGGTCTTTAAGGTAATGCTTAAAATCCCCTTTTTTGGCTTTTTTCTTAATCTTTTCTGCCAAATCAATAATCTCTAAAATCTCTTCTTTACTAAAATCTTTCAGTGTTAAAAAATGTCGCATATTATCCTCTCCTTAAAATCTCTGCTACCTCTTTAGCATGATAACTGATAATGATATCCGCACCGGCTCGCTTAAATGCTATCATCGTCTCCATCATCACACGCTCATAGTCGATAACTCCGGCTTTTGCAGCAGCTTTTAGCATCGCATACTCGCCACTGACATTGTAAACT
Organism: Sulfurospirillaceae bacterium; assembly: GCA_028692875.1. Lineage (GTDB taxonomy): Bacteria > Campylobacterota > Campylobacteria > Campylobacterales > Sulfurospirillaceae > JAQUWL01. Next base: position 45,772 of record JAQUWL010000008.1, read on the forward strand.
GCCAAAGGAGTCGAAGTGGCATTTCGCACATCACGGATAATATCAAGATACGCTAAAGCAGGTTTTACCATCAAGATATCCGCACCTTGCAGCTCATCTTCTACCGACTCAGCAATCGCCTCACGCCTATTGGCTGGGTCCATCTGATATGTTTTTCTATCGCCAAAACTTGGGGCTGATTCGGCAACGTCACGAAAAGGTCCATAATAAGCACTTGCAAACTTTGTTGAATAGCTCATAATCGGCAAGTTTACGAACCCCTCTTCATCCAACGCCTCTCTTAGTATCTCGATAGTTCCGTCCATCATTCCACTTGGAGCTATCATATCCACGCCAGCCTTTGCATGTATAACTGCTTGTTTTGCCAAAATCTCCAAAGTTGCATCGTTATCTACTGTTTCGTGCTCCATATCCAAAATCCCACAATGTCCGTGGTCGGTAAATTCACAAAAACACAAATCGCTTACAACAAACATCTTTGGATAGGCTTTTTTAATCGCTTTAATCGCACTTGCAATAATGCCATGCTCGCAAAGTGCGTCACTTCCAATACTATCTTTAACCTCTGGAATGCCAAATAAAATTATAGAATTAATACCCAAATCTTCAAGAATCTGACACTCTTTTAAAATCTCATCGATGCTCATCTGAAAAACACCCGGCATTGAGCCTATCTCTTTTTTAAATCCCTTGCCACTTTTAACAAACAGAGGATAGATAAAATCATCAACACTTAGGCTGTTTTCTCGAACAAGCGTCCTTAAATGCGAATTCATTCTTAATCTTCTAAATCTTTTAAACATTCTCTTTCCTTGTTTTGGTTAAAATCACGCAGTGCATAATTCTTTTAAAAAGAAGCCATTTTACCATAACTTAACCGGATAGAAAAGAAAATGAAAATAGAAATCTCAAACATCGCCAACCTTCCCTCTCGTTTTGGAAACTATAAAATCCAATCTTTCAAAGAGGGCGTTAAAGAACATTTAGTAATTTTCAAAGAGCCTTTGGGCGATACTCCTTTGGTTCGAATCCATAGCGAGTGCCTTACGGGAGACACTATAGGAAGTCTTAAATGTGACTGTCGAGACCAGCTGGAGTTTGCTTTAGAGGCGATTGAAAAAAACGGTGGTATGGTTATATATCTTAGGCAAGAGGGAAGAAATATCGGACTTCTAAACAAGGTAAACGCATACGCTTTACAAGATGTTGGATTTAATACCGTAGAGGCAAATCACCAACTAGGCTTTGCAGATGATGAGCGAACGTACGAAATGGTAGAGACTATTTTAAACCACTTTGGTATCAAAAAAATCAGACTGCTAACAAACAATCCAAAAAAAATAGAGAGTCTTAAAAATATTGAAATAATAGAAAGATTGCCAGTTATCATCACACCAAACAAACACAATAAAAATTATCTAAAAACAAAAAAAGAGCAAATGGGACATATGCTCTAAATCAAAGGAGAACAGATGTTAAAAGAGTTTAAGAATTTTCTTATCAAAGGAAATGTTGTCGACATGGCAGTAGGTTTTATCTTCGGTGCTGCTTTTGCAACCGTGGTCAAATCGCTTGTTTCCAACATTATTATGCCTCCGGTTGGACTATTGCTTGGAAATGTAGACTTTTCTTCGCTATTTATACCGCTTGATGGTAAAGAGTATGTTTCATTGGCGGATTTGGACAAAGCAGGGGCGCCTGCGATTAAGCTAGGTGTTTTTGCAAATGATGTTATCTCATTTGTGATTTTGGGTTTTGTGATGTTTATGATGATAAAAGGGTACGCCAAAATATCTCCAAAAGAGACACCTCCAGCAACCACAAAAGCATGTCCAGAATGTGCAATGAGCATTCCACTAGAAGCTAAAAAATGTCCTCACTGCTTAACGCAACAAGGGATTTAGTTTATATCCTTACATGTAAGGATGCTTGGACACTCTTGTCGAGAAGAACCCAGTTTAAATATAGTCTTTAGAACAAAGCTCTAAAGACTATATTAAGAGTTTGAGCTAAAACTCAAAAAAGTTTAAAAAGAACTTTGTGCGTGATGATACAAGAGGGTATAAGACCGAAAGTGCGACTATCAGCACTATAAGGTGAAGTACCCTCTACAAAAACTCCATCTTTTTCTATGCGTTTTACCTTTTTCATCATCGCTTTTCCATCTTTTTCAAAAATAACGATATTACCTATTTTGAAAGAAAAAAAAGAGGTCACCTTGAGAGCAAGAATGACCTCCTTATCCTTAAGTAATGGATAAAGAGAGTCGCCTTTTACTTTAAAAAGTTTTATCACAAAACGGGATAAACCACGATTTCATTTGGAAGATAAGGAGCTTTTGCACTCTTTGTTGGAACACCTTTTATAGCCCAAAAAATCTCAGCAAATTTATTTACCTCTTGAAGCAATTCAAGGGCTTTTTCCCTTGATACATGTTGCTTAGAAGCTCCACCTAACGCCATAATGTTATGCACTATCGTATGTATTTCAGGATATTTTTCAAGATGTGCAGGCTTGATAAAATCGCCCCAAATAATGCGTATCTCATCCTTACACTTTATCGCCTCAGACTCTTTAACCGCAATATATCTTGAAAGTGTGTTAAAGTAACTAACTTCATCGTCGCCTTTTACCAAGGCTTTGATTTGGTCAACCATACGAATCACACTAAGAGCAGCTATCTGCGCAACAATTGGGTCATAAATGCCACACGGCACATCACAATGAGCACTCACGCTTTGAGGCTTCAAGATTTCAAATATTTTTTTCATAGCGTTACATCCTTTGTTGAATTACAAAAGAATTATAATTTAAGTTTGGACACTTGTCAATTGCAAGCAAAAATAAAAGAAGACCGATTTAAATCAGTCTTCTTTTGATGTTTTAGTTTGAAGTCTTAAACTGCTTAGCCCTTTCACTAAGCTCATCAGCTGCGACTTTAAGGTTTTTGGAAGAAATAGCAACTGTGGCTATCTCCTGATTGTTTTCATTCGAGATATTAGTTATTTCATCCATTTGGGAAACAAATTTTTGCATTCTCTCGGATGCATCATTAAGTCTTTGCGTAGATTGAATAACGCTTTTCTCAGCATTTACCATAACGCTTTCTACGGACTCTATTATAGATTTTGCTGCATCGGAATCTTTGCAAAGCAACTTGACCTTATCGACGTTTTTATTCATTTGGTCGCTACTATCAAGGATAGACTGCACGATAACATTGACTGTGGCATTGATCTCTTGCAGGGAGTGCTGAGTTTTTTCCGCCAATTTTCTAACCTCATCAGCAACAACAGCAAAACCTCTACCATGCTCACCTGCCCTTGCAGCTTCGATAGCAGCATTAAGTGCTAAAAGATTTGTCTGGTCAGCAATATCATTAATGACACTCAAGATATTTTTAACTTGTTCGGCCTCGTTGCTAAGGATATTAAGTTTTTCACTCAAAGATATCTCTCTGTCGCTATTAAGAACGATTTGTCCAACCATGTCCGCTATTTTAACACTCGCATTTTTCAAATCTCGCCCTGCTAAGTTCATCTCTTCTTGAGTTTTTTTGGCCTCTAATGCCGAATTTTTCATCAATGATTCAACATCTTTTGCATCCCTTGATGCACTTAAGATAATATCAGATTCTTTTAAAATATTTTTTGACATCTTTTCAAAAACAGCCTCAATATCTTTAACACTTTGCATGTTCCCAGAAGCCCCGCTTTTTATACTTGACATAATATTGTCAAGAATTAACACAAACTCCCGTAACGCCTTTCTAATACCACCGAACTCATCATCATCATAGATGGTAATCTGTGTCGTAAAATCTTTTGAATTGGCAATATTTGAAATAATAAAATCCAATGATGAAACTCTTTTTTTGATATCTCTGTCGATTATATAAGAGACAAGCAAAAGAACAAAAATAACAAAGCCACCAAAGGTTGCATCGATAATAGCTGTCGACTCAATAGAATCAAGCTTATAATGAATTTCTTTTGCTATATCATCATCTATGGACTTCAAAGTATTTATCTTTTTCGTAATCGTATCAAACCAAACCTCACCATTAATGCCAAAACCTTCCATTTTTTCCACTGCAATTTGACGCATATTTGTCACTTCTTTAAAGGATTTCTCCTCTTGTGCATCTTTATAGGCAATGCCGAGCTCTTTAGTTCCCAGAGCCAAAGCTTGAGATAGAAGCAAATCTTGCTCCGCAATCAATTTTATAAAATTTGAATACATGCTAGGAGCGAATTTGTCAGCTGAAAAAGTATTGGACAAAACAGCTCTTTCGATACCAGCTCGCTCTTTTGCTTTCAAAAAAGAGCTATAAGAAACAAGGAGCTTAGTAATATCATTGTCAACAGAAAGTTTTGCCGAAAGTGCGGTAACATCAAGAAGCATTGTGTTAAGATCCGTGTAGTAAGCAACTTGCTCTTTTGCAGAAATAGAAAGATCATCAACTCGACTTCTTATTGATTCCATAGAGGAGTATTTTTGGTCTATTTTTTCCAAAGAAGCTTTAAACATAGCATCAAAATCTGAAAACTTTATCTTTTTAACAAACGCTACATACTCTTTATGTCTTTCGTCAGTCAACTTTCTTTGAGGAGCCAATTTGTCCCCAAACTTCTGCCCTTTACTTCCCAGATATCCAGCACTTGCACCTCTCTCTTTTTGAGTTTCATGCACCAATAAACTTATCTTTTCGCTAAGATTTACAAGTACGTTAACCTGCTCAATTCTTTGCTGGTACTTTATGTCTTCAATCACTTTACTGCCAGTAAAATAAAGTAGTGCCACCAATGGCAATATGGCCAAAACAAATAACTTCCCACGAATACTTAGCTTATAAAAAAAATCCATTAAGCCACTCCTTTTATGAAAATCAAACCCACTGTTCGATAAAATACAAGCAATTCTAACAAAAAATAGATAAAAATAGACAAAAATAGGGAAAATCGTGAAAAGCCTAGAAGAAAAGCAAATCTTGTTTACCTCACTTGTTCTCAAATATAACAAAACACACAATATCACTGGTGCAAAAAACACTAACGACATAGAGAAAAATATACAAGATAGTCTTTTCCCATTAACTTTCTTGGAAACAAAAAGTACTCAAAAAATCGTTGATATTGGAAGTGGAGCTGGTTTTCCAGGACTTGTTTTGGCTATGGCTTTGCCCGATACACATTTTTATCTATTCGAACCAATAGCTAAAAAAAGTGCTTTTTTGCATCTTGCCAAAACTGTTATAGAACTCAACAATGTCTCCATTTTCACCCAACGAATCGAAGATGCAGAGCCATTTGAAGCTGACATTATATGTTCCCGTGCAGTTACTCAGACGCAAACGCTTATAAATTTGTGTCAAAAATTTATAAGCAAAAAAACTATACTTTTGCTCTACAAGGGGGAGCGTGTTGTAGACGAATTGCCAAAAAATGGAGAATACGAAATACACAAAAAAGACAAACGAAACTATCTCACAATCAAGGGGCTTTTATGATAATGAAAATATTGATTTTTATTGCTATTTTAGTGATAATATACATGGTATTTTTTAAAAAAACAAAGGGAAAAGAGAAGAAAATAGAAGGGGAAGCAATGGTTGAGTGCGAAAAATGTTCAACATTTGTTAGTGACAAAGAGGCTATAATTAAAGATGGTCATTTTTACTGCTCAAAAGAGTGTGCGGGAGTCAAATAGATGATACTAATAGGTCATGATATTGTTCCATTTCAGCCTCTTTTTTTGGTTTCAACCAAAGAGGATATTGCCAACACTCCTTCAAATGCAAATATTTTATTTATATTTAACAAAGCGTTGCTTGGATATTGCGTAGAACAAAAAATACCTTTTAGCCTACATGTAGAAGATATAAAAGAGCTCGTTATAGGAAATGCTTTGGGAGCTTCTTATCTTTTGGTATCTAAAAAATTTGCAAAGCAGGCACAAAAGATAGCAGAGGAGTATTTTTTTGACTCAAAGATTTTGCTTCTTGGAAAAAAAGAGGATGACATTGAGTTTGCAGCATTTCAAGGTATAGATGGCATTATTTTCAAAAAAGGCATCCGTCATGAAGATATTTAACACTATATTTTTACTTACACTTTTAACGCTTTTGTTTGTTTTCATTGGAAACTATTTTGGTGGCAAATCAGGGATGCTTATAGCTCTTGGCCTAGCTGGTGTTATGAATTTTATCAGCTATTTTTACTCCGACAAAATTGTTTTAAGCCACTATAATGCCATAGAGGTAAATCCAAAAAGTGCTCAAGGGCTTTTTGAGATAGTCGAAAAACTCACAACAAAATCAAACCTTCCAATGCCAAAAGTCTATATTGTTCCTGATGACATACCAAATGCTTTTGCAACAGGACGAAATCCTCAAAATGGTGCAGTTGCAGTAACCGAGGGGCTTTTAAATCTACTTGATAAGGATGAGATTGAGGCAGTTATCGCGCACGAGCTTAGCCACGTTAAAAATTATGATATCTTGATTGGAACGATTGCAGCAACAATGGCTGGGGCTATTGCTATGATAGCCAATATGATGCAATTTGGTGCTATGTTTTCAAGGGATTCTCAAAATAGGTCAAATCCTATTGTGCTAATTGTTTTGGCGATTGTTCTACCTTTGGCGGCATCCATTATCCAAATGGCAGTTAGTCGAAACAGGGAGTATGAGGCGGATGAAGGCTCGGCCTATATGACTGGCAAGCCGGAGTCACTTCAAAGTGCATTGATAAAGCTTCAAAATTATAATGCACAAGGCATCGTCCACGAGGCAACCCCACAGAGTGCTCATATGTTTATCATCAACCCTTTCTCGGGAAAGGATATCTCTTTTGCCTCTTTGTTTTCAACACACCCCTCAACACAAGATAGGGTTGAGAGATTAGAGTCGATAAAGCGATACATAAACAAAAGATAAAAAAATGAAAAAAAATAGACACATTATGCTTGCGACAATAGCGGTTTTTCTATATTGGATTATAGACACGTATCATAGTCTGACAGTTCGCAAAAGCACTTTTACGGCAGAGCTTTTTAACACTCAAGATGCAGACCTTTTTTATAGAATTTTAATCTGTGCGATTATCTTTTCCTGTATACTTCTAGCACACAACAAAGCAACCAAACATATACAGACACAATATGTCAATACATGTGAAGATTTAGCAAAAATGTCTGACATCATATTTTCACCACTTCCACTTCAAAGCATTATTGAGAGAACAGCAGAAAAATTAAAAACAATATTCGGTCTTGAAGGAGCAACACTATTTTTCTATGAGAAAGATAAAATCATTATAAAAAATGAGACGCTTTTTAGCTTGGAAAATATAGGCTCTCAATATGTTTTACCATTTAAGCCATCAACATCTCAAAACCCTCTTGAGAGTATCATCTCTAGAAACTATATTGAAAAAAGAGAGTTTTCAAAAGATGCCTATCAAAATAAAGAGTCGCAAGAGATGTTTTATGCTTTCTCTTTTGCACTACAAGACAAAAAAGAGAGTCCAAAAATAGGCTCTTTTTTTCTTGTAACAAAAAACTCAGAGATTATTGAGCAAAATATGGGCTTTATAAACAAAACATGTGAGCTACTCACCCTTGTTATATCTTTGGCTTCCAAAAGAGAAAGACTCCTTGTTATAAACGAAGGTCAAATTCAAGAGAGTAGCGGTTTTGATAAAACATTGCTCATTATAAATCACTCAAAATTAGAAGAGTATATAAATCTATATATGAAAAAACATAAACGCTATCACATAGAAACATCAATGATGCTTATCGAGATCAATCTCTTTAAAAACCTAGCAAATATTTTTCCAGAAGATAGCATAGTTGGTTTGCAAAAAGAGTTTATAAGGTTGATTAAAAACATCATTAGAGATACGGATATTTTTGCAAAATACTCTACTGAGGGAACTTTTGCCCTACTTTGTGACAATGTAGGCTTTAGAGGATTGCAACAACTTGCAAAAAAACTACAGGATGCTTTGGATAAAACTAGATTTCAAAAAATTGGAAAGATTACATGTAGCTTTGGCATCACATCTGTTTCCCCAAAAGATACGATAGGAAGCTTTAGAGGCAGATGCGAAAGTGCACTGCACGAGTGTTCTCGAAAAGGTGGAAGCGGCATTGAGGTAAAACTTTTAAACTAAAAACTCTCTTCGACTCTTTTGATGCTTGTTGAAAGTTTTGATAAAACATCATAACTGATAGTTTTAAAAAATTCTGCCAATTCTTGTGCGCAAGGAATTAGGCGGATTTTTTCATCTTCGCCTTCAACACAGAGGCTATCCATAGACAATCGCCCAATAACAGTTTTTCCATCACAAAACGCAAGCTCTCCTAGCCCATCATAACGAAAAAATCCATCGCCATAACCGATGTCATAAGTCGATACAATCTGGCTTTTTGGTGATTCATAAACACCTCCATAACCGACTTTTTCGCCCTTTTTGATATATCTACTGCTTAAGCGTTCTGCCCATAAAGTCATAACTGGTCTTAAGTCAAACAAACCCAAAAGAGGGTCTATCGCACAATAGCCAAATGTTGCTATACCGCACCTTGCATAATCCTCATCAAACATCTCACTTCTAAGCAAGGAGGATGAATTGCATGAGTGAAATTTCGGCATAGAAAGAGAGTTTTTTTCAACAAAATAGCGTACTTCGGACTTAACCTTTGCAAAAAGCTCTCTCTGCCAATAAAATTCGCTATTTAGATCATCAGAGCTTCGATAGTGTGTAAAGACACCTTTAAGATTTAGTTTATGTTTTAAAATGTACTGCAAGCACTTTTGCACCTCATCTAGCCCAACACCATCGCGTCTCATTCCTGTATCGACATTTAGATGAATAGGCATATCTTTGGGAAGTTTTTGTAATAATTCATAAGAGTGCACAGACATAGATATATTTTGGGCAAAAACTTGAAAACACGACTGGTCCGCAAGAATTAAAACCTCTTCAAAAAGATGATGAATCGCCAACGCCTCGCTAAGATTTTTAACCGCTACTTTTGTAATGCCAAAATCTTTTGCAAAACCTGCCATTATCTCTATACCATGACCATATGCATTGTCTTTCAAAACTGCCATTATCTTACTTTTATCGCCCGCTTTTTGGCTTAAAATATCAAGGTTGTGGTAGTAGTTTGCTCTATTTAGTGTTATATAAGACATTAGGGATTAAGCTCCATTTTTTCAACTATAAAACCTCTTATTTTGCGAGCTTGATAATCAAGCTTATAAAAATACTCATAAACCTCTTTGGCATCTAGCAAAGGGTGTGAAGAAAAATCAAACATCGCACCACTTGAATCTTTAGGTATATTCGCATCAAGATAAGCTAAAAAATATTCTCTACATGTAATAAGTTTTTCAAGCTCTCTCTCAATGTACTCTTTTTCTTCCAATTTTATCTCTCCGCCAAAATCAACAATTTATCTTTTTTCAGCTCAACATAAAGCTCTTTTTCGCCATTGTACTTAAAACTATTACTCTTGTATATCTCATAAAAAGAGATTTTAAACAACTTTCGCCCGTCAAGACTAGGATAAGGGGAGATGTTAACATCTTTAAACTTTATCTCTTTTTTCTCTTTTTTTGAAAAAATCCTCTTTTTCATCTTGGAAAAATCTGATTTTTTCATACCATCAAATCTTATAAAATTATCTGAGTAAAAAGCCAGATACTTGTTTGCATCGTGCCCTTTCCACGCATGTTGCCATTTATAAAACTCACTTAGTATGATAGCCAAACTCTCTTTTGAAGTCTTTGGAATCTCATCTTCGCCGATAATGGTCAACGCACTTTTAGGATCGATTTCAGTATCAAGGGAGGTAATAATAGGGTTGTCCATAACTATACACCCTTTGCTAGACTCGCCCCTAGGACCTCCATCAAGTGGAGAGCCGTGAATCCATATTCCATTGCCATTTTTCCCTCTGAGTTTATCGTAGACATTTGGGTAGGATAGTGAAAATGCCAAAGGTCCATAAAATTGGTCGCTAGGCTTAAAACGTCTTGTAATCTCGTAAACACCCACGGGGGTCTTTAAGTCGCCCTCTTTTAACTTATCGCCATTTTTTCCAACTATAACATCGTGAGCCTTGACAAACTTGATACCATCTTCGCCATTTTTATAGACTTCAAGTCGCTTTTTCTCTTTTTCGCAAATCAGTAGAGTGTTGAGATTTTCATAATATCCATACTGAACATTTTTATCTTTTAGGTATTTGCTCCAAAAATCTTTAGATTGTGCCTCTTTTGGGGTTATGTCATCAAGCGACTTAAGAACAACTCTCTCTTTTTTTTCTACTTTTAACTCTTTAGCTTTAGTCTCTTTTGCCTTGGCAATCTCTTTGGCTTGAAACTCTTTGATCAAATAATCTTCAACGGCTTTAATACCCTTGCTTTTATAAATAGCATAAACATCTTCAGCTGTTACCACTTTATTGGCATACAAAACGACAAGCAGAAGTGACAAAACGACAAAATACCTCATCCATTCCTCGCAATATTCTTATTTTGAGTGAGTATTGTATATAAAAATCTCTTAGAACTTGATTTTATAATGGCACTACTTTAATTTGTATTTACAATATTTTTGTTATTATAAAAGAAACTTATTAAGAGTCTAAATGTCAGCTCAACTTGTGCTATCTTTGTCAGTCGTTTTAATCTTAGCGCTCGGCGTTCCAGTTCTTTTTTTACTTAGTAGCAAACTAGGACCTCAAGAATCAACAAAAAACAGCAAAAACATTCCTTATGAAAGTGGCATCACTCACTGCGTTGGTGGTTGTGACAATCGTTTTAGTGTCAAATTTTATCTTGTTGCAATTTTATTTGTGCTTTTTGATGTGGAGATAGTCTTTATGTTTCCGTGGGCGGTTAGGGTTAGAGAACTGGGCTATTTTGGGCTATTTGAGATGTTTGCTTTTATCGCACTTTTGGTTTTAGGGCTTATCTATATTTATCGCTCAGGAGCACTAAAATGGCAGTAGGAGCAGAGGCTATTTTTGGAAATAGCGTTATAACAACAAAATTAGACAGTGCCATCTCTTGGGCAAGAGAGTCCTCCATGTGGCCTTATGTTTTTGGAACTGCTTGTTGTGCTATTGAGTTTATGAGTGTTGCTAGTAGCCAATATGACATATCTCGATTTGGTGCCGAAGTGGTAAGATTTTCACCTAGACAAGCTGATTTGATGATTGTTGCAGGAACCATATCATACAAACAAGCACCCGTGCTTAAGCGTATTTACGACCAAATGACCGAGCCAAAATGGGTCATCAGTGCTGGAGCGTGTGCGTGTAGTGGAGGCTTTTACGATAACTACACCACCGTTCAAGGGATTGACTCCATCATCCCTGTAGATGTCTACATCGCTGGTTGTCCGCCACGACCAGAAGCGTTTTTGGACGCACTTATAAAGATTCAAGAACTTCAAGCAAAAAAAGAAAGCATCATAAAAGATAGAGTGGTTAAAAATTTCAAGGGCAAATTAGATGACAGTAAAAAACTTTAAAACACTCTTTGAAAACCGATACTTTATCGAGGATTCGGGTGCTTTTATTGTCGAAAAATCAAATATTTTAGATGCTCTACATGTAATAAAAAATAGAGATAATTACACTTTATTGCTTGATATGACAGCGGTTGATTATCTTAAAAAAGATAGCTCAAAAGCTAGATTTGCAGTAATTTATATTTTGCGACACAGTGATTTTTCTCAAATACTTATGCTAAAAGTCTATCTTGATGCAACACTTACACTTCCAAGCGTTACCTCGCTTTTCAAATCAGCAAATTGGGCGGAGAGAGAGATTTGGGATCAGTATGGCATACAGTTTCAAAATCATCCAAACCTAAAGAGAATTTTAAATCACAAAGAGTTTATTGGGCATCCTTTATGCAAAGACTATCCCATAACACAAGGGCAACTTTGTACAAAAACAGATGACTTGATGGATGAAATGACACCTCTGCTCAAATCAAAAGGTTATGAAAATTTTGAAGATTTAATGTTTTTAAATCTAGGCCCTGCTCATCCTGCAAGCCATGGCACTATAAGAAACTTTGTTGCATTAGAGGGCGAAACTATTGTTTCGACAGTTAGCGAGATAGGTTATCTGCATAGAGGTTTTGAAAAATCTTGCGAAAATCATACCTACAATCAAATCATCCCATACACCGATAGACTAAATTATTGCTCTGCGATTTTGAACAATATCGCTTTTGCCCATACTGTCGAGGGGATGCTAGGCGTTGAAATACCCCAAAGAGCACAGTATATCAGAGTGATAATTGGCGAGCTTTCTAGGGCGATTGACCATCTCGTCTGCTTAGCGGCAATGCTAGTCGATATGGGTGCATTAACAAATTATTGGTACTTATACAACCCTAGAGAGAGTGTTTATACACTTCTTTCAAAACTCACAGGCGCAAGACTTACCAACTCTTATATGCGTATTGGTGGCGTAAGTAGAGATTTTTATGAGGGCTTTGAAGAGGACTTAAGATACTCTCTTAAGGATATACAAAAAGGTGTTGGTGACACTTTAAAACTCATTGCCCACAATAGAATTTTTCACGATAGAACTCAAAATGTGGGTATTATCAAAAAAGATGAAGCATTAAATAGAGGCATAACAGGGCCGAATTTAAGGGCATGCGGTATCGCTTACGATTTGCGAGTAGCCAAACCATACTACGGATACGATACATTTGATTTTAACATTCCTATTGGTAGTACAGGAGATGTGTACGATAGGATGATGGTGCGTTTTGAGGAGATTGAGCAGAGCATCTACATCATCAAACAAGCTATGAAGCGTATTCCAAAGGGCGATATAATGCTAAACAATCACAGCATAGCCCTTCCTTCAAAACAGAGCGTTTACACCAGCATTGAAGGGGTAATGAATCAATTTAAACTAATATATGAAGGCGTTAAAGTGCCCTCCAAAGAGTATTATGATGCCATCGAAGGAGCCAATGGAGAGTTGGGCTTTTTCATAGTAAGCGATGGTAGCGGAACACCATATAAAGTCAAAGTTCGCCCTCCTTGTTTTTACGCCATGTCAGCACTTCCTAGCATGATAGAAGGTGGTATGATTGCCGATGCTGTTTTAAGTCTAGGGAGTTTAAATATTATCGCGGGGGAGCTAGATAGATGAGTGGCTTTACTTTTAGCAAAGAAAATGAAAAATACTTTGAAAATCTTTTAAAAAGATACCCCGAAAAATCCTCGCTAACTCTTCCTTGCTTGTGGATGGCTCAGTATCAAGAGGGGTGGATTTCGCCAGAAGTTATGGAGTATCTTGCAAACAAACTGGAGACTTCGCCAATGGAGATTTACAGTGTTGCTTCATTTTATACAATGTTCAATCTCAAACCTATCGGCACTTATCATATACAAATTTGCAAAACGCTCTCATGTGCCCTAAGGGGTAGTGAGCAGATTAAACGTCATTTGGTGCAAAAGCTCGGCATAAATGTTGGACAAAGCACCAAAGATATGCGTTTTACTCTTAGCGAAGTGGAGTGTCTAGGCTCTTGCGGAACGGCTCCTTGCGTCTGCATAAACGAGGATTATGTCCAAAATGCAACAACACAAAAGCTAGATGAGCTTCTGGATGGGCTTTCAAAATGATAGTAAAAATAGTAAGTAAAAATTTTGATATTCCTAACGCTCACTTGCTTGATGTTGCACTACAAAATGGCAGATATGGCTCTTTAAAAAGACTTTTTTCACTCTCAAGTCAAGCCGTTATAGATGAGATAGACAAAAGCAAACTAAGAGGCAAAGGTGGAGGTGGAGCACTAACCGGCGAAAAATGGAAACTTATCCCAAAAGAGTGCGACAAGCCCATCTATCTAGTTGTAAATGGCGATGAGAGCGAGCCAGGAACATTTAAAGATAGGCAGATTTTGGAATTTGACCCGCATTTGCTTATAGAAGGTATTATCTGCACCTCTTATGCCATCAAGTCACACCATGCCTATATTTACATAAGGGGCGAGTACGTTTTTTGGGCAAAAAGAGTTCAAAACGCTATTGATGAGGCGTACAAAGCAAATCTTTTAGGTGCAAACGTTGGCGGATACGGCTATGCACTTGATGTTACCTTGCATCGTGGTGCTGGTGCATATATCTGCGGAGAAAAGTCAGCCCTTTTGGAATCTTTAGAGGGAAAACGTGGACACCCTAGACTTAAGCCTCAAGCAAAAGAGCCGGAGTGGTTTTTTGGAAATCCTACTGTTGTGAACAATGTCGAGACTATTGCAAGTGTGCCTTTTATTGTCGAAAATGGAGCCGATGCATATCTTGCTTATGGAACCGAAAAAAGCCCTGGAACAATGCTTTTTGGACTAAGTGGACATATCGAAAAACCTGGCATTTACGAACTACCTTATGGCGTGAAAATGATAGAAGTTATAGAGCAAATCGGTGGAGGGGTTTTGGGCGGTAAAAAACTCAAGGCAGTCATTCCAGGAGGTGCCTCTTCGCATATCTTAAAGGCGGACGAGATTGAATCCATCACATTGGATTATGAGTCGTTAAAGGAAAATGGCTCGGAATTGGGAACGGGAGGGATGATTGTTCTTGATGAGAGCGTTAGCATACCAAAGGCTATGAAAAATCTTTTTGAGTTTTTCCATCACGAATCTTGCGGTCAATGCACACCTTGTCGTGAAGGCACGGGCTGGGTTGATAAAATTTTAGGAAAGATACTAGATGGAAATGGCACAAAAAAGGATTTGGAGACGATTTTGGATGTGTGCGATATGCTTGATGGCAAAACCATCTGCGTTTTTGCACCTTCAGTTGCGTACATAGCACGAAGTTATATTAAAAAATTTAGAAGCGAATTTGACGCGCTTTGCACAAAAGGTTAAAAACATATGCCACTTCAAAAGCTAAATGAGATTTGTCTATTTGCCTCTTTGGGCAAAGAACAGTTAGAAAAAATCGCAAAAATTGCAACCATAAAAACCTTAAAATCAAAAAATATTTTATACTACGAGGGCGACAAGTCCGATATGCTCTACTTTTTACTTGATGGCGTTATCAAGTTATATAAATACAACCAGCACGACAAAGAGATTGTTTTAGGATATTTTTATACACAAACATTGATTGGGGAAGTATCAGCACTAAGCGGAAAACCTCATCAAGCAACTGCCGAAGCAGAAACACAGTGTAGTATACTTTGCGTTGCTCTTGAGCCTTTTAAGAAGGATTTTTTGAAAGATCCAAACATCTCTACACAACTGATTGCTCAACTTATATCCAAAGTAAGAACTTTGATGAACAACACCGTTCAAACAACATCAGCCCAAAAACTTGCTCGCTTTATCTATGAAAACAGCTCTCTTTTTGGCAAAATTAAAAAATACAAAATCGCTCAGATTATCAATATGCGACCAGAGACATTTTCAAGAAATCTTAAACAGTTGCAAAAAAAAGGCATCATCGCTTACAATAAAAACAACTTTGAGATTTTGGACAAAGAGGCTCTTAAAGCTATGTTTGCATGTGAAATCTATCTTACCTAAAACAGTTTCGCAAGGCTCTACTGCAAAAAAAGCGACCTATGAGATAGCTTTGCAACATCTATCAAGAAGTCTATACTAGGGAAAAATGCAATAAACGTATTGCCTATACCGCCCCACAGAACTGCTATTGCGATAAATCCTATAAAAATAGGTGGCAGTCCTTTGAGTGGTGGCACGTTGCTCAAAATTGGGCTAGGATAAAAATACATCAATGCGATTAGTTTAAAATAGTAGTAGATAGAGATAAATGTTGCCAAAATAGCAGATGTTGCCAAGACTGTATATCCTGCTTCTATTGCGCCACTAAAGATATAAAACTTGCCGATAAACCCAATCGTTCCAGGAAGTCCAGCAAGTGAGAGCATAAAGATACTTAGCATTGCTGACATGTAGGGTCTAACATGTGAAAAGCCCTTAAAATCCTCGTAAGTCAAACGCAACTTATCACTCGAAGAGATATACGAGATAAGTCCAAATGCACCCATCGCAGATAGAAAATAGGCAATCAAATAGTAGATAATAGAAGATGAAGCACTCTCTCCGATGATATCAATAGAGACAAAAGCGATAAGCAGATATCCTGTATGAACGATACTAGAAGATGCTAACATACGTTTTAGATTGTTTTGAGCCAATGCCAAAAACGTACCGTATGCCAAAGTCAAGATGATAACGCCCATCAGCAAGCCATCCCAATAATCTTTGATATATCCCAAGTCCATCGCCACAAAACGCAACATAAACGCAAAAACAGCCACTTTAAAAGTTGATGCCATGTAGGCACTTACTGGCAATGGCGAACCATCATACACATCTATCGTCCAATTTTGAAAAGGAAAAGCTGAAATCTTAAATAAAAAAGTGATTAGAATCAATGTTGCTCCGCCTATAGCAAGAGAGATATCTTTTCCCGTTTGGGGCAAAAGCTCTACACCAATGTTGCCCAAAAATGTTGTTTTAGTACTTGCATATATCAACGCAGTTCCAAAAAGAAACAAGACTCCAGATAGTGAGCCGAGCACCAAATAACGATAGCTTGCCTCAACTCTTCGTATATTGTCCGTTTGAAATCCTATCATCACATATAGCGACAATGAGGCTATTTCAAGAGCTATAAAAGCACTTAAAAGCTCTGCAGATTGAACCAATAACATCATCCCAAAAGTTGAAAAAAGAAGTAGTGAAAAAAACTCCCCAGTAAATCTTCTATCTGGGCGAAAATAGTCCCAACCTATAAGTATAGTTGCGATAGCACCAACTAGCAAAATAGAGTTAAAATAGACCGAATAGGTATCTGATACAATCATCCCGAAAAATACATTTTCATAAGGATATACTTTATGCAACTCTCCAAAATAATAGACGTTTGAGATAAAAGCCAAAACCAAAAAGCCCAATGCAATTTTTGCGATACTGCTTATAGACAAGCTCTTAGTATAACTTAACAGCATAAGAACAACCGCCCCAACACCAACAAAAAGCAGAGGCAAAAGATAGCTTATATCGCCCATTTATCACATCCCCACTTTCAAAATATCAAACAAATAGTGTTGAATGGTTGGCTCTATTTTTGCCAAAAACCAATCTGGATAGATGCCCATCACAAAAATCAAAACCGAGAGTGGAAAAAGTGCCAAAATCTCCTTCTTGCCCAAATCCACCATTTTAGAGACATCATTATCGCTATCTTGCAAAATCGCTCGCTGAAACATCCAAAGCATAAAACTTGCTGCAACCAAAACCGTTAAGGTCGACACAATGCCAACGATATAGTTAAATTTAAAAATACCTAATATAATCAAAAGCTCTGAGACAAAACCATTTGTAGATGGAAGCCCTACGATACAAAACATCATAATCGCAAAATACACGGTAAAAAATGGTGCTTTTTTGGCTATGCCGCCAAGTGCACTAATGGCTTTTATGCCCATATTTCGCTCCATCACGCCAACCAACAAAAAGAGTCCGCCAGTTGCCATCGCATGTGCTACTATCAAAAAAACACTTCCGCTCATACCGTACATGTTGAGCGAAAAAACGCCTGCGACAATAAAGCCAAGATGCGACGCAGATGAGTAGGCAAACATTTTTTTGATGTTGTATTGCATTATGGCTGCGATTCCAAAGTAGATGAGTCCAAAAACACCTATTCCCACAAAATATGGTGCGGATAGAACAAATATATCTGGAAAGATAGGCAACACAAAACGCAAAATACCATAAACTCCTAGCTTTGCCATGATGGACGAGAAGATAAAAACGCCACCAGTTGGGGCATTTGAGTAGGTTTCAAGCAACCAAGTATGAAATGGAAAAAGCGGGATTTTAATGGCAAATGCCAACATAAATCCTACAAAAAGAAAAACTCTGTAACCATCTCTAATAGATGTAATATTTACAATATCGCTTAATTCAAAACTCCAAACTCCAAACTCATAATAATACGACACTCCCAAATACAAAATACAAACAAACATAAAAAGCGAACCAAACATAGTATATACGGTCACTTTGAGCGTTGAATAAATACGATTGCCGCTGCCAAAAAGCCCGATAATCATAAAAACAGGAAGCAACATAGCCTCCCAAAAAAAGTAAAACAGTATCAAATCTAGCGAAAAAAGCGTTCCGCAAATGCCAGATTGGATAAGAAGCATACTTGCCCAATAAGACTTAGGCTCATCTCCATCCCAAAGCATTAGATAAGCACACGGAATAATGATAGCAATCAACATCAAAATCGTTAGCGAAAAACCGTCAATTCCCAAACTATAATGAATCCCATAGCTCTTAATCCAAGGAAAAAATTCTCGAAACTGCATCGTGCCAATAGGCTGAAAATCGCTATATATACTCAATGCCAAAAACAAAACAACTAGCGAAATCGAAAATGAAACAACTTTTGTTACATAGACCCCAAAAGGCAAAATCAAAAGAGTAAATGAGACAATCATTGGCAAAAAGATAATAACCGACAAAATTCCTATTTCCATATCTCGTTACCCCAGCACTAAAATCAAATAGATAAAAAACACGCTAACTCCGCACATCATAAGCAGACTATAAAAACGTGTGTTGGCATTTTGCAACAAAGAGACAAATCGCCCTCCTTTGATGACACCTCGACAAGCCCCCATAATGAGGGCATCTATGATTTGTATATCCAAGCGTGAGGCGATAAAAGAGCTTAAAGACTGAAGCGGTAGCACAATAAGCAAGTGATAAAACTCATCAACGTAAAATTTATTATAAACAATCCCCTTTGAAACATACTCTTTTTTGAAGTCATATCTATAAAATTTCACATACGCCAAAACAACTCCGACAAGTGCAACTGTGACACTTAAGCCCATCAGTGCAAACTCGATGCTATGCTCTACATGTAAAGATTTTTTTGTCCATTCAAAAAGATATGAAGCTATATGATTGTCGCCACCTAAAACCAATGGAACGCCTATAAAACCAGCCATCAAAGAACCTATGGCAAGCACAAAAATCGGCACTTGCATCGTTTTTGAGAGTCGATGTATGTGTCTTGAAGAGTTGTAGTTTTTACCCTCAAAAACAACAAAAAAGAGTCTAAACATATAGTAAGCACTCAATCCTGCGGTAAGAGTTGCGATAGACCACAAAAGATAGTGACCACTTGCAAATGCCTCAAGCAAAATCTGATCTTTGCTAAAAAATCCAGCAAAAGGAGGAATACCACAAAGTGCCAATGTCGCCACCAACATACATCCATGCACCAAAGGCAATTTTTGACGCAATCCGCCCATTTTAAAAATATCCTGCTCGTGATGCAAAGCCGTCATAACAGCACCAGCACCCATAAACAAAAGTGCCTTAAAAAAGGCGTGGGTAAAAACATGAAAAACACCGCTAGCGTATCCACCAAGCCCCACAGCAATAAACATATAGCCAAGTTGCGACATCGTTGAGTATGCCAATATTTTTTTAATATCTGTCTGCTTTGTAGCGATAATAGCAGCAAAAAAAGCACTCAAAGCTCCGACATATGCGATAAAAACTCCAACTTGCGGGATAAGCTCATAAAGAAAGTTAAACCGTGCCACCATATAAACGCCAGCGGTTACCATTGTAGCTGCATGTATCAACGCCGATACTGGAGTCGGACCTGCCATCGCATCTGGAAGCCAAACATAAAGAGGGATTTGAGCAGATTTGCCCATGGCTCCTACAAACAACATTAGCCCAATAAACGCAAGCGTAAAAGATGGGATATTGCCAACTACTTGTTTGATAGAAGCATAGTCAAATCCGACATCTGTGCAGTAAAAAAAGAGTGTCACCATACCGATTACAAAACCAAAATCACCCACACGATTTACTATAAATGCTTTGTTTCCAGCCACAACATTTTGCGAAACTCTAAAATAAAAGCCTATCAAAAGATACGAACAGACACCTACGCCTTCCCACCCGATAAACATAATCAAAGGGCCATCTGCTAAAACCAAAAGCAACATGGATGCCAAAAAGAGATTGAAGTAGAAGAAAAATTTACCCTCGCCTTCATCATCTTGCATGTAAGCACTTGCGTAGATGTGTATCATCCAGCCCACAAAACTAACAAACAAAACCATCAAAATAGAGAGTTTGTCGCCCAAAAATCCCATATAAATATCTACATTTTCGATAGAAAGCCAAACATAAGGCTTGTATACCAAAATGTTATTTTGAGTTAGTATCTCCCAAAACACGAAACACGCCAAAACAAAACTGACAAATGGCGATATCAAAGCTGGAACAATATACCACTGTCTTGCTAGTTTGTGATACTTTAGCCCCCACATGTAGACCATTCCTATAAAAATGGAGGTCAGCAAAGGAGATAAAACAATCCACATCAAAAGCGTATTCATAACGCCTCCTTCTGTGAGAGAGTGTTAAAAATATCAGAATCAAGCGACTTTTTACGCCTATAAAGCACAACAATCAAAGATAAAAATATGCCAGCCTCAGCCGTAGCCACTGCGATAATACACATAGCGATAATCTGCCCAGACATCAAATCATTATAGCGACTAAGAGCTACGAACATTAGGTTTACGGCATTTAACATAAGCTCTATAGACATATAAATAACAAAAATATTTTTTCGGCTGATGACTCCCAAAAATCCTATGGATAGCAAAAGCATCGCCAAGAACATATACGCAGTAATGGAGTTTGACATATTAGGACTCCTCTTTTCTAGCTAGCACAACAGCGCCCACTAACGCCACCAAAAGAAGAATTGAAATCGCCTCAAAAGGAAGCAACCATCTAGTAAAAAGCTCCATACTTAAGCTCCCAATATTTCCAAAACCATCCTCCACAATCTCCATTGATTTTTCAGGCATCTTTAAAAACGCTCTTACAATAAAAATATTGACAGGCAAAAGCAAAATTGAGCCAAAAAACATACTTATAAACTTATTTGGCTCTTTTGGAAAATTTGATTCACGCACATTTAAAAACATAATGATAAATAGCATCAAAACCATAATAGCACCAGCATATACTATGATTTGCACAGCAAACAAAAATGGCGCACTCAAAAGAGCAAAAATACCAGCTAACGCCAAAATCGTCACGATAAAACTAAGTGCAGAATGGATAGGCGAATGAAACGATATCATCCCAAAAGCACCAACCAAAGCAAATATCGCCAAGATTGCAAAAACGATATCAGCCATTATTTTTACCCTCTTTCATCGGCTCGTTGCAAAGCAGTCTGTTTTTATCTAGCAAAAAATCCTCCCTACATGTAGCGCTAAAAGAAAAAATGCCCGTATCCATACGTATCGCATCGCAAGGACAAGCTTCAACGCAAAGACCACAAAAAACACACTCTAGCAAATCTATGGTAAAAACTGATGGCATCTTTTCATCTATGCCGTCCTCTCGCTCCTTAGCTTCGATAAAAATACACTCAGCAGGACACGCTGTTGCACACATAAAACAGGCTACACAACGAATAGTTCCATCTTCTCTTTTTGTAAGTCGATGCACGCCTCGATAATTTGAGGTTATATCTTTTGGCTGTTCCTCTGGGTAACAGATAGTTTTTATGTTTGATGTATCTTTGAGGTTGCGAATAAAGTGTGAAAAAGTCGTTTTAAGTCCGTTAAAAATAGCAGGAAGATAGATTTTTTCTTTAAATGTATTGCCCTCTCGCTTGATAAGTTTAACTCCCATTTTAAACTCCCATTACCACAATAAAAGTTGCGGTAATAAATATATTTGCGATTGCCAAAGGCATCAAAACTTTCCAGCCTAGCGTTTGGAGTTGGTCGTACCTAAAGCGAGGAAGTGTCCATCGAACCCAAATAAAGAAAAAATTGACCAACAAAAGCTTTATCGCAAACGTGACAACTTGCAAGATACATGTAAGGATATTTGTCACATTTTCGCCAATGCCAACAAACAAAGCATACCCCAACAAAGACAAAATGACAACATTTTTAAAGAGTAGGATTTTCAAAAGCCATATGCTCTCTTTGTTCCTTGCATCATTTTTATCAAGCCAAATATTGTTTTTATAGACCCATCTCATAAAAATAAAACTTATCAAAGGAATAACCACCATAGCCACTGCCAAAACTGTTGGCATATTGCCTTTAAGGACTTGAGTATCTAGCCAAGGCAGATGGTATCCTCCAAAAAATAGCGTCACGATAAACGCACTTGATGTACTCATAGCTACATATTCGCCTACAAAAAAGAGTCCAAAACGCATCGCAGAGTATTCGGTGTGAAATCCGCCCACAATCTCACTTTCGCCCTCTGCTATATCAAACGGTGTGCGATTTGCCTCAGCAAAAGCCGTAATGATAAAAATAATAGTAGCCACAGGCTGTATCAAAACTCCCCAAGCAGGAATGAAGCCAAAGATGAGTTGAGCTTGAAAGTTTACCGCATCAACCAAATTTAGCGAGCCATAAGTTACCAAAACAGAAACCAATGATAAAGCCATAGCAGCTTCATAGCTTATCATCTGCGCACTAGAGCGGATTGAGCCTAGAAGTGAATATTTATTGTTGCTAGCCCAGCCACCTATCATAATGCCGTAAACTCCAAGTCCAGCAAACGCCAAAAACCAAAGAACTCCAAGCTCCACAGGAACCGCTTGCATCACATAAACTTCATCAAACAACACTAAATTATCTGCAAACGGAACAACCATAAAAGCCAAAAAAGCACACACAAAGACGATAACAGGAGACAAAGAAAATAAAAATCTCTCCCTTATGGTACTTGAGCGAAAATCTTCTTTAAAAACAAGCTTTAACATATCTGCAAAAGACTGAATCAAACCGCCTAGCCTAATGCCTTTTATATTGCAACGATTTGGCCCAAGTCTGTCTTGAATAAATCCAGCAACTCTTCTCTCCAGCCAAACCATAATGGGTGCAGCTCCGATAGAAAAAAGAAGAGCCAAAATGACATTTACACTTACCACAACAAGTAAAACACTACTCATAATTTTATCTTTTGCGATGTTTTACTTAGAGTATCAAAATCAATATCGCAAAGCATCGACTCTTGCGATAAACCATCTTCCCAAACATCTCTACATGTAAAGATAGAATCCTTCAAGATTTGTGCGATAAGCGTTAAAAGCGGTTTCGCATAAAAATTCTTTTTAATAACGCAAGATGAGTATTGCACATAACCATCCACATTGACGAAAGAGCCATCTCTTGAAGTATGCGATGCGATAGGCAAAATCAAATCAATGCCCTCAAAAATAGAGTTATAACAATAAGCATCCAGAAAAACAGACGCCCCTTTATATCCCAATGCTTCGCTTGTGTGCACATCTTGTCTTCTTATAAAAACAACCAGCTCTGCGTCCAACAAAGAGACCGATAAAAACTCTTGCGAAACATCGATTGATAAGATATCAAAAGCTTTGCGATTTAACGCTTTGTCGCTACTTTTAAGAAAATCATCTCCGAAACTCTCGTCCCATAGCACTTCGCCATAGCCACTTATTTTTGCACCACAATTTTTAGCCAATTTTTTAAGTCTAAAAAGCTCTTCAAGGCTAAGCATTTGAGAAACCATAAAGACAATCTTTCCAGTATGCCTCTTTAAAAGTCTTGCAAATTTTCCCTCTGCATACTCATACTCGCTTGTCTTGCCCCTTATGTAGGCACTTTGGCAGATAGAGTTATTCTCTTTTTTATAGCCAAGCCTTCCAAAATCGCACATAAAATAGCCATTTACATCTGGATTGAAGCGAGGACGATAGCGATATATGGTATCGTCTTTGTATTTTTCTCTGTGATGATCCACATAAATCGCACACCCTTTGGCGCACCCATCACAAATTGCCTCTTGAGTTTTCAAAAACCAAACACGCTGATGAAAACGAAAATCCTTACTAGTCAACGCCCCAACAGGACACAAATCAACCACATTCATCGCATAGGGATTGTCAAGTTTTCTATCACCAAAAGTGCCGATAACTGAATGGTCTGCTCGACCTATAACCACAAGCTCAGAGGTTTTGGTAATGTTTTTTGTAAAGCGAACACAACGAGTGCAAAGCACGCAACGCTCTTGGTCAAGCATCACATTAGAGCCTAAATCTAGATGTTTTTTACCGTGTGTTTTTGGCGTATCAAGTCTACTATCGTACAATCCAACTTCCATATAATAATCTTGAAGTTTACACTCTCCAGCTTGATCACAAATAGGACAATCCACCGGATGATTTATAAGCTCCAACTCCAAAATGGAACGTTTAACTTTATCTATGTTTTCGCCTTTAGTACGGACAACCATCCCCTCTTTAACAGGCGTATCACAGGCGATTTGAGGACGCTTTTTACCCTCAATCTCAACCATACACATTCGGCAATTTCCATCTTTTCCAAGAGACTGATGATAACAAAAATGGGGAATATTAATCTTGTGAGCAAGAAGTTCTTCTATAAGCAAAGCATCTTTTTTAACTTTAAAAATCTTTCCATCAACGGTTATTTCAACCATTTATTAAAACCTTCTTTGTGTGAAAATCATATGATTCTACTTTATATTTACTTCGAAAAAGCTGTCATTTTTTTCATCACTATTTATCCCAAATTTAACATTTCAAGGATACACTAAAGTTATGAAACGATTTTATAAAATACTTTTTTTAGAGTGCGTTGTTATCGCTTTAATAGCTGGATATTTTATTGTAGATTCGGCTGATATTTACAGATGGTGGGTGGGCGAAACAAAACTTACTGGGGCTGATTTTGGTTGCGATTTGCATCAAGAATCATGCGAAGTCACTCTTAAAGATGGCAGTACTGTTTTGTTTTCCATAACGCCAAAAAGCATCCCACTTATGGAAAAACTTACTTTTAAAGCAGAAACAAAAAACGTGAATGAGCCCCATTTGGAGCTAAAACTATTTGCAACAAATATGAATATGGGGCTTCACTCTTTCAAAATGCTAAAAAAAGAAGATGGGGTATATGAAGCTCAAGGGATTTTGCCCACATGTATCGTGGGCGGTATGATATGGCAAGCAAATGTCATCATCAACAAGCCCAGCCAGAGCATCGGAGCTTTTTATCGATTTAAGACAAAATAATGACTAGACTTTAAAGTTTTCCAATCTCTCTAAGTCTTCAAGCGAAGCTATATTTTTTTGTGCAATATCTACTTTGCCTACCTCTAAAGAGATGTCAGCATCCTTTAGAAAATCAACCTCAAAAGACATCTTGCATGTTTTTTCACTACACTCTTTATGCAACACGATAAAATCATCTCCATGTACACGAAAAATTAAAGAATCTGGAAATTTATCCTTTAAAAAAGTTGCAAATTTTTGCAAAATCTCATCTCCACTTTTCCAACCATGCTTTTGATTGTATTGTTTAAAATGGTGCAAAAAGTAGGCACTCAAGCAGATAAAACTTTTGTCATAACTATTTTTATTTAACACCAAATCCAAAAAGTCTTTATTGTAGGCATCGACCACTTGATCTTTGTAAAAATATGAAAATCTCTCTTGCTCAACCTCGCTCGTAGGTGTTTGTGAAGTATAAAGCCCGTCTAGGGAAACTTTCGATAGAACCTTTTGTGCCTCTTTTGCAACAACAGGGTCAAACTGAGCTCCAGAGAGTAAGAGTATCTCCTCGCAAGCCTCCTTAACACCTTTTCTGCCCTTATAGATACGATTTGTTGTCATCGCATCAAAAGCATCAGCAACTATCATAATGCGAGTAAGTTCAGGAATCTCCTCTTTTGACAAGCCATCTGGATAACCTTTGCCATCATATCTTTCGTGATGATAATGAATGATATCTGCCAACTCTTGATACATCGGAATCTTATGTAAAATCTCAAAACCAACCTTAACATGTTCTTGAATCAAAAGATACTCTATTTTGTTGAGTTTACCGGGTTTTAAAAGAATCGAATCAGGCGTGATAATCTTGCCTATATCATGTAAAATTCCCGCTTTGTAAATCTTTTCACAAGTTTTTTCGTCATATCCCATCTCTTTGGCGATATCCTTAGAGTATTGCGCCACTCGCTGGGAGTGACCTCCTGTGTAGGTGTCTCTATCTTCTATAAGGTCGACCAAAGCAAAAAGAGTCTTTTCATAGTTGTCTAACATCTCTACATGTAGCTGTGTATTTTCACTAGTTCTTTGCTCAACCAACTCCTCTAAATGAATTTTATAGTAGGCATTTTCATTGGCATCTTTTATCTTTTTGCAAATCTTATATATCTCATCATTGATTTGAGTATAATCAATAGGCTTAATGATGTATCCATCAACCCCCATCTTTATACAATCCATAAAATACCTTGCCTCGGTATATGCCGATATGATAAGAACATCTTGATTTTTATTGATTTTTTTAATCTTCTCAACCATCTCAATACCTGTGACTTTTGGCATCTTAAGGTCTGTTATAACGATATCGTATTTATCTTTCACATAAGCCTCAAAACCCTCTTGTCCATCACATGCAGTGGAAACAGATTTAAAAAATTTTTTTAGATAAAGACCCAAACTCTCGCGAAGATCGTACTCATCCTCAACGTACAAAACTGAAAAATTTTCCGTTAACTCTTTAAGAGTTTTAGCATCCATCATAAAACCATCTCCCCAAGTTGCTTTTTTATAGGCAATGATATCAAAAACTCTGCTCCGCCGTTTTTATTTTGAGCCATCAAAACACCGCCTAGGTTCTTCTCTATAATGATTTTGGACATATATAACCCCAAACCAGTTCCCTCTTTCTCGCCTTTTGTGCTAAAGTAGGAGTCGAAAATATGAGGCATATTTTTCTCTTTTATCCCTCCAGCATTATCGCTGATGGATATGTGCTGATACGCATCATCTTCGTATGTGCGTATAGTTACAACACCTTTTTTAACAGACCGCTCGACAATCGCCTCTTTGGCATTTTTGATGATATTTATAAAAACTTGTATCAGCTCCCTTGGGAGAGTCGATATTTTATTGTTAGATTCATAAATTTTGTTTATCTGTATGCCGTTATTCTCTAAACTTTTGCCGATAATGCGAAGGCTGTTTTCCACTACATCCTTGGTTAAAACAAGCTCCTCTTTTTTGTCTGGTCTGAAAAAATCCCTAAAATCATCAATAGTTTGAGCAAGATGTTGCGTTTGCACCAAAACATCTTTCGTCATTTTTTGAAACCCCTCTAGATTTACACTCTCAAGCTCTATATCTGCAAGCATATTGTTGGCATCCATCGAGATAACCGCTACGGGCTGTTTCCATTGATGAGCTATCATGCTTATCATCTCTCCCATCGCTGCATGTCTGGATTGGGCTATCATCGCTTGGTCTTTTTCTTTGATGGCATCTTGAGCCTCTTTTATCTGGGTAATATCTGTAAATGAAACAACAACTCTATTCTCTTTGTCAAGCTCCATTTTTTTTGCATTAACCTTGAAAATATATTTTTTGTCATTTTGTAAAAAAACTGCCTTGTGCGTATCATGAGGATGCTCAAGCACATAATCTACCCACAAAGCATCTTCTATTTTTGGTCTCAAACAACCCTCTTCTGGCTGAAAAAGAGTTGCTATACAGCTGTGTTTTTCCTTAAAATCTTCTACACTCTCTTTGCCAAAAAAATCTAAAAGCGACCTATTTGCGGTATCTATATTATAATTAACCAATACTAAAATCATATTTGCATTGAAATCAAAAATATTTTCAATAAATTTTTTCTCTATCTCCAAATGCTTTCGCATATTTATCTCTTTGGTCATATTGGCAAAAATACACTGTGTTCTTTTAAAATTGCCACTCTCATCCCTAATAACCAATGCACTAAAAACACATTTCACGATAGAGCCATCTTTTTTAACTATATCGTATCCGATATTATTTACTGTACCTTGCTCCACAAAAACAGGAAAACTCTCAAAAAATTTCTCCTTATGGTGTGGGGGCAAGAAATCTGCAAAGCTTTTTCCCAAAACCTCTTCTTTTTCATAACCCAACTCATTTAGCCAAGCGTTATTAACCTCCAAAAATCTTCCATCTTTATCTAGAGATTGGTATGGATTTGGTGCTAGCTCATACAGCTCTTTGTAGTTATTTTTGACATTTTCAAGTTCCTGATGGTGCCTTTGGTTGATGGCTCTAATGTCTACTTCTAAAATTTTCATTTCTCGATTTGTAAAATACGCCAATGTAAAAATAGCAAACAAAAGGATAGATCCATATTGTAAAATAAAATCTGTTTTTACTTTGCTTATGGATGTTACGTCTTGCAGAAAAAGAACTATAGCAAAAAACTCGTTATTGAAATTTTTAAGCTCTTGATGATGTACCACATAATCTTTTTTTTGAAAACTAAACTGATGCCTCTTTTTCAAAAAAACATTCTTATCTAATACATAATTTAAAATGCTCTCCATTTCAGCATCAACTTTCGAGCAAACAAAGTAGTCTCCTATCTCAAAGGACGACGATTCATTGCACAATGCCTTGGGGACAACAACAACAGATTTAAAACCCTCAATAGAGGTAATGTCTTCAGATAAAAAAGAGGGGTTTACTCCAATTTCCAAAGAGCCTCTAAATTCATCTTTTTGGTTAAAAAATGGCAAAAACACTCTATACGCCAAACCACTTTCCCCGACCTCATAACCATCAATATGCTTGGTGTACATATTGGCTACTTTAACCATCGGTCTTGTCATATTAAGATTGTCTCCAAATACCTCAGGTTTTTGCATTCTCAAAAAAACGGTTCCATCTGGAAGATGAAAATTTAAAATTTTAAAATTTGCATCATTTTTTTTAAGCAAATCAAACTTATCTCTCAAGTAGGAATAAAGACCTTCTCTATCCCTTTGGTCAAAATATATCTGCACTTTAGAATCCAATGCAATATCTTCAACCCTCTTTATATATTTTTCTTTAATATGTTCTGTATAAGTTCAGAAACATATGGCACTCTTTAGAGGAGCAATAAAGAGTGCGAGATGCAAATAGATTATTTGTTTAATGGGATAAAAGGGTATGCACAATTAAAAAGATTTAGCTATCTTTTTGA
>JAQUWL010000009.1 GCA_028692875.1 Sulfurospirillaceae bacterium
CGCATCGCTGCCACAAACGCCATCAACGTCTTTCCGCTTCCCGCCCTCGCATCTATACCATGGATATCGTACATATTGCTTGGAAGTGCTTTCATAAAAAACTTCTGCTTGAGGTTGATAGGTTTTATCTCAAGCCCCCTAAAATCAAGCTCTTCGTTCAACATGTAGATGATGCCAGCTGGGGAGATGATGCCATGTACGGAGTTTCCGTCACGACTTACAAATTCATAACAGTAGTTTCCGCTTTTGTATTCTGGGTCAAAATCCAAAATAGGCTTTTTATCTAAAGCGTTGAAAAAAGAGGAGTCCAACTCCAACTGCTTAACAAACTCAAACTCTGGCACATCGCTTCTGTCTTCTCGCAAAGACTCAACTGTGACATTGTAAAAAAGTCCAAACATCCTTGCGTAAACATCAAGCGATAAAAAGATGACTTTATGCTCTGGGTAGTACTCTTTCGCACCTGAAGCCACCTCTAAAATGCGCTTGTCATTTGACTCATTTATAAACTGAGAGTCGATATCTGAGGTGTAGATTGTCTTTGAAAAAAGATGGATGCAAACACCTTGCTTATACTCCATCTTCACAACACGAAAAGGCTCTTTTATATCGACTTCCAGCACTTTGCACGAGGCGAGCATCCTTGCAAAACTTCTAGCTTGATAGCCTAACTCTGTAAAATTTTTCTTAAACTCTTCAAGCTCTATCAAAACAGTTTCTGGGATGACGATGATATTGTTTCCCTCGTCACAAAGCTCTTTTATAAAATTTGCATTATGTAAAATAATATTTGTATCAAGCACATAAGCTTTATTTGGGGACATCTATATCCTTTTTGTTGCATTTTGGAAGTTTTATAGTAAACATAGCACCACCATTTTCATTTTTCCAACTCAAAACACCATTGAGATGTTTTTCTATAATCATTTTTGACATGTAAAGACCCAAGCCCATTCCAGAGACGGCTTTGGTAGAAAAGTAGGGTTCGCCTATCTTTTTAAGGACCTCTTCGCTCATTCCACCTGCATTGTCTGCTATATTTATCGTTACAAACACACTATCTTCAAAGGCATCGACCCAAATCTTTCTATCCTCAATATGTGTATCCAAAAATGCATCTCTGGCGTTACTAATGATGTCAAGAAGGACTTGAATAAATTCATTTTTATACACATTAACACAGATATCTTTTTGGATATTTTTGATTAATTGTATTTCATTATTTTCCAAAGCAATCCCTATAATTCCAATGGTTTCATCTACAATCTCCCCTATGAAAAAAATCTGTTTTTCATAATTTGGTCTAAAAAAATCACTAAAATTTTCAATAGTTCTTGAAAGATGTTTAACTTCACGAGAAATCCCCTCTATGGCATCAAGAACAACACTACTTTTTGCCTCACCTTCTAGTTCGATATCTAGCTTAAGATTATTGGCAAACATACTGATTACGGAGAGTGGCTGACGCCATTGATGAGCTATCATGCTGATCATTTCGCCTATTCCTGTCTGTCTTGACTGTGCGATTGTTAGCTCGTCTTTTTCCTTGATTTGATTGATGGCGTTTTGTATTTTTTCCTCCAAAGAGGCGTTAAGATGTTTAAGATTTTCCTCGCTTTGTTTTAACTCTTTTGTTTTTCGAGAAACCTCATTTTTCAAAGATCTCTGCCACATGTAAGAAACAAATATAACGATAAAAGCAAACCCTAATGCTACAAGAAGATAACGGATGGTCTTAAGATAGTTTCCGTTTTCCACATCAAGTGGTGAGAGCCATTTTTGGTACAATCTATCGTATGTCCCATTTGCCAAAACGATGGCAAGTCCCTCATTTAAGATGGCTAAAAGCTCCTTGTTTCCCTCTGAAACCGCAAAAGAAAAGTCTTGCCTAAAGCCATCAACAGGCTTTTTAAGAGCGTGTATGTTTTTAAGTTTAAGCTTTTGAACGAGCTGTTCTCCAACAAGTTTTTGTATCACAATCGCATCACAATCGCCTTTGGAGAGCATTTTAAAAGCCGTCTCAAAGTCTACTGTTTCTATTATGTTTTGCTTCATCCCCTCTCTCAACAAAAACTCATGAGCATTGTCGCCTTTCATAACGGCGATACTCTTGTTTTTCAACTCTTCAAAAGAGAGGATATTTTTGTTGTTATCTCGCACAAATACAGCGCCGTGCATCACAAGATATGGAACACTAAAATCAAAATACGACTCTCTCTCTGGCGTTCTTCCAACTAGTGGCAACACATCTATCTTGCCGATTTCCAAATCTTTTTTGACAACACTCCATTTGTCTACATAAAAATCAACCTCTATACCCATAACATGTAGCACATTTTTAAGAAGCTCAACCGAAAAACCATCGGGTGTTCCATCTGGCTTTACCAAACAGTATGGCGGATAATCAAGCTCGCTCGCAGAACGCACCGATCTTGTCTTGCCATCAAAGGAAAATAAGAGAGAAACAAGGACAAAAAATAATACAAAAATCTTTTTCATTTTTATCCTTTAAATTTTAAAAGCAACCAGACTTATTGCCATCACAAACATTCCCGAGACGATTCCAGCTATGGTTGTGTGTGCGTTTCCATACACTCTAGCAGATGGCAAAAGCTCATCAAAAGATATATAAATCATAATCCCAGCAACCACTCCAAATGTAACACCTAGCGTTGCCATTCCCATCAAAGGCAAAAGGAGAAAAAATCCGACAATAGCTCCTATCGGCTCTGCCAATCCAGATAAAACAGCATAAAAAAAGGCTTTTTTTCTATCTCCTGTGGCATGGTAGATAGGAAGTGAGATAGCCATACCTTCTGGGATGTTGTGTATGGCGATAGCAAGAGCTATGGATATGCCCAGCGTAAAATCCTGCAAAGACGCTATAAATGTTGCAAAACCCTCTGGAAAATTGTGAATACCAATAGCTAAAGCTGTAAATATGCCTGTACGTTTCAATGCGGTTTTTGAAATTTTCGCACCCTCTTTAATCTCGCCCAAAGCCTCATCACTTCGTGGTTCGTGGGGATTTACATCTTCTGGTATAAGCCTATCTATCAAAGCACTTAATCCAATACCACCAAAAAAACACAAAAGGGTTAAAAACTCGGCTTGTATTTGGTTTTGAAAAATATCTAAAAATGAGAGTTTTGATTTTTGCAAAATCTCCACAAACGAGACGTAAATCATTACACCTGCGGAAAATCCTAAGCCAATAGAGAGAACTTTGTGGTTTTTGTCGCTTGAAAAAAAAGCAAATGAAGCACCTATGGCGGTACTAAGTCCAGCCAAAAGTGTTAAGAAAAGAGCGGATGAGATATCCATAAAAGAAAAGTTATCCATATCCGCTCCTTTCGCTTTGAGAAAATACTATCGTGCAGATTTTTTAAGGCTCTCTAAAAATTCTGTTATATCATCATGAAGTGCTTGCAAGTCCTCTTCGTGCTCCACTTCGTCAGCTAAAATTTGCGAAACCATATTATATGTCACAATATCCTTATTTTTGGTCATTTCGACAATTTTAGAATATGTAGAAATAGCACACTGCTCTCCCTTTATAGCATCATTTAATATAGCCACAACATCAAAATCATTTGGTGCATCGTATCCGCAATTTGTATACTTTAGCCAATCATTTGGATGTAAAAGCGGAGTGCCTCCAAGCTGAAGAATTCTATCGGCCACCATGGTAGCGTGTCTTAGCTCATCAGCTGCATGCTGGTTTAGCTCTGCAATAGCGGCATCTTTCATCAAACCCTTGATAACTTTTCCTTCAATAAAATACTGATAGTACGCCAACCACTCATCAGCATACGCCTTGTTGAGCGTTGTGATAATCTCACCAATCTCAATACCTTTAATGATAGAATTTCCAACTCTTGCCATATCTTTCTCCTTTATATTACTTTTTGTCTAATTCAAAATGAGTTTATACTTCTGAAGCTGAATAAGCAATAAAAATTCTCAATTGTTATCGGTGGTATTTTAATTGAATTTGTTCGATATAACACCCAAATCGACACATGCAATATGCGTAGAAGAGCTCTTTGAAGCCTTTTTCAAAAGTCCAAAAATCTCGTTAATCGTATTGTCATCAAGCTCGTTTTTGTGACCAAAACCATTGCAAACCATAGCGGCACTAACAGTCATAAGTGGAAATTTTTGCATTACATCATCTCTATTTTTTGCCAAAATATAGCCATTGCTAATACCGTGTTCGCAGTAAAAACTCTTTATATCATTTGAAAATCTATTGATGATATCCTCTATCGTTTTGTATATTTTCTCAAAAGAATCATCCTCTTTTAAAACCCATCCTAGAAAAAAATCATCCCCTCCAACATGTGCTACCAAACACTCATCAAAACCAACAGAACTCTTCAATATATCTGCAAAAAGAGTGATAGCCCTATCGCCTTTGCGAAATCCATAATAGTCATTAAATGGCTTAAAATTGTCAAAATCAAAATAGGTCATTATAACTTTCTCGTCCGATACTATTGCCATAGAAATAAACTCATTTATGACACGATTTCCAGAGAGTCCAGTAAGGGGATTTTGATCTTTTGCATTAACAATATTTTTTTCATTTATGATATCTAGCAAAACTTTGGCACTAAGATAACCCATATACTTCTCATTCTCGGTAATCAATATGCCATCATTTGCATCATCAAATGCGTAAATTTTAAGAATTTTCTCTATCGGGTCATTTATGTCCGCTCTACCGCAAGAAGAGATAAGCTTCCTCAATCCGCCTTGAGTTAAGTTGTGAAGTAAAGATTTGCCATAAGTGGAGTATATGTATGATTTTATATCAACATCTTTAATAATCCCAACAGGGGTCATATCTTTTGCAAGAACAGGAACAAAATGCACTTTTGCATTTGCCCTAAATAATTCATAAACATCATCTATATTTGAATCTATAAAAACATAATTCATGCTTTGGAGATATTTTTCAATATTATTAATTCTGCTTCCTGCTCTTTTTTCTTGCAATGAAATAGCCTGAAGCTCATCATAGTTTGGCAAAATTTCTGAGATTATTCTTGTAGGCTTTTGGACAAAAAAACCTTGCACCATATTGCAACTTTGGGGCGATTACAAAAACATTACATGTAGAGATTTATTTGCAATTTTCCACACAAACTTTATAAGTTCTAACCTCTCCACCGCAACCAACAAAACAGCTATCATACTCTCTCATACAATCAAATTGAGCAAGGCAAGTCTCTTGTTGTTGCGACAAAATAGAGCCAAAAGATGGCTTTAGTGGCATAGGTGGTGGGAAAGGTCTGTTGCGTTCCATCCGTCTTAAAGCACGTTCAAGTTCATTTGCTCTATGGCACGCATAAGAATCTTTGGAGCTTACACATCTGATATCAAAATAGTGAGCATCGCGCTTAATCACATCAAAATCAAACTCCCACCTATGACGCTCTTGTCGATAACCTTCAAAATCAAAAAGATATCTATCGTACTCTTTATGATACACCGCTATCTCTTCAGACTCTACCTGTTTGGCCCTCTCATAGGCTGAATTTAGGCAAGTTTGATAGTTTTTCTCACATGTCTGTTTCAAAAAAGAACAACCATTAACACACTCTTTGGCTTGAGGCGAAGTTGAGATACTATACTCATTTTTCAAGATATATTTTGGACCACATCCTGTTAAAAATAGAGCTAAAATCACAAAAGTATAGGGGTACATTTTATTCCTTTTTTTCTGATATTGTAGTTTGCGATTGTGAACTAATCGTGCTGTGTTTTCACGAAAAAAAGATACATAATGTTGCTAATTCCAGAACTTCCCAAGACCATTGCCATCACAACAATCTGATAACGAACCGCTATCATAGGGTCAACTCCGGAGAGAATTTGCCCTGTCATCATCCCTGGCAAAGAGACAAATCCTACCGCCAAAAATGAGTTAATTTGAGGAATCATAGAGGATTTAAAAGCGATACGACGAGCTTTTTCATACGAGTTATGCAAAATCTCCTTATCAAAACGCTCCGCCACCAAAGATATAGCGTTCATTGAGTTGGCATAAAGCATACCAGCCAGAGGGATAACAAAACGAGGCTCAAACGGATTGTCTAAACTCAAAACAAAAAATAGAACAAGCAAAAGATTGACACTTCCCCCAAAAGCAATAGAAAAAAGAACAGTCATATATGTTCTTATGTCTTTATTTTTAAGATGGCGTCTCGCAATTAATGATGAAGATACAATCATAACCAACATCAAAAACGACAATAAAAGCATTGAGCGTGTTTCAAACAAAGAGGTTAACACATAGCCAATCGCAATCAGCTGAACACACATTCTTAGCGTTGCCAAAAAAATCTCTGTTTTATTTTCTGTCCATCTAAAATAAAAATATCCAACCACAGATAACGGAATAGCCATATAGAGAAGATTTATTATTGGAATTGTTTGCATAACCACTCTTTTCTCTTCACGCTCTCATCAACATCTCGCCCAATACGCTGATGCAAATCCCAATAATAACTCACAAATCTTTTAATATCATCTTTCAAAGGAAGGTAAAAGTCGCCTTTTTTTACTGCGAAGCGATTTAAAAATGCTTTGGCATCTTCTTTGGCAAGATAGTGTTTAGACAACTCACTATAAGTTTTTAGATACCACGCCTTTAAGGCTTCATATTTTTGCAAAGATTGGTCGATGTGAAGCTTGCCATCAAAGCTCAGCACGCCACTTTCAAAAAGTCCCGCAAGATGAATCAATCCTTCACAATAATACGGCTCCACCTCGCCTGTTTTCATCCAAGCTATCAATCCCACGGCTCGCTTAATCGTATCTGCAAATACATACTCTTTCAAAGCGTCATCTTCTTGCATGTAAAACGCCACCAATCCGCCCGTTGTTGCTTTAAACTCTTCTATATTTTTAAACACTCCGCTTTTGTTCATCAATGTTTCTGTATCGCCATCCATCCACAAAATATGCCCAAACTCATGCCCAATCGTTGTAACTTCATAGACTTTGTGCCATATGTCGGATTTGTGAAAAACCAACTCTCGCTCTTTGTCCATAAACTCTTTGCCAAACACCTCTTGATGGATTTTTAAAAATGGTTTTGCCCTAAGCGAATCCAAAATATTGTCCGAAAAAGCAAAAATTTTCTTGCCCAACTCTTGAGTAACAACTTCATCATTTGGCACAACTTGAGCTGAAAAAAGTCCATTAAACTCGGCTCCATAAAACAGAGCTGGACGTCCGATATAAAGCTGTACTCGAGCCAAATTTGCAAGTACATTTTTCTTTACATGTAAAGAGCTAAAACCGCTATCATCAAATAGTTTTTCAAACATGTAGCAAATCCGCTCATACGTCAATGTTGCCTCTTTTGTTTGAGGATTTGAGACTCGCACATCCCACTCAAGGGCTACGGCTTTTTTATAGTGGTCTTCATAATACTCAAGCGGATGACCGATTTGAAGAGGCGAAGTCACACACATCCAAACTCTATCAACATTTGCCCAACGCTCTATAAGTCTGCTTCTATCTTTTTCGCCAAATGCCTCTTTGAGTGCTTTAAGATAGCCGATATATGGCTCTTTTTGTTGAGTATCTGGCTCATCCAAAAGCGTCAAATCCGCTATCAATTTTTCCAAAATACTCACTACATGTAAGACCTCTTGAGCAAAAAATAGTGCGTAAGATTTTGCCTCATAGCCATCTTGCACCTTTTGCAAAACCGAATACGATCTATCGCCATCATTTCCAAAAGTATCTGGGTCATATAGTTTTTTCTCTTTAAGCATTGAGGCTATTGCCTCTTCATCTTTGTTAAACTCTATCTCCAAAAGTGTGTTTATTGTGTTTATAATATGCTCATTCCACGCAGACTGCCACGTACTCATCGCTACTCCAACCTCATGAACGCCTTGTAGTAACCTTCGATAAAATGGGTTAAAAAGAGTTTTACTTTGGCAAAAATCAAGCAGTTTTTCGTGACGTTTAAGATAAAAATCTTTTACCCAAAGATACGCCATCTCTTTAGCTTGTGTTATAAAAATAGCATCCTTGCCCTCTTTTTCAAGGGCTTGCACCATCTGCTCATCACGAAGATTTATCAAGCGACTTAGAAGTGCAACTCTGTTTTCTTTGTTACATGTAAGCTCAATACTATGTAAAAAATCATCCACAAATGCCTCAATAGACTTGTCGTATTGGACATTTTCTACGATACTAAAATACTCTCCAAGCTCTCTTTGTTGTTTGCCCAAAAAGTCATAAAACTCTCTCAAATCATTGTTAAATTTTGTATTCATTCTCTGATTCCATCTTTTTTAAGTATAATTTTAACTACTTTTTTATCTAATCGAGTTTAAGGAATAACTATGCAAGACAATTGGGCAGTAGAGACCAAAGCCATCCAATGCGGATG
This sequence comes from Sulfurospirillaceae bacterium, assembly GCA_028692875.1. Taxonomy (GTDB): domain Bacteria; phylum Campylobacterota; class Campylobacteria; order Campylobacterales; family Sulfurospirillaceae; genus JAQUWL01. The sequence goes on from JAQUWL010000009.1 coordinate 8,420, forward strand.
GGAGCCAAAAAATGGAGAACCTCGTGTTTTACCCATCTATCAAAGTACAACATACAAATACGACAGTGCCAAAGAGGTAGCGATGCTTTTTGATTTGGAGGCTGCTGGTCATATGTATTCTCGTATATCCAACCCTACATGTGAAGCATTAGAAAATAAAATAGCAGCACTTGAAGGTGGAGTTGGAGCACTTGTAACCTCTTCTGGTCAAAATGCCTTAACTGTTGCCATTATGAATATTTGCTCTTCGGGAGACCATTTTATCGCTGTTGGAGCTATCTACGGCGGAACAGTATCGCTTTTTACAAACACACTTAAAAAAATGGGTGTTGAAGTTACTTTGGTTGATGCCTCACTTTCAAAAGAGGAGCTTAAGGGATATTTTAAGCCAAACACAAAGGCTCTTTTTGGCGAAACTATCGCAAATCCAGCCCTTGATATTTTGGATTTTGAGAAATTTTCCTCACTTGCTAAGGAGATGAGAGTTCCGTTTATCGTTGATAACACTTTTGCAACACCATATCTTTGCAGACCACTTGAACATGGTGCAGATATCGTAATCCACTCTGCGACAAAATACCTTGACGGACACGCCATTAGCGTTGGTGGCGTTATCGTCGATGGTGGAAAATTTGACTGGAGCAATGGCAAGTTTCCAGAATTTACCACACCAGACAAGAGCTATCACGGTATCGTATACACTGAAAAATTTGGCAAACTTGCATACATCGTAAAGGCGAGATTTCAATGGATACGAGATATCGGCTCGTACCTATCGCCCATGAATGCTTTTTTAACAAATCTAGGAACAGAAACCTTACATGTAAGGATGGATAGACACTGCGAAAATGCTAAAAAATTGGCAGAATTTCTTGAAAAACATCCAAGAGTCGGTTGGGTAAACTATCCAGGACTTTCAAGCCATAAGCATTTTCAAAGAGCCAAAAAATACCTAAAAGGCGAAAGTGGCGTTTTAACATTTGGCGTTAAAGGCGGTATGGCTGAGGGCGAAAAAGTTATGAATGCTTTAAAACTAGCCGCCATCGTTGTACATGTTGCCGATGTTAGAACTGGGGTACTTCATCCTGCAAGTATGACACATCGTCAGCTCTCAAAAGAGGAGCAGGCACTTGCTGGAGTCACGCCAGACTTGATACGAGTAACCGTAGGGCTTGAAAATATTGATGATATTATAAAAGATTTTGACCAAGCGTTGCGTCAAATATAGAACAAGAGGAAACAATGATTAGTCGCTACGAATCCATAAATGGGTATTTAAACAAGGGCGTTCTTGAATCAAATATATCATTTGCCAAAGAGAACGAGTCGCACTTTTGTATCGCCAAATTTGGCTTTGAGGTGGATTTGGACGATGCCTTTTTATTTAAAAATATAATCTCGTTTATTCATCTATCGACTGATTTTAGCCCTATTATTCAGCAGTCTAACGATACATTTTTGGTTATTTTGAGAGACTACAAAATCCACAATGCCAAATCTATGCTCCAAAAACTTGACACCAACATAAAGCAAAAATTCAAAGTTGAGCTTAGTGCTATTGGCGTAACTATGTTTGACGAGGAAGATACCCTCAAAAGCCTTCTTGATAGGCTCGATAAATACTTTGTTATGTCTAAACTATCAAGCAGGAAGAAAATATTTTACGGAACTGCATGTTTTGATTTTTATGAGAGTCAAAACAAAAAAGATGCACTTATTTCAATGTTTAAGAAGAAAAGCGAAGTAACGCTGTGCAACTTTTTCAATGGCATACCCATCAAAGAAGAGGCAAATGTACTCCAGATGGATGATGGCATAGCTCAAGTCAAAGTAGAGTCTCCAAAAATCGCCTTTTATGCCAAAGAGGAGTTTACCTTTTTACAGCATGACCAAATACCAAATATCATAAAAGCAAATATCATAAAAACAGACCCTGTGCGCTCACTTATAATACTCAACAATCTTGAGTTTTTAGATGCCTCTCCAGTGGATAGAAGTGGCATAAGAGTAACGCCTGATAAAGATATCTTCTCTTCACTCTCTCATGCCAAAAAACGAATCATTGATGCAATGCTTATAAACATTTCTGAAAGTTCCGTGGCACTAAAAGCAAAAATAACAGATATTGAAAAACTTCTGGAAAAAACTTTTTTAAACAAAGAGATGGAGTTGGAGTTTCAACTTCCAACTGAAAAAAGTTTTTTAACAAAGGTTATAGTTAAAGCGTTTATATTCAGCATTATGAATGACATGATTGTTGTAAACATTCAGCCAAATCCAGCAATGAGGGCGAAAATACGCCAATATATAGGACTTAGACAAAATGCATTGTTGGTTGATTTGAAACAACAATTCAAGCGTGGTTAAAAATTTTAACATTGCTCAAAGTGACTTTGTAATAAATTATTATATTGATTGTCATTAAAGGAAAGGAATTTTGTGGAGCTAAAATCCATTAAAGATGTAAAGAACGTACAGAGTTTTGGAGTTAATGATGCATTAAAACTCTTTGGTGCCGTGGTGTTTATCTTGCTTACGATGTGGTATGTTTCAAACCTATCTAGTGGGCTTTTATCACAAAACTTGCTTATAGTTGCTGCCATTTTTGGTGGCTATATGGCGATGAATATTGGCGCAAATGACGTTGCAAACAATGTTGGTCCAGCTGTTGGCTCTCAAGCAATTACCATTTTTGGAGCTGTTATTATAGCTGGCATTTTTGAAGCAGCTGGTGCACTAATAGCTGGCGGTGATGTTGTTGGCACTATCAAAAACGGCATAATTGACCCGTCGCTTATTAAAGATACAAACACATTCATATGGATTATGATGGCAGCACTTCTCTCAGCTGCAATTTGGCTAAATCTTGCAACCGCCTTTGGAGCACCTGTTTCAACTACGCACGCAGTTGTTGGCGGAGTTGCAGGTGCTGGTATAGCAGCGGCTGGATTTAGTGTAGTTGCTTGGGGGAAAATGGGCGAGATTGTTTTTAGCTGGGTTATCTCTCCGTTTTTGGGTGGCATAATCGCTGCTGGATTTTTGTTATTTATTAAAAAAACAATTATCTATAAGCGAAATAGAAGAGAATCAGCTAAAAAAATTGTACCTTTAATGATAGCTATTATGACGTGGTCTTTTGGCACTTACATCATACTCAAAGGTGCCAAACAGATTATACATGTAGGATTTTTTACAGCATCTTTGGTGAGCATATTTTTGGCAATTATTGCATTTTTTACTTCACGCTCAGCCATTATAAAAATGGCAGATAAACTACAAAGCTCTAGAGAATCCGTAAACAAACTTTTCAATATTCCTTTAATTTTTTCAGCGGCTCTTTTGAGCTTTGCACACGGAGCAAACGATGTCGCAAACGCTATTGGACCGCTAGCAGGAATATATGATGCACTAACCACTGGTGTCGTATCAGCAAAAGCAACCATTCCATTATGGGTTATGGGAGTAGGTGCTGTTGGTATAGTCGTTGGTCTATCTTTATATGGACCAAAACTTATTAAAACAGTCGGAAGTGAAATAACCGAGCTTGACCAAATAAGAGCTTTTTGCGTTGCTATGTCGGCGGCTTTAACGGTTATTATCGCAAGCCAGTTGGGGCTTCCTGTTAGTTCAACCCACATAGCAGTAGGTGCCGTTTTTGGTGTCGGTTTTCTTCGAGAGTACCTTATGAAAGATAGGGCTAAAGGCGTTGAGCAGGACATAAGGCAGATAAAGCTTGATGAAGAGATGGATAAACTAGAAGAGTATAAACACTCATTAGAGTCTTTTGGAAAACTAAAAAAAGTTGACCCATTGCTTGTTAAAAACTTGATGGCAAAAATTAACGAAGAAAAATCCGTCATAAAAAATATCTACGAAGGCGAAATCGCCATGAGCAAGGTAGAGAAAAAGGCCATAAAAGCGGTAAAAAAACACGAACTTGTAAAACGCTCTGCTTTAAAAATGATACTTGCAGCTTGGCTTATTACCGTGCCAGCGGCTGGACTTTTGTCGGCAGTCTTTTACTTTATGATTCGAGGAATGTTACTTCCATAATCTTTACATGTAAGCGGGCAAATCATCCGAATTTGCCCGTAATATACTCTTCGCTCAAACGCTCTTTTGGTGTCACAAACAACTCTTCGGTCGGACTAAGCTCTATCAAATCTCCCAAATACATAAACGCAGTATAGTCACTTACTCTAAATGAGGATTTTTTATATGTGGCACATCGGCTTGAGATAGAAGGCGAGCCTGTTTTTATACGAATTTCCGCCTCTACAAAATCAATAGTAGAAAACTTTTACTCCTTGTGGCTAAAAATAACTTTAATATTTGCGATATTTATCTTTATAGCACTTTTTAATGCCTACAAACTAGGAGATAAAATAAAAAAAGATGTCAATAAAATTAAAAATGCACTTTTAGAAATAGCCAATAAAAACTATGACTATGTGGTAGAAAAAGGTTTTACTCAAGAATTTATTGAGATAGGTTTTTCTCTTAGAAAACTAGCTGCTAAACTTCACAAAAGAGACAAACTAAAGAAAAAATACACCACAAAGTTAAAACTAGCAAACAAACAACGAAGCGATATCATCTCCGCCATAAGTCATGAGTTTAAAAACCCCATCACATCTATCATGGGCTATGCTCAAACACTGATGGACGATGGAGATGCGAACAAGGATATACGTCAAAAATTCTTAGGTAAAATCATCCAAAATAGCCAAAAAATAACAAATATGGTAGACAGACTTGCCCTTTCTACAAAGTTTGAAAATGGCGATTTATTGCCTCGACTAAGCCAATTTGATATCGCTACACTTACCAAAGAAATAGTTGATGGATTTGCACAAAGATACCCTGAGCGAAAGTTTATTTTATCGCTAGAGAGTTGCATTGTTGAGGCGGATAAAACAATGATGGAGATGGTCATAATCAACCTTATTGAAAATGCCATTAAATATTCTGAAGAAGATGTAGAGATAAAAATCAAAGACAAAACCCTACATGTAATAGACAAAGGCATAGGAATTTCGCAAGAAGACCTTAGCAAAGTGACTAGAAAATTCTACCGCTCTCAAAGCTCAACATGGGACAACTCGATGGGATTGGGACTTTCTCTTGTAAGCTACATATTAAAATTACACAAAATGGAATTACATATACAAAGCGAAGTTGATGTTGGCTCGGATTTCTCATTTGGCTTTTGTAATGATATAATCGTAACAAAACAACAAGAGGAGTAGTTATGGACGGTATGGGAGAACCTCGCATCAAAATAATCGCAATGCCCAAAGATACAAATCCAGCTGGAAATATTTTTGGCGGATGGATTATGTCGCAGATTGATATCGCAGGAAGTTTGGCAGCAAAAGATTTAAATCTTGAAAGAGTGGTCACAGTTGCCGTAAATCTTTTGGAGTTTAAAGAGCCGGTTTTTGTTGGCGATATCCTAAGCTGCTACGCTAAGATTTTAACCGTAGGCAATACCTCCATAAGGGTTCAAATAGAGGTCAATGCGGAGAGAACTATTGGCTCAAGACGCTGTATACATGTTTCAAGTGCTACCATAACTTACGTTTCAGTGGATAAAGACGGCAATAAAAAACCCATAGAATGCACGCTAAATCAGCTTAAAGCATTGGGGATTGATAAAAAATAAATACTTAAGAGATTTTTATGGCACTAAAAGGGATAGCTATAAAAATCTCATCTTCGATATCCACTCGCAACTGCTCCCAATTTACCATTGAAAGTTCTGCCATAAGCGTTGTTCCTTGTATCTCTAAAGATATGTGGGCAATTGTTTTTTGAAATTTAACATCTGATACTCTTGCTTTAAATTTATTTGGGATGGCACTTTCTATGGGATACTTTGAAAGTCTTATTTCATTAGACAAAATAGCAAGCTTGTTAAAAAAACCTCCCTCATGTGCAACAATCAAACTTAATGAGCCAGACAAAACTTTAGCAAGTCCAAAATCAAGCACAACAACTTCATCACACTTTAAAATAGTAGGAGAACCTAGAAGATAATGCACTGATGGCGTCTTTGGATAAAAGAGCATCTCTAGAGGCTTGCCTACTTGGGCAATCGTCCCGTTGTCTACAACCGCCACACTATCTGCCAAATCAAAAGCCTCTTTTTGGTTGTGAGTAACAAATATGGTTGTGATATGAAGTCTTTTTTGCAAACTTCTTATTTCACTGCGAAGCACGCTAGCCGTTCTTGGATCTAAACTACTAAAAGGCTCGTCCAAAAGTAAAATTTTTGGTTTCGGAGCCAAAGTTCTTGCAAAAGCAACACGTTGCTTCTCTCCTCCACTAAGTCCTTTTGGATATCTATCGACAATATGCTCGATTGCCAACATCGATGTCAGCTCATTTACTCGCTTGGCTATATCTTCTTGCCTCATATGACGCACCTCAAGCCCAAAAGCGATATTTTCTCTAACAGTAAGATTGGGAAACAGAGCAAAGGATTGGAAAAGATATCCAACATCTCTATATCTAGGTGAAATACTATCCATGCACTCTTCATCAAAGTAGACAGAACCTTCGTAAGAAACAAGTCCAGATATAATATTTAAAAGTGTTGTTTTTCCAGCACCTGTCTGCCCAACAACAACCATCATCTGCCCATCTTTTATCTCAAGATTGACACATTTACAACTATAATTTGTAATATTTTCAAGTCTTATACTAGCCATTTCAGTTCCATTTCGCAGTCATTTTTCTTTCAAGATAGCTAAAAAACCCCTCAAAAATAAGGCACATAAGCGATAAAACAATAAGACACACAAGAATAATATCTATACGCATAAGATTTTCAGCCCTCATCATCAAGGCTCCTATTCCAGTTGGTATAGCTATCATCTCCGCAGCCACAACCGTTCTCCATGCCGCACCAGATTCGAGCTTAAGACCAATAAAAATATATGGGAGTGCTTGAGGGATAACAATTTTTCTTAAAATAGTAAAATCTCCAGCCCCCAAAAGCTTTGCTGCGTTGATATACTCTTTTTTTACCTCTTGAATACCTGTAACTGTATTGTAAACAATAGGAAAGAAAGAACATATGAAGATAATAACAACCGGTAAAACTTCATTGATGCCTATAAGCAACATCAAAAGTGGCAACCAGCCAAGTGCGGGAATGGGGTAAAGTATGCTTACAATAGGTTTTAAAAAATCATACACTTTTTCACTCCATCCCATCCAAACCCCAAGAGCTATTCCAGAAGTAGCCCCTATAATAAACCCGAACAAAACCCGAACAAGCGAACTTTTATAACTCTGTATAAGTAAGTTTTCAAAGAGCATCTCTTTTATATCTAAAGCAACTTGTGAAAACGGGGGAAAATAAACCTTAAAAGGAACCCATCCAAAACGGACAGAACACTCCCAAATACCGATAAAAACCAAAAGAGAAAAAACTCCCCTAAGGCGTGACATGTAAAGATTTTTTTGACTATTCATCGTTAAATCTCAAATCCAATATTTCACTTGCAGGAAATGATTTTTTGATATTTCCCCACTTAGCCTGATAATCTATCGCCTCTTGAATCATCGCAGGGTCTATTTCGTGGGTATTAAAAAGTTTATGATATAAAGAATTTTCAATACTCTTTTCGTTAGCAAGAACATCTTTTGCTACACCTTTATTTTTGAGATGGCTCGGATAGAGCTTCTCGCCTTCGACATTTAGATGTTTATTTACAATTTTAATTGACTCTTCTTGGTTTGAGTGGATAAATTCTATTCCCTTTTTGGTAACTTGAACCAATTTTTTAACAGAATCTGGGTCTTTTTCAAGTAAATCCTGAGTAACAATCAAAACACTTCCTCCCATTTTTGGCCAAACATCTTGCGCTTTTACTAACTCTTCAAAACCAGCCTCTTGAGCTATACTGGGAAACTGTTCGGGCATCGCAACGGCATCAAGTTGACCATTTTTAAGAGCCAACAAAAGGTGTGCAGGAGACATTCTTTTTATACGCTTGTAGATTGATTTATCAAGATTATATTTTTCAACCACCATATTAAACATTCCATCTGCACCACTGCCATCTTTCACAACTCCGATATTTATTTTTGGACTGTTTAAATCCTCAACCTTTTTAATTTTTTTTGGATTAACAACAAGGCTATACCCATACCAGTGAAGTCCAGTAACTATTTTTAGAGGAACTTTTGCATTTGCATAGGCGTTAATCGCCGGACTTAAACAGATATAAGCCGCATTAACTTCATCTCTAGACAAAGCGGAGGCTAATGCCATACCATTGACATAACTATCAAATGTCTCCACCTCCAAACCAGCCTCTTCATACCATCCTTTTGCCTTTGCGATTTGGGCACTTGCTGCATGTGTAACAAACTCAACGGCGATTCTAATTTTTTCAGAACCTCCTTGTGCTTGAGAGGCAAAAATAAAAATAAAACAACAAAAAATAAATATCTTTTTCATATAATCCCCCTAAAACTTATATACAGCCTTTACCCAAAGCTCACTGCCAACACCGTCTTTGCCGACATCAAGATAGCACACATCCAAACACATGCCCTTAAGTGTGCCAGAAAAACGGTATTTGGCATAAAAGTCTGTGTAGCTTACGTCATAGCTTGAGCGTGTATTGACACCTGTTCCCGATGCAACAGAGTCTCTTTGAGTTACTGAGTACCTAGCTCCTGTTAAAAGATTTAGGTTTTTAAAGTCATAATTGACATCAACTGCATATGCGTCTGTATCGTGCGTATATGTTCCAACATAAGGACCATACGCCTTAGTGAAAATCGGCTGTGTAAGATTTCCAAACCCAGCGTATTTGTCATTTCGTCCTACGCCTTTGCGGTTATCATTTTTTGAAATGCTCGAATACGCCACATAAGAGCTAAATCCTGCGAAATCCCCACCTACTTTAAAACCTATCATATCTGTACTATCAAACTTATCCCAATCCGCATAAAGATACTGTCCTGCAAAGTTGTAACCGACTGAGCCAAATTTACCTTTATAATCAGCCTCTCCATAGTATAAATTTATGCCTAAATTGCTTGAGTCACTTGAAATAGTAGCAAACTGACCAATCAGCCCTAAGTCCTTTACGGAGTTGTTTTTTGCATAAAGAGTATAGGCTTTGTTGTGGTCGCCGTCCAATGCTTCAAAAGTGCCCATTCCTCCTGCCCAATCGGTTCTGTCTTGAAACTTAGAAAATACACCAGCAAGTAAAGTAGTTTGAGGCAAATTGGTATTTGTTATCGTTGCACCCTCAAAAGACTGAACAATAACACGTGAAGGCGAGCCCCCGATTAATGGTGTATTGAAAAACATACGACCTGCTTTTACCTCTGTTTTGTCCATCTTGTAAGCAATATACGCCTCAGAAAGCACTCCGCCTGAGCCCCACTCATCATTTTTGAACATAGTCTTTCCATCACTATCAGCAAAAGGAGAGCTTGAGCCTTGAAAAGTTGTGCCCATACTTAAACCATAAAATGATGCTGTTTTATAGCCAAGCAAAACGCCAAATGTTGTTATGTCTGCGCTACTGGTGCCATTGTCCCTATCAAAATAGTAAGCCTTCAACTCACCTTTAAGAGTACCATTTTTAAACGCATCCGCCAACGTATCAACAGCAAAAGCTTGTGATGAAAAGAACCCTGCCACTACCAAAGTAGCCACACTTAATCTCTTCATTTTTCTCTACACTCCTTAAAAAACTTATTTTTTTGCACTAATTACTGGCGAAAAAGCTTTAGTGCTCACACGCACACTTTGCCCTACATGTAAGACTTCCGCTTCCGAGGCATCAAGAACAACCTCAACCAACTGCTGACCAATAGCGATAATAGCGATAAAAATCACATCAACCTTGATGATATCTAGCAACTCACCCTCAAAAGAGAACTTTTGACTGCCTTGCGTTTTAAGTAACACGCTCTTCGCATCGCCATCGGAGACCACTTTGCCTTGCGCTAGCACGATAACTCGGTTGCTAAGGCGATATATCTCGCTAGGGTCGTGGCTAACCATAACTGTCGTTGTGCCGAACTCTTTATGTAGCATCAAAATTTCGTGCTGAAGTTTATTTCGCATCAAAGGGTCAAGTGCCGAGAGTGGCTCATCCATCAACAGAAGTTTTGGACGATTCATCATCGCTCGACATAGACTAACTCGTTGTTTTTGCCCGCCCGAAAGAGTCATCGGCTTTCGCTCTTGAAGAGACTCAAGCTCCGTCATCTCCAACAAATGCTTAGCGAGAGTGAGGTCTTTTTTGACAAAAAGAAGATTTTCCAAAACACTCATATTTGGGAAAAGTGCATAGTCTTGAAAAACAAATCCAATGCCTCGCTTTTGAGGTGGCAAAAATGTTTTTTCATCAAGCCATATCTCATCATCTACGACGATTTTGCCTTTTGCTCTCTCAAGCCCTGCAAGGATTCTCAAAAGAGTTGTCTTGCCACTTCCGCTTTGTCCGCTAAGTGCTACAAAACTTTTATTTTCGATAGATATCCCTACATGTAGAGGCATTTCGCCCATAGAGCCTAAAAGTTTTTTATCAATATCTATGGTTATCACGACACACCGCCTATATATTTGTTATGCTTTCCATTGAAAATATACACAGACATCAAAACCAAAAAGCTGATGCCAACCATAATGGCACTATAAATATGTGCACTTGTATAATCCATAATCTCCACCATCTCATAAATAGCAACTGAAGCCACTTTGGTCTCATTTGGGATACTTCCACCCACCATCAGCACCACGCCAAACTCACCCACAGTATGGGCAAAAGTGACGATAACAGCGGTCATTAAAGATGGCTTGATATTTGGCAAAGCTACTTTGAGCATAGTTTTAATTTTGCCTTTTCCGCTGATATATGAGGCTTCAAGCATACTTTTTGAAAGTCCCTCAAAACCACTTTGAAGAGGTTGCACCATAAAAGGCAGAGAGTAAAAACAGCTCGCTACTACCAAACCAGCAAAATTAAACACAAGCTTTACACCAAAATATTCATCCAAAAAAGCACCTACAGGAGAGTTGAACGAGAGTGCATACAAGATATAAAAACCCAAAACAGAAGGTGGCAATACGATAGGCAGTGCTGTAATCGCCTCAAATATTGGCTTAAATCTTGACCTGCTTTGAGACAATGCCCACGCCAAAGGCAAACTCACACAAAACAAAATCAATGTCGTAACAAATGCCAATTTGAATGACAATAAAAAAGGCGTAAACTCAATATTTGAAAATATTTCAAACATCAAGCACCTCCTGAACAAACAAATCACTTGCCTTGATAAGTAAGATAACTTTATCGCCAACTTGCAGATTCATTCTTTTTGAAGAGCTACATGTGATAAAACTTTGCACTTTTGTATCGCCTACATGTAGAACGATACTACTTAACAAAGCCCCATTTTCCAGCGTTTGTATAGTAGCAGGGATTTGATTTGAGTAGCTTAAATCCCCGCTTATATTTTTACCGATAGCTATGTGTGAGGGCTTCACACCCAGCACAACATGTGAGCCTACATGTAAGCCTTTTGGCAAATCCAATCCCATCATCTTTAATGTGGCACCTTGAAAATCAAATGCAATAATATGCAGATTTTGCTCCCCTTCGATAGCCGTCACGATTGCTGGTAGTTTATTCATTGAGTTATATATCCAAAATCATTGAAGATTTTTTTAGCATTTTGACTTAAAATAAACTCGTAAAAAGCCTTAGCCTCAGCGTTTTTTTCGCCATTTTTAAGCATCACAACACCTTGCGAAATGGGCGTATAAAGCTTAGTATCGACATCTTCCCAATGCACGCCCTTTTTGTATTGCGTCATCTTGTTGCTATAAAGTGAAGATTTTGCGACAAATCCTATATCTACCACAGTCGTGGCATATTGAACAGCTTGAGAGATACTCTCGGCATATACAAGCTTTGAAGAAACACTATCGTAAAGATTGGCATTTTTAAGAGCTTCAAGAGTAGCCGTACCATAAGGAGCGGTTTTTGGATTGGCAAGAGCGATTTTTAAGATACTTGCGTCTTGAACAACTGCGATACCTTTGGAAAAGTCAAAAGTCTTAGTGCTTAGTAGTGCCAAAACGCCTTTTGCATAAACAACTGGAGCGGTTATGGCAATGTTTTCTTCATACAGTTTTTGAGGAAGCATCATATCGGCACTCAAAAAAACATCATAAGGAGCACCTGTCTTAATCTGTGCTGTCAATTTTCCACTGCTTCCCAAAATAACGCTGATTTTGGTATCTGGATTTGATTTTGTAAACTCTTTTTTGAGCACCTCGATAGCATCGCTCATATTTGCAGCTACGGCGAGTCTGATTTCTCCAGCCACAAGACAAACACTTAAGGACAATATTGCCATTGCTATTTTAAACATAAAAACTCCTCATCAACAAAACGATTTTTGCAATTATAGCGTTATATTCTTAAAAACATAACGATTGAGTTATTTTTGATAAAATTGTGTTGGAAATTTTAGGAGTTAAACTCTTCCCAGCCTTTTTTACGAAGCATACATGCAGGGCATTGGTCACATCCATACCCCCACTCAAATCTATGTAAATGGTCGGCATTGTAGCAAGTATGAGACTCTTGAAGTACGATATCTAGCACTCCCTCCTCTTTCGAGAGTGCAAAAGTTTGAGCTTTTGTAAGATGTATCAATGGATAGATAAACTTTATATCAGACTCACTCCCAAGATTGAGGGCAACCTCAAGCGCTTTCATAAAATCTTCTCTGCAATCAGGATATCCAGAATAGTCCGTCTGATTTACACCGACGATGATGTGCTCTATGCCTTGTTTTTGAGAAAATGCATGGGAGAGTGTAAAAAAGATTGCATTGCGATTTGGCACAAAAGAGGCGGGAAGATTGGTGTGGGTGCGGTGTGCACTTGAGATGTCAAGATTGGTATCGATAAGTGCGGAGTCGTTGAGTTGCGAAAAGGCATCAAGCGTTAAAAGAGTATTTTTAACCTCTAACATTTGAGCGATTTTTCGTGCTTGTGCTATCTCTATGCGATGTTTTTGTCCATAGTCAAACGTGATGGTCTCCACATAATCATATCTATTTTTAGCCCAACCCAAACATGTCGTGCTATCTTGACCTCCACTAAAAACCACTAGAGCACGTGACATTATTCCACTCCTATAAGTTTATGCAACTGTACACTTAAGATAAATTTCGGATTTTTTTTGACAAAATCGATACAAAAATTAAGATTTTCATGATTTATGCTACCTCTGTTGTTTTCTGGCTGGATATAGAGCGGTTTATGGCTATCAAAATCTACTATTTTTTTAACATCTGAATTTTTATTGACGATAAATTTAATCTCATCAAAGCCAAATGTTGCGATATTGTCCCAATCTTTCGGACTATAAGTTATCCAATTTGCACTATCTATCGCAGAAAAATCATAGCCATTTGTCTCTATCGCAACCTCGTACATGTGGGCTTGCAAAAGCTCTATAAAAGAGTTAAGAGGATACAAAGACGGCTCGCCACCAGTTATAACAACATGAAAAGATGGGTACTGTTTTATCTCGTTCAAAATCTCATCTTTTGAGTACTCTTTATAGCTACCTCGATGCAACATCTCATCGCAAAAACCACACGACAAATTGCATCCATATAGACGTATGAAAATGCACGCCATACCGACCTGCACCCCCTCGCCTTGTATAGAATAAAAAATATCAACAACTTTTAGCATAATACTTCTTTGCTACTCAATATTTTGAGCTAATTTTAGTAACGTTTTTATATTCAAACTGTTGGTTGAAAACACACCATCTAGATTTTGTAAATATTTATTCATTTGATAGACCTCATCTGCTACAACATTCAATTAGTCTTGCTTGATTTGCTAATTTGCCTAACAATATCCCAATTTTCTTTATAATGTTCAATCTGATTTAACTTTACATTTTTACAATCATCATCACTCAATGTATCTGCCCAATGCATTGGAATAATGTAACAAATTCCAACTTGTTTATCAACTGCAACATAAATATCACAATCTTTTGATGTTATTCTTTTGCCGATATTTCTCTCATGATAATGGTCAATTCCTTGCCCCCCTCTATCTCTGTCTTTAAAGCTAATAGTATTGCCGGTACTTATTCCTTTGATTTGAACCCTCAAAAGTACATCATCAAAATCAATAATTGCATCATACCTACTACTTCTGACATCAACACTGCTACAATTAAACCCAGCCAATATTGCGCGAGCTACAAATATAAACTCTGCACTGTCGCCTGCATTCGCAGTCATAACTCCACTTTCAATATGATTTATATTTGTGCTAAATCCATTTGTCATTGCAATATAGAGGGATTTTTCAATTATTTTTTTCATATCATTTTTTATAAAATTGAATATTTTTTTATCTTCATTCGTAAAACTAGAATCAATATGGGCAATACTAATTTGGCTTAAATTTTCCAAATTGATTTTTTGTGAAATTTCTCTAAAAAAATAAGTTGTATAAAATTTTTTTAACTCATTTTCTGTTAACCCAAAACTTTCGGCAATGATTTTAATTTTACTTTTTTTATAGTCATATGCTTTGAGAGCATTTAATAAATCTAAATCAGACATTTTTATCTATTCCTTTTTTTATTAATTGTGCAATATCTTCAACCACTTTAACCACTACGCTATTGCCACATTGTTTATAAAGCTGAGAATCAACCAAACCGCCTGGCAAAATGAAGTCTTTTGGAAAACCTTGGAAATTTGCACACTCTCTTGGGGTAAGCTTTCTAATTCCAAACTTATCTTTAATAATTGGTACATTATGTCCACCCGTGCCCATATTTGCAGTCAAAGTTGGACAAACTTTACTTTTATTTGCTCTAACATACTGCCTTCTCCACTGATAAACTGTTTCTTGACACACCACTTCATCTTTTAATTTTTCAAAAAGAACTTTATTTGTATAATAATATTTTTCTTCAACTTTTTCTTCTAGGCAATTTTCAATAGAAATACCCAATTCCTCTTTTTCTGGAAATTCAAACTCCACAGAACTATCCAAAAACCCTATGATATAAATTCTCTCTCTATTTTGAGGCACACCAAAATCTTTGGCATTGAGTACTTGTGAAAAAACTTTATAGCCCAACTCCTCCAGAGTCTCTTTGATAACCTTAAAAGTAGTTCCCTTGTCGTGATTTTTAAACCCTTTAACATTTTCTAAAAATACAACTTTGGGTTTATGGTGCTTTAAAATTCTTGCTATTTCAAAAAAGAGTGTTCCTCTTGTATCTTCAAAGCCTTTGCGAAGTCCCGCCACGCTAAATGCTTGACACGGAAATCCTGCAAGAAGAATGTCAAATGGAGGTATGTTTTTTTCATCTATCTTGGTGATGTCTCCGCATGGCTTTTCTCCAAAATTTGCATAATAAGTCTCGCAAGCGTATTTGTCTATCTCTGAAGCAAAAACAAATTCTATTTTATTGCCAAAAGCTCGCTCGAACCCTAATCTTATACCGCCGATACCCGCAAATAAATCTATGGCTTTATAGCGTTTTGTGTTTTTTTGTGAGTCCATTGTAAATAAATTTCTTTCCATAAAGTATGTCATAAAAACTCCTTCTTTTCCATTTTTTAATATGGTATAAAATAGAATCAAAGGAGTTTAAAAATCTTTCATATTGCAATAAAAAACTATTGGATTATAATATGAATTTTATTAGAAACAAATTTTTAGATATGATTTTAAACATAGAAAAAAAAGGCTACATGTAATGATATGGGAAATAAGTAAAGAGTTTGATTTTTGTTATGGACATCGCGTATGGTCACAAGTGCTTGATGGCGAGTTTTCGCTTGATCCTTGTCTGAAATGCAGGCATCTTCACGGTCATCAGGGCAAGATAATCATCCATCTTCAAAGCAGTGTTTTAAAAAATGGCATGGTTACGGACTTCAACCATCTAAATTGGTTTAAACTTTTTCTTGATGCCACACTTGACCATAAGTTTATCATCGACATCAACGACCCACTTTTTGAAACACTTTTGCCACATTATGCCAACAAAAAAGGTCTCATCTCCCACGAAAGCGGTTATCAAACGCCTGATTTAACACGCCTTAAAGATGAGCCCATGCATCTTTTGGAACTGTATGAGAGTTATGTTATCGTGGATTTTGTACCAACAAGCGAAAATATCTCCACGTGGCTTATGAAAATCATACAAGAGAAGATGCAAAAAATGAGCGTGACCGTCTCACATGTAGAGTTTTTGGAGACACCAAAAAGCAAAAGCGTGGTATATAGCTAAGAGCTTGTTTTAAGCGTCACTTTTTGAAAGAAAAAATGACTCAGATAAATCACAAAAAAAGTCTGCAAAAAGAGTCCTGCAAATGGAACAAGTGAGAGCATAAAAAATCCAAAAAGCGTTACCAGAAGGGTTGTTTGATACTCTTTTGATATACCTAAAAGGGTTTTTTTATCAGCTATGCCACAAGAGAGCATATCCAAAATCATTAACTTATAAAATAGATAAAAAAAGGGTATATAAAAAATCAAAATATTTAAAAACGGCACCAATAAAAACGGCAAAGCTACTAAAAAAGCTACTAAAAATTTAGCAAATATCCATAAAAGTGCGAAGAAAGAGTCTATAAAAGAGACATCATTATAAGGTTGCAAACTCGGATAGTGTCTTTTGCGAATTATGGAGACGATAAAGGGCGTTAAAAGCCCTATAACTATGACCGCAACCACCAAAGACGAGAGCATTACAAAGACGGTTCCAAAAAGATAAAAAAGCGTTACAACAAGCCAATTTACAATATAAAACCCCAACAACCACGCAATAATCGGATGTGTCGCTTGATCTACCACCACAGACTGACCGCTAGCAGAATCCGCCATCATAACGCTAAATTCTCCGCCAACATAAACTAACAAAAATCCAAACAACACCAATGGAATAGCCAAAGGAGCTATGGATAAAAGCATAAACTTTTTACTAAAATAATCCTTTAGCGACACCGTTAAAAGTGAAGGGCTCTGGTTCATCTTGCTCTATAAGCCTCTTGCAGTTTTGCATACAAATCATCAAACGATATAGACTCATCTTTTGTCAAAATACCCATCATTACTTCATTATCTTCTTTACCATTCCATATTTTTTGATAATGTCCCTCTTTGTAGCCATTTTCTTGTCTAAATTTATTTAGAGCATTTTTGCCTACATAAAAAGTATACAAAATCTTCAAATTTACACCACATTTTCGAGCAAGCCCAAAAAATCTCTTCAGCAATCCATCAAACAACTCAAGCTGAAATCCAGTCGTCTCATGAATAATTGCCTCTATATCATTAATCAGCTCCTCTTGAGGCGTGGAGTTACAATTCAACGGCTCTTTTGTAAAATCCTCGAAGCCCTGCACATCTAAAACATCTTCTACAAGCTTGTCCATATCTCCACGATGGTTTGTTTTGTAGTCTTCCAAAGCCAAACTCATAACAAAATGCCAAATGTCTACTATCTCCACAACCGCATTTTCCCAATCAATATCTTTATTGATATTTTTCCAATGCTTCCAACTAAAACTATCTATAAGTTCAGCACTTTCCATATAGATACATCTTTTCCAATTTATCATTCGGTTGTTTTTTGTATAGCCATTTTCCCAGCCAATACCATTTGTCTCGTCATTGAGTCTTTGCTGAAGTGCAAACATCTCTTTTAAATACTCTTTACTAGTCATGTTTTTCCTTGTTTTTCATATGCTCCACAAGTTTTCCAACGCTTTTGGTAAACACTACTGCCCCTAGAAAAATAATAATTCCTAAAAATATATACTTTGCAACAAGCAACGCAGTAGCCATACCAACCCCTTTAATTAAAGGTATTTATTATATCATTTTTTTATAAAAACAGGGAAACGGTTCTTTGCCCCTATTTTAAGGACTTTTAGATGTGTTGCAATAAATTTCGTTTCATTTTTTTGATAGGAATGGTGGGCATATCCTACCTGCTTAGTCGCTATTTTTCAACGATGGTCGTAGCCTCTTTTGTTGCTGTGGTTTTTATAGGCGCTACCATCTGGAAATTTACATCAGTTGATGAAAAGACAGATGATTGATAAAAAAATAGAAGACTTTATAGACGAACACCATCTCTTGTCTCTAGCTGTGACGGATGGCGAAAAACCATATTGTGCTAGTTGTTTTTTTGCTTTTTCTAAAAAAGATGTGGTTTTCATAATAGCTTCAAGCAACGATACAAAGCATGTCAAAAAGGCACTTCTAAACCCACATGTAGCTGGAACTATTGCACTTGAAACATCAAACATAGGCGAAATAAGAGGCATCCAGTTTGAGGGTCTTTTTAAAAAAGCTTCAAAAGAGGAAAAACAACTCTACTTCAAGAGTTTTCCATATGCCCTAGCCATGTTGCCAACACTTTGGAGTATTGATGTAAGACATATCAAGTTTACAGACAACAGACTAGGATTTGGAACAAAACTGGAGTATTTTAAACAAAACTAACTATATTTTAGACATATTGAGTTTCAAATCCTCATTACTCATCTTGCCAATACCAGAGTGAAGTACCTTTTTTGCAATCTCTTTAGCCTCGTCTAGTGAGTGCATTTTGCAAGAGCCACATTGATAAATATTTAGCTCTGGAATCTCATCTTGTGTTTGCACTTTTAAGATATCTTGCATAGAATCACCCCACGCCTTAGCAACACGCTCTTCGCTCGGTGTGCCCAAGAGACTCATATAAAAACCTGTGCGACAACCCATGGGCGAGATGTCAATAATTTCAACGCCATCGCCGTTAAGATGTTCACGCATAAAACCTGCAAAAAGATGCTCCAAAGTATGCACCCCTTTTTCGCCCATCATGTCGTGATTTGGCTTGCAAAATCGCAAATCAAACACGGTTATATCGTCTCCAGAGGGTGTTTTCATGGTTTTGGCAATCCTCACTGCAGGTGCCGACATCTTAATGTGATTTACGCAAAAACTATCCAATAATGGCATCTAATACCCCTTTGTTTTGATTTTATGGATTATATCAAAAAAATGATACAATTATGCGTCACACACATCACATAAAAAATAAGAGGATGCATGAAGCGTTTAATTCTGATTATCACCATTGTTGGGTTATCATACGTATTTATGCAAAGCAATAATATATTAAATATTAGTGCTGGCGTTGCTATATTTTTATTTGGCATGCTTTCGCTTGAGGAGGGTTTTCGCTCCTTTGCGGGTGGAATACTTGAGGGTGTACTCAAAAAATTTACAAACAAACAATATAAAAGCATTTTATTCGGAGCCATTACCACAAGCATTATGCAATCTAGCTCTTTAGTCTCCATTATCTCCATCTCGTTTATTAGTGCTGGGCTTATAAGTCTTGCACAAGGTATAGGCATCATCTTTGGAGCAAACATCGGAACAACGACCGGTGCTTGGCTTATTGCAGGTTTTGGTTTAAAAGTAGATATTGCCAAATACGCAATGCCTATGCTTGTTTTTGGAACAATTTTTATGTTTCAAAGTAGTAAAAAAGCTAAGGGGCTAGGATATATACTAGCGGGTCTTGGATTTTTGTTTTTAGGTATCGCCTATATGAAAGAGGGTTTTGATGCCTTTAAGGCAAGCATTGACTTAACGCAATTTTCTGTCGATGGAATCAAGGGAGTTTTGCTTTTTACATTTATAGGCATTCTCGCAACCGTAGTTATGCAATCCTCCCATGCAACATTGGTTCTTATTATCACAGCTTTGGCAGCAAACCAAATAACTTATGAAAATGCTCTAGCACTTGCTATTGGCTCGAATGTGGGAACAACTATCACAGCCGTCATAGGCTCTCTAACTGCTGGGCTTGAGGGGAAAAAACTAGCAACCGCTCACGTTTTATTTAATGTTGTCACTGGCATTATTGCTATTTTATTCATAAATCAATTTATAAAAGTGGTTGAATTAACAGCTGGCGTCTTACATGTAGCACAAGATGACTATACTCTAAAACTTGCCATTTTTCACACTTACTTTAACGTTTTAGGCGTTGCGTTAATGTATCCTTTTATCTCGACTCTAGTTACACAACTCAATAAAATATTTAAGAAAAAAGCTTCTGTGGGAGCTGAAGAGAGCGATGATGTTAGATTTATAAACGACATAGCCCTCGACTTTCCAGACACAGCACATAAGGTGCTCATAAAAGAGACTAGACACCTTTACTACAACGCTTTTGATATCATCTCCAGAGGACTTAGTGTTTACAAAGAAGATATTACCTCGGGTATGGAAGTAGATGATATCATAGCTCTTAGAAATGAACCTTTACATGTAGACCTTGAAGAGCTTTATGAAAAAAGAATAAAAGATATCTACGGCAAGATAATTAACTTTGCCATCCTTGCACAAGGAAAGTTTGGAGAAGACGTTATACGAGATATAGTACCTATCAAAAACGCAAATATCAGTATCGTTGAAGCCATAAAAGCAACTAAACATATGCAGAAAAATATGATTAAATATCTCGGCTCAAACAACGAATACATAAAAGAACAGTACAACCATATACGAAAAAATCTTATTAAGCATCTAAGAAGTATGCAGGTTATCTTTAACTCAAGCGAAGAAGATGTGGCAATACTTTTGCTAAGTAAGTTAAAATTTGATGCAAAAAAATACGATATAGCCGCAAATAAAGCTTTGGACAACCTGATACGAAACAACCAAGTCCCTTACTCTATGGCAACATCACTAATGAACGATACAACCTATGCTTTCAATATTGCGAGTCAACTAACAGAGGTTGCAAGTACCCTTTTTGTTCATCAAGATAAAAATTTGCGAGAAGAAAGAGAGGCACTCATTTTAAACAATGCAGATATTGCAAAAATGAGCAACAGTGCTACAAAAGAGGTGGCAATATGAGTGGAGGAAGATTTATACGCAAAATGCAAGGACTTTTTGGCATTTCCCCAGCAGGGGACAAATCAAAAGAAAAAGCTATCAAGGAGCTGATTGAAAAACTGAAAGAGAGAAAAAAACTGCTTAGAAAAGAGCTCGAAACAACAACCGATATACGCCAAAGAGAGTCCTTGAAAGATAGCATTAAGATTATCAAAAAGCAAATTGACAAGGGTAAGGATATCCTATAAAAAAGTTTTTCTGTTGGTTTTATACAACCTCTCTTTTATTTGCTTTATCTCTCTTTTTTTTGGGCTGCTCTGCCACGGGACAAGAAAAATTACAAGAAGCATTGCAAACAAAAGGTGCAACGTACCTCAAAAAGGACTATCAAAAAATACAAGAACTTCTGCTGAAATACAAAGAAAAACTTGATTTGAGAAATCCTAACAACTACGATAAAAAAGAAAATTATATGCTACAAGAGCAGATAAAAAGTGGCAAATCAAACCTCAACTATATATACAACGGAAAAAAACTCAAAGCATACGATGAGTATTTTAAGGTTGCTTTTGACAAATCTCCTCTTGTTCCCTACAGAAACGATTTTTTAATTATGGGTCTTCATAAACTAATTGTCCAAACATATAATGCCAACGAAGGGCACAAAATAAGCACTATAGGATACGATGTTAAACACTTCAATAAGCTCTACTACTATCTTTATGCTCTGCGTTGGAAAATACGTACAGCTCAAGACACTAGCGGAAACTATCTATTTTTAACATGGCAAAACAACTGGCAAGTGGAGTTGCAAAAAAGGCTTAAAGAGACTCCAAGCCCAACATGGCAGACTCTTCAAGAGCTAGAATATATTAAAAACAACAAGGAGTCTATCTTTGGTCCATCTAACTTTAATTTTGAAATTTTAATTACTCAAATGATTGAACATGTTAAAAATAGTGCAAAAGTGATTGGGGACGAGCCTGTTGATTTAAGCATTGATGCTCTTGTAAGCATTGTGTTGTTTTTATAAATTTCCTTGATGTATTTAGTCTTTTTGTTTATAGTTTTTAACTATAATTCTTTAAATTTAAAAAAAGGATTATAGTTATGGAAATCAATAACGTTCAAATATGCAATGTATGTCTTAGACCAAGCGACAAAGACACAAGTGCCGTTTATGTAAAAGCAATAGCAAAAGGCGAAGAGGTGCATGTTTGCACATCATGTATCCCACATATAATTCACGGCAGTGGCGATATTATCAAATCAAACACAACCGTTTTACAAGAATATTCAAAATAATTCCCCAACGAGAGGAGCGTGTTTCGCTCCATCTCAAAAACCCCTCTTTCTACAAACTTTTAAGCAAATCAATGCTTTTTTCAAAACAAGCTGTTATAATAAAAACAAATAAAACAATAGAGTGTGTGATGGGAAAAAAAGTATATGTTTGGTCAAAAGCGACAAGGTATTTTCATTGGATTTTAGCCCCTATGGTAGCAGTTGCACTCATTAGTGGCGAATTTAAAAATGCTTTTCTTATCCATCTCTCAGTAGGAATTGCACTAGGTGGACTTCTGACTTTTAGACTTATCTGGGGTTTTATCGGCCCAACTCACGCACTTTTTAAAAATTTTAACTTTCATCTTCATGACCTTTTATACTATCTTTTTATGCTCTTCAAAGATAGAAAAACATTTGTTGGACACAATCCTGCGGCAAGCTGGGCAACTATATTTTTGATTGTTTTTGGATTTATTTGCACTCTTAGTGGCATTATGCTCTTAGGTGCTCAAGAAGGAAGGGGAATTTTTTCCCATCTTTATCCAAGCACTGCTGAAAACTTGCGATGGGTTCACATATGGAGCAAAGATATTGTTTTGGTTGTTGCCATCATACATGTAATAGGCGCTCTTTTGGAGCATTTTTGGCATAAAACTCAGATTATATCATCTATGATTCATGGTTATAAAAATGTTGATGCACCAGACATAAAACCAACAAAATTTCAAGAATACTTTGGCTTTTTCTCTTTGGCTTTTTCCATCTGTTTGGGTTTTTACACTCTCATTTTTCCTCAAGGATTTATGAGCAACAATAAAGATGCGATTTTATACTCTCACGACAATCCAAACTATGCCAAAGAGTGTTCAGAATGTCACAACCTTATGCCAACCATCTTGCTTCCAAAACATAGCTGGCATGTTGTTTTGAGTGATCCAAAAGACCACTTTAAGGAAGATTTGACAAAAAAAGTACCCCATCTAGCAAGTATCAAATCCTACATTTTGGATAATTCTGCTGAAACATCCTCCGATAAAGTTGCTATGGGTGTTTTGAAAACAACTGAAGGGAAAAATATTTACAGAGTTACAAAGACAAAGTATTGGAAAGACATCCACTCTCAAATACCTAGAAGTGCTTACAAACATCCAAACATCAAACGAGAATCCAACTGTTCTGCATGTCATCAAAATTTTGGATTAACAAATTATATAAATTTGGAAGATATCAAATTGACACATTTTTCAAATTGGGATGCGATAAAAATATATTTGAAAATGATGAAACCAGAAGAAGAATAATATAGAGGCGAACTTACACGCCCCTACATTTTATTTGACAATAGCTACTCTGCTACTTCGTTAGAAAAATCAGCACTTGCCAAACGGTTTAACTGTCTCCATCTGCGTTGTGCATCTTGTTTGTTTTTTTCAAAGAGTGCTTGAGCTTGTTCTGGATTTGACTTTTTAAGGGAGTTATAACGTACCTCATTCATCAAAAACGACTCATACAATGACCAATCTGGCTCTTTATTTCCTATCTTGATTGGGTTCTGTCCCTCTTTTTCAACTCTTGGATCATACATGTATATTGGCCAATAACCACATTTTGTTGCAAGCTCGCCTTGATTTCCTGATTTTGCCATACCACCTTTAATGCCGTGAGCAATACATGGAGAGTACGCTATAATCAACGATGGTCCGTCATAAGCCTCTGCCATCTCCATCGCTTTGATAGCTTGTGCTTGAGAAGCATTAGAGTTGATTTGTGCTACAAAAACATTGCCATAAGTCATCGCAATATATCCCAAATCTTTCTTCTGCATTGGTTTTCCAGATGCTGTAAACTGAGCAATTGAACCTGCTCTGGAAGATTTTGAGCTTTGTCCGCCTGTGTTTGAATATACTTCAGTATCTAGCACTAAAATATTAACATCCTCTCCACTTGCGATAACATGGTCTAGTCCGCCGTAGCCGATATCGTAAGCCCAACCATCGCCACCGATAATCCATTGTGATTTTTTAGAAAGATACTGCTTAAGTCCCAAAATGTCTTTAACACCATCTACATTTTTATTTGCCTCCAACAGAGGAACCAAAACGTCTCTTATCTGTGATGACCTAGCTGAATCATTTTTATACTCTAGCCAATCTTTATAAACCGCCGACAATGCATTTGGAACGCTATCGATAGTATTGTGCATAATATCTGCGATTCTATGTCTCATCGTCTCAACCGCAACATGCATACCTAGTCCGAACTCTGCATTATCCTCAAACAAAGAGTTTGCCCATGCTGGACCATGTCCTTTGTCATTTTTTCTATACGGAGTAGAAGGAGCTGAGCCGCCATAGATAGATGAACATCCTGTCGCATTGGCTATCATCATTCTGTCACCAAACAACTGCGTAGCAAGAGTTATGTAAGGTGTTTCGCCACAACCTGGACATGCTGCGTGAAACTCAAATAATGGCTTTGCAAATTGTGAACCTTTTACTGTGCTTTTTGAAACAAGGTCATCTTTATATGTTACTTTCTTAAATAGATAATCTGCATTTTCTTGTTCGCCCTTGTCCATCTCTTCACCTAGTGGAACCATAACTAAAGACTTCTCTTTCGATGGACAAACCTCAGCACAAAGTTCACATCCTGTACAATCTAGCGGAGATACTTGAATCTTATACATCAAGCCTTTTAGCTCTTTGCCTTTTGCTTCAAGAGCATGACTTTTTACACCTTCAGGAGCGTTTGCAAGCTCTGTTTCATTTATCAAGAAAGGTCTAATAACCGCATGTGGACAAACAAATGAACATTGGTTACATTGGATACAATTTTCCTCAATCCATTTTGGAACCATAACAGCAATACCACGTTTTTCATACTCGGTTGTTCCGTGCTCAAAAGTACCATCTTCATAGCCTTTAAAAACAGAAACAGGCAGGCTATTGCCACGTGCAGCATTTACAGGCTTTGCGATTTTTTCAACAAATTCTGTACCAACATACTTATCTTGAGTTGCTACTTCATCTTTAAGACTAGCCCATGATGGATCAACATTTACTTTAACAAGTCCTTGCGCACCCACATCAATCGCCTTGTAGTTTAGCTCTACTATATGCTCACCTTTTTTTGCATACGATTTATACGCCTGTTTTTTCATAAAATCTTGTGCTTTTTCAAAATCTATAATATCTGCTAATTTAAAGAAAGCCGACTGCATAATAGTATTGCTTCTATTTCCGAGTCCTATATCTCGTGCCAATTTTGTTGCATTGATAATGTAAAATTTAGCTTTTTTCTGAGCCAAAATACGTTTTACTTTATTTGGAATACGCTTTACAGTCTCATCTTCGTCCCAAATTGAGTTAAGCAAGAACGTACCACCCTCACGAATGCCATCAACAACATCATAAAGCTCCAAATAAGCAGCAACAGAACACGCTATAAAATGAGGTGTAGAAACTAGGTATGTTGAGCGAATCGGTTTTTTTCCAAAACGCAAGTGAGAGCGTGTAAAACCGCCTGATTTTTTGGAGTCATACGCAAAATATGCTTGTGCGTACATGTCAGTCTCATCGCCAATGATTTTAATGGAGCTTTTGTTCGCACCAACAGTACCATCTGCACCAAGTCCGTAAAATAGACACTCTTTTGTATCTTTATCGCCTAAACTCATATTTTCGCCAACTTCAAGCGATTTAAATGTCATATCATCAACGATACCAACAGTAAAGTCGTTTTTAGGATTTTCTAGCTTAAGATTATTAAATACAGCAATCATTTGAGAAGGATTTACATCTTTTGACGAAAGACCATAGCGTCCACCTACGATAATAGGAGCTTTGTCTTTTCCATAAAATGCTGCTCTCATATCAAGATATAAAGGCTCGCCGATAGATCCCGACTCTTTTGTTCTATCGAGCACACAAATCTTTTTTACAGACTCTGGCATTACATTCATCAAATATTTAACACTAAATGGTCTATAAAGATGTGCGGTAATCAAACCTACTTTTTCGCCTTTTGCGTTAAGATAGTCAATAGTCTCTTTCAAACATTCAGTAACTGAGCCCATAGCCACAACTACTCTATCGGCATCTTTAGCACCGTAGTATGTAAATGGCTTGTACTCACGTCCTGTAACTTTAGAAATCTCATCCATATAGTGAGCAACCACATCTGGCAATGCATCATAAAATTTATTTTGTGCTTCTCTGCCTTGAAAATATATATCATCGTTTTGAGCAGTACCACGTGTTTTTGGGCTTTCAGGATTGAGGGCTTCATCTCTAAATTTTTGCAACGCCTCTTTGTCTAAAAGTCTCTCATAAACCGCATAATCCATAACTTCAATTTTTTGAATCTCATGAGAAGTTCTAAAACCATCAAAAAAGTGCAAAAACGGAACTCTTCCTTTGATAGCAGCAAGATGAGCAATGCCCGCCAAATCCATAACCTCTTGAACTGAGCCAGATGAAAGCATCGCAAAACCTGTTTGGCGTGCCGCATAAATATCTTGATGATCACCAAAAATAGACAACGCATGTGTTGCTAATGTACGAGCACTTACATGTATAACGCCGGGAAGCAATTGACCTGCAATTTTGTACATATTTGGAATTTTTAACAATAAACCTTGAGATGCGGTATATGTAGTTGTAAGCGCTCCCGCTTGAAGTGAGCCATGAACTGTTCCAGCAGCACCGCCTTCGCTTTGCATCTCTACTACTTTAACTGGCATACCAAAAAGATTTTTTTTGCCTTTTGATGCCCAAATATCAGTAAAATCAGCCATTGGAGACGAAGGCGTAATCGGATAGATTCCAGCAACTTCAGTAAACGCATACGATGCATAAGCAGCCGCTTCGTTACCATCCATAGTTCTCATAACTTTAGCCATAATTATTTCCTCTTGTTATAGTTTGCACTCATTTATTAATTGCATTTGGCAATGATTTTCTATTTTACTTAGCGTTCTCTTAATAACTCATAAATGGTTTTTTGCAAAAAAATGAATTAATAAGGATTTAACAAAAAACCCAATCGAGCACATAGTCAAAAAAACGATATTTATATAACAAACAAAAAAAATCAGAGGGAAAGTTGCAAAATAAACTTAACCGCATCTAGCGTATTGTGCGTTATATGGCGTGTATGCAACTCCAATTCACTTTTTTTACCATATCCACACAAAACCGCAACACTTTTTATCTTTGCCTCTTTAGCAGAAATTAAATCCAAAACAGTATCGCCAATCATCCATGTTGAGTTTGGTAACGCACCCATAACACTCATCGCTTTTAGTATTGGCTCAGGATGTGGTTTTGGATTTTGAACAGATTCTCTTCCAATAAGCACTTCAAAATAATCCATAACTCCAAAATGCTCCAAAAGCTCTTGAGAATAACGTGCAGTTTTAGTAGTAACAACACCTAATTTTGCCCCTCTTGAGGCCTCTTTAATCGCCTCTAATGCCAAAGGCAAAAGTGTTGTTTTTTTTCGAGATATTAACCTGTAATACTCTTTATAAGCCATCACATAAGAGTCTACTTCGCTCTCTTTAACGCCCAATGTCGCAAACATAATATCTAGAGGGTAACCTATAAGTGCTTTTACCTCTTTATCATCTGGTGCAGCATGCCCAAATGTCTCATATGCAACACCAAAACTCTCCAAAATAGCATCCGTAGAGTCAATCAAAGTACCGTCCAAATCAAATAAAATTGTCTTCATCCAAAACCTTTTAGTTTACCTTTACATGTAAGGGTGTATTATAATTGAAAATAAATTAAAAAGGATTTGCATGTTCAAGAAAACACTTATAGCTTTAACTCCCGCTTTGCTGTGTGCAGGATGGCAAGATACTCTCTCATCTGTTGTCTCTTCACAACTTCAAAACAACCAGAGCGTTGCACCCGCAAAAACATCAAGCCAAAGTCCCATCACGCAAGACTACGCCAGCAAAGGACTAAAAGAGGCTTTAAATATGGGTATTAATCAGGCCGTATCAACACTAGGAAGAGATGGAGGATTTTTAAACAATAGTGCTGTAAAAATACCTATGCCCTCATCTATGAAAACAGTTGCAAGTGTTGCCGAAAAAGTAGGTGGCAAATCTTACGTAGATGATTTTGTTACGACAATGAATGTGGCTGCTGCCAAATCTGTTCCAAAAACAGCAGAAATACTTGGCAAAACTGTAGCAGATATGAACATGGAAGATGCAAAGGCCATCATAGCTGGAGGTCAAACTGCGGCAACAGATTATTTTAAACAAAAATCATCTTCACAGCTCTTAAATGCAATTATGCCCATCATAAAACAAAGCACCTCTGAGAGCAAAGTAATGAGTGCTTACCAAACACTAAATAGCTTTTATGCAAACAATAAATCAGCGATTCCCGGAGGAGACCTTTTAAAGCAAGCTGGGGGTTTTGCAAAATCATTTGGTGCTGATCAATACCTTCCGCAAAGCGATGAAGACATAGAGGGATATGTGGCAAGAAAAACACTAGATGGACTTTTTTATATGATTGGACAAAAAGAGAGTGCCTTAAGAGCAAATCCTGTAAACTCAGGCAGTAGCGTTATACAGAGTATTTTTGGAAAATAGAGATTAAAAAAAGGAGGGAAAAATCCCTCCTTTTTTTTAAATTTTAAATACTAAAATTAGTAATTAAAACGAGCGTCAACTCTTCTGTTTTCAGCACGTCCTGCTTTTGTATCATTTGTAGCTATTGGCTTACTCTCGCCATATGCCTCTACTGAAATCTTACTAGTTGCAACACCTAAGCCTACAAGTGCTTTAGATACAGCATTTGCTCTTTTTTCTGAAAGTTTTTGGTTGTATTTGTCACTTCCTTGAGAATCAGTATGACCCTCTAAAACAACACTATAAGCTGGATTTTGTGCCATAAACTCGGAAACTCTTTTAATCTCTTTCATATAAGAATCAGGAATAACCGCTTTATCAAAATCAAACTTTACATGTAGGCGAATAACTTTAGGACATCCATTCTCGTCAACAACAACACCTTTTGGTGTATCTGGACATTTGTCTGCATCATCATATACGCCATCGCCATCACTATCTTTTGGCATAGGTTTCGCTGCAGGTTTTGGCTCTTCTATTACAGGAGCTGGTGCTGCAACTGGCTCAGGTTTTGGCTCTTCTTTAACTGCTGGAGCAGGTTGTGCTTTTGCACCCAATGGAATCACAAAACCAAGAGTGTAGAACATATTGTTGTCACCACCTCTAAACTTAACAGCATGTCTAAGTTCAGCTTTAAGTGCAAACATATCACTTACCCAATATTTAATACCGGCACCATACTGTGCGAAGAAACTATCTCTATTCTCATATTGATTGTCAGTTAAATCCTCATAACCCATACCAACTAGACCATAAATGGCCATCTCTGGAGTAATGCCATACTCTTTAACCAAGTTTGCGTAATAACGATTTATATTTGTATCAAGTGTAGAGTTATCATAATCAACACCACTTGAACGGTCATAGCCAAGCTCAATTTGATCGATTATGCCACCATCAAGATTTCTGCCCACTCTTAGTCCATATGTAAGCTGATTTTCCAAATCTAGGTTGCCCTCAGCCACGTTTCCGCCAATTGTTGGCGTAATTTCATAATTATATTTTGCATCACCTGCAAAAACCAAGCTTGTTAAAGCAAGCATACTAAAAAGCAATTTTTTCATCATTTTTCCTTTATTTTTATTTTTGTTTCAAAAGTGTGTCATTATACCGCAAATTGATATAAAAAGCACTAAAAATCACTTTTTATCCAATCAATAGTATTATGCATAACACCAATGATTGAAGAGCTAACTGGCGAAATGTTTTTATTTACAACGGTAATACTATTTGGAATAACCAAAAAGAGGTAAGGATTGTCATCGGTAATTTTTTTAAATATCTCCTTGTAAATCGCATCAAATTGTTTTTGGTCAACCGTTTTTTCAGCCTTTTTAATTAAATCGTCCACCTCTTTATTTTTATAGCCCACAAAGTTAAATCCGCCTTTTTTGGAAGATTCGCTATGCCAAATAGAATAAGCATCTGGCTTTAACCCCAAAGACCAACCCATCAAAACTGCTTCAAATTTTCTAGGCAAAACAACCGTGTTTAAAAACGCCTGCCACTCCATAACACGCAACTTCATCACAACACCAGCTTTTTTTAGTTGATACTGCAATACCTGAGCAGAGTAACTTCCGCTAGAGCTAGCACTTGTGCTTAGCTCAAACTCCAAAGGATTTTTTTCGTCATATCCCGCCTCTTTTAACAATCTTTTTGCCTCAGATATATCTTGAGTTGGCGCCTTAACATTCTCGTTAAACGCTCCAGTGCCGGGCAAAAAGGGACCCGTGCAGACTTTTCCATGTCCAAAATACAAAATATCCACCAGCTCTTGTCGATTGATAGCCAACGAAAGTGCTTTTCGCACCTTTGGATTTTTAAACTTTTCTATATTTAGATTGAAGCCTAGGTACGAATAGTTGTGAGCAATATCTTCATAAATATTGTAATTTTTTCTAAAATCATCATCAATTTGACGTTCAAACTGAAGTGGCGTCAATGAGCCAACATCTAGTTTTTGAGATTTTAACATCAAAAACTCAGCAGACTTGTCCGGAAGATAGTGAAAAATGATTTTATCAATATATGGCTTGTGAATAAAATATTTAGCATGCGAATGCAGAACAATATCATTGGATATAGAAAACTGTTCCAGCACATAAGGACCTGTTCCTAGCGGTGCTTGATTAAAAGAGCTTGTCATCAAATCTTTATCATTTTCCAAAATATGCTTAGGCAAAATCTCCATCATCCAAACTTCCAAAGCCTTAAAATATGGATATTTATACTTTACCTCTACTTTAAAATCATCTAAAGCCTTTACTGATGAGATATGCTCAAAACTAGAAGAATACGGAGTAAAAATTTTAGGCGAGATGATTGTATTGTAGGTAAAAATAACATCTTGAGCATTGAATAATCTGCCATCACTCCACAAAACATCATCTCTAAGATTAAAAACAAGTGTTGTCTCATCCAAAAACTCATAACTCTTCGCAAGTTCACATTTTATCTTGCCATCTTTGTCGTAAGTGATGAGTGCATTAAAAATCCATCTTGTTATCTCACTACTTGCCGAATCGGTCGAAAGCAGAGGATTTATGCGACTTGGATTGGCAGAAAGCGATAGATGCAAAGATTGAGCAAAAAGCGACAATGAGAAAAAAAGAGATAAAATAAGGATTTTTTTCATAGTTGAGATTATAACTTAAAAAGAGAAAGATTTTAACACCTCGATTGGGCGAACCGAGGTGTTTTATCTTTAAAGTCGTTCTACATAAAGGAGTTTAGTTGTCTTGGTAATGAAAGTATAGAAAAGTAGTTTAAACGCTAAATTAACTCAAGGTAAACATATAGTAAATATGAATTTAGTTGATAATTTCCAAATATTTTTGTGCCTCTTCAATCTCCTTTTCAGTAAAAACAGCTATGCCATTTGCCTCTAAAAGCTTACATGTAACGCCAGAATCATCTATTTTTGTACCAGAAAATGAACCATCATATATAACTTTTTTTCCACAAGATGGGCTTCTAGCTTTGAGTATAGCTATTTTCACGCCATTTTCCTTTGCGATTTTAAGTGTCTCAAAAGCACCTCGTTCAAAAAAAACGGTTTTATCTTCGCCGTTTTTATTTACCACCTTATGGGTACCAAAAACCACTTCGCAAGGCATGCGTGGCACTTCAAGACCTCCAATAAC
Source organism: Sulfurospirillaceae bacterium (assembly GCA_028692875.1). GTDB lineage: Bacteria > Campylobacterota > Campylobacteria > Campylobacterales > Sulfurospirillaceae > JAQUWL01. The sequence continues at coordinate 40,461 of JAQUWL010000009.1, forward strand.
CTCAGGACAAACGCTAACTAAAAAACCAGATTTTTCCCACGCATTTAAAATAGAATCTTCTATATAGTTGTTTCCGCCATCATATTTAACATTTTCCCCCATCAAACAAGCACTTATTAAAACTTTTCTAGACAAAATCTCATCTCCTTTTAAACATCGATAAAGCTAATTATACTTACACTATAATAACAAATGGGTACGAAAGATAGTATTTTTATCTTTCAAAATCATTTAAAAGGAGATGGGGTATGAAAAAGCTCGCCCTAGCCTCAATCTACCTACCAAATGTTTTTTTAAAAAAAGAGATTGAGACCGCACTAAATTGCTCTTTTAAAAAGAGTATTGAAAAAACATTTTATGCAAATTTGGATGACAAATTTATCGTATATACCCAATTTAACGTCATCACGTTTATAAACTATTCTCGCAATGAAATCGTAGAAATGCTCTCAAAACTAAATATTAAAAATGCTTCAGAATTTGAAAAACACTATATTTATCAAGACTATCCCGTAGTTATAGACAACTCTTTAATCTCTACATGTAATGTCAATAATGACTTCATTGTCTTAAAAGAGTATGAGCCACTTTCGCTTGTTATAGTAGCACTTGTAGTATCGCAAAGTGTTGGACTTGAGAAGTATGAGCAGGATCTGGATGTGTACTTTAGGCAAAGTAGAAAACTGATTGATTTGGCAGACAATTTTGCCATATTAAACCGTCCAAAACTTAGAGATTTTGTTAAAAATCTTACACGCATCCAATATGAAATGGTCGTGGAGCTTTTTTTGCTCGATAAGCCAAACATACTCTGGGACAACGAAAAGGCTGAAAATATTTATAATATTTTGGCATCGAGTCTTGAGATAAAAGATAGGTTTGAAATCGTATCTTTCAAGCTAAATGGACTTAAAGAGGATATTGATATGGTGCTTGATCTTGCAAACCAAAAACAAGATGAGCTTTTGGACTGGATTATTATCGTGCTTATTTTTATTGCCGTGGGAATAATGGTGCTAGAAATTTTTGCCCACTAGATAATTAAAAAGGTTTTCTATGGAGATTGTCTCAACGACTGCTGTAATCATTACTCTTTTTGGCTTTTCCTATCTTTTGCTCAAACCAAAAAAACAGCCAAAGTCCAAAGCACAAAAGCAAGAAGAGATACGCCAAAACTACCAAAAAAGACTAATGGCAGAGCTTCTACATGTAGAAAATCCTATCGAGAGACAAAATAAAAAAATCAGCTTATTGAAAGAGTTCGCAAAAGAGTTGGAGTTTAATCTTTTTTTTGATGAGAATGAAGTCAAGGCGTTAATAAAAGAGTTGGCGGGATACTAAAGAGTATGCAAGGGAAAATCCCTTGCATAAAAAATGATTAACGTTTTCAAGGAAACTTTTAATTATTCCCTTGAGGAAATCATTAACGTTTTGAGAACTGAGGGCTTCTTCTTGCTTTCTTTTTACCGTATTTTTTACGCTCAACGATTCTTGAGTCGCGAGTAAGTAAACCATAAGGCTTCAAAATACCTCTAAATGCCATATCCATAGAAGCTAGTGCTTTTGAGATACCGTGTCTTAGTGCGTCAGCTTGAGCAGAATATCCGCCACCAGCTGTTATAGCTTTAATATCCATACTTGTCTCTTGTTTTGTAAGAGCAAGAGGTTGGCGTACACGTTTCTTGATAGTCTCATGACCACCCAACCATGCTTCAAAGTCCATCTCATTAACTACGATTTTTCCAGAGCCAGGAGTTACCCAAACTTTAGCAATAGCAGTTTTTCTTTTTCCGGTTGCATATACTTTTGCCATATTATTTTCCTTCTGACTTCGTAACTTGTGCCGTATGAGGATGTTCTGCGCCGGCATATACTTTTAACTTTTTAATCATCTCTTTGCCTAGAGTTGTCTTTGGCAACATTCCTCTTGCAGCAAGTTTATACAACTTCGCAGGATTGTTCTTTAAAAGGTCACCCAATTTTTCACTCTTAACACTACCAAAATATCCACTATGTCTGTGGTACTGTTTTGCTTCTAATTTATTACCACTAAACTCTACTTTATCCGCATTGATGATGATAACAAAGTCACCACAATCAACGTTTGGAGTATAGTAAGGTTTATGTTTGCCTCTAAGAAGCGTTGCCGCCTCTGTTAGTACTCTACCGAATCTTTTACCAGCAGCATCGAGCACTATCCACTCGCGCTTTACTTCGCTTGGCTTAATCGCTATTGTAGCTTTCATTTTGTCACAACCTTTGCCAAATTATTTAAGGAAGTGAGATTGTAGTAAAATAAACATTAATTCATACTTAAATTCAGTTTTTTGTAAGTTTTTTATTCGACCGATAAAAACTCTATTTCGTCTTTCGCAAGATAGCAGATAAATGCACGAATTGTTCGTGCGTCTATTCTTTTTAGGGCATTTTTGTAAAGTCCAACTTGCTCAAGATGCAAGTGTTTTTGAGCTTTTGAGCTTTTATAATCTATTATCACTATCTCATCTGATTTTACCAACAACAAATCAATCTGTTTTCGCTGTTGATTGTAAACAAGCGGTTGCTCTTTTAGTATTTGAGCGTCTAAGATAAGTTTTTTAAATATGTCATCTCTAATAAGTCTTGAAACTCTAGCAAAAATATCCTCCAAATGCTCTACATGTAAGGTTTTAGCATAACGATTTTTAAGTGCTTCATACGCACTATCAAGACTCAAAACACTAAAATCTCCCATCATCTCTAACATAAAATGCAACGCCAAACCAAACTCTATCGCCTCAACATCGTGAGATATCTCATCTTTTTCTTGCTCTACATGTAACTCTTGTATGCCGTGTTTTTTCGGAGGCAAAATCTCTATCTCTTCGTAAATATTGGATTTTTTGGCACTTGAAGCAACAACACTACCAACACTTAATTGACTTAAAGCCAAACTTTCATAAGCGCTCTCTTTGTGCTTTGCACATACCATAAGCGAATCTTTAGCCCTTGTAAAAGCAACATATTGAGCATTGAGCTTATCCTCGGCCATCAAAGTTTGCTCTTTGTCTTTTGCTAAAGCATACTGCTTGTCGATATGCTCCCGTCCAGACATATTGAGATACATCGCTTTAAGCGTTACACCATCTTCATACTCATACAAAAATGTTCCACTGCGTGCATTTTCCCTGCCAAGCCTATCGGCCACCACAACATGTGGAAACTCCAAGCCTTTTGATTTATGCACAGTTAGAACTTTTACGCCTTCACTCTCTTGCGATATGGCATCATCACTTAAAGTATCGCACTCAAACAAAAATGACTCAATATCGCTATATCTTTCCGCAATCTCCAGCAACCTTAGCAAGTCGGGCTTATTGTCAAAAAGGGTGAAAACATCTATAATCTTCAATACCAACTCTTGCACACCAACGCCTATGTAAAAAACATCAGCATTTACCATATCGCTCCAGCTTCGACCACTCAATACTAAAAAATTGCTCAGATATAAAGGTTCTTTAAAATAGAGATATTTTAAAAACGAGATGACACATTGAACACTTGAAACTTTGTTGAGTTTTAAAGTCGCCTCAGTTGTTACATGTAGAGATTTAAAATGCTCCATTATCGCATCTTTAATCTCTCTAGCATCACTATTTGTATGCACTAAAACCGCAATATCTCTAGGCATCGCACCATGTTGCAACAAAAACTCTATCGAAGCAACAACCTGTGCTTTGATATCATCACTATAAACAACATTTACAAAACCCTCCTCCTCTTTTTTGCCAACTTTTTGGATTTCATAGCCTTTAATCTTATCGGCAAAAACAGTATTGGCAAAATCAACGATATTTTTTCTACTTCGATAATTTGTATCCAAACTCTCTACATGTAGACCAAATCTTTTAGCAACGTGCCCGAAAAGCTCTTTAGCTCCTCCTCGAAAACGATATATCGACTGCTTAACATCGCCAACAAAAAAGAGGCTTTTTGACTCTTTAACCCCAGATCCAGAAACGATCTCATCCATCAATGGCTCTAAGATTTTATACTGCACAACGCTTGTATCTTGGAACTCATCAAGCAAGAGATGCTCAATCGTTCCATCAAGCCTAAAGTATAAAAAATCTCTTGAAATTTCATTTTGCAACAACGCATAAACATAGTGAGTAACATCAGAAAAACTAAGCAAAGAGTTCTCTTTCGCATACGCTTTGAGTGAGTTTTTGTAAATCGAAAAAAGCTCTCCTAGTTGACCTAAAATATAAGATTCTTGCGATACGATATATGCCAAACAAGCCTGTTTAAGCTCAATCAAAAGAGTATCGATTTGAGAAGAGGTGTATTTTTTGTAACTCCAGTATCCAAAATCCTCTTTCGCCATAAATCCTTTTTTCATCAACTCGGCAAAACTCTTTACATGTAAGGTTTTCATAGCCGAGTCGCCTAAACCGTTTTTAGCAAATTCGTCTCTTATATCACTTAAAATATCAAAGACACTTTGCACATTTACATACTTGCCTTTGGACACAGCACAAGCATCATATTCGCTCTGCTTGTCGTACAAATGAGATAAAAGTGTAAAAATATCACTCAATTTTTTTCGCTCTTGAAGACTAAAATAAATAAGTGCTTCATAAATGCTCTTATTTTGTCTGCATGATTTTAAAAATTTCTCATACTTCTGCTCATTTTGCATCTCTTGCTCTATCTCAAAATCAGGCATTATCCCAGCGTTTAGGGCAAATCTTCGCAAAATTCCAGCAAAAAAAGCATCAATAGTTGAAATACGAAGCTCACTAGATAAAAACCGCTTCATCACACGCTCTTTGTTTGCCAAAACATACTCTTTGTCTTGAGCTAATTGCAAACATATATGTTCCAACTCTTGAGAGTTTTCTAGATTTTTTAGTGTATGAAAAATCCTCTGCTTCATCTCGGAGGCTGACTTGTTCGTAAATGTTAAAGCAAGAATTTTTTGAGGATTGGCACCTTGAAACAAAAGGGCGATATAGCGTACGCTCAATGCAAAAGTTTTTCCACTTCCAGCACTCGCTTCAAGTGCTAAATAAGGCTTCAAAACACCACTCATACGCACTCCTCTCTACCACAAAGTAGCACATAAGGGCAATGCCTGCAAGCATCCGTTTTTTCGCACTTTTCAAATGTTGTGATTGGTTTAGAATATTCCGCCAAAACCTCATCCAAAAGGGCTAATTTTTCATCAAGCAAAAACTCTTCAACCGCTACTCCCTCTTGAAGGTCGTAATAATAAAGCCCTCGCACATCGCCTTTTTCACGTGCCAAAAGATAGTAAAACACGAGCTGAAAATCCACCACCTTCGATGGGTCTTTTATCTCTATGGTAGGCACTTTGCCACTTTTATAGTCCACAACATAAAGTCCACCATCAAACTCATCTACTCTATCTATCTTTCCCTCAAGCGTAAAACCTTTATAGCTTGTTTCAAAATATTGCTCTAAAAATTTTGGTCTATATCCTTGTGCTCTTTTTTCTGCTTCATTTGTAGCAAAAGCCTTTAATCTCTCCATCCACAAAAAAACATGAAAAGCCCAAATCTCACTCGAATTGGTCTCGTTGAGAGCCTGAAAACACTCACTTAAAAAACGATTTTCATCAAAACTCTCCATCTTGCCAACAACGTCACACAAGACACTATGCAACCTCAATCCAACATCTTTTTCGCTTATTGGCGTATCTGGCATCGTATGCTCTTTGAGATGTAAGAGATATCGAAAATAAAATTTCCTCTTACATGTAAGAAGTGTTTTGAGTTTGCTGGAGGATAGTTTTGCATTTTTAAGATGATACTCGCCCGTTATCTCTTCGTCAAATCTTTGAAGCTTGCTTGTATCACGAAACAACAAAGGGTAGAAAAGCTTCTCATCAATACTATGAGGCAGTGAGATATCAAGCTCATCCAAAAATCTCGAAGCAACTGAGGTTTCATTATCGACATGTGAGATGGCTATTTTTTTGGCATTTGCAAATAGTTTATGATAGTAGTATCGTTGCAAATTTTCTCTATCTGTGGCTGTTGGAAGATTGGATTTTGCCCTTACATGTGTAGATAAAAATAGGTCTTTTTGGCTTCTTTTTGGTATAAACTCATCATTAAAATCAGGCACAATAACCGCCTCAAAACAGACTCCACGAGTCTCTAAAACACCCATTACTGTTATCTTTCCGCCACCTACGTCATCTTTGCTTTGCTGGGCTAATCTATTTAATAGTAATTTTAAAATCTGCTCAAAACGAAGAGGCTCAAGACGTTTTAAAAACGCTTCAAATCTAAAAAGAGTGTCTTTAAAAAGTGACTCTTTCGCCTCTTTTTCATCTAACAACAAAAGAGTATTGAAAAACGCCAAAACATTTTCAAAAGAGACTTTTTTGCCATACATTTGTTTTGCTTGAAAAACTATCTCCTCGCCAACACCTAGCCTGCAAAGTCGTAAAATATGCTGTTGCTCTGGATGTTTTAGCGAAAGCTCCAACGCACTTAGGCGTTTGTAAAATTGAGATTGAATTAAAGATTCGCCCATCGCAAAGTTAAGGTTACGCCATCTATCAAAAAGTTTCAAAACAGAGGCAAAACTCTCATCTGGCAAAACAACAACGATATTTTCAGGCTCAATACCCTCTTCTATGCACTTTTCAATTTGCCAAAAAACAAAACCTGCTTGTAAAATTCTGCTCGAAAAACCATACACATCAGCTTTTTTTTCAAAACGAGAAATGGGAGATTTTGAGAGAATCTCTCCTTTTGATAAATCCAACTCATAAATATAGTTTTCTTGCAAAAAGAGGTTAAAAGCACTCAAAAGCTCTACTGTTTTTATATTGTATTTGTTTATCTCCACAGTTGCAAAAAGAGGAATAACCTCGCAAATACCCTTTAGCAACTCAATCTCATAGCAACTCAAAAAGCTATCAAGATGTATCCTTGCACCTTGTATGGACACGAGATAGTCTTTGTTTAATGTATAAATTTGAGGCAGTGTGATTTTGTCATAAAGATTTTGCTCCTCAAGCAAAGCAACATATCGACTCAGAAGAAGCTTTAAGATTTGTAAATGCTCCTCATATTCAGCATAGGTATCTGCTAAAAACAGTGACTCGATAGATACTTTTTCCTGCGAAAGCTCTTCAAAAAATTTAAACAGATATGAAGAATTTTTCAAAAACACAAGAAATTCTCGCTCGATATTTAACACATCAAACGAGGAAAATTCAGAAGCTTTTTTCATCAGAAGAACACGTGTATCTTCATCCGCCAAAGATTTGCCACGCACATAAACAGCCTTTTGTTCCAACTCCGATATGGTTATGGCTTTTGGTAAAAGTGCATTGGAGTCTATCTGTTTTTCATAAAAAGAGCGAACACCTCTAGCAGTTGAAAATACCTCTATCATCAATTCCTCTTATTATATTTAGCTCATTATAGCTTATCAAAAATACAAGAATGATTTGGTGTGACATAAGAATTTACGGTGTTGCAAAAGTTTCGTATTTGTTGTAGCCGATATCGTCGTCGATTTTAACCTTTGTCAAAATTTGCCATCTGCCAACTTTGGCTATGTCAAAAGGTCCGAAAGTGTAAATTCCATCTTGCCCATTTTGAAGTGGCAATGCAAGATTGTGTTCATTGGTTTCGGGTCTGCTTAAAAGCACCGAAATATTTGCGTTTTCAACTCTTTTTTGACTGATTTTGTCGATTATGTAAAGGGATATGCTGTTTTGCCCTTGTGTAAACTTCATTGTTGAATAGACAATATCAAATTTTTTAAAGAATTTTTCTTGAGATTCAATGATTTCATTTATATTGTTATCGACTTTGGCGTACTTTTCCATATAAAAAGTATCCATCTGGACGGGGTTTTGCAACGCAATGGCGATAGTCCAGCCTCCAGCAACAATGACTCCCAAAATCATAGCTATAATCGTATGAGGCCAGTAGTTCCTCTCTTTTTTATCGGACACGACCTCTCCTTCTTTTGACAAATACTGCTATAAGCACAAAAAGCAAAAAGCCATATACAGCTATTTTAACAAAAAAGATGGTTGTTTTATTGGTATTTCCGATAGAGCTTTGAAGCTTAACACCTTTAAAATCAGCAATCTGCTCGGCAATATCGGCATAGCCATTAAGCATAGCTGCGGAGACACTTACATTTTCTTTTTTGCCTGTCAAAAGCGGTATGATAGTACCTCTCCATGGAAAAGGAGAGAGAATGGCATCCTTATCAAAAGCCTTCTCAAGCGAAGAAGAGCGATAAATATCTACTTTTTTTTCATCCAAAAAAAGCGTCAAAAGAACAAATGGCTCTTGAACTGTTTTGCCAAACTCTTTCTCAAAAGCCACAATATCTTGAGAACCGCCATTTTTTTTAGCAATCAAATAGAGTGTAATTTTTGTTTTTTTGAAAAGCTCTTGCGATATCTCTCCGATTTTCAAAGCTGCTCTTGCGTCAATCACATCTTCATTTATAACAAAACCCAATGCAAAAACATTGGGTGTGAAAAAAAACAAAGTAGCAAACAAAAGAGAAAAAGAGAAAGCCTTTTTATAAAAAAACATATACCCTATCCTATAAAAAGATGATTTGGCGTTAAAACCGCCCAAGCACAAATTGCACCTGCAATAATAAGCCCAATTGTGATAATCTTGTCCATGTGGTCTGACATGTTTCCCCCTACTTCTCTATGGTTTTATGTTGCGTATTTGACGCATCAATCATCTTAACCGCTTGAGGATTGTCTATTTTATATGGTTTGTCTGCAACAGCTTTTTGGGCATCAATACCCCAAATACTCAAAACCACCAAAATACCCAACAACAAAACAGTAGCTATAAGCATACCTGCGACTCCGTTAAGCCCAAAGACGTTTCTATTTGTATTTTCCATTCTAGCCCCCTACTGTCTTAGTGATTGGATATATGTGCCAACTGCGAGTTTTTGTACTTTTGTTAAACGATCATCGGTAAATTTTGGCATATCTCCGATAAGCCCTTTTTTGCCAAGATTTAATACATTGGCTATAAACTCTGGCGTACCATATTGACTAATATCAGCAGACATTCCGCCCATACCCTTGCCATCTTCGCCATGGCATGCACTACATGTAGCCCATAAAGGACGACCCGTCTCAACCAAGTCTGGATTTTTTGTGCTTTTTTTAACATTTATCTCTTTCATCATAAAAGCAGTAACAGCTTTCGCACTTGCTTCGTCCAAAAGACCAGCTGGCATCTCTTCAAGCGGATAATGTGAACCCTTAACGCCTTTTAAAATCGCCTCCACAACAGCATCTTCGCCTCCCCAGTAAGTTAAGTCCGCCGACTTAGCATCCATACCATCACCAAGAACACCATGACAGGGAGCACACTGCACCAAAAAAATACCCTTACCCATACCCATAAGTGTATCTTTATCAGGATTTGCCCATTTATTTTCAAATCTTGCATTGTGCTCAGCTACTTCTTTGTTGTATTCACCTATTTGAGAATAAGAGTTTAAAGGATATCCGACTAGAAAGTACCAAATTGCCCAAATAATAGTCCCTATAAATGAGAGAGACCAACCTATAGGCAAAGGATTTTTGTATTCTCCTATACCATCCCAGTTATCACTCATCAGTTCGCCTGAACCCTTATCGTGCTTCATCTGCTTAATATATTTTCCAACAACAAAAACGACAAGAATGATAATTACCGCCGCACCAATTAAGGCTAACAAGTTTACGTTATCACTTAGCCAATTCATATCTTTCTCCTATTTTTCTTTTTCTGCACTTAAAGGTATCTCTCTTTTTTCAACAGGAACATCATCAATATTATCATGCAAAGCCATATCGGAGTATTTTTCATAATTTCGCTTACCATCTTTCTCGCTTTTGTAAAGATGATATATATACGAATACAAAATAATTACCAAAAAAATTGTAAAGAAAATATACCCATACGCTTGCAATTCTCTTATACTTTCCATATTCACCGCAACACCTTATTTCAGACTGTTTAGATAGGCGATAAGTGCCACAATCTCTTTTATTTCGCCTTTTTTAAATGCTTCTTTCACATCATCGCTTTTCATATCGGCAATAATCGCTGAAGCCTCTTTCATAACTTCTTTATTTGCCTCTTCAAAAGTACCAAGACGTGGCATATTTGGCTTGTCATAAGGAACATTAAAAACTTTTTTAACAGTATAAGCCTCAGCATAAGCTGTTTGTATATCAGCGTTATTGGTGTACATATGCTTGTATGCTGGCATAATAGAGCCAGAGACTACACTTTGAGGATTTCGCATATGATGGTCATGCCAATCCGTTGTTCGATAGTTTCCCACACGCATTAAGTCTGGTCCTGTTCTTTTTGAACCCCACAAGAACGGTCTATCATAAGCATACTCTCCGCTCAAAGAATACATACCATAACGGTCTGTTTCTGACTTAAAAGGGCGAATCAACTGCGAATGGCAAGCATTACAACTATCTTTAATATAAATTTGTCTTCCCGCCAACTCTAAAACAGTATAAGGCTTTGTGCCAATAACAGGTCTAGCACTCTCCATAAAATCAGGAAGTATAGTAACGACTCCGGCATACGCAATTACCAAAAAGACACCTACTGCAAAGAAAAATGGATTTCTCTCTAGCCAATGAAACATCTCCAGCCTCCTTATGCTTGCATTGGCGAACTATTTTGAGGCTCACTCAAAATCGCCTTGCCAGAAGTAATCGTTTTGTACATGTTATAAGCAAAAAGTAGAAATCCTATCAAGTAAAACAATCCGCCCGTTGCTCTTAATGTGTAATAAGGAATCAAAACCGATACCGTATCCATAAAAGAGTACTCCAAATTTCCATATTGGTCACTTGCTCTCCACATCATACCTTGAGTGATACCAGCAATCCACATACTTGAAAAATACATCACAATACCAGTAGTTTGGAGCCAAAACTGAGACTCCATCAATTTTTTACTAAATAACTCTTTTTTAAACATACGAGGCGTCATATGGTAGAGTGCTGCCATCGTCATAAAACCTACCCAGCCGAGTGTACCATCATGCACATGCCCAGGTATCCAATCCGTAAAGTGCGCAAGAGCATTTACAGATTTTATCGCCTGTATGGGGCCTTCAAGTGTGCTTAACATGTAAAAGGTGGAAGCTAGAACCATAAATTTTATCAGAGGATTCTCTTTTAGCTGACCCCATTCGCCCTTCATTGTCAAAAGCATATTTATAGCACTTCCCCAAGATGGCAAAATCAAAATAATAGAGAATATGGAGCCCATAGTTTGAACCCAATCTGGAACTGTGGAGTATAACAAGTGGTGTCCGCCAGCCCAAAGATAGACGAACATCAAACCCCAAAAAGAGAGAATAGAGAGTTTATATGAGAAGATTGGCTGAGCAGACTCTTTTGGCAAAAAGTAATATATCATCGCGACAATAGGAACTGTAAAAACAAACGCTACCGCGTTGTGTCCATACCACCACTGAACCATAGCATCATTTGTGCCAGCATACATAGAAACAGAGTGATACCATTTGCCCATGCCTGAAACAAAATAGGTGGGAACTTCCATATTGTTAAACAGATAAAGCATCGCAACGCCCAAAAAGGTTGCTATATAGTACCAGATGGATACATATAGAGTCTTTTCTCTTCTAATCCCAATAAGTCCAAATATGCTAATGCCCCACAAAACCCACAAAAGAACCACACCAATATCCAAAGGCCACTCAAGCTCAGCATACTCTTTGGAGGTAGAGATACCCATAAAAAGGCTAACGACTGCCATTAAGATAACCACCAAATAGAGCCAAAAATGAACTCTTCCAACACTCATCAAAAACTTTGACTCTGCAATTGAAACTTTTAGCACCCTCTGTCCCACATAGTACCATGTTGCAAAAATTCCACTAAGCAAAAACCCAAAAATAACTCCGGATGTATGAAGTGGTCTTAAGCGACTGTACGTGCCATATTCTCCGGCAAAATAATTTAATTCAGGATATGCCATTTGATAAGCTATGATAACACCTATCAACATACCTACAATCCCAAACAGAATCGTTGCATAAGTAAAACATTTGGCTACTGAGTAGTCATAGTTTAACACATTACTAGCCTGCATCAATCCCCCCTCTTTTATTTTTATGTCACTAAAATATCACATATAGGGGAAATTATAATGCACAAAATATAGAATAGAGCTTAAGGGGATTAAAATAGTGCCAAATTAATACTAATGCTATTTTTCAATGCTTATCTTATATCCAAGTCCAGGAATGTTTTTAATAAACTCTTTGTCTGTCTTTTCTCTCACACGTTTAATAAAGGTTCTAATAGCAGAGTCGGTAACTTTTTTATTTGTCCAAACTTGTTTTTTTATATCGTCATGCAAAACAAATACTCCGAGATTTTTAATCAAAACCGATATAAACAATAACTCTTTTTTGGTCAAAAATATACTATTCCCGTCTTTGACCAAAACCCTCTTTTTTTTATCAAATTGATAACCATGTCCCAATTCTACACTCTCATTAATATGCAACATCGTTTTTGCTATCGTATTTAAAATATCAATAAGCTCTTCTGGGTCAATCGGCTTAATAAGATACTTATCAATACCTACATCAATAGCCTTAAGAAGCCTCTCTTTCTCACTAAATGCACTAAGCACCACAATAGGAGTCTCTTTGGAGATGCTTTTAATCTCAAACGCCATATCTAAGCCATCTTTAATGGGCATCAAAATATCTGTTACCACAATATCTGGCTTAAATTTTTTAAATTTTTTAAGCCCATCATCACCATTGTTTGCAACAATAAATTTGCCAAACTCATCCCCTATGGCATCTTCTATCGCTAACGCTAAACCCTTCTCGTCTTCTACAAAGAGAATGGACAACTGCGATAATCCACTCATGTTAATTTATCCTCTTTTTGCATTTATATTCATCCATAAAAATAGGCACCTCTATCTCAAAACAAGCACCGCTGTCTTTATTGTATGCCCTGATTGAACCCATCATATTTTTTTCAACAATCATCTTGCTCATATAAAGACCCAAACCTGTTCCGGCACTCGCATGTTTTGTTGTAAAATAGGGCTCAAATATTTTATCAAGTATTGTTTTGTCAATTCCGCCAGCCTTGTCACATACGGTTATTATAGCACTACCTTTTTTGTTTTTATCAAGAACGATTGAAATTTCTTTTTTTTCATAATCTTTACTACGATATGCTTCAATCGAATTATTTATAATATTAATCAAAACATGTGAAAAATCATTGACACTACCTAAAATTTTAACATCATGCAAAATTTTAGTTGTCTGAATAATATCCTCTTTGGCAACAACTCCTTCAACCATAAACCAAACATCTTTAATGGCTCCCCCAAGAGAAAAGAGTTCGCCTTGCCTATGTGGACTAAAAAAATTACGAAAACCCTCAATAGTATCAGACATATTTGATATTATCTTTTTGGCATGCTCGTAGCTTTTATTGTAAAAATCATCTTTATCACAGCTTGCCATAATGTGTATTTTTTTCATTTTGTAAAGTACCATACTTAACTCAGAAAGTGGTTGACGCCACTGGTGAGCAATATTGGCTATCATCTCGCCCATTGATGCCAAACGTGCTTGCTGATAAATAAATTGATCTTTTTTTCGATTTTTTTCCACCTCTTGGGCGATTGTCTCTTCCAGAGTAGCATTTAACTCCACAAGTGCCTTAGTTTGAAATTTTACACGCTCCTCTAGTGTTGCGTTTAGTGCTTCAAGCTCCTCTTCTTTGCGCTTTAGTGCTTCTTGCAACTCAACACTTTTTGTAACATCATAGCGTATCGCAATAAACTCTTTTATCTCTTTATTTTCATCTAAAATTGGAACGATAGTTGTATTTACATAAAAAACTGTACCATCTTTGGCAATATTTTTGGCTGTGGTTTTATATGTTTTTTTATCTTTTATAGTCTCCCACAAAATCTTAAAATCAATCGGTGGAACATCAGGATGTCTAACAATATTGTGATTTTTTCCAACAAGCTCTTCTCTTGTGTATCCCGATATCTTGCAAAACTCATCATTTACAAAGGTAATGATGCCGTTAATGTCGGTTTTTGAGACAATGTTGCTATTTTCAATAGCCTCTTTATACTGTTTTAGCTTCATCTTATTAGTGCAATATAACCCAAATAGGAGATATAAATACCATAACAAATGATAAAAAATGATGCCATTTTTATCATAACTTCTCTAAAACCACCACTTCTTAGAAATCCGACCACAAATCCCAACCCCATCAATGCGGGAACCGTAGAAAGACCAAAAATAGCCATCACAACACCACCCCAAAAAACAGAACCTGTGGCAGATGCTGAAACTGCAAAAAAATAGACTAACCCGCAAGGCAAAAAACCATTAAGCATTCCCAGCCCCAAGAAACTGCCAAAACTTTTAGAGCGAATAAGCAAAGAGAAAAGACGTTTTACAAAAGTATTTGTAGCCAAAGAGGACTCCAAGGAGGTTAAAAATCGAATCTTTCCCAGCAAAGAAAGTCCCATTAATACCATCAACAAACCTACAGCAAAATAGAAATAACCCGTTGAGGCGGAAGAAAAAGAGATAACACTTCCTACAAAACCGAAGAGCATTCCTAAAATCACATAAGAAAAAATTCTTCCAAGATTGTATGCCAAATGAGAAAAAAACTGCCTTGTTTTACTAAAAGAAGAGTCTATTTTTGCACTACTATAAGCAACAATAAAACCGCCACACATACCTATACAGTGCCCCAAGCTTCCTAAAAAAGCAACACTAATAATAGCAGTAAAATCTATTGTATCTATCGTCAATCCCTCTTATAGGCTTTGGGCAAACTCTTTAAAAATATACTTACTCTCGTGAGGACCTGGACTTGCTTCTGGATGATGCTGAACAGAAAAGATAGGTGCATTATTATATTTCAAACCTTCAATAGTGTTGTCAAAAAGATTCATATGCGTTACAGTAGCGATAGAGCATATCTCTTGCGGAACATTATAGTTATGATTTTGTGCTGTTATCTCAACAGTTGAATTGTTCATATTTTTAACTGGATGATTTCCGCCATGATGTCCAAATTTAAGCTTATAAGTTGGATATCCATGTGCGATAGAGAGTAGTTGATGCCCCAAACAAATACCAAACATTGGAACTTTAGCAGTTATCAATTTAGCGATTTGGGTAGCTTCTTTTTTTAAAATAAGCGGATCCCCTGGACCATTGGATAGAAATACGCCATGTATTTCTCCAGCTTTATATCTTCGAACCAAATCATCTGCGTTAAAAGTGTGTGGCACCACCTCAACCTCAAGACCTGTTTCACATAGCTCATTTAGTATGTTTCTCTTAACACCAAAATCAATAGCGACTACTTTTTTGCCCATTGATTTAGTTGCTTTATTGTAACCCATAGTAGCACTATCCCAAACTCCGCTCTCGTGAATGTAGGCCTTTTTAACACCCACCTTTTCAATATAATTCACATCTTCAATACGAGGTGAGGATTCAAGCTTTTTCTTTAGCGTCTCTTTGTCTGATATTTCAGTTGATGCTATCATCATCTTTGCACCACCATCACGTATCATTTTTGTAAGAAAACGCGTATCAATATCACAAATGCCGATGCTTTGATGTTTTTTTAGAAATTCTGACAAAGTCGAAGTGGCTCTAAAGTTTGATGGTATTTCGTTAAGATTTCTAATAATCATACCGCACGAGTGAGCACTAAGGCTTTCCATATCATCATCGTTTGTGCCCACGATACCAATCTCTGGCATTGTAAAAACAACAAATTGTCCAGCATAACTAGGGTCGCTCATAATCTCTTGATAACCACTCATGGAAGTATTAAAAACAATTTCCCCAGTCTTTGTTCCCTCGTATCCAAAACCCTTTGCAGATAAAAAAACACCATTTTCAATGTATATCCAGATTGGCTTAAGCACTAAACTCATAGCATCATACCTCTTTTTCTAAGCTCTTCTTCATACAATTTGTCAAAAATCAGATCATACTCTTCTGAGCCTTGAACAGGTTTTTTCTTGTAGTGCGAAATCTTCTCAGCAACCACCTCTTCTATTCCCTCAAAGTTCTGCAAGTACTCCTCAATCGCACCATAAATAATGTTTTTTGCTCTATTTTCAGACACACTATAATCTAGTAAATTTCCCTTCCAGCTCGTCTGAAGAATGCGATGAGCCAAATCGTTGTACCTATCCTCATAGGAGAGCACAACGCCATACTCTTTGGCAAGTTTCTTTTTAATAAGCCAAAACATACTTTTTCTATCAACTCTTTGGAACTCCATCTCGTCTTCATTTTCTTCCAAAATCTCCGAAACTTTCTGCTCAAGTGCAGTCTCTTTTTGAACATCTTCAACAATTAAATCTTCAGCAATTTTAGCAACCGGCTCCAACCCTTTATTTAGCGTCACGAGTCCGCTTTTAAAAATATCAATGGCTATTTTATTGGCAATGTGCTGAGCGTGAGATAGTTTGATTTTCATCAACAGCCCTTAATTTAGTATTTTGCACCATTTTACCTAATGTAAGGTAAATATCTGTTTAGAATTTATTTGTCACACGAAAGAGATATTTGGCTATTTGAAAGGTGGCCCTTTTTTAAGCCTTAGGGTAATATCAGAGGCTTTTTTTGGATCCATTTTTGACATAATTTGAGATATTTTTTTTGCTGGCAATTTAAAAATAATACTTGCACCCTCATCAACAGGCATATTTTCAATAATGCTTGCGGCGGAGGCGTCTTTCATTTTATTGTATGTTTCACTTATTTTTTCATCTGTTTTTTGCTCTATTTGCTCTAGAAGTTTTTTGTTTTCCTCAACCATTTTTGCAATCTCTTTCTCTTTTTGCTTTGTGGTTTCGAGATTTTTATCAACAACAGCCTCTCTCTGTTCGAGTGCCAATTTTTTATTATCAAAAAGCAGATTTGTGGCTGATTGAAGAGCCTCAAACGACTGTCTTGCTTCGTCTATTTTCTCCATTTCTTTAAGGAGTTCCAATTTTCTCTCTTCAAAAATCTTGGTACAATCACTTCCCTCAGCAAAAACAATGGAGCACAAAATCGAAACCATAAAAATAAATCTCATAAGTTATCCTTTTTTTGCCACGATGTTTGAAAACAAGACGTTGGCAATCTCATCTAGCTCTTTTTGCTCTTCTTTTTTGAGTTTGTCTATAAATATCTGCAACTCTTGCTCTTCTAGATATTTTATCTTTTCATAATCCGTATGAGCTTTTTTATAATCATCTAATAACTTTTGTATCCTCTTTTTTGCCTCAACCAATGCGAGCTCATACGCCTTTTTATCTCTATTTAGAAGTGCTTTTTGTGCTTGAAACATAGATATCAAAGAGGCACCACCCTCTTTAGGCAGAGACATTTTTGATATCTCTTCATAAGATGTGGCTATTTTTGCCAAAAGCATCTTCTCTCTAGTTCTGTTTTTTAATAACTCTTTTTCAATGGTATCGCATTTTTGCTTTTTAATTTTTGCAATATTTGCAAATTTGCTCTTCATGCGATATTTCCTATATTACAAAAGTATCGTATCTTTTCTATCTGGACTTGTAGAGATAATCCCTACTTTAGTACCTGTAACTTCTTCTAATTTTCTTATATAATCTTTAGCACTTTGTGGCAAATCCTCATATTTTCTACATCCAACAACACTATCCCAACCAGTCATGCTCTCGTAAATAGGTTTAATATTGTTTAAATCTTGCGGCAGTGTTTCAACTCTTTTGCCATCAATTTCATAAGCTACACAAATCTTGATGGTATCAAAGCCATCCAATACATCAAGCTTCATAATCGCAAGTTGGTCGCATCCATTGATACGGCTTGCATATCTACATGCAACCGCATCAAACCAACCGCATCTTCTTGGGCGACCAGTAGATGTGCCGTACTCATTGCCTTTATCACGAAGCATTTGACCTTCATTGCCAAAATCTTCTGTTGGAAAAGGTCCATTTCCTACACGTGTACAATACGCCTTGGCAATACCCGTAACCTTACCGATATCCTTAGGACTCAACCCCAAACCAATACACGCACCAGCACTAATAGTACTTGAGCTTGTCACATAAGGATATGTTCCGTGGTCGATATCCAAAAGAGTTCCTTGGGCGCCTTCAAGCAAAACACGTTTTTTATCGTCCAACAATCCCCAAACCATCTCTGTCGTATCTGCTAGATAAGGCAATAAAACAGAAGCATAGTCATCCAACTCTTTTTTAAGCTCATCAAAATTTGGCGTAACAATACAAAGAGCGTTAAAAAGTGCTCTGTTTTCGTCATAAAACTCAATCAAGGAATTTGCTAATTTTTTCGTATCTCTTAACTCTCCCAACCTATGACCACTTCGCTCTATCTTGCTTCCGTAAGATGGTCCAATGCCCCTGCCTGTTGTTCCAATAGCCTTGTCGCCTCGAAGCTTCTCTTTAGCATTGTCGATTGCAATATGGTGATTTAAAATCATATGTGCTTTGTCGCTAACAAAAAGTCTTCCTTGAAGATTTTCAAACTGCTTCATCTCTTTAATAAGTGCTTCAGGACAAACTACAACACCGTTTCCAATGATATTGATAGCCTTAGGATTTAAAACGCCCGAGGGAATAAGATGCAATGCATATCTTATGCCATCAACCCAGATTGTATGTCCTGCATTATGACCACCTTGATATCTACAAACAGCATCATAATTTTGAGCCATCATATCTACAATCTTGCCTTTTCCTTCATCGCCCCACTGAATGCCTACTATCAAATCTGTTTTCATAACATTAACTCTCTTTTATCAATATTTCTAGTATTTCGTCTGTATAAAGTCCAAATCCACTTGATTCAATGCCATCACAATCATAATTTCCGCCCATACCAAGCGTAAAATTTTTGTCAATAAACCTGAAAAAAACTTCATTATAGTAACGCATTTTTGCATAATAAAGTGGAGATAAAACCGTCGGAGCATATGAAATCTTTTCACACAACAACTTCATTTTCATAAGCTCATTTTTGATATTTTCAGGCACTTCATCCAATATATCATCCACCTCTTTTTCCGTCTGCAAACATGTTAATTTTGTTAGCCACGATATATTTAATGCGAGCAGTTTGCCCAGCTCGCCTTTTTCAAAAAATTTCAAATCAATTTGAAACTCTTGCGATAAAATCTTTGGAATATTTATATTGGAGATATGCAACAATGGCTTTAGTTTAACATGTTCAAAAAAAGCTAAACTCATCTTAGCACTAATGCTTAAATCATCATTTCCTATAAGCTCTGCACCTATTTGATTGACTTCACAACTAGGATATCTAAAAACAGGTTGCACATAAAACCATCTATTGTGATTTGTGCTTCTGCCCAATCTTTTAGTGATAAGTCTTACAACATCCATCGTGCTATCAGCTCTTAAAGAGACAATATGATTTTTCTCATCAGAAAAACGAAGTAACTCTTTCTCGTCAATGCTTTGATGCTGATGATAAGAGAAAAATGGCGTAGCAATCTCTTCAAATCCAGCCTCATAAAAAAGAGTTGACGCTTTAGACTCTATCTCTCTTTTAAGTTTGGCACTATGACCAAAATAGAGCTTACTCCCTTTTGGTATTTCGTGTTCATAAATCATATTCTAGCCTCTAAAATCGGTATAAACAGCACCATCAAAGCCTTTCTTTGGATTGTTCATTTATGGGAGATTGTATCAAAAAGTTGCTTGGGGTTTGTTTAGTTGAAGCTCTCAGCTTTTAGAGGATGCGATATCGTATGGATAAGCTTTATAGCATCTTTTGGGGATGAGACTATAAATTTTGCTCCAGTTCCTATAAGCTCATCTCTGGTTCTAAAACCCCAAAGTACGCCAATTGGTGTCATACCAGCATTATTTGCCGTTATCATGTCGATACTTGTGTCTCCAAAATACAAACACTCTTCACATGTAACACTCAACTCGTTAGCAATAGCTTGTGCACCTTGAGGAGAGGGCTTACGCTCCACCCCTTCTCTTTGACCATACACTGCCTCAAAAGTCCAACTTCTAAGATATTTATATGCACATTTTTTTGTAAAACCATCAGGTTTATTGGACAAAATCGCCATCTTAAAACCAACAGCTTGAAGATAGGTTAACAGCTTTGAGATATCTTCATAAAGTACCGTATTTTGGGCATACTGTTTCGCATAATGCTCTTCAAAAATATCTACAAGCATATGAATCGTTTGAGATGATGGCTTCTTATCCTCAAGGGCATTTTCAAACAATCTAACAACGCCCTCTCCAACGAAATAGCGATAACTTTGTATATTTTTAGCTTCAAAACCACACTGCTTAAGTGCATAGTTTGCACTAATGGCAATATCTTTTAGAGTATCAAGCAAGGTGCCATCTAAATCAAAAATAACCGCTTTATAACTATTCATGGCGCCTCCTTGTTATTTTATTTAATCTTACATGTAGATGAGACATCTTTATAATTAACACTTAGCATTTCACATGCTTTACGTGCTACGTTATGTGATGTTAGACCAAATTTTTCAAACAATAACTCTGCTGGAGCACTTGCACCAAATCGGCTCATTCCAATAACTTCATCAGCAAATCTATACCACTCTACTCCAGCTGCTGCTTCAACTGCGAGAACTTTAGTCTTGCTATCCACAACAGAGGCTATATAGTCTCTGCTTTGCTCAACAAAAAGGTCAAAACATGGCACGCTAACAATATTTGCATTGATGCCCAACTTTTCCAGATAACATCCAGCTTGCAAACAAGCAAAAACTTCGCTTCCACTCGCCATCAAAGTAATGGTCGCATTATCTCGTTTTTTCAGCAAATATCCGCCATTTTCAACATCGCCAAAAGCTCTGTCATCTTTTAAAACCTCAAGTTTCTGGCGAGTGCACACAAACGCAGCAGGAGCACTCATGCTTAATGCTTTTTTCCATGACTTAACATTTTCATTTGCGTCTGCTGGTCTATACACGTAAAATCCTGGCAAAGCCCTAAACTGACTCAACTGCTCTATTGGCTGATGTGTTGGACCATCTTCTCCAACGCCTATACTATCGTGCGTCCAGATGTAAAAATTCTTTAATTTCATCAAAGCTGCCAATCTTACTGAGGGCTTCATATAATCACTAAAAATAAAAAATGTGGCACTATAGGGCAAAAAAGTTCCATACAATGCAAAAGCATTGCAAATAGCACCCATTGCGTGTTCTCTTATGCCAAAATGGATATTTTTTCCATTTGGAAAGTCTCCCATATTTGATAGCTCACTTTTATTTGAAGGTCCTAGGTCTGCACTTCCTCCCAAAAAACCTGGGATGGCTTTGGCGATAGCATTGATGATTTTTCCATTGCTATCTCGTGTAGCAACTCCACTTCCCACCTCAAAGGATGGCCACTGTACCTTTGAAAAATCTGGATTTATTAATTGATTAAGAAGTGTCGATTGCTCATCACTTAACTCTTTGGAGACCATTGCATTCCACTTCTGCTCAGCAAGTACACCTTTTTCTACCGCACATCCAAAGCGAGCCTTCACATCTTCATCGACAATAAAATGCGAATCACACTCAAAACCAGCCTTGCATTTTGAGTTTTTTATCTCCTCACAACCTAAAGGAGCTCCATGCGAATGGTGGCTTCCCTCCATCTCGCAAGCACCTTTGGCGATTGTTGTGTTGGCAATAATTAAATATGGCTTGCTCTGCTCTTTGGAGCGAACCAAAACATCATTTATCTCATCATAATCGTGCCCATCTATACGAGATACTTCCCAACCTTGAGCCTCAAAACGACGCTTAACGTCTTCACTCCACGCAATAGAGATATCGCCTTCAATAGTAATAGAGTTAGAGTCATAAATCAAAACTAAATTGTTCAATGCAAGATGTCCTGCCAATGAACAAGCCTCATAACTAATACCCTCTTGCAAATCACCATCTCCACACAAACAGTAAACTTTATGATCAATAACTTTTGAAGTAGGTGAGTTTAAAATATTTTGAGCATATTTGGTTGCCATTGCAAAACCAACAGCATTTGCAACACCTTGACCCAAAGGTCCAGTCGTCACCTCAACACCAGGAACATCGCCGTACTCTGGGTGCCCAGGGGTTTTGCTACCAAGTTGTCTAAAATTTTTCAAATCCTCTATTGAGAGGTCATATCCACTCAAATGCAAAAAAGAGTAAATCAAAGCAGAAGCATGACCGCCACTAAAAACAAGCCTATCTCTATTTAACCATTTAGGATTTTTGGGGTTATGACTTAAGTGCCTTGAGAGAACCGTAACTATATCAGCCAATCCCATAGGAGCGCCTGGATGTCCGCTATTGGCTTTTTGTACCATATCTGCTGCCAAAAAACGAATCGTATCGGCTTGCTTTTTGAGCATTTTTTTATCTTCCATTCAGTATCAGTCCTTCTTAAAATATTTTTTTATAATCTCTTGCAAAAATAGTGCAAGCCTTTCATCTAATGTAGAGCAAGCTACATGTAGCTCATCAATCATCTTTTTTTTCTCCTCTTGTGCACCTTTTAGTCCTAAAAGATTTACAAAAGAGTTTTTTTGAGTATCGTTTTGAGTTGGCTTGCCCGCTTCTTGCGAAGAGAGAGTTGCGTCAATAATGTCATCTTGAATTTGAAACAAAAGCCCAAGCTTCAAGCCAAAATCATATAAAATATCTTTGCTTTTAGCATCAAGCTCACAAATAATTCCGCCCATCAAAAGCGAAGTAGCAATCAATTTTGCAGTTTTATGAATATGCAAAAAAGTCAATTCGTCAAATGAGAGTTTTTTGTTTTCAAAAAAACAGTCGCACGCCTGACCTAAAACCATCCCATAAATTCCAGCATCTTTCGATAAAATAGAAGTTAGCTCAACCTTTATATCCGCACTTAAGGGCGCATTTGTGATTAGATAAAAGGCGTGTGTATTTAGAGCATCTCCAACCAAAACTGCTGTGACCTCATCATAGCTTACATGTAGGGTTGGATGACCCCTTCTTGTGTCAGCATTATCCATTGATGGCAAATCATCATGAATTAAAGAGTAGGTGTGCATCATCTCTAACGCCAAAGCTATATACATAGCATTTTTGGTCAATAAAGGTTTAAGCCTATCGACTACGCATAGTAACAAGAGTGGGCGAAAACGTTTCCCCCCCACACGTAACATCTCGCTTAATGCGGTATTGAAATGAGGATGAAAACTCTCTACCTTCGGCAAGTGCTGTTTTAAAAAATCTTCAAAAGCAAGTAGCAAATCTTTTTGGTCTCTCAACGTACTGCCCTATTGTTATTTTTCTATTTTTACAAAAAATTGAAAATCATCTCTATCAAACAAAAGATTAGCCTCTTTAGTTTTGGATTTAGCAAAATAGCTTTCAACATCTTTGCTTGATTTCATTGCAAGTTGATTTATGCTCAACAATTTATCGCCTATCTTTAAGCCAGCTTTTTGCCCAAAGCTTCCATTTGCTATCTTCGATATTTTCAAAGAAGCGTCAAGATATAGCCCTCTATCTTCAAAAAATGTCCTCTTTTTTTGAGATACTTTTACGCTTTTGTAAACATTTGCCGAAAGATCGGTTTTAATAACTTTGTCTCTCCTAAGTGCTTCTATTGCAAATTTTGCATCATTTTTAGACGGCAAGACTATCTCGCTTACATCGCCAAGAGACTCTATTTTTTTGCCATTTATGGAGATGATTTTATCGCCTACTTTAAGAACGCCTTTTGAGCCAAGTGCAGAATCACTTACTAAAACGTTATTGCCATTTTGTGAAAACTTTACGCCAAAATTGGCTGAATATGGCTCTTTGATTGATAAAATTTTATCAATATAATCCGAGCTAACAAAACGATTGTTTTCCACACCTAATCCATACATCTCGCAACACAATCCTCCAACTATACTGCTTGCAGGAGCTTTGGCATCAAAATTGTAAAAATCATTTACGTTTGCCGTTGTTTTTGAAAAACTAGCTACATGTAAAGAATCTGCACTCATACTTGCTATCCACTCGCCCAACTTTAAAAGAGTTACCGACTTTGGCTTTACTGGTGTCAATTCGGCTTCAGATTTAAAAAAATATAGATTTAAAAAAGGGTCATGTGCAATATAAGGAATGCTGGGCTTTGTTGGGCAATACGCCACAGCAATATCTTTTCTAATGGCAACTGCATTGATATCGCCAAATCTAACAATAGATTTTTTATTTTTTTCATAACATTGCGAAAAGTCAGGATAAACAAAATCTGCCGAAAAAACAGCACTAAAAAGCACCAAAACAGATACTAAAATCTTCATCATTAACGACTCCTTAGCCTTTTTAAGACCCAAAGCCCCCGACACCTGAAAATAGGCGACTTGCGGCCATTTTTTTATCATCTTCTACCATTTTTTGAACATCATTTACGGCACTTATTAACAGTATTTGTAGTGACTCTTTATCTGACATCAAACTATCATCAATGCTTATATCAACCACCTCACCATTTCCGCTCATCGAAACTTTAACCAACCCACCACCGCTTTTGGCGGTATACTCTTTTTTTTCAGCTTCATCTTGAATATGCTTTGCTTGCTTTTGAACTTCTTCTAGCATTTTGCCCATTTTTGACAAATCCAAACCATCAAACATTAAATGCTATCCCTAATTTCAACAACATTGTTTAATTCATCTACTAAAACAACTGCTGGTTTAAAACTGTCCGATTCTTCCGCACTCATAGAGGCATACGCTATAATAATTATCTTATCGCCTACATGAACTTTTCTCGCAGCTGCACCATTAAGACAGATATCCCTTTTTCCAGCAACACCCTCAATTACATAGGTAGTAAAACGCTCGCCATTGTTCACATCAACAATTTCAACTTTTTGACCCACCCGAAGTTTTGCCAAAGCCATAAGCTCTTTATCTATCGTTATTGAGCCAACATAATTCAGATTGGCATCTGTAACTGTGGCTCTATGAATTTTACTATACAACATATCAAACGTCATCTTATTTTTACCTCATAAATAGAGACCTAAGTCTATAAGAATTTGCCTATTTTAACAATTTTTTCCTTAGCAACAACCCTGTCATCAAAAGGAGTCTTGACACCCCCAATATCCTGATAGATCTCATCTCCCTTTCCCAAAATCAAAACAACTTCATTACCATCTTGCCACCTTAAGGCTTTTTCAATCGCCTCTTCTCTGCTTGAAAGTGCTATAACATTGGTAACATCTCGCATACCACTGAGAATATCACGGATAATATCTTCTGATTTTTCACTACGAGAATTGTCACTAGTAATAACTATTTTTTTCGCATATTTTTTCGCAACAAAACCCATTTTTGGACGCTTGCTTCTATCTCTATCTCCACCTGCACCAAAGACAAGAACAATTTCCTTGTCTTTCATTGACTCTAAAACTTTCTCCATTCCATCAGGAGTATGTGCAAAATCAACAATAACTAGTGGTTTCTCACTTATAACTTCCATCCTGCCCTCAACTCCGCCAAAACTCTCAACCGCTCCACAAATATCTTCAAATGGTGCTACTTTTAACATATCAATAGCACTGACTGCACACAGAAGATTGTAAACATTAAAATAGCCCTGCAAGCAAGATCGAAAATCACACACCGTATCCATTTTAGAAATCGCTGCACCAATGCCATCACTAAGTGAATAAGCAACAACTTTATACGTCGCTGGCATCTCTATGCCATATGTAAGACAATTTTTAGGGTTAAATTTTGCCCTTGGCTCATCTTTATTTATCAGTTTCAAAGAGTCATCTTTAAAAAAACTATTTTTAACACCAATATACTCTTCGATGGTCTTGTGATAGTCCAAATGATCCTGCGTGATGTTTGTAAGAATTTTTAAAGCAAAATCTATCCCCTCTATTCTATTTTGAGATATAGCGTGGGAACTTACCTCCATCACAAAATATTCACACCCTTCATCCAAAGCTTGTTTTATATGACAAAGCGTTTGAAAAACCAATGGAGTTGTTAAACTCTTTTCCTCAAACCTCTTTTCATTAATAAAAAAACCCCTAGTTCCCTGAAAGGCAACTTTTTTACCAAGCTCAAGCA
Organism: Sulfurospirillaceae bacterium; assembly: GCA_028692875.1. Lineage (GTDB taxonomy): Bacteria > Campylobacterota > Campylobacteria > Campylobacterales > Sulfurospirillaceae > JAQUWL01. The sequence continues at coordinate 66,667 of JAQUWL010000009.1, forward strand.
AGATGGCATAAATAGCAGCAGCGGTGGTTGTTTTTCCGTTGGTGCCTGTTATTCCAATGATTTTAATTTTTTCATCAATACCCAAAAGCGATGCACACTCTTTTGGAGTGATAACATCTGCACATTTTTTATTGTGGGCATCTTCTAAGTATTTTTCGCTTAGTCTTGTAAGTAAAAAAGCTGTTTGAGGGTCACATTCGGAGGAATTATCACTTACATGTAGAAAGGATTTGGAGTTTTTTATGGATATTTTCAATATATTACTTTACTTTTTTAATGAGTGATAAAAGTTTTTCATCCGTTGGAAAAAGATCAATAGCATTTTCAAGATAAGCTAAAGACATCTCCGTAAAACCATTTTCTATTAATTTGTCCAAAAAATCAATAAAATCATCCTTGTTGGAAATCAAAACTTTTGTCGAAAACATAATATCCTCAAAAGCCTCTTTAAAGCTTCCTCTGCTCGAAATAAGCTTTATAAAGTCTTCATAAACAATACCGTTTTCTTGATTTATCTTAGTTTCAACCTCTTTTTCAATGAGCATTGATGATATCTCTTCAATACTACTTGAAACAGAATCAACAATCTCTTCAACAACATCTTCGCTATTTTTTTCTCCACTCTCTTTTGCAAAAATATAATACTCAAAAAGAGCAGTTGCCTCTTCCTCTTTTTCTGAAGCCATATCGGACAATATCGCACCCAGTCTTGCCTCTTTAGACGTTGGATTTAGCGAAAGTGCCATTGAAAAATTAAACATGGCTTGAGAAAAATTTCTTTTATAGAAATTGTCCATGCCTCTTTTTACATATTTATTCATTTTTCATCCATATTTTATATGCTATCTTCATTCCCTGGAAGAACATTTACAACCTCAATGTCTGGATGAATATCAATTTTAAGTTGTCTCTCTACGCCATATTTTAATGTTTGCCCGCTAGACGCACAACCTTGACATGCTCCTTGAAGCTGAACATATACACGCCCCTCCTTTATAGCCAAAAGCGTTATCCCGCCTCCATCCAAAGCAAGCATGGGTTTTATTTTTTCAAGAGATTTCTCAACAACTGGAAACAACTCTTCATCGGTAAAAGGCAACATCTCATCTCCTTACGTAAAAGTAGCTTATTTAACTATATATTGAGTTAAAAATGACTTAATTTTGGAAGTAAAAGGGCTAGTTTCAGGAGAAAGGAGGAGGAGGCAATCTACCTCCTTATTGCATAAATTTTCTTTTTATACTAACTCTAAAAATGCCATAGGGGCAGCATCGCCTTTTCTAATACGTGTTTTAGTAATACGTGTGTATCCACCATTTCTTTGCAAATACCTTGGAGCGATTTCTTCTACCAACTTTTTAGTACATTCTTTATCTTGAAGAGCAGCAAAAATAGTTCTGTGGGCATTAAAATCGCCCTTTCCAGCTTTTGTAATTAACTTCTCAACATATCCTCTCAGCTCTTTTGCCTTAGGAACCGTCGTCTCTATTTTTTCATATTTAATGATAGCAATAGCCATATTCTTCAACAACGCACCTCGATGCGATGAAGTACGACCAAGCTTTCTGTATCCATGCTTATGTCTCATAAATTAACCCTCATTAGCTTCAGATTTTAAATCTTCGATTTGCTTCTTAAGTGCACTTGCAACATCAGATGCAAAATTATATCCCACCGGATACCCGATGTCTTCCATTACTTGTTTTATCTCTTCAAGAGATTTTTTACCAAGATTTTTAAGGTTTTTTAGTTCAAACTCGCTCATTAAAGCCAATTCGCCAATAAATTTTACCTCTGCCCTATCTAAACAATTAAAACTTCTAGCACTAAGATTTAACTCTCCCGTAGTCTGAAGAAGCTTACTTATCTCTGCGCCACCTCTAGTGCTATCTGCCTTTGAGGCCACAGTAATATCCAAAACTCCATTAAAAACAGACATCTGTCCATACATTGCCTCTAGTGAGTTTTTAAATGCTTGAATTGGAGATATCAACCCATCTGTTTCAATAGTAAATACAACCTTCTCGTAGTTAGGATTGTCTTCAACCAAAACATTCTCTATGTTATAAATAGCCTTTTTCACAGGTGTAAAAAAAGCATCCAAGGCAATATAATCATCACTAGTTGTCTCTCTAATACTTTCACTAGGAACATACCCTATTCCTTTTTCTATAATAAGAGAAAAGTTTAATTCAGCATCTTCGTTGATAGTTGCCAAATATGCATCTGGCGTTACAATATCCACAAATTCATTAGAGAGATCTCTTCCGTAAATTTCTTTTGCTCCAAAAAACGAATAGTTTACCTCTACTCTTTTTTCGTCACCTCTAATCTTAAAACGGATGCTTTTCATATTGATGATAAATAAAGCAACATCTTCAAGCATGCCACGCATACTATCAAATTCGTGCGTTACGCCTTCTATTTTTATGGCCGTTGGTGCAAAACCAACAGTGCTACTAAAAAGCAGTCTGCGTAAAGGGTGTGCCAATGTTACCGCAAAGCCTGATTCAAAAGGATATGCTGATATCTTAACCTTATTATCCGCAATATTCTCTACCTCAATCTCAGTTGGCATATAAGCTGATGTATTGATTTTTTTCATATGCTACCTACTTAATTTATTTAGAGTATAGCTCAACGATTAATCTTTCTTCAACCGGAATAACTACTTCTTCTCGCTCTGGAATACGTGTAAAAATACCCATAGCCTTATCTCTCTCAACATCAACCCAAGGAACAATTCCAGTTTGAGCAGTCAGCTCAAGAGCTCTTACCACTTGTGGATTGTTTTTTGATTTTTCGCACACTTCAATTTTTTCACCTGCTGATACAGTATAAGAAGGTATATCTACCCTCTTTCCATTAATTAAAATATGTCCATGTGTAACCATTTGACGTGCCGCTCTTCTAGTTGTTGCAAACCCCATACGATATACAACATTATCAAGCCTTCGCTCAATAAGCAACACTAAGTTAATACCTGTATTGCCCTCTCTTCTAGTTGCCTCATCAAATATACGTCTGAATTGTTTCTCAGAAACTCCATACATAAATTTAGCTTTCTGCTTCTCTCTTAGCTGGAGACCATATTCACTAATTTTTGTTCTTCTTTGACCGTGTTGACCAGGTGCATACGGACGCTTCTCCAAAGCACTCTTGCCTGCTAGTCTTCGCTCACCCTTTAGAGCCAAACTAACACCGAGTCTTCTCTCTAGCTTCTCGACTGGTCCTCTATATCTCGCCATATTTTCTCCTAATCTATTACATAAACCAAAAAAATAATTTTGTTTTTATACCTTGCTAACTCTGTGTAAGAATTAAACTCTTCTTCTTTTCGGAGGTCTGCAGCCATTGTGCGGCAACGGAGTGATGTCTTTCAATGAAGAGACTCTTATCCCCTCTGTTGTTCCAGCACTTTTTACTGCTGTTTCACGACCACTTCCTGGTCCTTGAACCTTGATTCCGATCTCTTTTAGTCCATGCTCTTTTGCTTTAGTCAAGGCATCCTCAACGGCTTGTTGAGCAGCATAAGGCGTTGACTTCTTGCTACCCTTAAAACCTAGGCTTCCCGCACTACTCCAAGCTACAACATTTCCCATCTCATCGGTCACGGTTACGACAGTGTTATTAAATGTTGCAGAGATATAAACGATACCCTTAGCAATATTTTTCTTAACAACTTTTTTGCGTACTACTTTTCTTTTTGCCATATAATTCCCTTTGAGACTCGTTATTTAGCTTTTGCGCCGACGGTTCTTTTTTTACCTTTTCTTGTTCGCGCATTAGTTTTAGTTTTTTGACCTCGAACTGGCAAGCCCTTTCTATGACGAAGACCTCTATAGCTACCCATATCCATCAATGCTTTGATATTTAGGGCAACTTTTTTTCTAAGATCTCCTTCAACTTCGTATCCTGCTTGTAGCTCTTTACGAATAGATGCTATGTCATCTTCGGTTAACTCATGTACTCTCTTATCGTATGAAATTCCGCTAGCATCTAAAATAGCTCTCGAACTTGTCAAACCAATACCGTAGATATAGGTCAAACCATACTCTACTCTCTTCTTTGCTGGAAGGTCTACACCTGCAATTCTTGCCATGCTTATCCTTGTCTCTGTTTGTGTTTTGGATTTACGCAAATGACTCTAACGATACCTTTTCGTTTTATCACTTTGCACTTATCGCACATCTTCTTTACAGAAGGTCGTACTTTCATTGTGACTCCTGAACTTTTTTTCCACTGAACTCAAGTTAAACTGTCACAGGTTTGACGAAGTTTGCCAAACCAACAATTGGAAAAACAGTGGTTCTTTTCCAATTCTTCTTCACACAGCTTTACAAAAGGGGCAAATTTTACAATAAATAAACTAATAGTTTACTTATATCTGTATGTTATGCGTCCTTTGTCTAGACTATAAGGCGTTAACTCAACCTTTACCACGTCGCCAGGCATTATTTTGATATAATGCATTCTCATTTTTCCTGCTATATGACACAGCACAACGTGATTATTTTTAGCCAATTCAACTTTAAAAGTTGCATTTGGCAAAGCCTCTATTACCTTCCCATCTATTTCGATTACATCGGTTTTCGCCATTATACCTCCTATAAAAAGTTACACTAATGATAAAATCTCAACTCTATCATCAATTACAACAACCGTATGCTCATAATGACTTCCCTTAAGTCCGTCACTTGAAACCACAGACCACTTATCATCCAAAATCTTTGCTGTTCCGTTTTTTTGGCAAATCATCGGCTCTAAACAAAAAACCATTCCGTTTTTTATTTTAGGACCGCTTTTGGGATTTAATCCCTCTAGGTAATTTGGTATTTCAGGCTCCTCATGTGGCTTTCGACCAATGCCGTGACCACAAAATCCTCTCAAAGGAACATAGCCCCTGCCAAGAATAAACTTTTCTATTTCATAACTCAATTCTTTAAATCTCATACCAACATAAATCGAATCAATTGCAAAATATAGTGCGTCTTTTGCACATTGTATAAGCTCCTCATCTTGAGAGCTGATTTGCCCAACACCAACAGTAATAGCTGAGTCTCCATACCAACCATCAAGCTCAGTACCAATATCTAAGCCCAATACATCACCCTCTTTAAGACAATAATCGCTAGGAATTCCGTGGATAATGACTTCATTTACTGAAGTACAAACACCAGCTGGAAATCCATAAAGTCCTTTAAAAGATGGTCTGGCACCTAATTTTTGAATATAGTCTTCACCCATAGCATTAAGCTCTTTCAAGCTAATGCCTGGGCAAACCTTATCACTAAGATATTCAAGTGTTTTAGCAACAATTTTATTTGCCCTAAAAAGTTTTTCTATCTCAAAAGACTTTCTAATCATAATGGCCATAAAATTAAAGCCCTACAGCACTTAATGTTTCGTACTTATTCATATAAATTTGGGCCTCTATCTTTCTCATGGTGTCAAGCGCAACCTGCACAACAATAAGAACAGCGGTTCCTCCGAAGTAGAATGGAACGCCCATAAATTTTACCAAAACCCAAGGAAGTGTTGAAATTAACCCTAGGTAGATTGAACCCCAAAAAGTCAATCTGCTAGCAACTTCATTTAAAAAATGTGCTGTACTCTCTCCTGGCCTAACACCTGGTATAAACCCGCCTTGCTTTTTCAAATTTTCTGAAATATCTTTCGCATTAAATATAATTGATGCATAAAAATATGCAAAAAATATAACAAAAATAAATGTTAAAAAGTTAAAAAAATAACTGTTGGGGTTTAGAAAATCATGAATTGAACGTACAATAGGGTTAGTGCTTGCCTGCATAATAGTAGAAGGAAACATCAAAATCGCACTAGCAAAAATAGGAGGAATAACACCACTAAGGTTAACTTTAACAGGAACATAATTCATAATTCTTTTGTGTTGATTTTGCATAATTACTTTACGAGCATACGACACAGGAATGCGTCGCTCCCCCATTTCAACATAAATAATTGAACCGACCGTTATTAAAATAATTCCTAAAATACCAACAACAACTAAAAAATTTAGTTCTCCAGTATTTACTAAATTTATAGTCCCTCCAATAGCACTAGGAATGCCAGAAACTATACCTGCAAAAATAATCAAACTAATGCCGTTTCCAATACCACGTTGTGTTATTTGCTCACCAATCCACATCAACAGCATAGTTCCTGCCAACATAGAAACTGCTGCAATAGCAGTAAAAGTAGACATTTCAATCATAACTGCACTTTCGCCACCTCGACCCGTTAGACTACCCAATCCAACAGATACACCAATCGCTTGAATAATAGTAATGCCAATTGTAGCATAACGAATTATCTGCATATACTTAACCATTCCATCGCGTTCTTTTTTCATTTTACCCAGGGCTGGAAAAGTAGCTGCTAAAAGCTCCATAATAATTGATGACGTAATATAAGGCATTATTCCCAAGGAGATAATACTCAATTTTTCAGCAGCACTGCCGCTAAACATATTGAACATTCCCAAAGCATTTGAGCTGTTTGAATCGAAGAATTCCTTAATTACATTGATATTTACACCAGGGACTGGCACATAAGCCAGAACCCTGTATACAAATATAAATCCAAGTGTAATTAAGATCTTCTTTGTGAGATCTTGGCTCATTTATCCGATCCAGTAAAGATGATGTTCTCATCTTTGATTTTAGCTGAAAGCTCTTTTGCTCCTGCGCCAATCAATTTTACTTTTGTAATACTGCCAGCAATTTTGTGAACTGTTCTAATGGTATCCATTGTGATTTCACTTAACTGCGCAACAGAAGCTATTCTGTCTACGTTAATAACGTAAGGTTTAACTACTCTTGAAGTAAAGCCTATCTTAGGCAATCTTCTTTGTAAAGGCTGCTGTCCGCCCTCAAAACCTCTTTTTGTTTTGTAGCCGGTGCGGGATTTTTGTCCATTTGCACCTCTGCTAGCTGTCTTTCCCATGCCACTACCCTGTCCACGTCCAACCCTTTTGGTTCGATGTGTAGAGTTTTCCGCTGGTGTAAGGTTATCCAATGCCATCATAAATCCTTAACTTATTGCTTTTGAATTTTATATATTCAAAACTAGCTTTTAATCATACTAAGAGCTTTTATAGTAGCCCTTACTACGTTAGCAGCATTATTTGAGCCCAATGACTTTGTCAAAATATCTTTAATCCCCGCAAGCTCAACAACCGGACGTGTTGCACCACCAGCAATTACGCCGGTACCTTCACTCGCTGGTTTTAACAATATACGACTAGCGTTGTACTTAACCTCTATGTCATGTGCTATTGTTGAGCCTTTGATGTTGACCTTAACAATGCTTTTAAATGCATCGTCAACCGCCTTTCTGATCGCATCAGGAACCTCTTTTGCCTTACCGAAACCAAAGCCTACGAGTCCGTTTTTATTTCCAACAACTACAAGTGCTGTAAATCTAAAACGTCTTCCGCCCTTAACAACTTTTGTTACACGGCCGATGTTAACTATGACTTCTTCAAACTCTTCTCTGTTATATCTTTCCATTGAATCGTTATCCTCTTCTTTCTCTTACAGCACTATGCCGTTTGATCTTAGGCCGTCTGCAAAAGCAGCAACAACGCCATGATACAAATAACCATTTCTATCATAGACGACAGTGGTTAAATTTTTTCCCTTCAACTCATCAGCAAAAACTTTTGCCATAGCTTCAGCGCTATTTTTGCTTGAATTGAAACCTAGCTTCTTTCCATCCACGTTTGCCAAAGTAACGCCATTAACATCATCTATGGCTTGTGCATAAATATATCTGTTTGACTTATATATAGAAACTCTTGGTTTTTGGGCTGTGCCAAATATATCTGCTCTTACTCTTTTTTTGCGCTTAACTCTTAAGCTAAGTTTGCGTTTTAAAACATTTACTCTCATGTCCTACCCCTACTTCTTGGAAGTTTTTCCGGCTTTACGGATAATCGTTTCATCAGAATATTTTATACCTTTTCCTTTGTAAGGCTCAGGCTCTCTATAACTTCTAATTTCGGCAGCAATTTGGCCGACAACTTGTTTGTCATCGCCCTTAATTG
>JAQUWL010000028.1 GCA_028692875.1 Sulfurospirillaceae bacterium
CTCTTTAAATACCGATGAGATATTTATTTCTGCCGTTTTTCTTTTAGTGATAGGCTCTTCAGTATTGGCTCATGTATTTGGTTTTTCATACTCGCTGGGTGCTTTTTTGGCAGGTATGATGATGGCAGAGACAAAGTTCAAATACCAGATTGAAGCTGATTTGGTGCCGTTTAGAGATATGCTGCTCGGTCTATTTTTTGTTACTGTTGGTATGCAGATAAATCTAAATGTTATTGCTGAGTACTACCTTGAGATTGCCGCTTTGCTAGTTGCGGTTATGGCGACTAAGGCTGTGGTTATTTTTAGTATTTTGTGGTATTTTTCTGGCAGTCGAGTTGCACTTAAAGCATCTTTGGCTATCTCGCAAATAGGCGAGTTTTCTTTGGCTATTTTTGCACTTGCTCACTCTGACAATTTAATTGATGCTAAAATCAACCAAATACTAATCGTAACAGTTGTTTTTTCTATGATAGCAACACCATTTATCCTAAGAAATATAAAATCAATCGCTGATTTTCTCATTAAAAGCGAGTCCGAAGAGAAAGAGTTTGCTATAGAGTCAGCTGGTATACGTGACCATATCATAGTGTGTGGTTATGGAAAATTGGGGCAAGAGATAGTTTATAGACTCAAAAAACTCAATCTCCCATATTTGGTGCTAGAGTATGATATAAATTTGGTCAGATTGGGCAAAGAACGCAATGAGCCTGTATTTTTTGGAAACGCAACCGATAAAAATATTTTAAGAAAGGCTTATGTTGAAAATTGTCGTTGCATCATCGTTGCTATGAGCAATGAAAAAAGACTTCTACTGATGTGTGAAGTGCTTGCCTCGTTTGACAAAAAGATAAATACAGTTGTAAAAGTTTCTGACTACGAGGAAAAAAAACTGCTCAAAGGGCTTGATGTGGAGCATATAGTAAATGAGGGCAGGGAGACAGCTAAAGCTATCATCAAAGAGGCGACAAGTATCTAGTGTCAGGTATTTACTTTTTACTTGACGCCTATTAATGAATTGAATAAAGGCTCTTGAATGATAGCCATAATATTAAGTATTGCGTTAGCCGCACTATGCATTTATTATCTAATATTTACACCGTATATTTATACTAAAATATCAAAGAATAAAACGAAAAAGCAAAAAATATTTATTTTATTGGGATTATTATGTTTACCATTTGCTGACCATGCAATTTTTTGGCTTATTTATAAAATAGTAGCTTTTATAAGTTGCGGAGCAACTGTTTATAATATATCGCATGATGAACAAAAACAAAGAGATTATTGGTTGAATAAATACATTCATCGCAGTTGGGAAGGACCTATTAAATCTTTACGCAAAGAACTTTTATTAACAAAAGACCTCAAATATCAAAAAGCTGTTTATGTAAATTATTGTCAACAAAGTACTCAAAATGATTGTAAAGAAGTTGAAGAATATATACAAGAACATAATTTGACTGTTTATAATGCAATACCTCGCAATAAAGAATTTATCACATTTATGACTAAAGAAAAATATAACTTATGGTATCCCTTAAATATGACCTATGTCATTAATAATGACCAGCTTGAAAATGCGTATATTAATAAATGTAATAAATCTAAATATATAAAAGAAACGAGCTTTGACTATAAATTTACATGTAAGAAAACAAATGAAATTATTCAGCAATTACAACTTGAAAATGTTATTGAACTGCCACCACTACCATATGAGTATAATAAACTCAAAAATATTGTTGATTTACTACCTTTGAAAAAATACAACTATAATGCAATAACAAAATACAACTATAATACTATAGATAAAGAAACAGGTGAAATTTTGCATGAAGAAACTACTGTCAGTTTTAGAGGTGGTTGGATTGCACAATTGCTAACAATGACGAAAGGTGGTCGTGTATCTTGCGAGCCTAGAGGAGGTAATATATATGAAGCAAAAATAAAACCTAAAAAATATTTAGAGGAGTACTGTAAAACAGGTAATTTGGAAGCTATACTGATACCCCAAAATCATTACATTTTGGATGAAAGTTTAATAAGACAAGAGAGAGGATTAAAAAAGGAGTTGAAGCTAAACTCTAAACTTTCTTAATAGGTGTCAGGTATTTACTTTTTACTCAAATAACTATAAAATATAAAAACAATTTAAAAAGAGTAAAACCATGGCACGGATGCAACGACTTGATTTGGCTGGGTATTATCATGTTGTCAATAGGGGCGTGGAGCAAAGAGATGTTTTTTTGGACACTCAGGATTTTGAGAAGTTTTTAGACATCATCAAAATTTATGCACTCCTTTATGAGTTTCAGCTAGAAGCTTACTGCCTGATGAGCAATCACTACCACCTTTTACTGCTTACATGTAAAGACAATCTCTCTTTGGTAATGAAGCAGATAAACTACAACTACACTAGATATTTTAACAGCAAATACCAAAGAGTCGGCTACTTGTGGCAAGGGAGATTTAAAAGTTTTTTTGTGCATGATGAAACCTACCTAGACACGGTCATAAAGTACATAGAGTACAACCCAATCAAAGCAAATATCACTCAAAACATAGGGCAGTACCCATGGGCAAGCAAGCTAGCTCTTGACATGGAAGTAGATGAAGCGAAGGCTATAGAGGCGATGGAGACAAAAATTTTCACAGACACTTCGATGAAAAAACAGACACTTTTTCTTAAAAGCCATTTTGAGCCCAAAGAGGAGCGAGCCATTTGCATCCAAAATGCACTTAAAGATGGCTATGCGCAAACCCAAATAGCAAAGCATCTTGGTCTCTCTGATGTCTCTATCTCAAAGACACTAAAAATCCATAGGCAAAAAGTAAGGCTCTTTGAAAAGCTAAGAGACAAGGGGATATTTTGGAGTTATAGCAAAGATATGACCTATGAAGTAGCGGGCGAAGCGTTGGTAATAGAGTATATCTTGAAGTATGCGGACTTTGATGAGATAAAAGAGGCGATGGGCTTGTTTGGTAAAAGAGCTATGAAAAAAGTTTGGGAAAAAACCATGGTAAGTGATAAGAGCTTTATCAAAACAAACTTCATGCTAGCTAGAGTCTTTTTTGGCATGGACGTTGAGAGTGAATATTTTAAAAGGCAAAAAAATGAACGATTTGAAAAACTTAAAATGCTTGCTTCCTAAGACAGAAGCGTTACTGCTGAAACTTGCAAAAAGTTGTTGTTTTTTAAAAAAGTATGTTTTGGTTGGCGGAAGTGCCTTGAGTCTTCATCTGTGCCATAGAAAAAGCGAGGATCTGGATTTTTTTACCTACGAGGACAACTTTTCAAAGCAAGAGATATTTGAGTACATAAAAAACTTTGAACAAAAAGAGATACTAAATCAAACAGATGAGCAGATAGACTTGCTACTTGATGGCGTAAAGGTAACTTTTTTTAATGCAAAATGGGCTTTTTTAAAACCTTTACAGCCTCAGTCTTTTAACCTAGCAACGTTTGAGCAAATAGCAGCTATGAAAATAAATGTACTTTTTTTGAGAGCAAAATATAGAGATTATTACGATATCTATTTTTTAGCAAAGAAGATGAGCTTGCGTGAGATGTTTGAAAAAAGTAAATATATACTTGAGGGCGTAACCTACAAACTTTTTTCTATAGCGCTTCTTTATACGGATGATATAGAGGATGATAATATATCTTACTTGGAACCAAAAGAGACTATAACTAAAGAGAAAATAAGAGATTTTTTCCAACAACGAGTTTAGTGTATATTTAGGTATTTATTTTGGTAAAAAGTAAATACCTGACACCTATTTTACATAGAAAAACATCGTTATAAAGTGACAGAAGCTTCCGGCCAAAACAAAAAGATGCCAAATGCCGTGAAAATGGCGTACTTTTTTGTCAAAAACATAAAAAACAACTCCACCAGAATAAAAAAGACCACCTGTAAGCAACCACATAAATCCACTTTCAGGCAAAATGCTCAATAAAGGTTTTGTTGCAACGACAATAAGCCATCCCATGGCAAGATATATGATAATAGAAATAGTTCTTTTGGCACTTTTTAGCAAAAACTCTTGTGCGATTCCAGCGATTGCAAGTATCCACACAACCGCAAAAAGCGTCCATCCTAAAGCTCCATTGAGTGTTACGAGAGTAAAAGGGGTGTATGTGCCAGCTATAAGCAGATATATACACAAATGGTCAAGTTGTTTAAAAAATATTTTAAGACTACTGTTGCGTACACTGTGATACAAGGTCGAAGATGTGTATAAAAGTACTAGAGTGGCTCCATAGATGCTAAAACTAACAATCTTCCAAGGATTGCCCTCAAAAGAGGCGTAAACAACAAGCACAACAAGTGCAACGATTGAAAATATAGCTCCCGCCAAATGTGTTATGCTGTTAAGCCTCTCTCCTTCGTACATGTAGCCACCTCTTCAAATAAAATTTTTATTCATAAAGCCCAGAGCTTAGGTATCGCTCTCCTGTGTCGCATAGTATTGTGACGATGGTTTTGCCTCTATTTTCCGCCCTTGAGCCTATGAGTGTAGCCGCAAAAACATTTGCCCCAGCTGAAATACCAACTAAAAGCCCCTCATTTTTGGCTAGCTCTCTTGATGATTTTATCGCATCTTCAAAACTCACTTGAACTACTTCGCCGTATATCGAAGTATCAAGCACCTGAGGGATAAATCCAGCACCTATGCCTTGTATTTTGTGTGAACCAGCTTTGCCACCAGAGAGTACGGGAGAGAGGTCAGGCTCGACAGCAAACGCTTCAATGTTTGGATTGTGCTTTCTCAATCCTCTCATGGTTCCCGTGATGGTTCCCCCAGTGCCAACTGCTGCGACAAATATATCTATCTTGCCTTGCGTGTCAGCCCATATCTCTTGAGCCGTTGTAGTCTCATGTATGGATGCATTGGCTTCATTGGCAAACTGTTGCGGTATAAATGCGTTTGGAATCTCCTTGGCTAACTCATTAGCTTTGTCAACTGCACCTTTCATTCCAAATTGAGGCTCTGTAAGTACCAGTTTTGCACCCAATGCACTCAAAAGCATACGTCTTTCTATGCTCATCGAGCTAGGCATTGTAAGTGTTAGATTTAGCCCATAAGTTGCACAAACGGAAGCTAGCCCAATGCCTGTATTTCCGCTTGTTGGCTCAATAATAACGCTGTTTTTATCGATAAGCCCTTTGTCCAAAGCGTCTTTTATCATATTTAGAGCTATTCTATCCTTTATCGAGTGTGTTGGATTTAAAAACTCACATTTGCCCAAAATCAATGCCCCTGAAATCTCGCTCGCCCCTTTGAGTTTAACAAGTGGCGTATTTCCGATAAGCTCGGTTACATCGTGTGCATATTTCATCGCAAATCCTTTATATCATATAGTTTATATAGTCGTCTTGTCGAAACTTTTCCAAATCACAAAGGGGCATATCAAATAATTTTTCCATTTTTTGAGTACACTCTTTATAAAAAAGCTCAAGAATATTTCCATTTATTGTATCATCCGCAATATTTAAATTTCCCTCAAGAGCAATTAAAATCTCTTTGACGGTTATATCTCTAGGGCTTTTTGCTAAAGCATATCCGCCTTTGGCACCACGCAAACTTACCACTAACTCGGCACTTTTAAGAGAAGTTAGTAGTTGCTCAAGGTACTTCGCAGGAATCTGTGCTTTAAGTGCAATATCTCTAGTTTGCATGGGCTTGTTTGTTTTATTGAGTGAAAGCTCATACATAGCATTGAGTCCATAAACGCCTTTTGTTGATAATAAAGCCATAACTACAACCTCTACTTAAGTGCGTTTTCAAGGTCGTCTATAAGGTCTTGAGCATTTTCAAGTCCTATGCTAAGTCGAATCAACCCTTTGCTAATGCCAGCTTTTTCAAGCTCAAGTTGCGACAACTGTTGGTGTGTGGTGCTTGCTGGATGTGTGATGATAGACTTAGAATCGCCAATATTTACCACAATCGCAAAAATCTTTGTGTTGTTTAAAACATTTACCGCCGTTTCAAAATCTTCCACTTCAAAACTCAACAATCCAGAAGTCATACCATCTTTGAAGTAAGCTTTTGCACGTGGATTATTTGGGTCACCCTCAAGTGCTGGGTAGGATACTTTTTTAACTTTTGGATGAGATGAGAGATATTTTGCTACCAAATACGCATTTTTTGAATGCTCTTTTATTCTGATTGATAGCGTTTCTAGCCCTTGAATCAACAGCCAAGCATTAAAAGGCGATATGGTTGCACCAATATCTCTAACAAGTGACAATCTCACTCTAAGTGTAAATATAGGAAAAGGCAGTGTTGCATAAACAAGCCCATGATAACTCTCATCTGGCTCGTTAAACTGTTCATAGCGAGGATTGTTGATGAGTTTTTCATTTAAGCCTTTACGCTCAATAATCGCACCGCCAATGGCAAGACCTTGACCAGAAATATATTTGCTGGCACTATGAACAACAACATCAACACCGTATGAAAAAGGTTGAAACAGTATGGGTGTTGCCACGGTATTGTCGCAAATCGAAACTATGTTGTATTTATTTGCAATAGTGGCAATCTTTTCTACATTCGCAATAGCGATTTGTGGATTTGAAAGCGATTCAAAATAGATAGCTTTCGTGTTGGCATCTATCAGACTCTCTAAATCATCAGCGTTGTCACTATCAAATACTTTTGCTTTTATGCCAAAACGCTTTATGGTGTGAGAAAGTAGGGTGGTTGTACCTCCGTAAATCTTTTTAGCGATAATGATATTGTCGCCAGCTTCTGCTAGATTTGCGATGGCAAAAAATATTGCTGATTGACCGCTTGCCGTTGCTATACTAGCTTCGCCATCTTCCAAAGCCGTTAAGCGTGCCTCCAAAACATCTGTCGTAGGATTGTTTAGCCTTGTATATATAGGTCCTAACTCTTTAAGTGAAAATAGATTTGCAGCATGTTCTGCTGTGCCAAAATCATAAGCGGTTGTTTGATATAAAGGAACTGCCATTGCACCAAATGATTCTTTATTGTATCCGTAGTGGAGGGCGAGTGTTTCTTGAGTCATTTGTATTCCTTTTTTATTAAATTTTTAAAATCATACTCTTTTGTTTTTTAAATGTCAACTAATCCCATAGAAATACTATGAATTAAAAAAGAAGATATGTCAATTAGTGCAAAAGGGTAGGGATGTTGTTTTATAGTATTACTAAATTGCCATAATAATACTTTTCTAAATGAGTCTATAAAATAACTAACTATGTAAAGTTATTAAGATTATTATACATATTAAAATATGTAAATTCATTAAAATAGGGATTATAAAAATACAAAAATATAGTTTTTTGCAAAAACAACTAACGTTATTAACATATTAAAAAAGTGTTAAAATAATATTTATTTTTGCAAAATATACTCTTAAGCTCTTTTTTAGAAGTCTAAGAGATTATGTGATATAATCTTTCCTTTTTGATAATTTTGAAAAATAAAACATTAGAGGTATCAATGTTGTATGAAGATGAAGATGATTTTTTAGTAGGTTCAGTTAAAAGCAAATTTTTTGATATTGTTTTTCATGCCAACAGAGATAGGGTAGAGGAGTCGTTGCTTCGATTGATAGAGCGTTACAATGCTATGGAACTATTGCTAGAGGAGTCTTTGGGTGAGGATTTTTCAGATGTCGATAGGCGTATAAAAGAGGTTTTGTTCGAGAGACAAGATGATATTTGTTCTAGAAATAATGATTTGCTTATAACTTTTGCTGGAGAAGTTTTAACGCAAAATGAATAAAATTTTTAAAATTTTTTTTCTCTTTGTAGTGCTTTTGTGTGCTGAAGATAAGCCAAATACTGCTTGGGAGTATGAGCATCGTTTTGTTCTTAAAAAAGACGAGATTGCAAAAATATTCATTACTGAATCCGATGTAGACAAAAATAGAGATGAAACTATTCCTGAAAAACCATATCTTTTAAAGTTTTGGTGGACACTGTTTTCAAACAAATCATTAATCACTCTCGTAAACTACAAAGACCACCCATATCAGTATGTTTTACAACAAAAACACAAGCTAGATAGGATTTTGGTGCCACTTATGCCAGATGGCAAAAATAGGTTTGAGGAGCAGGTTTATCTTTTGTTGGTTTTAAGAGGGTATGATAAAAATACAAAATTGGCAACTATTGATGCGTACATTAAAGACACAAAAAGGCGTATTTTGGCAAAATTTGAACCAGAAAATAAATTACAGGAATAGTTGTGCTTCAAATTGTTGAAAAGTTAATGCGAGAGCATATAGAATCTTTGGGTGATTTGAAAACGTCTGAGCTTTTTCAAAAAGTACCAAAAGGCAAAAGGCTTAGGGCCAAGTTGATTTTGAAGATTGCTGGGTTGGAAAACCCACAAACTCAAAATCTTGCCTCCATTATAGAGCTTATTCATGCTGCTAGTCTTTTACATGATGATGTGATTGATGATGCCACGCTAAGACGTGGAAAGCCTTCTTTGAATGCCGAATTTGACAATAAAACTGCCATTATGATGGGCGATATTTTATATTCTAAAGGGTTTTCTGAGCTTACCTCTTTTTCTAAAGATATCTCATTTTGCATCTCCAACGCAGTAGCACTACTTTCAGTTGGCGAGCTTTTGGATGTGGAGTTGTCCAAAGCGTTCAATCCGTCTTTTGAAAAATACTTTGATATGATTTATAAAAAAACAGCTTCTTTGATTGAGGCAAGTGCTTCAAGTGCTGCGATGCTTGCTGGAAAGCAGAGCGAAAAGTACGCACTTTATGGGAAAAATTTGGGACTAGCGTTTCAGATAATTGATGATATTTTAGATGTTACGCAAACAGAAGAAGTATTGGGAAAACCCTCACTAAATGACTTTAAAGAGGGCAAAGCAACACTGCCTTATCTCTACATGTATGAAAAACTGAACCCACAAGACAAATCTTATTTGATGACACTGTACAAAAAAGAACTCTCAGCACAAGAGTCCGTATGGATTAAGGCAAAAATGGCAGAAACGGGAGCGATTGAGCGTTGCATGAAAGATGCAAGAGAGCTTGGCAATGAGGCTCTTTTGGCAATCAAATATGAAGAAGATGTGGGACTTGTAAAAATAATAACGGAAATGATTGAGAGGAATTTTTAATGCGCTATTTAACGATTAGCTTTACTCATAAAAATACAGATATACAGATTCGAGAAAAACTATCTTTTGGCAACGATGAGAGAAAAAAAGATTTTTTACAAAGAATTCAAGGCTGTCCTTGCATTAACGAGACTATTTTGCTCTCTACATGTAACAGGGTTGAGATTATTGCTAGTGTAACTGCATGTCAAGAGGGGCTAGGATATATTTTTGAAAAACTTGAAGAGGTTTCTGGGGTTCCTTTGGATGAACTTGAGGGCAGGGCAGATGTTTATGAGGATAGTGGAGCGATTCACCATCTATTTGCGGTTGCCTCATCACTAGATAGTCTAGTTATAGGGGAGACGCAAATCGTTGGTCAGCTTAAAGGTGCCTACAAATTTGCGTATGAAAATGGATTTTGCGGACAAAAACTCGGTCGAGCGATGCATCATACATTTAGATGTGCCGCAGAGGTAAGAAGCAGTACCGACATATCCAAAAGCCCTGTTTCAGTATCAAGTGTTGCTGTTTCCAAAGCAAAAGATTTGGTTGGAAATATCGGCAGTTTTACCGCAGTTATCGTTGGTGCTGGAGAGATGAGTGAGCTAGCGGCAAAGCATCTTATAAGTAGCGGTGTAAATATTGTCATCATAAATCGAACTCACGAAAAAGCACTTGAGATGGCGGAGCGGTTGGGCGAGCTTGCCACTACAGCGCCATATTCTAAGCTTGCTGAGTATATTAACCGCCACAAACTGGTTTTTTCTGCTACTGGTGCACCGCATAGCGTTATCGTTGATAGTATGATTGAGGAGAGAGATTTTGAGCGATATTGGTTTGACATAGCTGTTCCTAGGGATATTGAGATAAGCGAAAGGTGTAATATTAAAGTTTTTGCGGTTGATGATTTGCAAGAAATTGTCTCTAAAAATATCTCTTTGCGTGAAGAGCAGGCCAAAGTGGCGTATTCGATTGTTGGACGCTCTACAATGGAGTTTTTCAAGTGGCTTCAAACGCTATCGGTCGACCCTATCATCAAAGAGATGAGAGACCAAGCACAAGCTTGCTCCATGCGAGAGTTGGGCAGGGCGGTTAAAAAAGGCTATCTGCCAGCTGAACATCATGACCAAGTAGCAAAGATACTCCACAGTGCTTTTAATGCGTTTTTGCATAAACCAACAAAGAACCTAAAAGATGTAGCTGAAAAACCAGAGGCTGATACGATTGTGCAGTCGGTTCAGTATCTTTTTGACATCAATGAAGAAGAGACAAAACGCATCAATGTTTATAAGTGTGAATACCAAATGGAGAACCAAAAATGAGATTTTCAAAGCTCTATGCACCAACAACTAAAGAAGCCCCAAAAGATGCAACACTTCCAAGCCACCAATTTTTAGTGCGAGCGGGCTTTATTTCTCAAGTTGGAAGTGGTCTTTATAACTTTTTGCCAATGGGCAAAATTGTTTTGGATAAAATACGTGCTATCGTAAAAGACGAGATGGACAAAACTGGAGCCCAAGAGATACAAATGGGCGTTGTGACACCAGCGGAGCTGTGGAAACAAAGCGGAAGATATGGCGTGTTTGGCAAAGAGCTTTGTCGTCTTAAAGATAGAAAAGAGAACGAGTTTGTTTTGGGACCAACCCATGAAGAAGTTGTTGTTGATATCGTTCGAAATCGCATCAATAGCTATAAGCAGTTGCCACTACATTTGTATCAGATTACTACAAAGTTTCGTGATGAGGGGCGTCCTCGTTTTGGTTTGCTAAGAGGTCGTGAATTTATCATGAAAGATGGCTATAGTTTTCACGAAGATGAAGCCTCTATGAAAGAAGAGTTTGCCGTAATGGAGGAGACTTATACAAAGATTTTCAATCGCCTAGGACTCAATTTTAGAGCCGTTGAAGCCGATAGCGGTGCCATTGGTGGAAGCGGAAGCAAAGAGTTTATGGTTTTGGCGGACAATGGCGAAGACGATATCGTAGTTTGCAAAGCTTGTTCTTATGCGGCAAATATAGAGGCTGCCAAAAGAGCCAAAAGAGCCGCAGACCAAGAAGCACCAGAGGCAGAATACGCAAAATTTTACACACCCGATACACAAAGCATTGACGAAGTGGCGACATTTTTTAAGATAAGTCCATTTTTTACCATCAAGTCGGTGATTAAAAAGGCTATTTATGCCGACAAAGAGGCTATTGTTGTCTTTTTTGTTAGAGGCGATGATGCACTCCAAGAGACTAAGGCTACAAATGCGTGTGGTGCACTTGAGTTGGTAGATGCTAGTGAAGATGAGATAAAAGCAAACGGTTTATTTGCGGGCTTTTGTGGACCTATCAAATTGCCTGAACATGTAGAGTTTTTTATAGACAATGAACTCAAAGAGGAAAAAAACCTTATTTGTGGAGCAAATGAGCAGGATTATCATCTTGTTGGCGTGTCGATGTTTAACTTTAAAGACTCAAGATATAAGGATTTGGTAGAGGTTAAGCAAGGCGATAGGTGTACATGTTGCGGTGGTGAGATGTACATCACTAAGGGTATCGAAGTTGGGCATATCTTTCAGTTGGGACAAAAGTATGCTAGTGCCATGGGTGCCACGTTTTTAGATAAAAATGGCAAGTCGCAACCATTTTATATGGGATGTTACGGTATCGGCGTAAGTCGTTTGGTGGCAGTTATGATAGAGGCAAGTCATGATGAGAACGGTTGCATTTGGAATAAACAAACCGCTCCTTATTTGGTTGATGTTATCGTTTCCAATATCAAAGATGAGGCACAGTACGATTTTGCACAAAAACTTTATAGCGATTTGAAAAACTTTGGAGTTGAGGCTCTTCTGGATGATAGGACCGAGCGTTTTGGTTTTAAGATGAAAGATTTTGAGCTTATAGGTTTTCCTTATGCACTTATCGTTGGAAAAGGGCTAGAAGAGGGCGTTGTTGAGTTGGTAGAGCGAAAAACACTGGAGAAAAAAGTACTTCAAAAAGATGAAGCGTTAAATATTATAAAAGAGCTGTTTGCGTGAGATATTTTTTAGTCTATCTTTTTTTGGAGGTATTTGTTAGTGTAAATATCTCATCAAAAATAGGTGCATTATGGACATTTGTCGAGATTATACTTTCGGCTGTTGTTGGGGTTTTGTTATTGGCAAATGCCAAAAATACGCTATTTGAGAGTATGCAAGCACTACAAAATAGAGTTATCTCGATGGATGAGTTTAAAAAGCTCAATGCCTTTTCTATTTTGGGGGCTTTGTTTTTGATATTGCCGGGTTTTTTTGGGGATATCGTTGGGCTTTTCTTGCAGTTTGGTTTTTTTGCGACTCTTTTTGCAAAAAAAGTCTTACATGTAAGAGATGTTGAGGATAAATTTGGAAGTATAAAAAAGGAATACAATGATGAAGTCATTGATGTTGAGATTATTGAGCATAGCGTTACTCACAAGTAGTATCTCGCTTTTTGCAGCAGATAAAAATGATGGCGCAGATGCCAATATGCTACTATTTTTGGAAAAATCCATCAGTGTAAATCCAAGCTACAAGCTAGAAAAAGTAACCATCCTTAAAAAAGAAAAATTTGAAAGACTAGATGGGTGGATGGTTTATTTTGTCCAAATAGACCTTAATGTAACAAAGCAAAACAAAAAAATTTCAGTCAATGATATAATTTTTTCCGACGGCAAAATAGTTAGCAAGGATTTTCTTGATGTTTTGAGTGGCAAGAGTGTCAAGGGTGAAACTTCATTTGGGTTCAATCCTGATGACTATGACGAGGAGCATTTGATAGCAGGAAATATTAATGCTAAGCACAAAATCGCTGTTTTTAGCGACCCTTTGTGTCCATTTTGTATGGATTACATTCCTTCTCTTATAAAAGATGTGGAGGCAAACCCAGAGTCATTGGCACTTTTTTATTATCATTTTCCGTTGAGTGTTCATGTGGGTGCTGAAACCATAGTAAAAGCATCTATTTTGGCTGAAAAATCAGGGCAAAAAGATATAACAAAAAGGGTTTATGAAGAGGTTTTTGAGCTGGATAAAAAAGATGAGCAAAGCGTGCTTAAGCTTTTTAATAATGCCATGAAGACAAACTTTACAATATCTGATATCAATCAAGAATCAATACTAAAAAGAGTACAAAAAGATGAAAAAATAGCCAACACATTGATGGTTCGAGGCACGCCTACGGTATATATTGATGGCAAAAAAGATGAGACAAGAGCAATGTATAAAAAATTTATGAAAGAGAGCAGATGAAGAAACTTATTATCGCTACAAGAGGTAGCAAGCTAGCACTTTGGCAATCAGAACATGTCAAGGCAGAACTTGAAAAGGCACATCCCGGTTTAGAGGTTGAGCTTAAGGTTATGATGACAAAAGGGGATAAGATACTTGATACTCCTTTGGCAAAAATTGGCGGAAAAGGACTTTTCACAAAAGAGTTGGAAGAGGCGATGTTAAGAGGCGAAGCACATATTGCAGTGCATAGCTTAAAAGACGTTCCGATGGAGTTTCCAAAAGGGCTTAAGCTTGCCGTCATAACAGAGCGTGAAGACGTTAGAGATGCGATGCTTTCAGAAAAATATGCCTCCATTGAGTCTTTGCCTATAAATGCGGTGGTTGGAACAACAAGTTTAAGACGTAGAATGCAACTCCTAAAAGTACGACCAGATTTTCAAATAAAAAATCTACGTGGAAATGTCAATACGCGTATCAGAAAGCTAAAAGAGGGCGAGTTTGATGCCATTATTTTAGCAAGTGCGGGTATTAACAGATTAGGATTGAGTGGCGAAGTAAAGTATTTTACGCCTATTAGCAAGACATTGATGATACCAGCTTCTGGTCAAGCTGCTCTGGGTATCGAGATAGTAGATACTCCAGAGGTTGAAAAGATAGTTTCTGTTTTAAATAGCGAAAATGCTATCGTTGAAACTATGGCGGAGAGAGATTTTGTGACTGTTTTGGAAGGCGGTTGTCAAGTTCCTATCGGTGTAAATGCAGAAGTAAATGGCGATGATTTGAGTATTAAGTGTATTTTGGGACTTCCAGATGGTTCTGAGATGTTGACTGAAGAGCTTAAAGGCAAAAGGTCGGATTATCGCACTATCGGCAAAGAGCTTGCTGCTTTGGTAATCAAAAAGGGTGCCAAAGATTTATTGGCAAGAGCTGAAACAATAGCCTTAAATGAGATTTTCTAGAGATATGAGTCGGGGAATGGAAAAAATATTAGCACTTCTAAAAGAACACGATCTTTTAAGAGTTATCGATGAAGAGCTTGATATCGACCTTGAGATTCCCCATATTGCCTACGTTGAAGTTAAAAAAGAGGACTCAAAAGCACTGCTTTTTACAAAACCTATCTCTAAAAGGCTGGGTAAGACATTTGATATGCCAGTAGTTATGAATATTTTTGGCTCATATAAGGCAATGGAGCTTATTTTTGGAAAACACCCAGATATCATCGCAAATGAGATAGAATCCCTTTTGCATCTAAAGCCACCGAGAGATTTTTGGGGCAAGTTGAGCATGTTGAGCAAACTTTTTTCATTAAAATCGCTTCCTCCAAAACGCCTAAGCTCTAAAGGTGAGTGCCAAACGAAGATTTTTAAAAATCCAAATCTTTACGATTTGCCTATTTTGACAACTTGGCCAGATGATGGTGGACCGTTTATTACGATGGGGCAAGTTTATACTGAAACTATAGATGGGCAAAAACAAAACCTTGGCATGTACAGACTTCAAGTTTATGACAAGACGCGACTTGGAATGCATTGGCAGATACATAAAGACGCCGCACACTTTTTTCACGAATACAAAAAAGCAGAAAAGAAGATGCCCGTGTCTGTTGCCATAGGCGGAGACCCTTTGTATATCTGGTGCGGTCAAGCGCCTATGCCAAACGGTATGTTTGAGTTATTGCTTTATGGGCTTATCCGTGGGGAAAATACAAAACTTGTCAAATCTTTAACAAATCCTATTTATATTCCAGCCGATGTTGATATCGTTATAGAAGGGTGGGTAAATCCTCAAGAGATGGAGATAGAAGGACCATTTGGCGACCATACGGGATACTATACACTCAAAGAGCCATATCCTGTGATGGATGTTACATGTATAACCACTAAAGATAAGCCTATATATCAAGCGACAGTTGTTGGCAAGCCACCCTTGGAAGATAAGTACATGGGATGGGGAACGGAGAGAGTGTTTTTGCCACTTCTTAGAACAACTACGCCAGAGCTTTTGGATTATAATATGCCAGAAAATGGGGTTTTTCACAACCTTATCCTAGCAAAAATGAATGTTATGTATCCAGCACATGCTAAACAGTTTATGCATGCATTTTGGGGTGTTGGGCAGATGAGTTTTGTCAAGCATGCTATATTTGTGGATGAGTTAGCACCAAACCTAACGGATTATGATGCGTTGAGTGATTATATTTTAGATAGGGTTTGTGTGGAAAATATACTCATAAGCGAGGGCGTTTGCGATGCACTAGATCATGCTTCTCCAAATGCTTGCTATGGAGGAAAGCTAGGAGTAGACTGTACTAAAGAGCCGATAATCAAGCAAAAACAGATAGTAGATAATCACGAACTTTATGCTAAAATAACACATCTTGCTCCTGAAATAACAGGAGTTTGCCAATACAAAACCAAAACTAAGAGTCCTATTGCTGTTTTGTCTGTGCAAAAGACAAGAGGCATGAAAGAGGTTTACGATTCGCTTAAGCCTTTGCGTGAGCATTTGAAGATTTTGGTTTTTGTAGATGAGGCTAAGAATGATATTCTGAACCCTTACATGTTGATTTGGAGAGTTGTGAACAATATCGATGCCAAGCGTGACATCTTTTTGGAAGATGAGTATATAGGCATTGACGGCACACGCAAGGTAGTGGCGGATGGCTACGCAAGAGAGTGGCCTGAAGATACGGATTGTGATGCTCAAGTTATTGAGCGTCTAATACAAAGAGGTCTAATAAAACAAAACAAGGAGTTTTTAAAACACCATCATGTCTGATCCATCGTCGAAAAGGCGGTATCCAAACTTATGGACGCCGCGTAATCAAATAGCTTATGAACAAAAAAAGCCAAGGATGTTTAAATGACTTTGCTTTTTTTGTATCTTACATTGGCTCTTTTAGTGTCCTTTTTGTGTTCTGTTGCTGAGTCTGTATTGCTCTCTATAAATATGTCAAATATAAACATTATCAAAAAAGAGAAACCACAGGCTGGAGCCCTTTTGGAAAAAATAAAAAAAAATATAAATGTTTCCATATCTTCTATTTTAATACTTAATACCATTGCACACACTGTTGGTGCAGCTGGTGTTGGTGCTGAAGCTGCCAAACTTTTTGGCATGGAGTATATGTTTTATATATCTGCCATTCTAACGCTTTTGATTTTGTTTTTATCGGAAATTCTTCCTAAAACAATAGGTGCAGTGTATTATAAGCAGCTCGCTCCTTACACAGCTTATGCTATTAATGTCTTTATTTTTATAACATATCCACTTATAAAGGTATCTCTTTTTGTTACCCAAAAGATTTCGCATGGAACATATAGTGATAAACTTACACGAGAAGAGTTGCTTGAAACTACACTTTTGAGCGAAGATGCAGGAATCATCGACGAAAGAGAGTCTGACTATATTGAAAATGTGCTTAGGTTTAAC
>JAQUWL010000010.1 GCA_028692875.1 Sulfurospirillaceae bacterium
TTGACTCAAGTGGTGACTATACAGTAACAGGCGACTTCAACTCTTTGGCAGCGGGTGAAACAAAAGAGGTAACCTTCCAATATGTTGCGATAGATAATAGTGTAAATCAAACAAACGGAGAGTCAAAAACTTCTGAGCCAAAAACAGTTACATTGACCATCACAGGAACGAACGATGCGCCTGTAGCAGTAGTGGAAGAGAATTTTGGTGTTTATGAGGATGGTGTTATCGTAAATGGACAATTAGTGGCTAATGACATTGATAGTGATGATGACGCCTCAACTCTTACTTATTCATTGGTTGGTGATGCACCAGTGGGATTTGTGCTTAATGCAAATGGAAGTTATGTTTTTGACCCATCCAATGAAGCATACCAATCATTGTCTACTGGGCAGACTCAAGATGTAAGTTTCACTTGGATAGCAACAGACAGTCATGGCGCAACAACAAATGAGCAGACAGTAACAATAACAGTTACAGGAACAAACGATGCTCCGGTGTTAGACTTAAATGGTATGGAAACACCATATACAGAGTCTTTTGAAAATCTTCTTACCACTGCCAACACTTGGACGGTTATCACAAATCCTGTCGGCGATGGCGGTATGGTGTGGAATACACAAGGCGGTTTAGGCTATGGCTTGGAAGTTCAAAATGGCAATGTAGGTGGCTCTTTAGCTTCTGATGGAGATGTCCATGCAGAGCTTGATTCGTATGGTCTTGTAACAATGTCAACAACAGTTGTTATTCCAGTAGGCGAAGATGGTGCCACACTTACTTTTGATTATAAACCACGACCTGGAAGCGAAACTGATAGTGATATGAGAGTAACATTGGGCGATACGACATTTACCATCAATGGAACAGGCTCTATCGTAGGACTTGATGGTGCTACGGTTGTTACCAATGCAAATGGCTGGATGAGTGTTACTGCCAATATTTCTGGCTTGAGCGAAGGCGCAAATACCCTCTCTTTTGAAGGACTTGGGGTTTCAAATGGCTTAGGTGCTTATCTTGACAACATTGCCTTAAGTGTTGATGCTGGAAATAACCATGAAGCGACATTTACAGAAAATGGTGCATCTGTAGCTATTGCGGATGTTGATGCTCAGATCACGGATGTTGATGATGCGAACATTGAAAGTGCTACGGTTACATTAACCAATGCGTTTGATGGCGATTTCCTTGTAGCTGGAACAATGCCAGCGGGCATCACTGCGGTTGTGTTAGGAAATACGGCAACATTGACAGGCTCTGCAACATTGGCGGATTATCAAAATGCGATTAAAGCCATATCTTTTGGAAGTGAGAGCGAAAATCCAGATACAACAGACAGAGTTATCAAAGTGACCGTAAATGATGGCAATGACAATAGCAACACAGCGACAACGACTGTACACGTAATAGCGGTTAATGACGCTCCAATCGCCGT
This sequence comes from Sulfurospirillaceae bacterium, assembly GCA_028692875.1. Taxonomy (GTDB): domain Bacteria; phylum Campylobacterota; class Campylobacteria; order Campylobacterales; family Sulfurospirillaceae; genus JAQUWL01. The sequence continues at coordinate 1,433 of JAQUWL010000010.1, forward strand.
TGATGACGCATATATGGGTCAAAACCTCATCGTAAACGGAAGTTTTGAAGATGTTACGGTAGCCAATACTCAAGGTTGGGGTGTGAATGCAAGTGCTATAAATGGCTGGAATTTTTCAGGAAGCACATACATGGAAGTTGTCAATGATGGCTACGGTGGGGTAGACGCTACAGGAGATAGAATGCTTGACATGGATGCAAGTCCAGCAAATATGACTATATCACAAGTGGTTGCGGGTGTAGAAGCAGGTAAATCTTATCAGCTAACTTTTGATACTGCTGAGCGAGCAAGTTCTGATTCTGTGCTCGAAGTATATTGGAATGGTGCTTTGATTTCTACCATTGTTTCAGATAGTCAAGCAACGACTTCAAATACATTGGTTGTTGAGGGTATTGCAGGTGAAAATACGTTAACATTTAAAGAAGTTGGAACACTAGACAATTCAGGCACATTCCTTGACAATGTACAGCTAAAAGCCATCAATGCAGAGTTTATCCTAAGCGAAGATACTCCAAAAGTGTTAAATGTTTTGGCAAATGACATTGATGTCGATAGCACACTTAGCATAACAGGATTTGACAATGTTGTTGGAGGAGCCGTGGTCGCAAACGCTGATGGAACGGTTACATTTACACCGACGGCAGAATATAGTGGTTTTGCGAGTTTTGAGTATACGATAAGCGATGGCGAGCTTACAGATACAGCGAGCGTTTCACTCTATGTAACACCGGTAAACGATGCACCAGTAGTTGATAGTAAGAGCTTCGTGATGTTCAGCGACTCCGCAAATCTAAATCTCAACTTGAGTGCTTCAGATATCGAAGGCGATACATTGAGTGTTACAGTTACAGGACTTCCGACAAATGGTGTTGTTATGTTGGCAAATGAAACAGTAGTTGGCGATGGAGCTACCTTGAGTCTTGCTCAGTTTGAGGGCTTGAGGTTTGATGCTTCAGGTGCTGGCAATAGTGCATTTAGCTATCAAGTTTCCGATGGAAATGGTGGTACGGCAGATGGAACTGTAAATTTCTCTATCGGGGCAAATGTAGCACCAGATGGTTACACACAGTACAATGGACACTTCTATAGAGATTTTGATAATGGAAATAGAAATGCTGCTACAGATAGAGCAAATAATCAAGATGGAAATGTTGTCCATATCGACGATGCACAAGAGAATGCTTTTGTCGATGGTTTGGTCAATGGTGATGTGTGGTTGAATGCGACTGATAGTGGTGGGCAAAATGAGGGTAGTTGGAGAGACTCTGATGGCAATCCTCTTACTTATACCAACTGGGCAGCTGGAGAGCCGAACAACGTTATAACAGGATGGTGGCTTTGGAAAACAGATGAAGACTATGCAGAGATGTATAACGGTGGCAAGTGGAACGATATTAAGGATAGCGATAGCAACCATATCGTTGTTGAAAAAGATGTTGCCAATGCTTTAAATGGCACAAACGGCGATGATACGATGGCATACTCCAACGATGCTACAAGCATAAATGGTGGAGATGGAGTCGACACATTGCTTTTTGCGAAAAATAGCACTGTCAATTTTAACAACATTACTGACCTGACCATAAGCAACATCGAAGTTCTTGACCTTACTCAAGCAAATGTTGCCATCACAAATCTAAATCCTCAAGATGTGCTTGACATCACAGATGATGCAAATACGATTCTTAAGGTTTTGGGCGATAGCGGTGATAGCGTTAGCGGTAGTGGCTGGAGTGTAAGTGCTGATGCAACAGGTTTGGACGATGGATTTGACCGATACGAAGCAACAATCGGTAGAGATCTTATCAAGATTGATATCCAAGATGATATACATACAGATTTCAATTGATGAGCTATAAAAAGCTTGTCTTTGGTTGTCTATTTCTCGTCCTACATGTAGGACTTTGGGGAGGGGAGTTTGTCCTCTGCCCCTCTTTTTTTAAAATATAGTGAAGTGCAATTTGTGTTATAATAGGCTAACTAAAAGGCTAAAAGAGGGGTAAATGAGGTTAACTATTGTAGCTGGTGCCAATGGTAGTGGAAAAACAACATTTGCTCTTTCGTATGCCAAGTTTCGCTCAATAGAGTTTGTCAATGCCGATGATGAATTTGAAGAAGTTGCGAATTTTGCAGATGGCGAACTGACCATTTTGCACGAAGCTTATTACTGTATGTTTACTGAAGGACTTGTATGAAAACAATTGAAAATTATAAATTTAGAGATACGATTTTAAGAATAGGCAAAAAAGCAGTCAAAGAAGCGCAAGCAAGAAGTCTTGCCAATGGCGTTCCAAATGTTTTTAGTCGAGACGGTGTTCCTTATTTTCAAATGCCAAACGGCGAAATTACCTCAAAAGTACCAAAAGAGTATAAGAGTGTTTACAACCAATAGGCTAGGATTTTTTGGCTTTATCGCTTTGTTTCTCGTCCTACATGTAGGACTTTGGGGAGGGGAGTTTGTCCTCTCTCCTTCTTTTTTTGATTCGTTAAAAACTCCAAAATCCAAAGCAATTTTCAAAGATTATGAGCGATTTATGAACGATGCCACCCAAAAACCTCTACATGTAAAGCTTGAAATGGTCAATTTTTATATAAACTCTATCAACGGCTCTTATGATGAGCAGTCGTATCAGGCGGAGGATTATTGGGCGAGCAGAGGCGAGTTTTTGGCTTTGGGACGTGGGGATTGTGAGGATTATGTCATCACAAAATACTACACACTGAAAGATTTAGGAGTTGCATTGGAGTCGATGGCGTTGTGTGTCGTTAAGGAGAAGTACACAAAACAAGACCATATGGTGTTGCTCTTATGGATAAATCCAAACGAAGAAGCCCTTATTTTGGACAATCTTAGCTTTAAAATCCTGCCACAAAGCAAACGCACAGACTTACATGTAGAGCAGTGTATGAATGAAAATGGATATTTTAAACTTACAAAAGAGGGTTTGATAAATCCCACAAAATCTCGCATCATCATTCCTGCTTATGAAAAGATGCTTCAAAAGACAAAGACTGAAATGCTTTGGAGAAGATAGTTATCTTTTAGCAATCCCCACTTTTTGTGGACGTATCGTTAAGTCAGTCACAACCCCTTGAATTTGCAAGACATCCCACACGCTCTTAGCGATAGTTTGGGGCAAAAGATGGGTCGCTTCATCATCGCTAGGTTTAAAATGCAGTTCGTCAAAAAACGGCGTTTGGGTCATATCTGGGTTAATAGACGTTACTTTTACACCACTCTTTCGCACCTCCTCAAATAAACAATGTCCAAAATCTCTCAACCCGCTTTTGGTTGCCGTGTAAAGGGCGGAGTATTTGGCGTGGCGTGTGGCTTCGATGGAGGTAATGTTTATGATGTGCCCTTGCGTTTTTTGGAGTGAGCGCAAGCAGAGGCTTGAGAGAACGATGGGTGCAGTTAGGTTGATGTCGATGAGGTTTTTAATTTTGGCAATGCTGAGTGTTTCGTGCGGGTCAAACAGCCCAATACCAGCGCAGTTTATGAGAACATCGACCTCGTGGGTTTTAAGCCACTCTTTGACTTTTGTTTCAAGGGCTTCAGTATCTCGCAAATCACACGTTATGTCCGCTTCTTTTCGTCCGATATTGAAAACCTGATAATCTTTACATGTAAGGATATCTTTTATCGCTTTGCCGATACCACTACTTCCGCCAGTCATTAAAATCTTTTTCATAAAATTCCTTTTATTTTTTGCATATACGCCTTTACCATCGCCTCTTCAAAGGCTTCATTATTGGCGTATTCTTTTCCGAAAACCTTTTGCCACAGACTCTCATCTTCCATGCACATATAAAAAAAGACCTCGTTGTGCCACGGAACAAAAGCGTTATAAAGAGTGCTAAACATCTCCTCTTTGAGGCTTAGAGGATAGGAGTATTTTCCACTCGCATCCACTAATAGCATTTGCAAAATCTTACTGCTTTGTGCACGTAGTCGTATCTTTTTCAATACAGGTTTGATAAAAGTGAGTGTGCCCATTGACACGAGTGCAACTTCTTTACATGTAAAGCGTTCAAGAAGCTCTTTAGCAATAGCGGTGTACGCTTCTTGCCACCTCTCAAACAACACGATAGGATGAAAGTGAAAGCCCACAAGTACGCCTTTGTCTGCCAAAGTTCTAGCACTTTGGATACGCTCTTCCAGTGAGGCAGTGCGTTTTTCTTCATGGTCGATGATGACTTGAGGGTTGAGTGACCATGTGCACAGAACATTTTTGGGAATCTCGTTTTCAAACAGATAAGCAATGTTGTTCGACTTGCTCTTAAGCTCCAAAATGACGTTGGGATTTTTTTGCGCAAATGCTAAAAGTGCTTCAAGTAAGCCACTATGATTCCCCCACATTAAAGAGTCTGAAGATTGCCCTGTTCCGATGTGGTAAGTTTTATGCGGGTCAAGCTTAAGATTTTCAAGTTTTTTGGCGAAGTTTTTATCAAAGGAGATAGTGTTGTTTTTGTAAAAACTTTGGATGGAGCAGTACGAGCAGTCAAACCCACAGCTCTCTACCGCATCCAAGGTCATAAGGTTGCAACAGCGTGTTTTAGGTGATGCCACAGGACAAGAGCCTAGAGCTAAACTCTCTTTTTCGATTTCTTCAATCTTAAAGGTTTCTTTTTTAAAATCTATCGGTGTTTTAGGGTAATGTTTTGGCGTATTTTTTAACTTTTCATAGGTTTTTTGAAGTGAAGTCAAGGCCTCTTTTTTGCTCTTTTTATCCTCCCAAAATGTTTCGATGTCCTCGCCCCACATCTGCAAATCGACGGCGATGACGATAAGTTGCTGAGTTTGCGAAAAACTCAAGCGATACTCCTTTGCTTTGTTTTCTAAAAAAGTTTGACTCTTTACATGTAAGCTTTTAAAAGCGGTATTTTCACAGGTTTTTTTAAAATCGTGCATATTTTTCCCACACTTTGATACTTTTGTTTATCCAATTTCCGACATCTGTTTTGCTAGGAATTGTATCTTCCAAATGGTCGGAGACGATTTTAAAAACATATGTCTGAATGCTCTTTGGTATGGTTTGTAAAAAGGTATCGGCTTCCATATCGACCAAAGTAGTGCTTACATGCAACGCTTTTTGAACAGTCGCATTATGGCTAGAACAGCTCGCAAAAGGCATACCCAAACCCTCGTGCGTGGTGCAAAAAAGTGTGCCTTTTGCAACGCTTCTATCGACACATCCTGCAATGCCAATGTTGATGGCAACGCATGGCTCATACAGACTAAGCGCATACAAAAGCGCCTCTTTGGTGTTTTGGCTTCCCATGCCAGAGACTATGAGTGCTATGTCTTTTCCCTCGTAAAGATTGAACGGAATTTTTTCTTTACATGTCAGTTTAAAATGCCCAATAATCGGCTTTGCTTCAGCCACCAGTGCGGTGTGAATGAGGGTGTGAATGTTTCTAGTAGACATCGTCATGCGCACCGATGTCAAGTAAAATAATTTCATTTTCAACAATGATAAAATCTAAAATAATGCGGTACAGCAAGTCCAAAGAGACGGAATAAAATGCTTTAAGATTGCCTTGCAGTTTATGCAAACGCAAAGAGGGATGGTGTGGATTGGCACTTAAAAGTGTCAGCGTTTTTTCGTATTTGCTGTGCATTTCGGGGTGTTTTTTGAAAAATTTGAGCGATTTTTTAAAGTATTCGTCCGTTCGGGTAATGTTATAAGGCATTGCGTAGCTCGTTTAGATGCTCTTCCACGCTTTGCGTTTTAAAACGCCCCTCTTTAATTTCTTGCATCGTCTCTTCATAAAGTCGGTCAAGTTCCAGCTCACGCAACTGCTTATAGCGCTCAATGTCGATGACGACGTACTTGTTTTTGCCCCGAACGTTGATGATGACTTCGCTCACGCTCTCAAAGAGCTTATCCAGAAGGCTCACCCCTTTGGTTTTGATGTCATTGGCTGATACGATCATAATAGTATCCTTAATAGTACGATTTAGCGTATTATAAAGAATGCTTTTGAAAAAGAAGCTTAGAAGGAGAGCTTAAATATAAATGAGTTCTACATACCATTCATCATACTCTGTTACAGATATATAGTATCTTTGACTTCTAGCTAAAGGTATTAGCACCTCTTTATGCGGGTGGTCATATTTATTTTTCACAGCATGTGAAGCAATATATAAGGAAGATGACGGAATTTCGTTTATTAATTCATCATTCCAGCCATTCTTTGATCCATGATGCGAAAGTTGAACCACTTGAACAGTTTTCAGTAATGTGGCAAAACAGTTAAAAAATTCATCTTTTCTTGTTCGTTTGTAATCTAATTTGATATCGCCAAGCAGTAAAGTACCTATCATATTTTGACAAGTATTCCCACAATGAGAGCGTAAGTAATATATACAGTTATGATTTAAACTATGTTTGTGGATAAAATAATCACAATGATTCCAACAACACTCATTTAGAAATATTGGATGACTATTGCAACTGCTAGTAACTTGAAAATCAATGTTATATTTATCTTTTGGAAAAATTAATCCCTGATATACTGCCAATGATGTTTTGTTTAGATCATATTTTTCTATTTGTTCGTAAGCTTTTTCTAAATTTTTTCTTTGTTTTGGATCTTTCAAGATATTTAATGCGGATTGTGTATCTTTAATACTAAGGTTATTGATTGCAGTTTCAAACTTTTTTCGTTGTGTTGCATTGATTTGATAGTTGAAAAATTTGAAATACAAGTTTGCTATTCGGATATAACCTTTAGCTTGATAAAATAACACCTTTTGATTAAACGGGGTATCTTTATCTTCTTGAACTGCATCAGTTGCTGTAAGAAAATTTTGAATTTCAAATGAAACATCGGGACTAAAATCTTGAAAATGGATTTCTTCATTATTCCCACCATTCCCATTAATCACAACTATATCTTCAATATTTTGTTCACTTAGCCAATTGTAAGGGTTATCTAAAAAATTGCTATACCACTGAGATGCAGTCCCATGATCAATTTGTAGTAATAATCTTTCATATTTGTTAAGATAAGGCAAAACGATTGTTTTTACGTGTGTCCCATTTAGAAGTTCTTTCAGCCCTGAAACATGGTCATAATGCAAATGAGAAAGAACGAGTAAATCAATTTTTTCCACTTCTTTTTTATACGCTATGACCTCTCGTTCTACAAAATCAATCTTCTCAGAACCGCAATCAAAAACTATATGGACGGTATTGGTGTCATTTGATAATGAACTGGAATAAAATAATCCCTGCCCAACTGCATAAAATTTTTGTTTAAATGTGTAGTTCATCTGGTTTCCTAAATTTTTTAAAATTACATTTGGGTTTCATTTCATCTTTCTTTCAATCCATTCTCAATAATCTCTTCCATCTTTGAGTTATCGGCGTATTGCACGCAAAGGATGGAAGCTTCGATGTAAGCGTTATTTTCGATAGCCTCGGAATAATCAATAAAATCGTAGCCGTTGTAGAGGCAAAGCATATCGATAAAAAGGCGTAATGTTCGCCCGTTGAGTTCGTAAAAAGGGTGTAAGGCGATAAGTTCACTTTTGTAGTAAGTGAGTCGCTTGATGAAATCTTTTTTATTTTTACATGTAAGAAGATAAGCATCGTTTTCAAGTTCGGTAAAAATTCTTTTTGATTCACTTGAAAGGTACTTGGCAAGGCAAAATTGTGAGTCGCCTTTGCTCATATTAACCGTGCGGTAAAGTCCTGCGAAGTCATATAATGATTCAAACGTTTTTTTGTGCAAACTGATGAAATAGGTTTCGTTTAGGAGAGTTTTTTCTGTGATTTGAGAGGCGAAATGTTCATAGGCTTGAAGCAAGAGATTGTTTTCTATTTCGTGGATAAGCTCTGCTTCCTTAATGCCCAATTTATTTTTAGGGACTTCACTTCCTTCAAGATAAATCGGGCTTTTATCAAGCCGATATTTTGACATGATACTTTGCCATAAGCGCTTTAGCTTTTTCTTGTAGAGGTTTTGGGGCGGGCTGGTAGCCTTCTATTTTTTGGGAAATTGCAACGACTTTTTTGATGCTCTCTTTTGAAATTTCACGCTTTTTCATTCACTTACACCTGTGTTAAATTGCCTAATTGTAGCACATTTTCACCCCAAACAAAACCCTAATTCACCACCTCAAACCCCGCCAATGCCGCACCCACAGCGCCCATGAGTTGGGGGTGTTTGGGGATGACAATACTTCGCTCTAACTTGCGCTCTAGCATATGATGCAAAAAGGGATTGAGTGCGCCTCCGCCTGTGAAAACGATAGTTTCGCTCTCTTTGATGACAAATTTTCGAGCCATGGACGCTAAGCGTGAGGCGATGGATTCGTGGACACCGTAGCAAATATTGGCTAGGCTCTCTTTTTTGGCAATAAGCGAGATAACCTCAGACTCCGCAAAGACGGCGCACATGCTCGATATTGTCAGCTCCTTATCGTGCGCAAAGCCTGCATTGGCGAAGGCTTCCATCTCTAGTCCCAGACGATTGGCGGCGATTTCTAAGAATTTTCCTGTTCCTGCGGCGCATTTGTCGTTCATACGAAAGTCGGTGAAACTCCCATCCTCTCCCATTTTGATGACCTTGCTATCTTGTCCGCCAAGGTCGATGACGGTGGCAACATCGGGTTCAAAAAAGTACGCACCCTTAGCGTGGGCTTTGATTTCTGAGATGACGGGTGCGCCATGAGAGTCCTCTAACATATAACGCCCATAACCCGTGGCGACGAGCATTTTGACCTCTTTGTCCTCTAAGTATTCGCCCACGATTTTGTCTTGGTTGAAGATGGTCGGGATGACTGCGCTATGCACAATCTCCCGCTCTTTTCCGATACCGATGATTTTTGTATAGGTCGAGCCTATATCCACGCCCCAAAACATTATTTATTCGCAAACGCTTGCGCTTTTTTCTTAAAGCTAATGCTCTCTAAAAAGGCTTCCACACGGGTTTTAATCTGTCCTGCATCTTCTGGCGAGTAGTCAGACTCGATGACTAAACACGGAATTCCCTCTTTTGCCATCGCCTCGGTAACAAGGTGGGATTCAACATTATACGTGTGGCAAAAAGAGAGCGTGTAGTAGATGACACCATCGGCTTGACGCTCTTTGTACATCTGTACGATTTTATCAATACGTCCTGTGTTAGGTGTAAAACACGCACAATCAATCTTCGAGTAACGCTCCATCAAACGAGCATAAAGTTCGTCATCATTTTGCACACCCTCAATGTCCACATTGTCTTTAAAGTAACGATGTCCGATACAGCTCTCTTCATTGATGACACAGCCTCCTGTATTTTCCACTGCGGTGTGAAGTTTCCAGTTTGGTGGCGCAAATGGCGTACCTAAAACCATCAAACGAGGCGTATCTTTTGGGAAAACACTTACACCCTCTTTGACACGCTCTTCTAACTCATCGCAGAGTTCATTGATTTTTGCAGTGTAACGTTCGATGTCGTCCATAAAACCCACTTGTGTAATCCACAAACAATCTTTCCCGCTAATCGGCATAATATCGGGATTTGAGCTACGAAGTTTGTCTAATCTTTGAAGGGCGGAGCGTTTGGCATTGACTTTGCGCACACCCTCTTTCATCGCCTCAAGGCTTAAAGGTTTCTCAATCACCCCTTCAATATGCTCTTTAAACTCTTCTATCTCCTCTTGCCACATTTTAAGGTCTTTCTCACGCTTCATATGTGGAATGTTCATCACATGCACGGGGTGGTGTTTGGCAAGGATTTCCCACGCTTTTTTCTTCGCTTCACAGGTCGTCTCACCGTAGATAAAATCACTAGATTGGGTATACGCACAGGTGCGTTGAAGTTTAAAACCGTGTGCGGATTTGATAAGTGGGCAGATGTTACGAGGAAGCTCGGTCTCAGCGTCCGCAATGGTAGCGTTTGAACCACCGCATAAGCCATAACACGCCCCACCAGCACCCACGACAATTTCTTCTGGTACAAAGATACAAAACGTTCCAACAGCGGGTTTTTTCTCCGCACGAAGTTGATTGATTTCAGCGATTCTCTGCCCTTGAATCTCACTCATAAACCAGTCAAAATATTCCATCGCACGAGGTCGATTTGGTTGCCCTAAAAACTGCGCCTTATAGGCTTCTAAGCCCATGCCCATCATCTTTGCGTGACGCTCTACGTCCACACCAATACTTGAAAGTAAATCTTTATGTGCTTCTACGCCCATTGTTTTCCTTTGTGAAAAATATGTGCTGTGTGAGGTTTACATGTAAAGAAGTTAAGTAGAAAAGAAGAGTGCTACTTCATGTATGTCTAAGCCTTAGACCAACAGCATTTCAAACATTATAAAGGAGAAAAGATTAAAAATAGGTAAAAAGTTTTTACCAAATTAGGAGCAAATTTATCCGCTTACGTTTGCCCTAACACGTCTTATGTTACAATCTCGCATTATTTTTACATGTAGGATATTTTGTGGATATTTTTCAGTCCATCATAATGGGAATTGTAGAAGGTTTTACGGAGTTTTTGCCCATTTCTTCTACGGGGCATATGATTATTGTAGGCGATTGGTTAGGGTTAGAGCAAAATCATTTTGTCAAAGCCTATGAGATTATCATCCAATTTGCGGCGATTTTAGCCGTCGTTTTAAACTACAAAGAGAAGTTTTCTCCTAAAAAAATTAATCTTTGGATGAAACTTGCCGTAGCGTTTGTGCCACTAGGTGCGGTGGGATTTTTATTTGCCAAGCAAATTAAAGCGCTCTTTAGCATTGAAATTGTCGCACTCATGTTTATCATTGGGGGTGTCATCTTTTTAGCGGTTGAAAAGTTTTATAAGCCCAAAGAGCACTTTGTTGATGATGTAGAAAAAGTGAGTTATAAACAAGCACTTTGGATAGGTATAGCACAAGTTTTTGCTTTGATACCTGGAACAAGCAGGGCAGGTGCGTCTATCATCGGTGCGATGTTAGTGGGACTCACACGCAAAGCGAGTGCAGAGTTTTCATTTTTGTTGGCATTTCCAGTGATGTGTGCGACAACAGGTTATGACATCGTGAAGCACCATAGCGAATTTAGCGATTCAAATTGGCTTGTTTTGGGTGTTGGTTTTGTCGTTTCGTTTGCGGTGGCGTATCTTACTATCAAACTTTTTTTGAAGTTTTTGGAAAACTTTACTTTTGTAGCATTTGGAGTGTATCGTATTTTATTTGGTGCACTGCTTTTGTGGGTTTATTAGGTAGGATTGATGGTAAAAAAAACAGCATATGGCATTTTGATTTTGTCTATCGTGGCTCTTTTGGGGCATGCTATATACAAAGAAGTTACAAAAGAGAAATGCAGATCTTTTAGAATCCCATGTCATAAAGAGGTAGTTGTTTTTGAGAGAATTTACGACAAGAGTGCTATGAAATCTTTGGAAAAAGCTCTTTTTAAAAAGAGTATTCATCTTGCTCTGACTACCCAAAAAGCACAATACAGCCCCAGCAAGCTTTATGATTATATTGATTTAAAAGAGATAAAAGATGGTATTTATACACTTTTTGGAGATGAAAATCCTAAAAGTGAGCTTATGCTAAGTGTGCTCATCTACGAAAATGACCCACTAGACCCTGGTAAAAAAACGCAAGAAGCAAAAAAATACGCAGGGTATTTGGTTTTTGGATTTCATCTCAATAAAGAGTTGATTTACAAAGTTCAAGTTGATTTTATGGATAAAGAGGGAAAGGATATCCATAAAAGAGTGGAGTGTGCTTATGAGTCCTTGTTGAGTATTTTTGAAAAAGCGGATTAAATATCACAACAGCCTTTATTGTAAATCAACTCTTTTTGGTCATTTTTATCAAACTCTGCTTGAAGCGTAATATGCGAGATGCCAAAATGCTCTTCAAGCTCCTCCCTTATCGCCTCGATGGTATTTGTTACTTTAGAAAGTGGCAAATCCTCTTTAAAATCAATATGAGCCTCTAGGTGAATCTCTTTGTCGTTGAGTTGCCAGATGTGGATATGGTGGAGATTTTCAACCTCTGAAAAATCCAAAACACACGCTTGTATATCCTTTACATGTAGGTGTTTTGGGGTAAATTGCATCAAGATAGCCATTGTCTCCTTGATAAGTGAAAATGATGTTTTTATAAGATACAAAGCGATGGCGATAGAGATGCTAGGGTCTATCCAAAATGCCCCAAAATACTTCATTCCAAGACCACCGATCAGAACCGCAACCGAGGTTAAAGTGTCGCTTAAAAGATGCAGATACGCAGCTTTCATGTTTAGGTTGTCTTTTGCATCTTCTTTGATAAGCAATACGCTGATAAAGTTAAAGACGATACCCAAAAGTGCTAGAGCGATGACGATGTCGGAGTTGATGGTTTGTGGGTTAAAAAACTTTGAGATACTCTCAATGATGAGATAAACGCCAACACCTGCGAGTACAGAAGCATTGAACAGTGCTGCTACTATTTCAGCTCGTTTGTAGCCAAAGGTTTTACTCTCACTGCTGGCGCGAGAGGAGATTTTATTTGCCCACCAAGCGATAAGCAAAGCCATAACATCGGAAAAATTATGCAACGCATCACTCAAAAGTGCCAAAGAGCCAGAGACTATACCGCCGATAATTTGCGCCACTGTTATAACGCTGTTGAGCGCAATGGTTATGAAAAGTCGTTTGCCTTTAACTTCTTGATGATGGTGTGTGTGGTTGTGCAACATCGGTGTAACTTCTCCTTGATGGCTCTACATGTAAGCTTTGCCAAAAGTGTATCAGAAAATCAATACAGATATATTTACACAAGAAGACGTCATAACAAAATGTTTCGGCTATTTTAGATACAATAAAAACAATCAACCACCCAAGGAAAACAATGTCTTTTAAAAAACTAGGCTTAACGCCAGTGCTACTTGAGACTATCCAAAAGATAGGCTACACCGAACCAACATCTGTGCAAACCCAAGCGATACCCGCAGTTCTGGAGGGTAAAGATGTTATGGCAACGGCACAAACAGGAACGGGTAAAACCGCTGCTTATGCACTACCTATCTTGCAGTTGCTCGGTAAAAAAGAGATAAAAGAGGGCGTTAAACGACCTATTCGTGCATTGATTTTGGTGCCAACTAGAGAGCTGGCATCGCAAGTGGGAAAAAGCATCGAAGCTTATGGACAAGATATCTCTTTGAAGATTTGTACGGTTTATGGCGGTGTAAAATTTACTCCGCAAGTCAAAAAACTAGAGAGCGGTGTAGATATCTTGATAGCCACTCCAGGGCGTTTGTTGGAGCATATCAAACAAGAGAATGTCAATCTTTCAAAAGTTGAGATGGTTGTATTTGATGAGGCAGATAGGATTTTGGATATGGGATTTTGGGATGAGGTGGAAAATCTTCTATCGCTTGTGCCAAAGAAACGCCAAACACTACTTTTTTCCGTGGGACTTACCAAGTCAGTGAAGCGTCTTAGCGAGATATCCTTAAGCAAGCCGAAAAAGATAAACATCAACAACCAAGGCGATTTTGCTCAAAAAGTGACGCAGATGATTTATGTTTTAGACAAAAATCGCAAGTGCGAGTTGTTGTCCTTTATGATAGGTTCGCAAAATTGGCATCAGGTGTTAGTATTTACGAAAACAAAACAGAGTGCCGATGAGGTAGGGGAGTATCTTGAGCAAAGCGGACTGAAAACGCTGGTTTTGCATGGCGACAAGGCTCATTCGCAACGCACAAAGGCATTGAAACACTTTAAAGATGGCTCTATTCGTGTGCTTGTGGCTACTGATATCGCTTCAAGAGGATTGGATATCGAAGAGTTGCCACATGTTATCAACTACGAACTACCGGGAGATGCCGAGGATTATGTGCATCGTGTTGGAAGAACCGGCAGAGCTGGCAATACAGGCACAGCCATCTCGCTTGTGTGCAAAGAAGAAAAAAGTGTTTTAAAAGATATCGAGAAGATACTAGGGTATGCGTTAAAAGTGGAGTTTTATGAGGGTTTTGAGACAAAAGAGTGGATACAAAAAGAGGCAAAAAAACATACTATAAAAGCAAAAATAGAGCGTAGCAAAGAGAAAAAAGCAAAAAAACCAGCAAATCTTAAAAGTGTTCAAAAACGCAAAGAGTATCAAGAGCGCAAAGACCAAAAAGAGAAATTTATGAAAAATGTGCAGAAAGAAAAAAGAGGTAAAAAATGAGTGTTGAACTGGAAAAACTGAGCTATTTTAAAAATTTTATTGAAAATGAAAAAAATGAACTCGGATACAATATTTACGTAATGGTATTGGTGGTTGAGGCATACTACGAGTTTATCTCAGAAGTGCTTATTCCCAGCTCTTCACGCAGTATGACACAGTTTAAATTGCTTGAAGAGTTGAGAGCATTGAAGCTAGTAAATGAACAAGAGTTTACCATTATGAATGAGACAAGAAAGCTAAAAAATGAGCTTACTCATCGGCTGGATTATATGGTGGACGTGACATATTTGCATGACTTTAACAACAACTGCAAACTTGCAAATAAAAAGATTCCAGAAGACAAATACGACCAAAAGGCAATCGACGAATCCTTAAGAGATGCACTTCTTAAAAGCTATAAGATTGTGGATGAGAAGTTATATAAAAGAGTTGAAGAGGAGATACAAAGCAACGAAGCACAAAAGGCTTACATGTGACATTTAAAATATCAGGCAAACAACACATCTCAAAAAACTGTCTTGTGTGTGGCATAGACAACCCTTTTGGACTCAAAACTAAGTTTTACGAAACCAAAAACAAAGAGGTTATCGCTATTTTTACGCCTCATGACTTTCTTCAAAGTTATCCAAATATCCTACATGGAGGCATTTCGGCGACTATTTTGGATGAGACTATCGGTCGGGCTATCATGGCACACTACGGACAAAACACTTTTGGTGTAACGGTCGAGCTAAATCTTAAATATAAAAAACCTGTTCCGCTGAATTGTGAGTTAAAAGTTATCGGTCGAGTTACAAACGACAAAGGGCGACTCTATGAAGGCACTGGCGAGCTTATACTTCCAAATGGCGAAGTGGCGGTCACAGCTGAGGGTCGATATATGAAGCGGGATTTGAGTCAGATTGTGGAGAGCGACTTTTTAGGCGAAGAGTGGTTTGAAAGCGATGCTAAAGATAGAGATGAGATTAGCTTAAAGTAGCTCTACAAAGAGCGTTTTCTCCACGCCCAAACTCTCTCGCCAAGCAAAAATATACCCACTAAAATCACACTATGCTCAAATACTCCTGCCACTTTTTGTGCCCAAAAACTATGCAAAAGTGCCAGAGCTAAGGCAAGATATACCGCTTTGTGGTATGTGGCAAAACGGGCAAAAAGTTTTTTGGTTGCTGAGGTTAAGGCCATAAAAAAGACGATGCTAAAAGCAATAAATCCAACATAGATAAACGGTTTTTTCAGACTGTTTTGAACGATATTTGCGATATCAAACTCGCTGTCAAGTGCGACAAAAACGCTTACATGTAAGAGTAGATAAATAAAACTCAAAAGTCCGATAGTTTTGCGATACCGCAGAAGGTTGAGTCCGCAAAGCCTTCTACATGTAGAGGGCAAGAGCGAGAGAAGCAAAAGGCAGATGCCACCAACACCCGTAAATGTATAGAGCATTTTTATAGGGTCGATGGCACTTTCAAGCTTGACGTATGCAAATCCCAGCGGAATGAGTGCCAAAAAAAACAAAAGCGTTTTCAAAAAAACTTCCTCAAGTCTATATCTTTGTAAAGGTGTGCGACCTCTTTTGCGTAGCCATTGAAGGGCAGGGTGGCTTGTTTGCCAAGTTTTCCCAAAACTCGCTCTTTGGCTTGTGTCCATCTAGGGTGGTCAACTTCTGGATTTACATTTGCGTAAAAGCCGTATTCTTTGGGATTTTCGGCTTGCCATGTGTTGAGTGGCTCTTGAGTAACGCATTCGATGAGGTCAAGCGATTTGATGGATTTGAAGCCGTATTTCCAAGGCACGACAAGCCTTATGGGTGCACCATTTTGTGGCAAAAGTCGTTTTCCATACATTCCAACAGCGATAAAAGTTAGAGGATGGCGTGCCTCATCCATACGCAAACCCTCGACGTAAGGGTATTTGATAGCCGAGAAGATGCCTCTGTTTTGGTCAGGGAATATGCTCGGGTCGTGACGAGTGGTAAATTTGACATATTTTGCATTGGCGTTTGGTTGAAGATAGTCTAAAAGTTTATAAAGCGGAAAGCCTATCCAAGGTACGACCATCGACCAGCCTTCAACACAACGAAAGCGATATATCCGCTCTTCAAGGGGAAATTTGGCGATGATGTCTTCAACATCTATCATCTGCTCTTTTGCTATCTCGCCAAAAAATCCAACACTCCAAGGCGATGTTTTCATATCTTTGGAGAGTTTGACTGGTTTTTCTTTGTCTGTCGAAAACTCATAAAAATTGACATAATTTATCGCCTGCTCTTCCGTGTTGAGCGTTAGTTTTAGAGGGTTTGCATCAGGCTTGTAAGTAAGGGTTTTTTCTGGCATTTTTGCTAAAAGTTGAGAAACCGCCGTGCTACTTACCAATGCTCCAGCACCGAGTTTTATAAAGTGCCTACGTGCTTCAAATAGAGACTCAGGCGTTATGTCTTTAGGGTTTAACTTTTTCATTTGTCACTCCTTTGTCACATTTTAGCACGTTTTGGTAAATGAAGTTACATGTAGGCTCAAGCCTCTTTTATCTCTTTAAAATATTTTGTTTAAAATCTTCAATAAGCTCTGTTTTGAAAGTTTTTATCTGCAAAAGTTCATTTTCTATGTTTATTTGAGGCATATATGAGAGTATAAGGGAGGTTATGAGTTGGGCTTGTGTTTTGTCTCTAAGTTTTTTTCGTACATCCCTATCTTTTCTTGAGGAGAGCCAGTTTTTGTAAATCGCAAATTCGAGCGGATGGATAGTCGTCATAATCGCACACCTGCCATCTTCTCCGACAACAAGGCTTGAAAAAAGACGTGCATTTTCGAGCCATTGCATTCCTTCCATCTCAAGCGGGATGATATCTACAAAAGCGTTGTTTTTTATATGACTGTTTTTAAGCGGGCTATGTGAGGGCGTAAGAAGCTCAACGATAACACCGTTTTTATTGACAAAGCGATAGGGAATTTTTTCTTGTGGCTCAAAAGTTTTGTCAATCAAGCCAAGAAGTTTTGTTAGTGTTCCGTCGGGCATTATTTCATTGAAAATAAAAGATAGTTTTTTGTCGTTTTTGTTTAAGATATCAATATCTACGGTTGATAGATGTTCTTGCTCTATAAAAACTCCACATTTTGACTCATAAGCATATAGGGCATTTGTCCCGATGGCTATGAGTTTCTCATCAAGTCCTAAGTGGTTTATTTTTCGGAAAATGTCAATCAACGCATTTGGAACTCGTGTAATTTTTTCAAATTTGTTTATTTTTGAGGCTATGGTCAATTTGTCTTTAAGAGCATTTATTGCGATTTGAGAATTTGCTTTTTCTTCTTTGAAAGCTTGCAATATAGCTTCACTCTCAGGGCTTCTCTCTCCTAGATATGAGCTTTTTTTGCTGGATGATTTCTCTTTTACGAGGTATTCTTTATTGTCTGTTTGTCTAAAAAACATAGTGAATTTATAGTTTTTGTCATAATTTTGCAATTTTTGTAGATAAATCTCGTATAAGTGTTCAGCGTCAATAGCTTGTTTTCGTTGTGAATTGGAGTACTCTTTGAAATGAAACATTCAAAACCTTTCATAAAACTTAATTTACAGTGACAAAATAGAATTATACACTATTTTACTGTAAATTAAGTTTTTTTAAAGTAACTACTTTACATGTAGGCTCAAGCCTCTTTCACACGCCCAACTTCGCCTGTTGTCAGTCGCACTTTTATGCCATGTGGATGCGTAGGAGAGTTGGTTAAGATGTCTTTGACGATGCCCTCGGTTAATTTGCCACTGCGTTGGTCGGCTTTTAAGACGATTTTGACTTTGGCTCCGATTGAGATATTGGCTCTAGTGTTGCCGTTCATAGAGTGTCCTTATAGTTTTTGGATTGATTGTATTAAAAGGAGCGGTTTTGCCACTTGAAAATATCAAGAATGAGAATTTTGTCTGTTTGGACTTTATAAATGACAGTGTATCCATCAAAAATCATATCGCGATAGGCATCGTTTTTGAAATAAAAAGAAGCTTTGTATTGCAGTGGAAATAACCGCAAATCCTCTAGCTTTTGTTCCAGTTCTTTTTCAAATCGTGATGAAGCAGAGGGTTTGTCACTTGCGATGTATTTTAAGATGGAGAATAAATTTTTAAGGTATGTCGGTTTTTTTTCAATAATCATCGTTTGATGCCAAGCTCATCTTTAAAAAAAGTATCCATCTGCGCTTGATATTCTTCTTGTGATAAACTAGGCTCATTTTCTGCTTTGAAAACTCTTTTTTGAACTTCTTCAACACTGCTTACGATGAAACTATACGGCTGTGGATTGTCAATGATTTCGACTTTTTTATCTTTGATGAAGCTGTCGAGCATGGCTTTAAAGTGAGGGAAAAACGTATCGTCGATTTTAAGATTTAGCGTTTGCATTGTGTCTCCTGCTTTAAAGATTCGGATTTGATTATAACCAAATCTCTCTAAATTATTTTACATGTAAAGATTCCTTATTGTTTTTGAAATACAAAAAGATGCTCATGCATAATGAGCAAAAAGTTTGCTTCTTTGGATTTTTTGACCCAAAAGCCTGTGGCTTTGCAGTTATGTTGGTGTTTGATAATGTCTTCTTTGAGAGTAAAGCCTACATGTAAGAACCGTTGCATCACCATAAATGCTAGAGGTTGATACATCTTTTTGCGCCTTGTGTCGCCGATGAGGATCGCACAAAACTTTCCGTGTTTTAAAACCCTGTACAACTCACGAGCGACTTTTTCCATTTCGTCACAAAATTTTTCCAAATCGTGTATGTTGGACAAATCCTCAGCGATCTGTTTTTCAGAATAGTTGATGATGTCAGCATAAGGCGGATGATTGAGCACAAAGTCGATGCTTTCATCTTTGAGCATGGAAAGCTCTCTTGCATCGTTGAGCATTGTTTTTATTTTTGGAGAATGTGGACTTTCAAACTCCAAGGCTTTACATGTAAGTTCTATCGCATTGGGGTTGATGTCGAGGGCTAAAAGATTGCGATTTAAAAGTTTACATTCAACCGCTGTCGTTCCACCGCCTATCATAGGATCAAGCAGATAATCGCCCTCATTGGAGTAACGAAGTATGAGGTTTCTCACCACATCAGGCGACCAGTTACCGCGATACTTTGAGTTGTGCGTTGCCCAGTTCCCACGTCGTGCAAAACTCCAAACGGTGGTGCATTCTTGCTCAAAATTTTCAGGGTTTAAGAGTTTTATTTTAGCCATGAACTAAAACCATTGGTTTCTCGTGTTCAAGCGAAAAATCTAAAAAAGAGTTGTTTCGTTTGTAGGTTTCAAATTCATCGAAAGAGTCAAATTCAATCAATGTGATATTTTCAACTGTTTCACTTTCAGAATTTCTAGGCTTTTTTTCAAAATAAAAATCCCAATTTCGAGAACCGCACATCATCATGCTTGTCATGATGGTACGACTGACTTCATCAGGACAAGCAATATACAATCTTTTAAAAGTTTCATTTTTCATGCAGTTTGACCTCCATTTCAAGCCCCAAATACCGCAAAATCTTGTGTAAGGTTTTGTTGTTTAAGTTGCTTGTACGAATCGACTGATAAAAGACAACTTTGTCAATATTTAAAGCTTTGTAAACATCAACAGGCTTTAGCCCTCGTTGTTTCAAAATCTCTTTTATCTGAAGTTCTAGCAAAATGTTAGCCTTTTAAATCTTAAAGGTAAGTTAATTAACTTACCTTTATTGGTAGCCCAATTTTGTGTAGAGGCAAGTAATTAAAATAGTATTTGCATCCAGTATAAATAATGTAATCTAAAACATCTTGATATTCAGGTTTTTTAAACCAATCATTTAAAATATACAAATATTCAACCTCGTAATTCAAAGGGGCAAAAAGTTTTTTATATTGAATTAACTTAAAACCGCAAGTTTGTAATTTTTCATCTACAGATCCAGCAACAACTTGAGATTTCATTTCTATAATAAAAACTGTATTTTCTTTTATCACATAGATAGCTTCATCCGGCAAAAGCTTCTTGGACAATATTTTTTTCCAATCCACTTTGCAAAAATCTAAATATTTATAAAGCTGATGTTTTCTAAAAGATTTTGCGACACATTCATTATTAAATAAAATATCAATATAGCCTTGATGCTTAACAACAGAATAGCCTTCAACAGAAGTTGCCAAAAATTCAATAATATCTACTTCATTCTCAAAAATAGCTCCTGTTTGAGTGTTTGCACCACCAATTCCATTTTTTACCATGCATCGCTCCTCACTAAAATTTCTTTTATCTTCCCACGACCACCACTTTTACTATTTATAAACCGATTCATCTCCACAAAGTCTATTTCGTGGTCTTTGTAAAGCTCTTTAATAAACTCCGTATCTGAATTTGAAAGCATTACATGTGAGCCTTTTTTGGCTAGTTTTTCAAAGGTGTTGAAAAGTCTTTTTTGCTCATCTTCTAAAAAAATATCTTGATTGTAAGAGGTAAAGCTTGACGTTGTGGTTAGTGGATAATAAGGCGGATCAAAGTACACAAAGTCCCCCTTTTTTGCAAAATCTAGCACTTTTGCAAAATCTACATGTAAGACTTCTGCCTCTTGTAAAGCACGGCTTGCGGAGAGAATGGAGCTTGTATCGCAGATAGCAGGGTTTTTGTATCTGCCCATTGGGACATTGTAAAAACCTTTACTATTGACTCTGTAAAGTCCGTTAAAGCATGTTTTGTTAAGATAGATAAATCTTGCCGAACGCACAGCATCGGGTAGGGCGGTAAAAGAACCCTCTCTGTCCATAGTACGTACTTCATAGTAAAAATCATGTGAGTGTTTGTTTTGAAACTCTTTTAAAATTTCGATGAGTTCGCAAGGGTTGTTTTTAACTGTGTTGTAAGCGTTGATGAGCTCAAAATTGGCATCGAAAAGGTAAGACTTTTTGCCCTCTAGCATTCCTCGTTTTTTGAGTTCAAAAAACAAAGCCCCACCACCAACAAAAGGCTCAAAATAGGTGTTAAATTTGTTAGGCATACGCTTTATAATCTCATCAACTAAAGCACGTTTTCCGCCGACCCATTTTAAAAAAGGTTTGGGCTGGTTGAGTTCTAGGCTAGATGGGATTGTCACGATGCAACACCTTTAGAAGATTATTTGTAGATGTTCGATCTTAGCAAAGAACTGCTTTTTAACACTTAAATAAAAATACGTCTAATCTTCTTTAACGCAATATTTCCCTATAATTAAAAAACCTCAAGCCAAAGGAAAAACGATGTTTAAACTCCTAGACAAACTCAAATATTTTTACAAACTCAAATTTAGCTATCAGCAAGATAGTAAAAACATCGAAAAGCTTACAAATTGGTCTGTTCTGTTTATCATTATTTTGGATTTGTTTGTTTATAGTGCTATCGAGATGGGCATCACGTTTCAAACTGCCACACTCAACAACCCCGATACGAAGGTAACCTATCAGTGCAGAAATATAGTCAAAAACCCAGTTTTGATTAAAGATTATAATTGGTACGAGTATCGAAATGTTAAGCCGACTCCTTACAAAAATGACTATATTTATACCGATGGCAAGACCGCTGGTAGCCAAAACACTCTTCGAGCCATCGCACAAAAAGAGCTAGATGCAAGATGTGCACAGCTTCAAGAGCGTATCGAGGTTATCGCTAACACAAAAGAGCTAAATGGTGTGAGAAGTAGTGTTGAGGCGTTACAAAAGAGTCTAAACAGCTACAATAAAGACTTGCAGTACATTCAGAACAACTACAACACGACTTTGTTTGAGAAGATAGCACATCAAAAAACTGAAAATTCTATTTTGGAGATGGATTTGGAGTCTAAAAACGCCAAAATAAAATATGATGATTTGCAACAAAAGATAGCAATCACGAAAAAAAGTATCGAAAATCTAAAAACAGAATTTAGCACCAACGCTCTTGTTGTGGGACTTTTTGAGTTTGCATCGTCAAATAAAGATAAGATTTTAAGTGATTATGAGCGTTCCAAAAGCCACTACTTTTTGAAAAAATCAGCCATCATCGTACTGTTTTTATTGCCGATAGTTGGACTGTTTTATTGGCAGATGGGCGTGCAAAATGTTAAACGAAACTACACAAAATACATCATTTTCAAAAATATTTTTGTTATCTCGATGGCGTTTTTGCTTGTAAATACCATCAGAATCATCTACAACTTTATACCGCATGTTTTTATCCAAAAAGTGCTGATGTTTTTTTACAGCATTCAGATTCCGTTTGTTGCGTATTATATTTTACTGGCGTTAGGCATTTTGCTATTTAGTTTTGTTATCATAAAACTACAAAGTGCCAACAAGAACAAAAAACGCACTGCCATCACTTTTATAGAGAGTTACAAGCTAAACAAATGCGATATTTGTGGCGTAAAAGTGGATTATGTTAAGATGAAGTTCTGCCCAAATTGTGCAAATGCTCTTCAAGCAAAATGTAGCTTTTGTGGCGAATATACCATCGCAAAACTTGAGTATTGCTCATTTTGCGGCAAAAAACAGATAGGCTAGGAAAGCGATGTTTATTTGTAAACGCCTTGTCTGTGCGCCACTCTAACGACTAAGATGATAACCTCATCGCCTATTTTTTCATATATAACGCGGTAGCTTCTAAGACGGAGACGAAAAAAGCCTTCCCACTCGCCTTTTAGTTTTTTTATTTTTGAAGAAGAGATAAGTTCTTTTTCGTATGCTTCGTCAAAATTTTGTTCAAATTGCTCCAAGCTTTTAAATATCATTTCCGTATCGACAGGATTTATTTTTTTTAGGTCTTGTTTTACGCTTTGAGCAAATTTGAGTTTCCATTTCATGCATTTATCTCGTTACGCATTTGCTCCAAACTTAGGGCGTCTTCTTTTTTTGATTTGACTGCCGTGGAGCGTTTTTTGGCGATACTCAAATCAAGCATATCAAAGTAGTTCTCAAGAGCATTGGCTACGATTCGTGATTTTTTCTCCCCAAGTTCTTGCACAAAGAGGTCAAGCTCTTGAGTGATTTTTTCTGGAAGACTTAGTGTCAATTTTTGGACTTTCATTTTAACTTGTATCCTTAGTATGGTAAATAGTATGGCTATTATACCATACTATTTTACAGACTCAAAAGCACAACCAAGAGTATTGGTGGAGTAACTATCAACCCAAACTTTGAGTATTCCCAAAAGCTGATTTTTACACCTTTTTTCGCCATTACATGTAGCCATAAAAGCGTAGCAAGTGAGCCAAAAGGGGTCATCTTTGGCCCTAAGTTACAGCCGATGATGTTGGCATAAGCAAGGGCGGTGTTTGGAATGTCACGCAAAGCGATATCCATTATCATAACTGTTGGCATATTGTTCATCACAGCACTCAAAAACGCAGCGATAAAACCAGTTCCCACGATGGCTATAGTGTCGCCTTTTGCGTTTAAATCTTGAAGAATAACCGTAAGATAATCAGTCAATCCAGCATTTTTAAGCCCATAGACCACGATATAAAGCCCGATGCTAAACCACACGACTTGCCAAGGTGCCGTTTTGATGGTCATCCACGGTTTGCAAGCTTTAAAATAGGTCGCAAGAGCTAAAAATATCAAAGCCCCGCCAAGAGCGATAAACGAGATGGGTATATGGTAAGCATCACCCAAAAAGTAACTTGCCAACAAAACAGCTATAAAAACCCAGCTAAGTTTAAAAAGCGGTTTGCTTTTAAGAACATCATCGGGATTTTTAAGAAGAGCCGTCTCTACATGTAAAGGTATATCTTTGCGCAACACAAGCCATAAAACAAGGGTCGAGATAAGTGTGCTAACGACATAAGGCGTAAACATCACGCTCAAGTACTCTGCAAAGCCGATGTTAAAGTAGTTGGCGGTAACGATATTTGTTAGGTTTGAAAAGACAAACGGAAGCGACGCACTATCAGAGATAAAACCACCTGCAAGTAAAAACGCAACGATGGTTTTTGGCTCAAGTTTTAAGATACGCATCTTTGCTAACAAGATTGGGGTTAAGATAAGCACTGCTCCGTCATTGGCAAAAAGTGCGGAGATGAGCGAGCCTAGAAGGAGGCTGTAGACAAACATTAAGTGCCCATTGCCATTTGAAAGTTTTGCCATATGCAAGGCACACCACTCAAAAAATCCTATCTCATCAAGCACTAAAGAGAACAAGATGATGCCGATAAACGCCAGTGTTGCGTCCCAAACTATTGCAGTAACGCTAAGCACATCTTCAAAGCTGACAACCCCGAAAATAAGAGCAAAAATAGCTCCAATGATGGCACTTGTTCCAAACTGAAGTCCTCGAGGTTGCCAGATAACAAAGATAAGAGTTACCGCAAAAATAAGTGTCGCTAAAATCATAAAGTAGCCTTACATGTAGGAGTTTTTGAGGGTAGGGCGATACCAAGATGGCGAATTTCTTCAAGGCAAGCCAATCGGAAACTATCTAGCGGAGAGCGAATACTATAATACGCCCATTTCCCCCGTCGCTCAACCCGTAAAAAACCTGCATCTTTGAGGATTTTGAGGTGGCGTGAGATGCGTGATTGGATCATCTCAAAAGCACTTTCTATCTCGCAAACGCAGACTTCGCCGTTTTGGTGGACAAAATGAAGGATTTGCACTCTTGTTTCATCGTTGAGTGCACCAACTGTTTTTTAAAAGATATCCATCTATTTTGCCTTTTTAATCGCTTTGTATTCGTCTAAAAACTCTTTGGCATTGTCCCCTCGCAAAAAATCAGCGGTTTTCAAAAGTCCATCGCTTAGATATCTTGTGTCGTATCCATTGAGCTTAAGATAAATTCTCACCATACTTGAGCGGTCGTAGTGTGGACATGCCGTGATGATAAGTTTATCTTTGGGAAGTTCATTGAGTCGGTTTGGAAGTTCATTGAGCGGTATATTTTTAGCAAAATTCATATGCCAAACTTCAAACTCTTCACGAAAGCGGATATCGAGCAAGATAGCCTTTCCCTCTTCAATAAGAACAAGCATTTCTGGCGTTTTGATTTTCATATCGCTTCGTTCTTTATAGTCAAATTTTGTAAGGTACTCTTCAAAACTTACTTTTTTTAGCTCGGAAGCCTGTACAAAAGCAACCATAACAAATAGTAAAAATAGTGTTTTTTTCATTTTTTTCCTTTATAAAATCGCATTAAATAAGTAACCGACACCCATAATCCCTATTGCGACAATGCCAAAAAAGGTCGCAATCAGCCTTACATGTAAGATACGTTTAAGTATCATCGCCTCTGGCAAACTCAAAGCGGTTATCGCCATCATAAAACTAAGTGCGGTTCCAAGCAATATTCCTTTTGAGGTCAACACCTCTATCAAAGGCATAACCCCAGCAGCGTTGGAGTACATAGGAACACCCAGCATTACTGCCAAAGGCACGCTATACCATGTATTGCTCCCTGCATATTTGACGATAAAATCAGTCGGAATATATCCGTGGATAAAGGCTCCAATGCCAACACCTATGAGCACATAAAGATAGATTTTGCGTAAAATATCGTATGTATAATGCCACGACTCTTTAACCCTTTTTTTCATACTAAGCCTAATCTTCACATCTTCCAAATCCCCACTCATGGCGGTCACTGGGATAAGCACATACTTTTCCATGCCAAGTTTTCCCACCACAAATCCACCTACGATAGCGACTATTAGACCAAATCCGATGTAAAGAGCGGTCACTTTCCAGCCAAACAGCCCAAACAACAGTGCTATGGCGATTTCATTGTTCATGGGGCTTGATATCAAAAAGCTAAAAGTGATACCAAGTGGTATGCGTGCTTGCATAAATCCTAAAAACAAAGGGATAGCAGAGCATGAACAAAAAGGGGTAATAATACCAAAGAGAGCAGCCAAGATATTGCCCGTAAATTCACTTTTGCCTTGCAAATAAACCCTGACTTTTTCGGTGTTAAAGTAGGTGCGAAGTAGCGATATCGCAAAGATGATAATCACCAAAAGCATATAAATCTTCAGCGTATCGTAGATAAAAAAATGCAATGCCGAGCCAACAGATGAAGCTTTGTCAAGACTCCACATGCCATACACTAGGCTATCGACGAGTTTTTCCCACCATGTAAACATCTTGTATCCTATTCAAGTATTGCGATGATTTCTTCAACGCTTAAAACCTTGCCGCTTGATTTGACGACACCATCTACGACGATTGCAGGAGTGCTCATAACTCCATAGTTCATTATTTTAACAACATCTTCAACTTTATCTATCTGGGCAAATTTTCCACTTTTAGCAACTGCTTCTTTCGTAGCATTGAAGAGTGTTTTGCATTTTGCACAGCCAGTTCCTAATATTTCGATTTTCATTTGTTACTCCTTGATAATATTTTTACTTTTAAGATTGGCTACCAATTGTGCATAACCAATCTCGCCCATATGTCTTTCAATCTCATTTCCCTTAGCGTCCAAATAAATCTGCGTCGGAATCATTTGTATTTGATAATTTCGAGCAACTGGCATATCCGCATAGACTTCGATGAAATAGATAGCACTTTTAGGATACTCTGCTTTGATTTGAGCGAGGATTTTACCCATCGTAATACACGCAGCACAAGAGCTTGCACCAAATTCCAAAAGCATAGGCGTTGTGCCAATGTTAGGCACGATATCTTTGTACGCAGTTGCGGGCAAGAGTTCCGTTTTGACGATGCCTTTTGTGATGGACTCATTTTTCGACTCTCCACTGCATCCCATTGTAAATAAAAACATAACACATATCATTAAAATTTTAAACATAAATTCTCCTAAAAAATAAGTATGGCTTGATAGGCAAAATAGACTCCAATGCCTAAAAGTACAAGTATAAAAAAGCTATTTATAAAACGACTTAAGCTATTGATTTTGCTACTTGAGGCTATTTTTTGGGTCAATCCAAGTGATGTACCTGCGATAAGAAGTAGTGTCCCGTGTCCGATGGCAAACAAAAGCACCAAAACATAAGCATAAATCCATCCACTATTTTGAGCGATAGCGATAATGGCGACGAGCGGAGCAGAAGCACAAGGGGTGCTTACCAGTCCAAATATTAAACCAATAACAAGAGCACCAAAGAGTTTGAATTTGATAAACCGTTTTGCGATAATATCTTTGTTAACCACTTCAATCCACCCCAGAGCATAAGCGACAACAAAAAAAGTGGCACCACTGGCTAATGCATACGCCCAAAAAGGAGCAACACTGAGCATCATTCCCATTTTAGAAACCAAAAGCATCAAAATCGAAAAGCTTATCACTAGTCCGATAACAAATAGTAGAGAATACCGCCAGATAAAGTGGTATTTTTCCTTTTCGCTTAAGTCTTGAGATAAACTCAAGGCACTACCTGCCAATAAGGGCAGGGTGAGAATGGAGCAAGGAGCCAAAGAGGTCAGCACACCAATACCAAAAGAGGCAAAAAGTGCCCATCCGCCATATAAACCCATAAGCTCCGTAAGCCACTGTTCCATTAAGCCAGTTTACTCTCAACGATAGGTAAAAGTTCCGCTTTTATCGCCTCGTAAGTTAAGATAAACGCTCCAAAATCTTTTCCATCAGGGTCAGAAAAACCTATATGTATTTTAGGTATAGGTTTGGGGAACATAGGACAGGTTTCGTTGGCATGGTCACATACGGTTACGATGAGGTCGAAGTCGATATTTATGACCTCATCGAGTGTTTTGGAGTGGTAAATATCCCTCCAAATTCCTGCATCTTCTAAAACTTTTTTAGCATAAGCATTGACTTTGCCACTAGCTTTTACTCCTGCACTATAGGCTTCAATGCCCTCTAGATTTGAGTTTATAAGGGCTTCGGCGATGATACTTCTGCAACTATTTCCCGTGCATAAAATCAACACTTTTTTCATTTTTATCCTCTACATGTAACGATTGAAGAATGGTAGCATAAAGTTATCTTTATATCAAGATATGTTGATATATTATAGATGTAAATTTTGAAATATTTGTGCTAATATGGTAAAAATGAGATTTTAAAGAGGTGTTTTTGTGGAGATTGTTAATTTTAAAAATATCAACGTGGCGTATGATGAAAAAAATGTTTTAAATGATATAAATCTTGTTATTCAAGAAGGGCAAAACACCGTTATCTTAGGCTCAAACGGCTCTGGCAAATCAACACTTATCAAACTTTTTTCCAACGATTTGTATCCACGTTTTAGTGAAAAAATGCGAAAAGAGGTCTTTGGAAAAACTTGCTGGGATATTTGGGAGTTGAAAAAACATCTGGGCATCATAACAAATGATTTGCATTACGAATTTATCCAGCGTGCTGGATTTTTAAACGCTTTTGAAGTCGTGCTTTCAGGTTTTTACAGTAGTTTTCATATCTATGAGCATCAAGATTTTTCGCCTTTACATGTAAGCAAAGTCAATGAAGTTTTGAGTTTTTTAGAGATAGAGCATTTGCGTCATAAACGCATATCGCAGATGTCCACGGGCGAGATAAGAAAGTGTATCATAGCTCGTGCTTTGGTTCACAACCCAAAAGCGATGATACTCGATGAGCCTACCGTTGGGCTAGATATAAAAGCACAAATCAACTTTGTACAGCTTATGCGAAAACTTGCCACGCAAACTACGATTATCTTGATTACGCACCATTTGGAAGAGGTTTTTGAGGAGATTTGCAAAGTTGTTTTGTTAAAAGATGGTGCCATCTACAAAGAGGGTCAAAAAGAGGAGCTTTTGTGCGATGAGCATTTGAGTTTTGTTTTTGATATGCCTTTACATGTAAGCTTTGCTAAGGGCAAATATACGCTTAGTACTTTTCCAAACTAATTAGATGAGTATTGTTAAAAATACTTGCAATCGAAATATAATTTATATGACCATATCGTGAGTTATGTGTGCTCAAATCTATGCCAAAACTTTGGCGATAAAGCACTTCTACAAGCTCTGTGCAGTAGAGTTTATCCGATGTATTTGCATCAAATGCCAAATCAAAAACAGGTTGCCGTTGCAAGATAAAAGAGCCATTTTTGTAAAAAATACTACTATCGAGCGGTGCGTTGTATCGTTTGATTTCATAGTGTGTTGCATAGCGTAAAAATGAGGTCAAAGACTCTTTTTTTACATCTTTGTTGTCGTTACTTAGCTCTACATGTAGGACATTTGTTTGGTTGTTCTCTTCCAAAATCACGCCAATATGCGAGTAAAAAGAGTTGTCCATTTGCGAAAAAAGCTCGCTTAGATGGTTGTTCTCTTTGCGAAAGATAATGTCAGATGTTTGAAGCTTACATGTAGGAGTTGGTGCAAATGTTAGTGTTGAAGCATAAAGATAGTTTTTGACCCAAAAAAACCCGCCCACAAAAAGGCAAAGTCCCAAAAGAGTCAAGATAATTTTGGTTAAAAAGGTCATTATTTGTGGATATTAACCAACCATTTATCGCCAAATTTTTCGACTTCGATATCTTCTTTTGCCATATTTCCACCCTTAAAGGTCTCTTCGATTCGCACAACTGCTTTATCCGCAGAGATATCTTTGGTTTCGATAATTTTTATTTTCATATCTCCGTATGCCTCTTTGTAGCACTTGCTAAGGTATTCATCTTTTGAGTTGCTATTTGTCATTGTTTTTGAAGTTTCAGGGCATTTCATCGCTGCTGCCATTGGCATTATCATCGCAGTTGATTGAGTTGAGAGTGATTGTATGGCTTTAAGGTCGCCTTTTCCAAGAGCCTCGAAGAAACTTTTTACTGCATTTTCTTTTTCGTTACCGCCAAAACAGCCTGCCAAGAAGAGGGCTAAAATCGCCACACCTATAAATTGAACACATTTTTGCATACATATTTCCTTTTGTAAAAATTTACGCATACTAACACAACAATATTTAACAAAAGATTTAGCCTATTTTTAGGGATATTTTGTTTTAAATAGTGCTAAAATAGTTGAATTGTTTTACAGGAGGTTGTTTATGAAAAAATGGTTAAGCCTATTTATTTTGATGGCTGGAGTCTCTTTGTGTGCGAGCGAGTACAGTGCTGATTTTATTATGCAAGACAAGAGTGAGGGCATACACTCCAAAGGAAGGCTCTATTTTAAAGGTGGCAATATGCGTCAAGAGATGAACTCTGGAGGGATGCGTACGATTACTATTATTCGACCAAGTGAGCACAAAAGTTGGATGTTGCAACCTGATCAAAATACCTATATGGAGATGTCGCAAGAGGATATGCAAGGTGCTGTTGGCGGAGCTGATTGGACTGTTGAAGATGAGAGAAATGCAAAGTTTTTAGGACATGAAAAGGTCAATAAATATACATGTAAGAAATATTTGATTCAAGATGAAGGTGGCGAGGCGTATGTTTGGGTTTCTGAAGAGTTGCGAGTGCCTATTAAGATTATGGGACAAAACTATCAATACGAGCTTGTAAATATCAAAAAAGAGCGTGTTAGTGACTCGCTTTTTCAAGTTCCAACAGGCTATCAAAAATTTCAACTGCCAAACTTTAAAATACCAGGTGGTGCAAATTTTTAACACAAGGCTTCAATTTCATATTTAGTTTAATTTCGCTTAATTTTCTTTACATGTAAGACTTTTTGGACGATTTAGTTCAAAAGGGGATGACATGCATATCATACAAAGCAATCTTGAGCTAAACGCTTCTTACATGTACGAGAGGACAACAAGTGAAGAGCTAAGCATAACTTTGCCTTCAAAAGCACCCAAAAAGCTAGAAAAACAGCTTTGTTGTAAGGCATCAAGCGAAGGTTTTGACGCAACGGATGCGCTTGAGCCAAAGTACAAAATGATGGCGATGTTGCTAGAGAGAATGAGTGGCAAAAAAGTTCATCTTGCTCGCTTTCGACCTCAAGATGTGGATGGTTTAGCGCACCATGAAAACGCACCTTCTCAAGCTTCAGGTTCTCCTATTTTCAACTACAAATACGCTTCATCTGAGCAAAGTTCACAATATTTTGGCGTAAAAGGCGATGTTGTGCTTGAAGATGGAACGCAAGCCTCGTTTTCACTCTCCATCAAATGGGAACAAGCCTTTTATACCTCAACAGCTTTTTCGATACAAGATGGCAAGGTTATGCAAGACCCACTTGTTATATCGCTTGATGGCAATCAGCCTTTATCTGCAAATTCCTTTTCTTTTAATTTAAACAATGATGGCGGAAAACTCTCTTTTATAAACGGCAATGGTGGATATCTTTGTTTGGATGAAAATGAAGATAGCAAGATAGAAAATGGCAGTGAGCTTTTTGGCCCAAAAAGTGGCGATGGTTTTAAAGAGTTGGCATCGTACGATGAGGATAAAAATGGCTGGATAGATGAAAAAGACACTATCTTTAAAAGTCTGCGTATCTGGCAAGTCCATCAAGACGAAGAACAGCTTTTAAGTTTGCAAGAAGTAGGTGTTGGAGCGATAAGTTTGGAGAGAATTGATTTGGGTTTTGTTCTAAAATCCGACATTGATACGCCTATTGCACAGTTTAAAGAAGGCTCCGTTGCATTGGGTAAAAATGGCGATGTTTACGGTGTTTATAGTGTTGATATCGCAGTTTAGATTTTTTACTTTATCAAATATCCCAATTTTCCAACTGTTTCAACGATGTTGTCGCCTATCTTTTTGCGTAGTTTAAAAACAAGATTTTTGAGAGCCGATGGCGGTGCTTCTTCATATATATATAGTTTGTCTTCTATGGTTTGGCGTGTGACAAGATTGCCACGGTGGGCTAGAAGCATCTCGAAAAACTCTATCTCTTTTTGCGTTAGAGATATAACTGTTTTGCCTTCGATAACTGTTTTGTTTTCATAGTCATATGAGATTGCCTTATCAAGGGTGACAATAGTTTTCGTTTTTTCCAAAAGAATATTTGCGCTAGTTTCAAGCAGTCGTATCAAATCCCTCTCTTTTATGGGCTTCACGATATACTCCACCAAAGATAGCTTTATGGATTCGAGCAAAAAGTCTTGGTCGGTGTAGGCACTTGTGACTATTATTGGTATGTTGTGATTGTCTTTTCTAATCTTTTTTATAAGTTCCAAACCGTTTAGTTTTGGCATTTTTATATCTGTTATGATGATATCAACAAGGTGTCTTTCGTAGATAAAAAGTGCCTCTTCGCCATCAGATGCAGTTAAAACCTGACCCACATATAAGAGTAAAACTTTAGCAAAGCTCTTTTGTAGATTTTCATCGTCTTCTACTAGCAAAATGGTGCTATTTTTTAAGATAATTTCAATTTTTTCTTGCATTTTTCATCCTCAAACAAGAAGTATAACTTAAAATCGCTACAATTATCGAAATGATTAAGGAGCAATTTTATGTTAGGAAAGGTAAATTTTACCAAACGTTATGTGCTTGCGCTTTGCATCATTGCCTTGCTTTCGGCGTTGGCATATTACAACCTAAATCATCTTATAACAAGCCAATCAAACGATGGAAAAACCATAAATCTTAGCGTTAGGCAAGGGATGCTCTCTCAACAAATCGCACTCTACGCCATATATTATAAGACTGAAAATCTAAAAAACAATATAAAACTTATGGAAGACTCTCATCAGCATCTCATCTCTTTTCCAATGACCGAAGAGCTCAAAAAAATCTATTTTGAGGCACCTTATTTCCTTGATGACAAAGTAAGAAAATACCTTTTCCATGCAAAAAAGTTTGAAGATAGTCGTGATGGCAGAAGTTTGACCTATGTGTTGCAAAACTCTCAACCTCTGCTTGATGAGCTTAACAAATGTGCATCTGTATATGTTGCAAATGCCGAAGCCAATACTATTAAATTGAAGCAAGTGGAGTTGTTAATCTTTCTTTTGACACTTTTAACTCTTGTGTTTGAGGCTATTTTCATCTTTAGACCAGCAAATATTAAAATCACAAAAGACACTAAAGAGATTGTCAAGCAAAAAGATTATTCTAATGCAGTTATTGAGTCTAGCACAAATGCTATTATCACGCTTGATGCGGATTTGAAGATACAAACCTTCAATAAAATGGCAGAAAAGATATTTGGTTATACCAAAAAAGAGATGATAAATCTAGCACTTTTCCAAAAAATTATCCCTCAAGAGCATGAGCGAATTCAAAAAGAGGGGGTTTATAGTTTTGCAAAAAGATTGGTAGCAGAAGATGCTAGCGAGGCTCAAGAGGCGGAGGCTATCAACAAAAAAGGGCAAAAATTTCCGATTCGCATCGCTTTTGGCGTAAGCAAAGAGAGTGAAGATGTGATTATTGTCGCGAGTGTTCAAGATATATCTAAAGATAAACTCAAAGACAAGATTATGATACAGCAGGGCAAATTTGCAGCCCTAGGTGAGATGATAGCAATCATTGCTCATCAGTGGCGACAGCCTTTGGCACAACTAAATTTTAACTGTATGTATATAAGAAAAAAGCTAACCGACCCAGAGTTGATAGAAGAGGCAAATAAAAACGAAGAGATTGTTCAATTTATGTCCGATACTATTACAAATTTTGAAAATTTTTACAAAAAAACGGAAAATAGTATATTTAACCCGACAGTCTCAATCAATCAAGCGATTAATATCGTAGAGACATTTTTGAAAACTAACGATATTGAATTGATAAAAGATGTGGATGATGGTATTACAATTTATGGAAATGCTAATAGTTTGGCACAAGTGGTTTTGTCTATCGTTCAAAACACTATTGATATAGTTCGTTCATCCAAAATCGAAAATCCACGCATTGAAATATCCCTTCAGTCCACCAAAACATATACTATTTTGACCATCAAAGATAACGCAGGAGGAATTAAAGTATCTCCCATTGAAGACATCTTTAAACCTTTTCATAGTGCCAAAAAAAGAGCCTCAACGGGTATTGGTCTTTACATGTCAAAACTGCTAATAGAAAATCAATTTCACGGCACAATAGTTGCAAAAAATGTGGATAATGGAGCACAGTTTACTATACAATTACCATCTTGCTGTCAAGTTTTATAAAAAATTATTTTTATAATAAATCAGCGACCCAAAAGAAACCTGAAGTATTATAGAATTTCAGTGAATACATTAAAATGTTAAATAAATATTAAATAGCGTTAAAATATAAACGCTGTTTAGTGTTATTTGGTATTTTTCAAGGAGGTTATTTTGGTGAAGATTTTTAGCAGACTCTTTACGCCTGTTTTGGTTAGCGCAATGGCATTTAGTGTGGCAAAT
Source organism: Sulfurospirillaceae bacterium (assembly GCA_028692875.1). Taxonomy (GTDB): domain Bacteria; phylum Campylobacterota; class Campylobacteria; order Campylobacterales; family Sulfurospirillaceae; genus JAQUWL01. Next base: position 35,736 of record JAQUWL010000010.1, read on the forward strand.
GGTGCCAATGGCGGTGCGCTCGAAAAGGTAATGAAAGAGAGGGGTTTAAGTGAAGCAGATGTTGTTCGTGCTGCAAAAACCTATAATCATACGGGCGGGAGAGATGATTATATAGTGTTTAGCTCAGGTGGACAGTCAGGTCAAATTCTTGTTTATGGTGTGCCATCAATGAGGATTTTAAAGTACATTGCTGTATTTACGCCAGAGCCTTGGCAGGGATACGGTTATGATGTTGATAGCAAGAAGATTTTAGATCAAGGCAAAATCAGAGGTAGAGATATAACATGGGGCGATACCCATCACCCGTCACTCTCTGAAACAAATGCCAAAGTAGATGGAAAGTGGTTGGTTATCAACGATAAAGCCAACCCTAGAATAGCTGTTATTGACCTGCACGATTTCGAGACAAAACAGATAGTTGTAAACCCTGTTTTCAAATCAGAACACGGCGGTTCTTTCTTTACGCAAGACTCTGAGTGGATTATCGAAGCAGCCCAATATGCGGCACCTTTTGATAACAACTATCACCCTATTGAGGAGTACAAAGAGACATATCGTGGCGGCGTTACGATGTGGAAATTTGATCCTAAAAAAGGACGTATTCAAGAAAAAGACTCGTATACTATAGAGCTTCCTCCTTACATGCAAGACTTGAGCGATGCTGGTAAAAATCTTAGCCATGGCTGGGGATTTACTAACTCGTTTAACTCGGAGATGTACACAGGCGGTATCGAAGTTGGTATGCCACCAAATGAAGCAGGTATGAGCCGAAATGATACGGACTACCTACATGTGTACAATTGGCAAAAATTGGCAGAACTTGCGAAAGACCCTAAAAATGTAAAAGTTGTCAATGGTCATAAAGTTGTGCCTATGGATGTTGCTGTTAAAAATGATGCGCTGTTTTTGATTCCAGAGCCAAAATCTCCACATGGTGTAGATGTTGACCCAACAGGCGAGTATATCGTGGTTTGTGGAAAGCTCGATACGCACGCATCAGTTTATAGTTTCTCTAAAATTCAAAAACTCATCAAAAACAAAGAGTATGCTGGTAAAGACCCTTATGGCATACCGATACTTGATATGAAAAAAGCATTACATGGGCAAGTAGAGTTGGGCTTGGGACCATTGCATAACCAATTTTCAAACGTAGATGGGGAAATTTATACTTCACTATATGTTGATAGCCAAGTTGTAAAATGGAACTTTAAAACACTAAAGGTTATTGATAAGGTAAATGTTCACTATAACATCGGACATCTTTGCGGAATGGAAAGTAACACTGCTGACCCTCAAGGTGACTATATTATAGCGCTAAATAAGCTATCTATTGATAGATTTAATAGTGTTGGACCATTGCATCCACAAAACCATCAGCTAATTGATATCCGTGGTAATAAAATGGACTTATTGGTTGATATGCCTATACCACTTGGAGAGCCTCACGATGCGGTAGCTATTCGTGCAAGCAAGCTTAATCCAGCGGTAAGATACAAAATGGGAACCAATACAAAAACGGGCGAAGAGCATATTGGTAAGACACTTGCTGGACAAGAGAGGGTTGAGAGAAAAGGAAACCATGTGACTATTTATGGAACAATGGTGCGCTCTCACATCAATCCAGAGAGAGTAACTGTAAACAAGGGCGATAAAGTTACATTTCATCTAACAAATCTTGAACGAGCACAAGACGAGACTCACGGCTTCACGGTGGATCATTACAATGTTCACGGTTCTCTTGAGCCAGGCGAGACAGTTTCGCTAGAGTTTATTGCAGATATAGAAGGTGTTTTTCCATACTACTGTACGGAATTTTGTTCTGCACTTCACCTAGAGATGATGGGTTATTTGATGGTAAAAGACCCGAACAAAAAGTATGAGAGTGCACAAAAACTAAAAATGGCAACAATGACCAAAGAGCAACTAAAAGCCGAGTATGACAAAACAGTAGCCGTAAACAAAGCAACTGACGATGTTATCCAAAGTGTTGTTAAGTTTCTCAAGGAGAACCATTACGAGAAGCACGAAGTGGTTAAGCATCTTGTAACAGATGCACTTGACCAATACGGCAAAATACCAGAGCAGAAGAAATTCTCAGATGCTGCTGTAAAAGCTGGTGATTTTGAAAAAGCTGTCTTATTTGAAAATATGATTTGGCAGTATATGGTTAAAACCGCTGACGTTGGAATTAGAGCTAAAGATTCGCTTGTGAGACTTGTAGCAACTAAGCAGAGCGAATCCGCAACAAGAGGCGAGATAGCCTTTAATGAAGGTGGCTGTTCCGGTTGTCATGTTATCGGCAAGGTTAGTTCTGGTCCAGATTTGACTGGTGTTTTAGGTCGCCATGAAAATGGGGAAAAATGGGTAGCTGATTTTATTAAGCATCCAGAGCATAAATTCAATGACCCATACGTCAAGGCGATGATTGACTATTTCAATCTTAGAATGCCAAATCAAAACATGAAAGATGCTGAGGTAAAAGATATTGTTGAGTATCTTAAATGGATTGATTCTAACGCCAATCTATTCTAGATTCTTAAAAGAGTATACCGTCGGATTTCTCCGGCGGTATACAAATCAAGGTTTTAATTTTTAATATTTGTTACAATACAAAACTTAAGACTTTTAAAAAGGTGGAGTTATGCATCCAAGTTTAATTAAATCTCGTATTTTTACATTTTTGGCACTACTGATTTTGACAGTTGCCTTTACGTTTCCAATGATAGGATTTCACGGCACATTAAATTCCATATATGGCGGGGAAAAAAATAAAGTCTCCACGTTTTCTACTAAAGTATGGAATTTTTACAATCAAGGACGCTATAAAAGCACCAATACACCCAAAGAGGCACACAATAATCTCCAAAAAATGATAGAGACATCTTCGGAAATTGGTGTTGCATCGATTCCTTTGTGGGCTGTTTCTCTCGAGGCACCAAACTATCCTAAAGAGGCATTTCCGGAGGGAATTCCTGTATTTTTTCACTTTGACGGGTTTAGTGGAGAGGTGCATGAGATGAACACAATAAATCACTATATCGGAATGGATCCTATGTGGAGGGGCGGTATAATAGAGCGTGAGATAGGTATTTATGCACTTTTGTTTTTAACGCTTGTGATGGTCTATTTTATGGCATATAGCAATAAAATATGGAGTTATTTGATGTTTATTCCTGTTGCATTGCCGTTCCTTTTTATCGCAGATTATTCGTATTGGCTCTACTGGTTTGGGCACAATTTGCATGATTGGGGTGCCTTTAAAATCAAGCCTTTTATGCCAACAGTGTTTGGAGATGGAAAAGTAGCTCAGTTTACAACACACTCATATCCAACGATAGGTTTTTATCTTTTGATTGCCATAGCGTTTTTGTCGCTACTTGCAGTGCTTGCAAAAAATAAGGCTATAAAAGAGGGTGGCGTAAGTATAGAAAAATGAAATATATCTTTTTTCTTAGTTCTTTAATTTTTATATTTGCCTTTGCGGATGAGCATTTTAAATATGACACTTTGGCGCAAGATAAGATTGTTGGAAAAGATGTTCCCATTAAAGAGACTCAAAGAAGTGTTATTCAAGATGCGATTGATAATGCTAAAGCAGGATCTATCATCAAGCTGACTGCTGGTGTTTACGAGGGAAACGTGGTTATCAACAAACCCCTTAGTATCATCGGCGTTGAAGATGGTGTTGTGCTTGATGGCTTGGGCGCAGGTAGTGTTGTGACGATAAAAAGCTCTTATGTGACATTGAAAAATCTTACTATTCGCAATAGTGGAGAGAGACAAGATTTACTTGATGCAGGGATAAATATTAACGGAGATTCAGCTATAGGCATACTCTCTCAGTGTGAGATTAGCTATTGCAAAGTTGTGGATAGTTTGCTTGGCATCAACATGGAGCTGACAAATAACTCTATCATTGAAAATAACTACATATCGTCCAAAGATTATGAGTTGGGACTAAGAGGCGATGGACTTAGGTTGTGGTACGCAAACGATAATATTATTAAAAATAACCACTTGTATCGTTCTCGCGATATGGTGGTATGGTATTCTCACGGTAACACGATAGAGAAAAATCTTGGAGAGTATGGACGCTATTCTCTTCATTTTATGTATGCTGGCAAAAACTATGTCCGAAATAATGAGTACAGATACAATTCAGTAGGTATCTTTTTTATGTACTCCAACGACAGTATAGCAACTGGAAATATCGTTAAAAGCTCAGTCGGAGCAACGGGCATGGGAATAGGGCTAAAAGATGTTTCCAACTTTACGATAGAAGACAATACTGTTGTGTATAACGCACAGGGGATGTATATTGATCGCTCATCTTTTGAGCCAGAAACCAACAATTGGATACGAAATAACAAGATTCTTTATAATGCAGAGGCGTTACATTTTCACTCTTTGTGTGAAAATAATATTTTAGAAAGTAACATCATTAAAGGAAATATTGATGATGTTGTAAATGACTCTAGAAGTTCTGAAAACTTCAAAAACAAATTCGAAAAAAACTATTGGGACAATTATGAGGGCTTTGACAAAGATAAGGATGGATACGGAGATAATATATATCGTGTTTATCAGTATGCCGATAAACTTTGGATGTACAATCCCTCAGTAAAGTTTTTTTACGGCTCGCCTGTAATGTCTTTATTGAATTTTTTGTCTAAGTTGGCTCCTTTTTCAGAGCCTCTATTTTTATTGGAAGATAAAAAACCAAAGTTTCACAACTATTAGCGGGAGAGAAGATGAGTCTACATGTAAAGCAAGACAGAAGAGAGTTTATTCAGTACTCTACTTTGGGAATTTTAGGGCTAGTGTTAGGTGCAGGAGTTGTTGGGGCACCGTATTTAAGAGCCGATGAAAATAGACTAAGACCTCCTGGTGCTGTTGATGAAGATAGGTTTTTGGCACTTTGTATCAAATGCGGACAGTGTTTGCAAGTATGCCCCTATCACTCCATAAAATTGGCGGATTTTAAAAAGGGCTATGGAGCTGGAACGCCTTATGTAGATGCTAGAGAAAGGGGTTGTTATCTGTGTGGTGCTTTGCCATGTGTTTTGGCTTGTCCGACAGGTGCACTTGACCATCACGCTGAAAAACCAGAAGATGTCAAAATGGGTATAGCAGTTCTTTCTATGCCAACGATGTGTTTGGCAGTTACTCGAAAAAAGGTAACAAAGCAAGATATAAGAAGGATTTATGAACATCCTCATACAAGAGAATTAGAAGAAGATGTGTTGAAAAAACTTGAAACTTTTGTTGATAAGCCTTGTACGATTTGTGCGGATATGTGTCCATTGCCAAATCCTTTAAGTGCAATAGAGATGATTGAAACAAAAACGGGAATCATAAGACCACAAGTTAAAAGCGGATGTGTTGGTTGTGGAGTTTGCGAGGAGTTGTGCCCAGCGGAGACTCCAGCTATTGTTGTGAGACCCAGACTCTCATATGAGGATTTCTATATAAACGGTAAAGAAAAATGAAAAAATTAGCTACTTTTTTGTGTATTGCCATGTTGATTCAAGGTTGCTCAGAAAAAGATGATAAAAAAGAGATAAATGCCACTTTGCCTTCTCAAAACAAAGCAGGTAAGATTGAAGTGGTGCAAAATGATGACTTTAAAGTTGAAAAAGTTAAAGTTAAAGAAAAAGACGCCAACGAAAGCAAGACATTTTACTATGACTACAACCAAAAAGATGTAGGAAATGCTCAGCAAAAAGAGGAGAAAACCTACACCTCAGTAGATGCAAATATGCGAGTTAGAAGTCCATATGAACATGTAGAGATAAGTATGATAGTTAGCAAGTTAAGCAAAAATTTTATACTAAAATGTTCAGCTTGTCACGATGACTACGCAAATGGTATCGTTGGTCCATCTTTGCTTGATAAAGATAGCGATTTTATCTATGGAACTATTGCTAAGTATAGGCAAGGCGGAAAAGTAAATGTCTTAATGAAAGAGCTGGTAATGCAGATGAAAGATGAAGAGATTAGAGTATTGGCAGATGAGATTTATACCTTTAATAAACAAATCAAAGAGTTAAGAGAGAAGAGAAAATGAAGCATATTATTGTAGTTTTATCAACAATTTTGGTTGTTGCGTTGGCAGTTTATACCGCAAAACAAGGGACGGCTTTTCAAGGCGGAGAGGATGCAAGGATTATTGAGGATATCGCAAAAAACAAAAGCGGTGACATTTCTTCAAAAAGCATGCAGCCACAGCAAAAAAGCGATAGAGATATCGAGGCTGAAAAACTAAAAGCACTAAGAGATAAGGCTGGAAACGTATCCTCTTTTAAAGTTAGCGATAACTATAAAAAGAAGTGCGCTTCGTGTCATGGTGTCTCTGGCGAAGGATTGGTTGGACTTCCGCTTTTTGGTCAAAGTGCCGAAGATGTTTACAAAAAACTTGTTGAGTTCAAAAGTGGCAGAAGGGAAAACGCCATCATGAAAGGTGCTCTTATGAATGTGCCAGAGTCTGAATTTAAAGAACTTGCTGATGAGATAGGTGAGTTTAAAGCAAGAGCCGAAGCGATGGCAAAATAAAGGATTTTACGTGGATAAATATAAAACCAGAAACACAATTTCCAAGACATCATTTTGGTCAACTTTTTGGGATACCACAAAAGATGGCAAAAAAAAGCTAAGCATTCGTGCAAAACGGTGGATGGTTGTTGTGGCTGTACACCTGCTTTTCTTTTTGTCTTTCGCCGTTGATGTTCAGGTTTTAGAGGGAACTTTGATGGGTTCAAGGTTTTTGGGTTTTCACTTGATTGATGTTTTTGCAACGCTTGAGGTTTATTTGGCGACCTATCATATGCCTATAAATATGGTTATCGGAACAGTTAGTATCGTTTTGGTTTACTTGATAATCGGTGGAAGAACGTATTGTTCTTGGATTTGTCCTTACGGACTTTTTAGCGAAATAGGCGAAAAGTTTCATGATATCCTTGTCTCCAAAAAAATCATCAAAGAGCGTGAATTTGACCATCGTGTAAAATATATTTTTTGGGCAATATTTTTGGCGTTGGCGTTTACGAGTGGTTATCTGGTTTTTGAAGTCATCAATGTTGTTGGTATATTGAGTCGTTTTATCGCTTATGGTTGGAGCGTGGCTTTGGCGTGGGTGTTAGCTGTGTTTTTAGTGGAGGTTTTCTTCGCCAGAAGAGCATGGTGTAAGTATCTTTGCCCTATCGGAGCGACATATGGAATTTTGGGATGGGTTAGTGCAACACGTATAGAGTGGAATGACAACTGCGACCATTGTATGGTATGCCACGATGTCTGCTTTGAAAATCACGTTTTGGAGATTACAAAGAAAAAGTATGATGAACAAAGAAAAGAAAAAGGCATAAAAAAAGAGGTTATCCTAAATGGCGATTGTACTTTATGTGGTAGATGCATAGATGTTTGCCATGCAGATGCACTCTCTTATACATTTCGTCTGAAGTCTTTAGTATGATAGAAGTTGTTAATTTAACTAAAAAATTTGGCAATAGCCTTTCGTTGGACAGTGTCTCTTTGCGATTTGAAAAAGGCGATTATGTTGCATTGATGGGACCAAATGGAGCAGGAAAAACAACATTGATTCGTCTACTTTTGGGATATTATCATCCAACACAAGGAGAGGTTTTTATCGATGGACTTGACCCAATCTCACAGCGTGTAAAAGTTCTAGAGAAGATTAGTTTTGTTCCACAGCTTCCGCCACCAATAAAATTAAATTTGGAAGAGCTTATAGGCTATGTTTGCGACAGTTCAGGCGTTAAAAAGAGTGAGATTGAGTATTTTGCCAAAGAGATGGAGTTTGATTTGGAGCTAAATCTAAAAAAGTCATTTTTCAAGCTTAGCGGCGGAATGAAGCAGAAGATGCTTATAGCGATAAGTCTTGCAAAAAAGAGCGAGATTGTTATCTATGATGAGCCGACAGCAAACCTTGACCCAAAGGCAAGGGATAACTTTTATCGACTTTTAAAGCAGAATGAAAATGGCAAAATAGCTCTTTTTGTAACACACAGACTTGACGAAATAAAACAGATCGTCAATCGTGAAATCTATATGGATTTGGGAAAAATTATCAGTGATGCGAAGATTTAGCCAAATTTTCTTTCTGCTGTTTTTATTTTTTGGTTGCGACAATAAGTCAAATATAGACCCAAAAAAGATGCATTGGGATAGAGATATGTGCATAAGATGCAAAATGGTTTTAAGCGATAGAAAATTTTCAGCCCAAGCCATCAATCCCAAAACAAGACAAAAATATACCTTTGATGATATTGGTTGTGTTATCTTATGGTTTAAAGAAGATAGGATTGAGTGGGCAGATGAGGCGATTATCTGGGTCAATGATGCTATTAGTGGCGAATGGATAGATGCAAGAACTGCTTTTTACGATACTGAAAATATAACCCCTATGGCTTATGGATTTGGTGCTCATAAAACAAAAGAGCAGATAAAGCCAAATCAAGAAATTATAGACTTTTTGGAAGTTCAAAAACGTGTAATAAAGATAGGAAAATGATAAAAAAAAGCATATTTTTTTTCTTTTTTATTGTAACTCTTTCTGTTTTTATCGCAATTCAGTATCTTTTTTTTCAAAAAAATAACGCTCTAAGTGCCGAAATGCTTTCAAAAAAAGAGAGGTTTGTTGGAGTTGTTGGTTTGCCAGATATGGCGATTGTTAGTGAAGCACACTATGTAAGGCATCGAAGTTTGAGCGATACATTCTCTTTTTTTGCAGATGCTCCCTCTTTGCTGGAGTATTTTCCCTCCACTTTTGTTTATAATTACTCAACTATAGCCCAAAAAAATCCCTCAAGGATACAAAAGTGAAAAGCAAGATCAATATATTTTTGATGGAGTATGCTATCAATTCGCTTTTGCGAAGAGGTGGTAAAAATATTTTTATTTTATTGATATTTACCCTTTTGGTTTTCTTGCTCTCAAGTGCGCTTTTTATATCGGAGTCAATAAAGCTTGAGTTAAATAGTGTTGTCAAGCAACTTCCGCAGATAACACTACAACGCTTTCAAGCTGGAAGACAAGTTGATGTGCCTACCTCTAGGGTCGATAAACTGATTTTAATAGAGGGTATTCAAAGTGTGGTGCCTAGAGTTTGGGGGTACTACTATTTTAAAGTTGCTGGAGTTAATTTTTCTGTTGTTGGTGTTGATGCTTTTGAGGAGCAGTACACCAAGCAACTACAAGATATCATCGATAAAACAGATATTTCGGTTTTTAAACAAGACAACTCTATGCTTGTTGGCTCTGGAGTCAGGAGGGTTTTGGATGAAAACTATTATAAAGATTTTTTCAACTTTGTAACACATGATGGCAAGTGGAAAAGGCTCAATATCGCAGGAGTTTTTAACTCCGATGTTTCGCTTGAGGCAAACGATATGATTTTGATTTCCAAAAAAAGTGCTTATGAGATATTTGGTATGGATAAAACTATGGCAACAGATATAGTGGTTAAGGTCTCAAATCCTACTGAAATACCGATGATTGTATCAAAAATAAATGAACTTTATCCAGATATGAGAACCATCACTCAAGATGATATTAGAGTAAGTTATCAAAATATTTTTGACTATAAAAGTGGGTTTTTTCTTGCTCTTTTTGTTGTTTGTGCTTTTACCTTTTTTATCATCATCTATGATAAAGCTAGCGGTTTGAGCTCAGAGGAGAAAAAGGAGATAGGCATCTTAAAAGCTGTTGGCTGGAGAATGGATGATATTATCAAGGAGAAGTTTTATGAAAGTTTTATCCTCTCTTTTTGTGCTTTTTTACTAGGACTTGTGTTGGCTTTGTTTTTTGTTTATGGTCTGCAAGCACCACTTCTTAGGGATGTTTTTATTGGATATTCTCAACTCAAGCCACCTTTTAATTTACCTTTTAATGTCGATTTTGCACATATGATTTTACTTTTTTTGCTTAGCGTCCCAGTATATATTGCCTCTACCATCATCCCATCGTGGAAGGCTTCAACTCTTGATGCTGATGAGGTGATGAGATGATAAAACTAGAGAAAGTTACCAAAGTTTTCGCGCAAGGTCAAAACGAAGTTGTCGCTTTAAAAGATATATCTTTACATGTAAGAGGCGGAGAGTTTGTTGTTTTAAAAGGAGCGAGCGGTAGTGGCAAAAGTACCATTTTATCGCTTATAGCAGGACTTAGCAAGCCTACATGTGGAGAGATTTTGGTCGATGGCAAGTCTATTTCAAAACTATTTGATAACTTTAGTGCAATGTTTCGGCGTGAAAATATTGGATTTATTTTTCAAAAATACAACCTTATACCTACTTTGAGTGTTAAAGAGAATATTATTGTTCCACTTATCCCTTCAAATCCAGACCCAAAAGAGATACAAATAAGAGCTTGTGAGGTTATGGAGAAGTTTTCTATTGCCTCAAAGGCGGATATGCTGGTCAAAAATCTTTCTGGAGGAGAACAGCAACGAGTTGCCATAGCAAGAGCACTTATAAACAATCCTCGCATTATTATTGCAGATGAGCCTACGGCAAATTTGGACTCAAAACTCTCTTTGGAGCTGATTGAGATTCTTAAAAAACTAAAGGCAGAAAACAGAACCATTTTGGTAGCCACGCATGATCCACTTTTTTTTGAGCTTGATTGTGTTGATTGTGTTATTGAGGTAAAAAATGGTGAGATACTAAAATGACACTTACGCCAGAAATCATAGCTCTTTTGATGCTTGATGCGCTTTTTTTGTTTTTCTCTTTCATCGCATTTGTGATAAGTGTGCGAATCTATCTCAAATGGGATTCATCCTCTTTTTCGCCCTTGCAGTACGGACTTGAAAAGCAAAGCTATCTTGTTGGTGTCGTTATCAAATATATCTTTTTTCTCAAGCTTCCGTTATTTCTTTTTTATGTCTATACATGTGACAAACTTTCAAACATCATAACTGGGGCAATGTGTGCTTCTGGTGTTGTAAATTCAGTCGATTTTGGACTATATTTGATGGTTTTTAAGATACTAAATCTTTATCTTTTTGGTTTTTGGCTTTTGCTTCATCAAGTGGATTTAAAAGATGAAAAGCAAAGTTTTACAAAGCTTAAATTTCTCCTTTTTGCCATCTTTTTTATCTTTCTTTTGAGTGAAATCATACTTGAGGTGTCATTTTTTGCCTCTTTAAATATAAGCAAAATTGTTAGTTGTTGCGGTACGCTTTTTTCGGCAACGAGCAGTTCATATATCTCTTTATTGTTTAAGATAGACAGTGCTGTTTTGGTAGGACTTTTTTATGGCTGTTTTGTCTTGATGGTCGTGGCATATTTTCTCAAAAACAGTCCGATATTTATAGTCTCCAACGGACTTTTTTTGTTTTTTAGTATCGCTTCACTTATAATCTTTTTTAGTACATATGTTTATGAGCTTCCTACGCACAACTGTCCGTTTTGTCTTTTGCAAAAAGAGTATTACGGAGTTGGGTATGTGATGTATATATCTCTTTTTATGGGAACATTTTATGGATTTTGCGGAGGAGTTTTGCAAAGAGTTTCTCAAATAGTGATGCCTCACTACGCCCTTATATCCATCGTTTCCAATACATTTTATGTCGCAATCGTCTCTTTGTACCCGATTGTTTATCGACTACATAATGGAGTTTGGCTTTGAAAAATATCATTTTGATTTTGTTTCCAGTTTTTGCTTTAGGCGGACTTTTTTTCTATCTAAATACAGTGTATAAAAGTCCAACAGATATCATCAATAAAGAAAAAATCCCACTAGAATATAAAGACAATACTGTTCAATGCCCGCAGTGCAATATGTTTTTGGTGGGCAAAAAATATACTGCCCAAGTCATTACGTCTGATAATAAAACGCACTTTTTTGATGATGTTGGTTGTGTTGTACTTTGGTTTAGAGATACGAAAAAAGATGAGCAAAAAAGCACTATCTGGGTTTTTACACTTGATACAAATCGTTGGATTGATGCAAGAAAATCTTTCTATTCGCTAAGCGATGATACGCCTATGAAGTACGGATTTGGGGCATATGAGCAGAAAAAAGAGGGTTTTATCGTTTTTGAGGAGATGAGGCTGAAAATGCTTAGGGGAGAAAATATGAGTGACCCAAAAATACGTAAACAATTATTAGGAAAATAAGATGAAAAATTTGATGTTGATAGCATATCTAGACCTCAAAGAGTCCATTCGGGCAAGATGGTTTTTGGTCTATTCGTTGGTTTTTGGAGGGCTTATCGCACTCTTTTTTATAGCAGGAGTGACCGAGTCGCAAGTTATGGGATTTAGCGGACTTAGTAGGCTTCTTTTGATGTATATACAAGTGACGATTGTCATCTTGCCGATTTTTATTTTGATTACGACTGTGAGGTCGATTTCTGGGGATAGAGATAACCATATTTTGGAGTATATGCTCTCTTTTCCGATATCGTTGAGTGACTATTATTGGGGCAAAATCATAGGCAGGTTTGGAACAGTTTTTGTGCCAGTCTTTTTTGCGATGGTTTTGGCATCTTTGGTGGGTTTTGCAAAGGGGGCAAGTATTCCTTGGAGCATATTTTTTCTCTACACTGGGCTGCTTTTTGCTTTAACCTCATCATTTTTGGGTATCGCTTTTTTTATCTCTACGATTGTAAAGTCCTCCGAGGTGGCATTGGGATTGTCATTTTTTGTGTGGATATTTTTGTTGGCATTTATTGATATTGCGCTGATTAGCTTGATGATGCAAAATCGCTTTAGCGAAGAGTTGATTATAGCTATATCGTTGATAAATCCTATGGAAGTTTTTAGAGTTTCTGCCATCAGCTTGTTTGACCCAGAGTTGACCGTTATGGGACCTGTGGCATTTGTTATACTCGACAATGTCAGCCGTTTTGTTTTTATAGCTTTTTCTATTTTGTACCCTTTTGTTTTAGGGCTTGTATTTGCTTTTTTTGGCTTTAAGTTGTTTAAAAAGATAGATTTAATTTAGGAGTTATGGATGAAAAAATTTTTACTTACGATTGTTTTAGGCTCATTGCTTTTGGCTGGAGTCATTGAGGCGGATAAAAATGCTACATGTTTGATAAGAAAAATAAAAGTATATGAAGCACCACGTTGGGTTACGACTATTCAAGTTAGAAGTGGTGAGACAATATATTTTTGTAGTCCGAAGTCTATGTTTGAATTTTTCTTTCATCCAGCAAAATGGCCACAGTACAACGTAAAGCAAGACGGCGATATGAGAATATCTGTAAATACTCATGATACTCTAAAAAAAATTGACGCAAGAAAAGCCTATTTTGTTTATGGAGCTAAAGAGATTAGCCCTGCTGGAGATGATTTGCCAGCTTTTGAGACAAAAGAGTCGGCACAAAAATTTGCCGATAAAAATGGAGGAAAAAAGGTTTTGTTTTTTGACGAGGTTCCTTTTGCTCTTATCAATCTTCTAAACGGAAGGATAAAGTAGTATTTTTGAGCTACATGTAAGGCTTAAAGATTTTAAAAACCTTGATGGGCTATGATGAGGGTTGCAAAGCTCAAAAAGGAGCCGATATGAAAATAGCAATGACAGGCGCAAGTGGTTTTGTTGCAAACGCTTTAAGAAAGGTTTTCCCAGATGTTGTCTCTATCGAAAGAGGCGATGGTGTAGAGGATATACTTAAGAAACTCGATGGGGTATACGCCGTTTTCAATCTCGCTGGAGCACCTATTGCTAAGCGATGGGACGAGGAGTATAAAAAAGTTTTATACAAAAGTCGTATAGAGACAACAAAAAAAGTTGTTCAAGCCATAAATAAAAGCAATATTGAGCATTTTATATCTACTTCTGCAGTCGGTGTTTATCCAAATGATATCGCATGTGACGAAACAACAAACCGATTAAGTGATGATTTTTTGGCACATATTGTCAAAGATTGGGAAAAAGAGGCTCTTGCTTGCAATAAAAAAACTACCATACTTAGGTTTGGTGTTGTTTTTGGAAAAGATGGTGGGGCGTTGTCTGCGATGTTGCCAGCTTTTAAATTTGGATTTGGTGGAACAATAGGCGATGGAAGCATGGTGGTTAGCTGGATAGATATCAATGATCTTTGCAAAATTTATCAATTTGTTTTGCAAAATAAACTCTCAGGTATTTTCAATGCCACTTCTCCAAAGCCAGTTACCAATCTTGTTTTGACTAAAACTCTTGGAAAGCTTTTAAATAGACCAACACTCTTTCCTTTGCCTAAATTTTTGGTAAAACTTATCTTCTCGCAAGGTGCTAGTGTTTTGCTAGATAGTAAAGAGGTTTATCCAAAGGCTCTTTTGGAAAATGGTTTTAAGTTTGAATATCCAAATATTGAAATGAGTCTGAGAAATATCCTTTTCTAGAGCAATCCCTATCTTCTAAGTGTTGATATATCAAAAGATTCATCGAGTGTATAGGTAGTCATCTGGGATGTTACAGGGGTATTTTGCGTGATAGCATCTATAATGTTTGTAAAGTATTTTATATCCAAAGTTTTATTGTTAATAATAATAAAATCATCTCCGTGATATCTAAATATAAAGCAATCTTTTACTTCTGATTCTAAGAATCCAGCAATATTTTTTAGCATAGTATTTCCCAAATCCCAGCCTGACTCTTTGTTGTATTTTGAGAAGTTATTAAGTTCTACATGATGGATGTAAAGCATATTTTCTTTTTGATGTCCTGTTGCCAAGAAAGCATGGAGATAGTTTTCATTGTAAAGACCTGTAAGCCCATCTTGAAAAAAGTAGGAAAAGCGTTTTTTTTCTAAATCTGTAGTTGGAAGTTGGTTCGTGCTTTTTATCTCTATATTTTTAAGAGCTATCAAGGATGCTTCTACAACATCTGGATGGAACTGTGTTCCACTACAACTTTTGATTTCAGTTAGTGCATCCTCAACACTCTTTTTTGGCTTATAGATGCGGTTTGTTGTAATAGAATCAAAAGCATCCGCCAAAATCAAAATATGCGATAAAAATGGTATCTCTTCTGCGTCACTTGTTCTAGGATATCCCTTTCCGTCATATCTTGCATGATGGTATCGTATTATGTTTGCAAGATTTTTATACATATCTATTTTTGAGAGCATTTGATATCCAGCCTCAGCATGTTGCTTGATAAGTTCATACTCAAGTGCACTAAGGCGATTTGGTTTTAATAAAATGGCGTCCGGCGTGGCTATTTTGCCTATGTCATGCAAGATAGCAGCTTTTTCAAGAATTACTATATCTTCTTGTGAGATTCCCATCTCTTTTGCTATAAGGCCACAGTATTCAGCGGTTCGGACTGTGTGACCAGCCGTGTATGTGTCACGCTGTTCTATCATATCTACAAATGCCAAAATCGTCTCTTCATAGTTGGTTGTTTTTTCTATCTCCATACGCTCAATCTCTTCTTTTTTCCTTTGAGCGTTAATGGAGATACTGATATCGGCAGACATATTGACAAGCATGTTTATCTCTTCAGGCTCAAATCCATGATATTTGTTTGAACATATGCCTATAATGCCATTTTTTTCGCCTTTATCGTCATATTTAAAAGGAATGGATATGCTCCAAATTGCCTCATTGATTCCATCTTTGATATCAAGGTGTTTGGTATTTGAGCTACTATTCATTTTTTTGACAGTTGCTCTTTTGGATTGCAATGCCTCTTTTGCCCACATAATTTGATTGTTTATGTTTTCAGAAAAAGCATAGACTCCCTTTGAAAGAAAGCTGTTGTTTTCTGTTGAGGTATGTTTGATATCTATAAACTCTTTTTTAGCAAATCCTATCCATGCAAAGGTGTAATATTCGTGCTCGGACAAGATTTTAATAGAGTTTTCAATAATCTCTTTTTTGCTATATGAGGTAATGAGTTTTTCGTTTACTTTTGCCACAAGATTAAGAACATCCTTGAGATATCGCTCGTTTTCATACATACTTTCAAGGCTTCTTGTTCTCTCTTCAACCTTCTTTTCAAGATTTTCGTTTAATTCTTCAATGATTTGCTGTCTTTTATAAACAGTATTAATGAAGTATAGTACTAGTATAAGGGCAAAAAAGGCAGCAAGGACAACAAAAGTGATAAGTGCAATCGATTTTTGCTTAATGGAGGCAATTTTTTCCGAAAAGATATCTGTCGGGACACTTACTCTTAACCCACCTCTTATGTCGCCCACCTTGTATCCTTGATGTGCGTGACATTGAAGGCAAGATTCTTCTGTTTTGAGAGCTCCCATAAAGTGAAAACCCTTGTCGTCAAATTTACTGTAATATTTTTCACTTTTGTTTTTTTCAAGGTATGCGAGAGACTCTTTTTCAAAATCATCGGTTTTATTATTTGGATTAAGGGGTTTTAGGCTCGTTATTTTGTAGTGATAATTATTGCTTACATTTGATATTTCAGAGATGAGTCGTGTCATCCATGCTGGGTTTATTTTGATGAGCATTTTGCCATCTGAGGAGAAGATGTGGTTGTCTTTTAGGTAAGGATTTGGTTTAAAGTCCTCTGTTGCATCAACATAGACACCGCCGAAACTAGCATTCCAACTTCTTGTATCTACCATATTGTTAAAATGTGCAATAGCCTCTTGAAGTAATGTTTTTTTTGATAGTTCTATCTGCTCTTTCATGGATGTTGTTATGCCAAATATCACCAAGAAAGCACCTAAAAAAATTACAAAAATAAACATAAAGATGACAATTTTTTTTGAAATTTTTAACATAAGAGCTTTTCCTGCATTAATAAATAAATAAACATTCTATGCTACTAAAGTCAGTCTTTAAAAATGCTTTAAGTGTTGAATATAAATTTTTTATTTGTACTGTGTGTAGACTTAGTTGCAGGTTATTTGAATTGGTGGAGCATAGCGGGATCGAACCGCTGACCTCAACGCTGCCAGCGTTGCGCTCTCCCAGCTGAGCTAATGCCCCACACAAATTTGTCGAAATGAGATTTTATCCAAGCAAAGCTTAAGAAAAGATATTTGAAAAACCCTCTAAAGAAGGTATTTTTTGGCATCATCTCGGCTTTTGTAAGGCGAAGCAGATACTATTTTTTCTTTTCCTAGTGTAATGTTGTAACTTTTGTCGCTTTGTGCTTTTGTGAAACTCAAAATGATTTTGCACGCCTCTTGAATATCATTTTGGGTTGCTTTTGCAGAGAGTAGTGAAGAAGGTGCGGTAATGCTATCTTCTACATGTAGGTGTGTAAATTTTGGATTTACGATTGAGTTGATTATATTGTTTTCACGCTCATCTCGTCCTACAACAAGCTTTGCACCATCAAGAAGTCTAAAGTGTCTACCGTTTTTTAGCACATCAATATCTTCTACTGTAAATGAGTCATATTTTAAAAAATCTCTCATTTTAATAGCAAATTGAACGTCTGTTAAAAGGCAACCGCCCGCAGGAGAGGCATAATCTTCCCATCCAAACTGTTTTGCCATCTCAAGCTGTATACTTCTTCCTCTTCCATTTAAATCCAAAAGTTGCTCTCTTTGCACCCATCCATCTTTTTCTGGTTTTGTTGGCTCCAAGAGTTTTGCGCACAAAGGTCTTAATATCAAATCTTCCTTGTCGTGGGCGAGTTTTTTAACTGACCTCATGGCATCGCTTCTCTGGCTCATTGGGCGTTGTCCTAAAACCTCACCCGTTATGATAAAGTCTGCTTTGTATTTAGGCAGTAGCTCAAGTGCAAGTTTAAACATAAAACCATGACAGTCTATGCAAGGGTTAAACTGTTTTCCATATCCATATTTTGGGCTAAATAAAATATCTCTTAAGTACTCATTTCGCACATCTATGACTTCAAGTTTTGCACCTGCTAACATCGCTCTTTCACGCAAAATCTCTATTTTATTCTCTTTGCTATCAAATCCTATGTTTACATGTAAGGCTATAATCTCAATGTTTTGCATGCTAACAACCTTGATGGCAAGCATGCTGTCTAGTCCTCCGCTAAAAAGTGCCAATGCTCTCATAAATAACCAACTCCCCTTTTTTTAATCGTGTGATTTTGTCGTGTAGCTTGCGCATTAAAAATGATTTTTCTGTAAAATCTATCTTTTTGGATTGTTTTACTTTAAGCATCTCTCCTTCGTAAAATTTGGCTAAAAAGTTAATCAAAACGCCGATAAGCTCGCCCTCGCCAAAGCTCTTTATCTCTTCTCTAAGTAGTATTTGCCTAAGCATAGGATGTTCACGCTGATTGTCAAGAAGAAGTGAAAACTCTTGCGCATGCGTTTTGAACATCAAAACATCAACAGTGTCCAAAACCGTGTCTATTAAAGTGGGCTGAACAAGTACAGTTTTGATGATGGTGAGTTCAGCAAAATCCTCAAAATGCTCCACTTTTTGGGCAAGGTTTTTTGGTTTATGTGTTTGGATTTTGATTAGATTTTGATTTACATTTAGTGTGCCAGATAAGACTCCAGAGTAGCTATCTTGTAGAGAATTTGGCAAGCTTTTAAGGTACATGGAGCCTTCTTCTAGGGCTTGTTGTTTTTGATGTGCATCTTTAAGGTCGTATTTTCGAGCTATCTGCTCTATGGCAAATTCAACAAACGGTTGAGGTGAATGAAATAGCTTGCTAAGTTGTTCGCTCATGCCTTTTTGAACCATATCGGCAGGGTCCATTCCACCAGAAAAAAGCACCACACCGCCCTTTAAGCCTTGCGTACTTAGTAGCATAGATGCTTTTAGTGCAGCCGCAATACCAGCACCATCGCCATCATAAGCCAAAACAATCTCAGTTGCACCTTTGGAAAGAAGAGGGATATGCTCAGGCGTCAATGCGGTTCCAAGTGTTGCCACAGCGTTTGTAAAGCCAGCTTGATGCAACATTATGACATCCAAATAGCCTTCGGTTACAATGATGCTTTTTTGTTTGAAAATAGACTCTCTAGCAAGATGGTAGCCGTAAAGTAGGGCTGATTTGTTAAAGTATTTTGTTTGAGGCGAGTTGACATATTTGGCTTGATGACCGCTGATGGTGCGTCCACCAAAACCAACAGGCTTACCGCTAGGAGAGTAGATGGGAAAAGTGATACGCTCTATAAAACGTGCATAATTTCCATTTTCCCCAACACCAGCAACTCCATACTCAACAGCCTCTGACATAGCGTATCCGTGTTCTTGAAGATAGTGTAAAGTAGCTTGAGAGTGTGGTGCGTAGCCTAGCTCAAACTTTTCAATAGACGCATCGCCGATACCTCTTTCTTTGATATAGGCTTTGGCAGTGCTATTTTTTTCGAGATTTTGTCGATAAAAGAGTGTGAGATTTTCCATCAGCCTTCTATCTTCTTTTTTAACTCCATCATCGTTGGTATAAGTCAGCGAGAAGTTGAACATATTGGCAAGTTTTTCGATAGCCTCCGGATAACTTAGTTTGTCATATTCCATGACAAATTTTAGAGCATCTCCACCAGCTTGACAACTAAAACAGTGGTAAATCTGTTTTGCTGGACTTATAACAAGGCTTGGATTGCTGTCGTCGTGAAACGGGCACACCGCTTTATAGTTGGCACCGTTTTTTTTCAGCTCTAAGTAGTTGCCGACTACATCAACAATATCAATGCGTTGTTTGAGGTTTTCAATGGATTGTTTATCTATCATTTTGTTATTATAGCAACTTTGGTATAATAGAAGCTAATTTTGGCATAAGGTAATAGCTTGGAAAATTTTTTCATAGAGTATAGAGATCCGATGTTTGGCATTATTGTTTTGTTTGCCATTGTTTTTATCATCTCTTTTGCCAACTATTGGTGGGGCGTTTTTAAGAGTAAAGAAGAGAAAGACAGTATTGAAAAGTTTGTCAAGCGTTTTGAAATCGTTACTGATGAAAACGAGTATAAAAAACTACTTGAAGATTTCAATATTCCTCTCGAGTCTTTAGCACTATTAGCAGGAGCATATGCCAAAAGTGGCGACTACGAAAAAGCTATCAATATCTATATCGTTGCACTAAAAAGAGTAAAAGGCAAAAGTGAAAAACAGTATCTTCTATCCACGTTGGGTAAGACATATTTTAAAGCAGGTTTTTTGCGTAGAGCTTCTGATGTTTTTTTAGAATCTTTAAGACTATATCCTCGAAATGAAGAGTCTTTAAAATATCTTATGGTTGTCTATGAGACGCTCAAAGAGTATGACAAAGCCGAAGAGGTTTTGGATGCACTTGAAGAGATGGGCGTAAAAGTTACTTTGCAAAAGAGTTATCTAAGTGTATTGAGCGTTATGCAAGACCGCACACTTAAAGATAAAGAGAAGATAGCAAAGTTGTTAAAAATGGTTGAAAATATTCCATTTTTAAAACGCAAAGTTTTTGAGTTTATGCAAGCTACTCGCTATAAAATGAGTCAAGAATTTTTTAGCTCTTTAGATTATGAGGCCATCATGGATCTGTTGTGGTTTATGGATAATGAGTGGTTTGATATCTCTGCATGTAAAGATAATCTAGTGCAAGAAATTGCGATGGCAAAGGAGCTTACGCCATATATTTTGCATCCTCAAGCCAAATTTGAATTTGACGTTATCGCACGTTTTAAGTCTCAAGGCTGGGATGATTTGACGTTAAATTTTGAATACATGTGTAGTGAATGTAAACAAGTTTTCCCTATACATTTTTATAGATGTCCTGCGTGTCAAGCTATCAATAGTGTGAAAATTCAGCCCCTTTTGGCTCAAAAAAACAATGAAGAAAATATCCCTTTTCTGTGATGGTTCCTCTCTTGGCAATCCAGGCGAGGGCGGATATTGTGCTATTTTGAGATATGGACAGAGCGAAAAGATTGTCAGTGGCGGACAAAAAAATGCCACCAATAATCAAATGGAGCTTTTGGCGGTTATAAAAGGACTTGAAGCACTTAAAGAGCCGTGTGATGTGAGCATCGTGAGCGATTCGAGTTATGTCGTTAAGGGCATAAACGAGTGGCTAGCTAATTGGGTAAAGAAAAATTTTGCAAAAGTTAAAAATCCAGAGCTTTGGAGAGACTATATAGAGGTTTCAAGGAAACACAAAGTCCATGCAATTTGGGTTAGAGGACACGATGGGCACGAAGAAAATGAGCGTTGCGATAAAATCGCCAAAGAAGAAGCAATAAAACTAAAAGAGTAAAAATGCAAACAAAGATAGATATATTGCAAGAGCGTTTGGGTTATCGGTTTAAAAACCAAAACCTAATAATCGAGGCGCTGACACACAAGAGTTATAAGCAGACTTACAACAACGAGCGTTTGGAGTTTTTAGGTGATGCGGTTTTGGATTTGATTGTTGGGGAGTATTTGTATTTTCACTTTCCTCAAGTTGCTGAAGGCGAGTTGTCAAAGCTAAGAGCCTCTTTGGTAAATGAAAAAAGTTTTGAAAAATTGGCTCGAATTTTAGAGCTTGGTGAGTGTATTTTTGTCTCTATCGCAGAAGAGAATAACCACGGACGAGATAAGGCTTCGCTACTTTCAAATGCGTTTGAGTCTACCATAGGTGCTTTGTATCTTGAGGCAGGACTTGAAAAAGTTAAAAATATTACAGTTAAACTTTTGGAAGAGGCGTATCCAACTATTGATATGGATGCTATTTTTAGGGACTATAAGACTACTTTGCAAGAGTTGACTCAAGCATATTTTGGCGAAACGCCAGAGTACAATCTTGTACGCTCCTTTGGTCCAGACCACAAAAAAGAGTTTGAAATAGCTGTATTTATAAGAGGCAAAGAGTTTGCTAAAGCTACTGGAAAAAGCAAAAAAGATGCACAGCAAAAAGCCGCCAAAATCGCCCTTGAGTTGCTTAAAAAGGAGGCTAGATGAACACTTTTGGAAAAGCTTTTAGTTTTACCACTTTTGGCGAATCACACGGAAAGGCTATTGGGTGTGTGATTGATGGTGTTCCCGCTGGACTTACTATAGATGAGTCGTTTATACAAAGCGAACTTGATAGAAGAAAGCCAGGTGGAAAGTATGCAACATCTCGAAAAGAGGGCGATGTAGCTACGATTTTAAGCGGTGTTTTTGAGGGTAAAAGCACAGGCACTCCCATAGCACTTGTTATCTTTAATGAAAACCAAAAAAGTGGCGACTATGAAAACATTAAAGAGCTTTTTCGACCAGCTCATGCGGACTTTACCTATTTTCACAAGTACGGCATAAGAGATTACCGAGGTGGTGGACGAAGCAGTGCAAGAGAAACCGTTGCAAGAGTTGGTGCTGGAGCTATTGCGAAGATACTTTTAAAAGAGTTGGGTATCGAAGTTAAAAGCGGTGTATGTGAGATAGCTGGCATAAAAGCTCAAAATTATGATTTTCAATACGCTACATGTAGTGAGATTTACGCACTGGATAAAAATGTCGAAGAGGCACAAAAAAAGGCTATTTTAGAGGCTAAAGAGGCACATGACTCTGTTGGGGGCGTTGCTTTGGTAAGAGCTTTTGGTGTTCCAAAAAGTTTGGGCGAGCCTATTTATTATAAATTGGATGCACTTTTGGCGGATGCTATGATGGGTATAAATGGCGTTAAAGCCGTTGAGATAGGCGAAGGGTGCAATGCCTCAAGAATGAGAGGTTCTCAAAACAATGATGCTATCTTGAAGCAAGGATTTAAAACCAATAGAAGTGGTGGTATTTTGGGAGGCATAAGCAATGGCGATGAGGTGGATGTAAAGGTTTACTTTAAGCCAACTCCTTCTATTTTTCTGCCTCAACAAACGATTGATACAAAAGGGCAAGAGCTTACATGTAACCTCAAAGGCAGGCACGATCCGTGTATCGCCACAAGAGGTAGTGTGGTTGCAGAAGCTATGATGGCATTGGTTTTGGCTGATTTGTTGTTGTTGAATATGGGCTCACAAATTTCTCATCTCCAAAAGGTTTACATGTAAGGCTCTAAGGCGATATTTTGTGGACATCGCCTCTTTTAGAGTTTAAAATTTATATGAAACTAAGGCTTTGATGATGTTGTAACTATCCGTATCAGCATCATTTTCAATATTAGCATATACCAAAGAGGCTTCTAGGTTTTTGTAAAACTCATAGCCAATATTAAAATCAAACTCTTTTTCTTTTAGTGCTACACCAGCGTCAAGGTATTTGGTTTGGGCATATTTTGCTCCTAGCTTCACTCCCTCGATTTCGTATTCGACAGAAGCATATGGTGTTCTGGCATCTGTCTCTAAGATTTTATTACCCTCTTCAAGAGGCATTTGGTCTCCAAATGTTCCAAGCCCACCAGCACCTTTTTTATCCACTTTGATATAACCAACAGTGAGATTTGCACCAAAAAGCTCAATGCCTTGTTCGATGCGTGCAACATAGCCATTTTCTGTGTTTGTATCGTCGCTATTGGCTTTTGTGTATCCTAGCATCGTTGCTGTTTTAATATCTTCACTTATCTCTAAGAAAAGAGTTGTTTTGATTCCAGGGGCGGTCATGATATTATTTGCGTGGTAGTAGTAAGGGTTAAGTTCTAACCATTTATTGGGAGTATATTTGGCATCAACCATGTATAGTCCATCATTGGTGTTAACATTGACAAACTCTGTAATTTCATCGAAACCCACAGTTGCTTGTTTTTTTGCCCATGCCATACTTAGGACAAGATTTTCAATCGCTCCAATTTCTACGGTTGCCCCCTCGATAAAATCGCTCATCCACTCAAAGTCAACTTCTTGACGACCAGCGATAACTTTTCCCATGCCCTCATGCTCAACTTTTATAAAAGCGTTGTGGATAATGCTTTTATCTGTGATAGCAGTTTTGTAATCCCCATCATTTTTTTCGCTGGTTTTCAAACTTCCCCAAACACCAAGTCCAAGAGTTGCTCCACGCAATGGAGCAGTTTCAAAGTTTACCGAAGCACTGCCTCCAGAAAAGCCTTCTTTGCTAGCATTTTTTGGGTCTTTTTGTTGACCATACCAACCTATATGACCGCTATGTGAACCGTTCTTAAATGAATCTTCTAACAAAGAATTTTCTTGTGCCATTGTTACACTTGCACCTAAAAGTAGCATTGCTACGATTTTTGAATACACTAATTTCAAAGTAATTTTCCTTTTCATTCAATTTGTTAATGCCATTAAATTGGTACATTTTAGGGTTTTGTTTTTTGAAAATCAATATCAAAATGATAATGAAAAAAAACTTAATTACCCATTAATTTGATTATCATTATCAATTAATGGGTAATGGGAAATTTAAATAAAACATGAAAGCACAATCTAAAATAGTGTGGACTGCATAATATTTTTGATTTTAAAGGTTTTGCGATGCAAAGAGCTGTATCCAAAACTTTTAATTTTCTCTACATGTAGAGATGTTCCATAGCCTTTGTGTTTTTCAAATTCGTACTGTGGAAACTCTGAAGCGATGTCGTACATGTAGCGGTCACGGCTTACTTTTGCCAAGATGCTCGCAGCGCTTACTTCGGGGATTTTGGCATCGGCTTTTATCATTGTTTGGATACCTCTAACGCCAAATGCACTATTGCCGTCCATTAAAATATCGCACTCTTTAAAAGCCTCTTGAATGCTCAAAATAGACTCTTTAAGGCACACACTAAGCCCTTTTGAGTCTATCTCTTCATTTGTTTTGGAGACTATTTTGTAGTGCGAGTTTTGAATGATAATCTCAAAAAGCAACTCTCTTTGCTTTTCGCTAAGCAATTTGGAGTCATTAAGCCCTTTGATGGGATTTTGCAAAACCACTCCTGCTACAAAAAGAGGACCTGCTAAACAACCTCTGCCAGCCTCATCAATTCCACACAGCATAAGCACTCCTTTAGTTGTTGTATTTTAATGTAGATTTACTAAAAAAGAGATATCATCATCGCCAAAGGATAGGGCTATGCAAGAAGCAAAAGAGATACAGAGGTTGTTTGATGAGACTGATATGCAAAAGGCTTTTGATAAAGAGTTAAATATCATCAAAAACGATTTTTACTACCAGCAGATAAAATTAGACAACCAAGCTCAGGAGAGCTATATGCGTTTTGATATTTTTTATAAGCCTTTAGAGATGCTTAGTGGTGATAGCTACTCAATTCGTAAAACCAAAGAGGGTAAAATATTTTGCTTTATGCTTGATGCTATGGGCAAGGGTCTTTCGGCGGCATTGACGGCGATAACATCTACAACGATTATTAACTATTTTTTTGACGAGATGCAAAAGGAGGATAGCTTTGATATGAAAAAGCTTATCGCCCTATACATCTCTTATATAAAAAGCAATCTTTTGGACGAAGAGATGGTTGCTATAGGTTTTTATGAGTACGATACGCACGAAGAGATTTTAAGCTATGCAATGTTTGGTATGCCTTCTGTTTTGGCGTACTCTTTGGACAAAGGTCTGCAAAAGATACCTAGCAACAATCCTCCGATTATGTCTTTTAGCGATGATTTTATAGTAAATAGCTCGTGGATTGGAGAGTATAGTAAATTTTTAGCACACACCGATGGATTAAGCGAAAGCGATATGTTTAGCGGAGGTATATATAAAAATCAAATGGAAGATGACTTTGCCGACTCCTCTTGTGTAGCGGATTTTGTACTAAAAACCAAAGAGGCTATTGGCAAAGGAAATGATGACATAGCCTTTTTTTATATTGAAAAAGTGGGATATGGCGATGATTTTCAAAAACTTACCATACAGAGCACCCAAGATGCGGTTCAAGATGCTATTAAAAATATCAAAGAGTATCTCAAGCCTTTTGGTGTAAGCGTAAAGTGTATGAGCGAGATTATTCTTAGTCTATCAGAGCTTTTGCTTAATGCTCTAGAGCATGGCTCTTACGGTTTAACATCACAGCAAAAAAGTGCATTGATAGAGCAAGATATATTTGATGATGAGATGATTAGGTTTGAGCAGATACATCTAGACAAACCTATAGAGATAAAATACGGCATAGTTTCTGGCGATAAAACAATGATGCTCGAAGTTATCATAACAGACTGTGGCAAGGGGTTTGATACAACCGCTCTTAAAAAACTTGTAACTAACGCAGAAGCTTTTAATGGAAGAGGCTTTGTGATTGTCAAGAAGCTATTAGATAGGTTTTATTTTAACGAAAAAGGCAACAGCATTACCATACAAAAGTTTTTATCATTTGGCTAGTTTTAGAGTTGTAACGCCCACTCCCAAAACGGAACAAGCTTACATGTAATGTTTTGTATTTCAAAATCGCCCTCGTTTCCGATAGTGATAACATCAACTTTTTGAATGTCAAGCTCTTTTAGTTTCGAGCAAATTTTTTTGATTTTCAAAACAACAAACTCTTGCGTCAAGAATGGTATGCAAAGTACTGCAGTATTTTGAGATGGTATGTAAAAATCAACATCATCTGTATAGAAAAGTTGAATCTCCTTTTTCATCAGCTCCAAAAAAATCATATTTTCAAAACGTTTTATAAAATCCTTTTTAAAACTGATAGCACTTTTAAAGGCAAAATCTATTGGAAATGCTTTTTTGGGAGAGCTTGGTTGGTTAAACTTTTCAACTTGCCAAAGAAGTTGCGTGTCTTGAAGATGTTGAGCTATCTCATAAAGTTTGTCTTTTGAGATTTTCATCTCCTCTTTTAAGGCATTATATATTTGAAAAAAAGAGATTTTATGGCTGGAAAATTCGCAAAACTTTTTATATACTTGAAAAATATGCTCTTCCGCCAAAATTTGTCTAAGAAGTGTTTGAAGCTCTTTTGTGTAGTTGTTTTCGCCGTGCAGAGCGATATATGGAAAAGTTCCGTGGCTAGAGTATAGATTGAAAAGGTGTTCGATATTGGAGTGTTTTTTGTCAAAAGAGAGATACTCTTCAAAGTCTAGTGGATATAGATAGTGTTCGTTAAAACCGATTAGATGGTTACATGTAGAGTCGCTTGTGAGAACTATCTCCTGAACTTTTGGAAGCTCAAAGGAGAAATCAAAATGCTCAATAGCCAATAGTTTAATAGGATTGTTTTTAACGAAAAGATTTAAATTGGAGCGAATCTCTTTTTTGTTTATTCGTTCATCAAGAAAATCTATATAAAGATATGAAGATTTTTCATATTTGCTTAAATGGTCAAAAATAATATGACTTTTTCCACTTTTTCTTGGGCCATATATAACTGTTTTTTTGGATTGGATGGAAAATTTTCTCTCCAAAAAATGGTTATTTTTAATATTTGATTCATAAAGTGCTTCAAGAGTGTTCATGATAAATCCTTTCAAGTATGATAATATCTTCCTTTTTAAAAGGAAATAAATTTAGATAAAAATCGCCAAAACAGCCTAAATACTTGACTTTCGAGTTTCATTTGAGTAAAATCACAGTCCTTTAATATAGTCATTACCAAAATGACAAGTTCTTTTCAGGGGTAATTAATGGAAAAAATTAGACTTAAACTCAAGGCTTATGACCACAGAGTTTTAGACAGATCTGTTGCAGCGATTGTCGAAGCTGTTAAACGAACCGGAGCTGAAATAAGAGGCCCGATTCCTATGCCTACGAAAATTAAGCGCTATACAGTGCTTAGATCACCACACGTAAACAAAACTTCAAGAGAGCAATTTGAGATGAGAATTCATTCACGAATTATTGACATTGTGTCTGCTACAACTGAGACAGTTGACTCATTGATGAAGCTTGATTTGGCACCTGAGGTGAACGTTGAAGTTAGAGCTATGGGTAAATAGGGAGTAAATGATGGAATATATTGTAGAAAAAATCGGAATGAGCAGAACGATTGCAGTGCCGAGTATTCCGGTTACATTACTCAGAGTAATCGAAGCAAAAGTTTGTGAAATTGGCGAAAATGGTTCTGCTATTGTCTCTTATTCAAATGGTAAGAAAACAAATAGAGCTGTTGCTGGCCAGCAAAAAAAATACAATCTTTCTGCTGAGTTTAACCGTTTTGC
Organism: Sulfurospirillaceae bacterium; assembly: GCA_028692875.1. Taxonomy (GTDB): domain Bacteria; phylum Campylobacterota; class Campylobacteria; order Campylobacterales; family Sulfurospirillaceae; genus JAQUWL01. The sequence goes on from JAQUWL010000010.1 coordinate 63,577, forward strand.
AACAATGGATGTTGCGAACGCAGAAGTAGGTGATTTGGATATTGCACCATTGAAAGAGGCAAAGATTTTGAAAGCTTCTTTTAATACTAAAGGTCGTGGATTTTCAGGTGTTATTAAAAGACACAATTTTCAAGGTGGTCCAGGCGGACACGGTAGCCGTTTTCATAGAGCCCCAGGTTCTATTGGTAACTGCGAATGGCCAGGTCGTGTACAACCTGGTAAAAAAATGCCAGGACATTATGGCAACGAAAAAGTTACAGTTAAAAACGAAGTAGTTTCATTTGATGTGCAAAGTGGTGTTTTGGCCGTTAAAGGTTCAATTCCTGGTGCAAACGGAGCATTCGGTAGAGTGAGGGTAGTTAAATGAGTAGTGCGATAGTACTAAACGAGAAATTTGAAAACGCAGGAATGTTTAATCTGCCTGCAAGCTATGAGGATGTTAATTCTCACAACTTGTATCTTTACGTAAAAGCGTATTTGTCGTCTCTTCGTGCAAATTCAGCCAATACGAAAACTAAAGGCGAAGTTAGCGGTGGCGGTAAAAAACCTTGGTCTCAAAAAGGCAGAGGCGGTGCACGTGCTGGTAGCAGAAGAAGCCCAGTATGGGTTGGCGGCGGTGTTGCATTCGGACCAAAATCAAACAGAAATTACGATCAAAAAGTTAACAAAAAACAGAAAAGATTGGCTCTTGATTTTGCATTGAATGAAAAAGCAGCAAATGGTGCATTGTTTGTGGTTGATTCTGTAAACGTAGGATCAGGCAAAACAAAAGATGCTTCACAAATAATTAAAACATTGGGCACAAGAGATTTGTTAATCGTTAAAGAATTGGTTGACGAGAAAACATTTTTAGCATTTAGAAATATTAAAAATTGCTACCTTGTTGAAGCTAGCGAAATTAATGCCTATTTAGTAACAGCTTTTTACGCAGTACTAATAGAAAAATCAGTGCTTGAAACAATAACTAAAGAGGGCTAATAATGGCAGATATAACCGATATTAAAGCAATCCTTTATACTGAAAAGAGCTTGAGCCTTCAAGAAAACGGCACCGTTGTTATTCAGACGTCGTTAAGAATGACAAAAAACCGTTTGAAAGAGGTACTTAAAGAGTACTTTGGCTTTACTCCTGTGAAGGTCAATTCGACTAAGATAATGGGTAAAGTAAAGAAATTTAAAGGCGTTCAAGGCAAACGTAACGATTTTAAAAAATTCTATGTTCAGTTGCCAGAAGGCGCTAAACTAGAAAATTTGGAGGCGTAATATGGCAATAAGATCATTTAAACCATATACCCCTAGTCGTAGATTTATGACAGGCTTGGATTCAAGCGATATTACTGCAAAGGCAACTGTTCCTTCATTGCTGGTTAAGATTCCAGCTACAGCAGGAAGAAACAGCAACGGAAGAATAACTTCTCGTCACAAAGAAGCAGGTGCTAAAAAACTTTATAGAATTATTGACTTCAAGAGAGCCAAATACAATATAGAGGGTACTGTTGAGGCGATTGAGTATGATCCAAACAGAACATGTAGAATCGCACTTATTAGTTATGCTGATGGCGAAAAGAGATATATTCTTCGCCCAATCGGTCTTAACGTAGGCGATAAGATTCAAGCTGCTGAGAGCGGTTTGGACATCAAACCAGGCAACGCAATGAAGATGAAAAATATTCCTGTGGGAACTATTTTGCACAACATTGAGATGAAGCCAGGCAAAGGTGGCCAGATGGCTAGAAGTGCTGGTGGATATGCTCAGTTGATGGGTAAAGAAGAAAAGTATGTTATCTTAAGACTTCCTAGTGGTGAGATGAGACAAGTACTTTGCGAATGTATGGCAACTATCGGAACAGTTGGAAACGAAGACTGGGCGAACGTGGTTATAGGTAAAGCGGGACGCAATCGTCATCGTGGTATTAGACCTCAAACGCGTGGTTCTGCGATGAACCCAATCGATCACCCACATGGTGGTGGCGAAGGTAAGACCAACTCAGGACGTCATCCAGTTACTCCATGGGGACAACCAACCAAAGGTAGAAAAACTCGTAAGAAAAAAGCGAGCGACAAACTGATTATTTCTAGAAAAAAAGGAAAATAGATGGCTAGATCGCTAAAAAAAGGTCCTTTTGTTGACGCTCATTTGTTGAAAAAAACCGTTGAGGCAAAAGAGACAAAATCAAACAAACCGATTAAGACGTGGTCTCGCAGAAGTACTATTACTCCTGATATGATCGGATTGACATTTAATGTTCATAATGGCAGAAACTTTGTTCCAGTTTACGTTACGGAAAACCATATTGGTTATAAGATGGGTGAATTTGCACCTACGCGTACGTTTAAGGGTCACAAGGGCTCTGTTCAGAAGAAAATTGGTAAGTAGGTAAAATATGAGTAAAGCAATATTAAAATTTATCAGACTATCTCCTACTAAAGCTAGATTGATTGCACGTGAAGTACAAGGAATGAACGCTGAATTTGCTATGGCAAGTTTGGATTTTATGCCAAACAAAGGTGCAAAAATCATCTCTAAAGTCATCGCCTCTGCTGTTGCAAATGGTGGATTTGAACCTCAGGAAGTTATCGTATCTTCATGTCGTGTTGATGCAGGTCCTGTTCTTAAAAGGTTTAGACCGCGCGCAAGAGGAAGTGCAAGTGGCATTAGAAAGCCAACTTCACATGTATTTGTTGAAGTAGCAAAAGCTGCAAAGAAGGAAGACTAAGATGGGTCAAAAAGTAAATCCGATTGGTTTAAGACTTGGTATTAATAGAAATTGGGATTCAAGATGGTTTCCAAGCAATCAGAGTTTGGCAACAAACATTGGCGAAGACTACAAAATTAGAACTTTTTTGAAAAAAGAGCTTTATTATGCAGGCGTGAGCCAAATTCTAATTGAAAGAACAGCAAAGAAGTTAAGAGTAACCGTAGTGGCTGCTCGTCCTGGTATTATCATTGGTAAAAAAGGCTCAGATATTGAGAAATTGAGATCTAAGCTTAATGCCGTTATCGACAAAGATGTGAATGTTAATATCAAAGAAGAGAGAAAACCTCAAGCTTCTGCTCAATTAGCAGCAGAGAATGTTGCAATGCAACTAGAGCGTAGAGTTGCTTTTAGAAGAGCTATGAAAAAAGTTATTCAAGGTGCTCAAAAATCTGGTGCAAAAGGTATTAAAATTTCTGTTTCAGGACGTCTTGGTGGCGCTGAAATGGCAAGAACTGAGTGGTATCTTGAAGGACGTGTTCCTTTGCATACTCTTAGAGCTAAAATTGATTATGGTTTTGCAGAAGCACATACAACTTACGGCGTTATTGGCGTAAAAGTATGGATCTTTAAAGGCGAAGTTCTTGTTAAGGGACTTGCTCCAGAAAAAGAAGAGCCTAAAGAGACACGCAAACCAAAGAGAAGAGGTAAAAACTAATGTTAATGCCTAAAAGAACAAAATACAAAAAGCAGATGAAAGGCCGCAATCGTGGCAAAGCAAGCAGTGGTGCATCTATCGCATTTGGTGAAATTGGACTAAAAGCTGTTGAGGCTGGACGTATTGATTCTCGCCAAATTGAAGCTGCGAGGATTGCTTACACGAGACATGTTAAGCGTCAAGCAAAGACTTGGATTCGTGTATTTCCAGATAAGCCTTTAACTGCAAAGCCGATTGAAACGAGAATGGGTAAAGGTAAGGGTTCGGTTGATAAGTGGGTTATGAATGTTAAGCCCGGAAGAATTATTTTTGAAATGGCTGGTGTTCCTGAAGAGCTAGCACGTGAAGCGCTAACTTTAGCAATGCATAAATTGCCATTTAAAACTAAAATCGTAACTCGAGAGAGCGAAAATGAAGTATATTGATTTAAACACAAAAAGCACCACGGAGCTTTTGGAGTTATTGAAAGAGAAAAAGGTTCTTTTGTTTACTATTAAACAAAAGTTAAAGACAATGCAACTTACTAATCCAAATGAGATTAAAGAAGTTAGAAGAGATATCGCGCGTATTAATACGGCTATTTCCGCTCAAAACAAGGGGTAACTAATGGCTTTAAAACGAGAGATTCAAGGCGTAGTTGTTCAAAAAGCAGGCGAAAAAACAGCGACTGTTTTAGTTGAGAGACGTGTAATGCACCCAAGATACCGCAAGCTAGTTAAGCGTTTCAAAAAATACCTCGTCCATGATGAAAAGAATGAAGTAAAAACAGGTGATATTGTAACCGCAGTAGAATGCAGACCGCTCTCCAAGAGAAAGTCTTTTAGACTAAAAGAGATAGTAAGAGTGGGAGTAGAATAATGATACAAAGTTTTACAAGATTGGCCGTAGCTGATAACAGTGGTGCTAAAGAGATTATGTGTATTAAAGTTCTAGGCGGAAGCAAGCGTCGTTATGCGACAGTGGGCGATGTTATCGTAGCTTCTGTAAAAAAGGCTTTGCCAAGTGGCAAAATCAAAAAAGGTCAAGTGGTTAAAGCGGTTATCGTTAGAACAAAAAAAGAGATCCAAAGAGAAAATGGCTCACTTATTCGTTTTGATGAAAATGCAGCGGTTATTCTTGATAACAAAAGAGAGCCAATCGGTACAAGGATTTTCGGACCAGTTGGAAGAGAAGTTCGATATGCTAACTTTATGAAAATCGTATCTTTGGCACCGGAGGTACTATAATGGCTGTAAAATTGAAGATTAAAAAAGGTGATACTGTAAAAGTTATCGCTGGTGACGACAAAGGTAAAGAGGCAAAAGTACTTAAAGTTCTTCCAAAAACTTCTCAAGTTGTTGTTGAGGGCTGTAAAGTAGTGAAAAAGGCAACAAAGCCAAATGACAACAACCCAAAGGGTGGTTTTGCAAATGTTGAAAAGCCTATTCATGTTTCTAATGTAGCTAAGGTAGAGGGTAAATAATGAACAGATTAAAACAGAAATACGATACCGATATTAAAGCGGTATTGGTTAAAGAGTTTGACATCAAAAACCCTATGCTTATTCCAAGTCTAGAGAAGATTGTTATTAGTGTCGGTGCTGGGGATGATGGAAAAGATGCCAAAATTATGCAAAACATTGCAGATACAATCTCTTTGATTGCAGGACAAAAAGCTGTAATTACAAAAGCTAAAAAATCTGTCGCAGGTTTTAAGGTTAGAGAGGGTTATCCAGTAGGTGCTAAGGTTACTCTTAGAAATGAGCAAATGTTTGCATTTTTAGATAAATTGATTTCAGTAGCTCTTCCAAGAGTAAAAGATTTTAGAGGTGTTCCAAGAGCAGGTTTTGATGGTAGAGCAAACTATAACTTCGGTTTAAATGAGCAGTTGATGTTCCCTGAAGTTGTATATGATGATATTCTCAAAACACACGGAATGAACATTACAATCGTAACAACCGCATCTAATGACAAAGAGGCATTTAGGCTTCTTGAGTTGTTCGGCATGCCGTTCGCTAAGGGTAAATAATATGGCAAAAAAATCTATGATAGCAAAGGCTAATAGAAAGCCTAAGTTCAGCGTAAGAGCATATACAAGATGTCAAATTTGTGGACGTCCTCATTCAGTTTACAGGGATTTTGGGATATGCAGAATTTGTCTAAGAAAAATGGCAAATGAGGGTCTAATTCCTGGCCTAAAAAAAGCAAGTTGGTAAGGAAGAACCATGATTAATGATTTAGTAGCAGATTCTTTAACAAGAATTAGAAATGCGTCTATGAGAAAGCTTGATTCAACTAAGCTAATGCACTCCAAATTGGTAGAATCCACTTTGGTTATTTTTCAAAACAAGGGCTACATTGAGAGCTTCAATGTGGTTGAAGAGGGAAATAAAAAATTCATCAATGTTGTTTTGAAGTATGATGACAGAAACAATGCTGTTATCAGTGAAGTTAAAAAAATCTCTAAACCAGGACGAAGGGTTTACAAAGGTTGCGATGAGATTAAACGCTTCAAAAATGGTTATGGTACTATTGTGGTAAGTACATCAAAAGGTGTTCTTAGCAATGATGATGCATACAAGTCAGGACTCGGCGGCGAAGTTATCTGTAGTATTTGGTAGCTAACTTTTCTTTTATGGTATTCGGTATCATTCAAAGAAATAGATTTATCGTAGACAAGTAAAGGAAAAAAATGTCTCGTATTGGAAAAAAACCAGTTCAAATTCCTGCTGGCGTTGAAGTTTCAGTAGATGGAAATTTGGTCGTGTTTAAAAAGGGCGGTGTTCAAAAAACATTGGACACCAAGGGAAATGTTGGCGTAGCAGTACAAAACGGCGAATTAGTTTTTTCAGCAAAAACTGAAGATAGACAAGGAAGTGCGTTTTGGGGTACATATCGTGCGCTCGGACAAAATATTATTACTGGTCTAACAGAAGGCTTTAAGAAGCAGTTAGAAATTAATGGTGTTGGCTACAGAGCCGCTGTTAATGGTAGTGTACTTGAACTTCAGTTGGGTTATTCTCATCCTATTAATTATGAATTTCCACAAGATGTTCAAATTACAGTTG
>JAQUWL010000029.1 GCA_028692875.1 Sulfurospirillaceae bacterium
CAGATGAACTAAAAATATGATGCACCTTTGCCAAATCCATTAAAAATAAGAAAAATTAAAAGAAAAGATGAAGGGAAAGAAGAATAGAAAAGAAATATCTGCCTTTGCATTTTAAGAAACTGGAATATGCAAATGTTTTGTAGATGCATGTAAATATTTTTTACATAGGTGTTTGAGAAAGCAAATAGAGGTGTCAAGCATTAGTAACAAGGAAGTATAGTACATTAACAATGGTATTGAAATGGAACAACAAGGATAAAAAAAACATCTGCCTCGTATTTAAAACATCAGACACCACCAGCCTCATTCTTTTAAAAATTCAAACGTGCTGCTTCCGAATTCCAAAAGCATAGAAGACGAATCTAAAATCCTTTTCTTTTTTTCTTCTAATTTCTTTTTCATATCTTTTCTTCCGCTCTTTAATTTTTTCCTTTTTCTTTCCAAATTACTTTTCTTTTATAATCGATAGTGATTTCTTGAAAAGCAATTTCCTTTGCTTTTGACTCCGGCCAAGAATGAAAACAAATTAGCCAATATATCAGGTGGGTGTTACTGGTTTAAATCCATGATATAATTGAAGAAGCAGGAGGGTATTCATATGTCAAATGAAGAAGCTTGGAAATATGCAATTGGAATCACAGAAGGATGTACAGGGAAAAAGGTTTCTGCAGATTTCATGGCCTTAGTAGAGAAAGAAAAAGTAGGCGAAATCACAGGAGAGGATATCAGAGAGGCATTGAATAAAAAATATACAAGAATTGAAAAAATCAGGTGAGCTAGTTTAAAGGATAAGGATTAATATGCAATTATAAAGGCGTAGGTATTATTTTAATAATTTCAGTTGGAGCTATTTAATAGCTCCTTTTTTAATATTTATAACTAGGTAAATAAAATTACGTTCTAAATACTAGTAATAATATTATAGATGACGAATTAAAGCAGTTTTACTTTGAAAAGATATGAAATGACCTATTGAGATTATTCCGATAAAAGAATATAATAATTTATATTATTATACTATGTTTCTGATATGAATTATAAAAGTATTATATGAGAATAATACATGGAATTCTTGAAGTAATGAAAGATAAAAAAGAAAATGAAGTATTTATTTGTGAGCTTCAATATTTTTTATAAATATAGTAAAGGAGAAAGTGATATGGAGTATTTAACTACTGTAGAAATGTCTAATAGATGGAATATTTCATCACGAAGAATAGGTGTTCTGTGTTCTGAAGGAAGAATAGATGGGGCTATAAAAAAAGGGAAAACATGGCTTATCCCAGAAGATAGCAAAAAACCAGCAGATGCAAGGATTAAGAAGAATAACTAATTGGAGGGGAATATGGGTAACTTTACATTTTTAGAAACGCATTGGAGTGATTTATCAAAACTTGGTGATTTATCAGAGAAGTATGTTTATTCAGACCCAAACACTTCAATTATAAAGCAAGGAATGTTATCAGAACTTATGGTTAAATATATGCTTGCGTATGATGGACTGAAAGAACCAGAGTATGATAATACACATGCAAACCGTATTCGAGTGCTTAAAAAGAATGATTTATTACCCTATGAAATTAATAATACATTATATATATTAAGAAGAGATAGGAATGAAGCTGCCCATAATGCGAACGATGAAGTTGAAAGAGCATTAACAAATTTACAGCTTTGCTATGAACTGAGCGTTTGGTTTATGCAAACCTATGGAGATTACAGTTTTATTTCAACAGAGTTTCAGAAACCAATCGGTGATACTATTAGCTTTGATGAACTTGAGAAAGAAAATAGAGAACTTGAGCAACGAAATAGAACTTTATTATTAGAATTACAACAGATTCAGAAAAACGGAAAGTCTGACAGTAATCGTAGAGCGATTGCATACAATAAAGCTGTTAATGTCAAATTCTCAGAAGCTCAGACTAGAGAACTAATAGATGAGCAACTGAGAAAGGTTGGATGGGAAGTAGATTCAACTTCGATTCGATATTCAAAAGGAAGCAGACCGACTAGTGGAAAGAATCTTGCTATTGCTGAATGGCCTACAGATTCTACTACAGGGAATGGTGGATATGCAGATTATGCATTGTTTATTGGAGAAAAAATGGTGGGGATTGTTGAAGCAAAGAAAAAGCATTCAAACATCTCCTCTGTGTTGGATGGACAGTGTAAATCATATGCTCGCCTTATAAAGAAGGAACATGAAAAATATATAATCAAAGCATTCGGGGAGTATAAAGTTCCGTTTTTGTTTGCTACAAATGGAAGAGAGTATATGAGGCAGTTTGAGGAAATGTCAGGTATTTGGTTTTTGGATACAAGGCAAGCTTTTAATACACCAAAAGCATTATCAGGCTGGGCAAGTCCTCAAAGCATGGAACAGGATTTAGAAAGAGATATTGCGGAAGCAAACAAACAGTTAATAACCACGGGATATGAAATTTTACAAAACCCAGATGGACTAAACCTTAGGTATTACCAGATTGAAGCAATCAAAGCTGCAGAAAAGGCAATAATTGAACATAAAAATAGAGTTCTTCTTGCTATGGCTACAGGGACAGGAAAAACTAGAACCGTTCTTGGTATGATTTATAGATTCTTATCAGCTAAAAGATTTAAGAGAATTCTATATTTGGTTGACCGGACAGCATTAGGTGACCAAACGATGGACACTTTTAAAGAAGTTAGACTGGAAGATTTAAAAACGCTAAACAGTCTCTATGATGTAAAAGACTTGGGTGAGAAAGAGTTTGAAAAAGATACTAGAGTACATATTGCAACGGTTCAAAGCCTTGTAAAACGTATTTTATACAATAATAGTGATACAAGTATTGGGGTCTCCGATTATGACTGTATAATAGTAGACGAAGCACACAGAGGATACACTTTAGATAAGGAAATGGGTGAAGATGAAGTACTTTATCGAAATCAGGATGATTTCCGCAGTAAATATAGAGCGGTTATCGACTATTTTGATGCTGTAAAGATTGCGCTTACTGCAACACCAGCACTTCATACAACAGAGATATTTGGAAAGCCTGTATATACATATAATTACAGAACTGCTGTAATAGATGGATATTTGTCAGACCATAATGCGCCACACTTGATTCGCACAAAATTAAGTGAAGAAGGAATTAAGTTTGAAGCTGGCTCGACTGCACCTATCTATGACCCTGTGACAAACACCATTACTAACAGTGAGGAACTAGAAGATGATTTGAAGTTTGAGATAGAGGACTTCAATAAAAGAGTTGTTACACCTGAGTTCAATAAAACAGTGCTTGAGGAGATATCAAAGGATATTGACCCAAATGAAAAGGGAAAAACCTTGATTTTTGCTGTTGATGACCCACATGCAGATATGGTAACACAAATTTTGAAAAAGATTTATTCTGAACAAGGAATCAGTGAAGAAGCCGTTATGAAAATTACAGGTTCCATTGAAAATGGAAATTCTACTAAAATATTAGAGGCAATACGTAGATTTAAAAATGAATCATATCCTAATATTGTTGTAACAGTAGACTTACTATCAACAGGTATAGATGTTGAAGAAATTACCAATTTGGTATTTATGCGTAGAATCCGCTCTCGTATTCTGTTTGAACAGATGCTTGGACGGGCTACTAGATTATGTCCTGAAATCGGGAAAACACATTTTGAAATTTATGACGCCGTAGGTGTATATAATGCACTACAACCTGTGTCCACTATGAAACCAGTTGTAACCAATCCCAAAGAAACATTTGATGATTTGATTGATGGAATTGATAGCTTGGAATCTGATAAAGCCAGAAAAAATCAAATAGATATCATAATTGCAAAGATTCTTAGAAATAAAAATAAAATGACAGATGAATTTAGAGAACAGTTTAAAACACTTTCAGATGGAAATTCACCAGAAGATTTTGTGAATAATCTTCGTAATATGCCCATTGATAAAGCTATTGAAACCGTAAAAAACAACAGAGAAGCATTTACCTATATACATGGAGAATCACAGGAAAGACCGAAGTTTTTAAGTAATGCCAAGGACGAACTTGTCAGCCATGATAGAGGATACGGAACGGTTAATAAACCAGAAGATTATCTGAAAGAATTTCATAATTTTGTAAACACACATATGAATGAGATTGCTGCGCTTAATATTGTTGCAACAAGACCTAAAGAACTAACAAGGCAATCATTGAAAGAGTTAATGCTTATTTTGGATAGAAATAACTTCAGTGAAACCATGCTAAAGACTGCGTGGAGAGAAATGACGAATGAGGATATAGCGGCAGACATCATAAGTTTTATTCGACAAAATAGTATAGGAGATGCTTTGATTAGTAAAGATGACAGAATACATAATGCTATTGAAAAGACAAAAAAAGCGCACACAGAACTTGGAAAGATGCAGATTAATTGGTTAGAAAGAATTGAGATGTATCTGAAAAAGGAAACCGTTCTAAATAGAGATAGTTTCGAATCAGAAGCATTTAGAAACAAAGGGGGTTATAATGCAGTTAATAAAGCTTTTGGAAACAAACTGGATTCTATCATTGATGAAATAAATGATAATATGTATACAGCATAAGGATGGAGAAAACAAATGACAAACAATGAAATTGTGGCTAAATTATGGAATTTATGTAATGTACTTCGTGATGATGGAATTACCTATCATCAGTATGTTACGGAACTAACATATATTTTATTTTTGAAAATGGCGAAAGAAACAGATTCCGAAAAGATGATTCCAGAAAAATACCGATGGGATGAGCTAAAGAAAAAAGAAGGTATAGAATTAAAAAGATTTTATGAAGAATTGTTACGGGAGCTTGGAGAAGAATGCACAGGCCGTATTCAAGAAATATACAATGGTGCAAGGAGTAATATTGAAGAACCTGCAAATCTAAAAAAAATAATTACTAATATAGATAGCCTTGATTGGTATAGTGCTAAAGAAGAAGGTCTTGGAAATTTATATGAAGGATTATTAGAAAAGAATGCGAATGAAAAGAAATCAGGTGCTGGTCAGTATTTTACACCACGAGTGCTAATTGATGTCATGACAGAATTAATTGCTCCTCAACTTGGAGAAAAGTGTAATGACCCTGCTTGTGGGACATTTGGATTTATGATTGCGGCTGATAAATATGTAAAGCAACAGAATAGTGATTTATTTTCTGTAACACAAGAACAGGCACACTTTCAAAAGTATGAAGCTTTTACAGGTGGAGAATTAGTTCATGAAACTCATAGATTAGCTCTTATGAATGCGATGCTTCATGACATTGAAGGGAAAATATATCTTTGTGATACTTTATCTAATCAAGGTAAGGTTATGAAAGGGTTCGATGTAGTCCTAACAAATCCACCATTTGGAACAAAAAAAGGTGGAGAACGTGCAAATCGTGAAGATTTTACTTATCAGACAAGCAATAAGCAATTAAACTTCTTACAGCATATTTATCGGTCTTTAAAATCAGATGGAAAAGCAAGAGCAGCGGTTGTATTACCGGATAATGTATTATTTGCAGATGGTGAGGGTGAAAGAATTCGCAAGGATTTAATGGATAAGTGCAATCTTCACACGGTTCTAAGATTGCCAACAGGAATTTTTTATGCCCAGGGAGTAAAGACAAATGTACTGTTCTTTACAAGAGGAACTACAGATAAAGATAATACAAAAGAAGTTTGGTTCTATGATTTAAGAACAAACATGCCATCATTTGGAAAAACCAGTCCATTAAAGGAAGAACACTTTGATACATTCAAAGAAGCATATTTGGCAGAAGATAGAAAAGCAGTATCTGATGAAAGATGGAATTGTTATACTTATGAAAAGATTTCTGAACAGGGGAAAAATCATAGCCTTGACCTTGGGTTAATACGTGATGATTCTTTTATAGATTATAATGATTTACCAGACCCCATTGAGAGTGGGAAAGAATGTATTGACCAGTTGGAAGAAGCATTGGACCTTTTAAAGAGTGTAGTAAAAGAATTGAAAACTCTGGAAAGTACTGAGGTCTAAGGTTATGGCAAAAGGAAAGAGAATAGATAATTTATCTTTTGAAGAAAAGTTGCAACTCTTATTAATTCCAGAAAATGTACAGCCATATGAAGTTCCAGAAAATTGGTGTTGGATAAAATTGGAAAATTTAGTTAGCATTGCTACAGGAAAAAAAGATGCAAATTATGGAAGCAAAGATGGTGAGTACTATTTTTTTACATGTGCTTCGGAACCGATAAGGTGTTCAGAATATTCCTTTGAAGGTAAAGCAATTTTACTTGCGGGAAATGGTGATATTGGAAATATTTCATTATACAATGGAAAATTTGAAGCATATCAGAGAACATATATATTGGAGAATTGCAAATATATAAGCGAAGAGTACCTATATTATTACCTTAAATGCAGATGGGTTGATTATAACAAGGATAAAATATTTGGGACAACAATTCCTTATATAAGATTAGGAAATTTAAAAGAATATGAAGTACCAATTCCACCCATACTAGAACAGCAACGTATTGTAGAACAAATTGAGAATTTATTTTCTAAACTGGATGAAGCAAAAGAAAAAATACAAGCGGTTATAGATGAGTCGGAAAATAGAAAAGCTGCTATTCTTCATAAAGCATTTTCAGGCGAACTGACTGAAAAGTGGCGTGTAAGTAAAAATAAATCAAGAGAAGAGTGGAAAAGTCTGAGATTTGGTGAAGTGGCTGATATAAAAAGCAATTTAGTTTCACCAAACGAGTATTTAGAGTTCCCTCATATTGCCCCGGATAATATTGAAAAGTATACTGGGCGTTTATTAGAGTATAGAGCAATTGAAGAAGATAAAGTGATAAGCGGAAAACACCGCTTTTATGCTGGCCAAATATTATATTCAAAGATTCGACCATATTTATCAAAAGTTATTATTATTGATTTTGATGGTTTGTGTAGTGCAGATATGTATCCAATAGAAGCTAAAGAGAACACAAAATATTTGTGGTATTATATGCTGTCTGATTTGTTTTTGGAACAAGCAACTACGGCAGGTTCAAGGTCCGTGCTACCAAAGATTAATCAAAAGGAATTGTCTAAAATTAAGATAAATATTCCATCGGAAGAGGAACAAATAGAAATATCCGAATTGTTAGATGTTATATTTCTAAAAGAACAGACAATGAAAGAGAATGCAGAAGAATCTATAGAATTAATTAATATGATGAGGAAATCTATTTTAGCTAAAGCGTTTCGTGGTGAACTTGGAACAAATAATCCAGAAGAAACAAGTTCTGTTGAATTACTAAAGGAGATATTAATTACAGATGAAGAATAAAGGTGGTAATTGAGATGGTAAATCTTGGAAGTCTAAAAGAAATAAAAGATTTGAGACAGGTATGGCCACATGAAGCATTAAACTTTACTCCGTGGGTAGCAGAAAATATTGAAATGCTTGGTGAAGCTGTTGGGCTAGATATAACAGTTGACGAAACCGAATCATCTGTTGGTGATTTTAATGTAGATATTTATGCGTCTGAAACTGGTACAGACCGAAAGATTATTATTGAAAATCAATTAGAAGATACTGACCATGACCATCTTGGGAAATTGATTACATATGCGTCAGGAAAAGGTGCAGATGTAATCATATGGGTGGTTCGAAATGCTCGTGAGGAACATAAGGCAGCCATAGAGTGGTTAAATATTCATACTGACGAAAATATTGGATTCTTTTTATGTGAGATTAAGCTGTTTAAAATAGGAAATTCGGATATTGCCCCATCGTTTAATGTAATTGAGAAGCCAAATGATTGGGCAAAAGAAATTAAGAAAATAACATCTTCAAATCCCACACAGCAGCTTCGATTGGAATATTGGCAAGAGTTTGTTGATTATGCTTTTTCAAATTCGAACTTCTCAAAGGAATTTAATAAGAGAAAACCGTCAACTGACCATTGGATGAATTTGTCACTTGGCTCTTCATCTTGTCATATTTCAATCTCTCGTATTCAAAAAAGAAACGAACTGGATGTAGAACTTTATATTGATGAAGATAAAGAACTGTTTAAAAGTTTAATTTTACATAAAGACGATATTGAATCTGAACTTGGGCTGAAACTCGATTGGAGAGAACTTCCAGAAAGAAAAGCGAGCCGAATTGTAGTCGAAAAATCTGTTGAGTTGGATAATCGAGATAAGTGGCCAGAACAATTTGAATGGGTCATGGATGTATGTCTTAAGCTTAAGAAAGCATTTAAAAAGTATATATAACATGAATTAAGTAATAAATAGTTTTCCGATTGAGTTTAACTAAATGCGAAAAGAGGGTCTATGACAGAATCAATAATAGTTCATGATATTTCGGAGCTCGAAAAATATCAAACAATGATAAAAAGTAATCTTGAAATGGGAATTGAAAATTTAAAGAAGATAATTGAAGAAAACGCTGCCTTAGAAATTTTTAAGATGCTTAAATTTGAAAAAGTATCTGTAGAGCCGTTAAATGGGGAAAAAGAAAATATAATAGAAGTAATCAATCAAAGCATGACATATATTGTCTCTTTAATGGCAGTTGAATACTTGCTGAATCTTTTTCCACAGAAAGCATTTAAAATCAATTGGGGAAATATTGCAGGATATGATATCGAGTCATTGGATGAAGAGATAATATGTGAGTGCTTTGCGGCAACAAGTTATAAAAGTAATGCAAAGCTTACTGCGGATTTAAAGAGACTTGAGGAAATGATACTGCCATAAAGAAGTTTGAATTTTTTTATGATAAAGAATTTACAGATTCACACTGTAAATATTATGAAGAGAAGTATATTGGGATTAAAATTGTTAAATTCAAGGAGATTTCTTTATAATAATCATGAAATTAAAGAGATATTTAAACATTGGAATGATTATAACTTCTTATTAATAATGTTATTATCGAAATTTCACCCAGCAAATCATCGAGAATAAAATAATTGTTTAGTAATAATTGAAAAGGAAACAAGTAAACAAAAAGACAAACAGAGAATCAAAAACATAATTATATTGTCCGCTGTTATTAAGAAGCCATAAATGGCTTCTTTTTTTTAACCAATGTTACTTAAAAATCCAGATTTATGAGGATTTAGCCGTGCAAAAATGAGGTATAAGCTCAAAACGACTGATTTTTAAAATATTCAATCATATTTATATAAAGCAAATTCAATCGGTTTCTCAGAATCAAAATTTTTATTAAAACATTCTGAATTCAATCATATTGATTCTGAAACAAATTGAGCTGCAAACAAATTTAAATATGAAAGGAATATTATTATGAGAGAATTTAATCAGTATCACGAAAGAGTTACAGAGATTTTTAGAAACATGGATTGCGAAAAGAAAACAAAAGAGGAAAAGAGAGTCGTAATAAAATACGAAGGTAAGATTGGAAAAGATATTGAGAATGTGAAAAAGATTGCGTCGTACATTTCGGATTCAACTTACCAAAAGATATTGTGGGTCGCACCTACAAATTCGGGAAAGACACATACGATAAATACATTGATGAGTATGATTAATAGTAATTTTTCTTCCATATATTGTCCATCTAAGGTCCAAAATGAGCAAAATAGTAACGCGTATGATATGAAGGCAGTCGTTGCAAAATCAGGGCATCTTTCCGACACTGATGTAAATGAAAACATTCGTTGTAGTGCGGTATACGATAAAGCAAAAGCATGTGAGGACGAGATTATCAGAAGGATTGAAGAATTCGGTGATGTGAATCCGATTATATACATTGACGAATGTCATGAAATTTCAGCATCTCTGGATTATAGAGGTCCAGCAATCGGCCAACTAAATAGCCTCATTGATACTGTTATTGAAAATCATGGGACATGTGTATATGTAACAGCCACTCCGAGTCGTGTTTTAAATATTCAATTTGACCTCATAATTGAGTGTGTACCAATCGATTATGTGCCAGTTGCAAAGAATATAGAAATTCTTGAAGTTACTTCTGATGATAATATGCTTGGTATCCTTACGGAACAAATTTCCAATTTGATTAGGATGAAAAAGATTCCCTTTGTAAGAATAAATGACAAAAAATTGATTGAAAAGGTACAAAGGAATCTGGATTGTCTTGGGTATGTATCCGAATCAGTGACAGGAGATGATAAGACCTATCATGTTGAAAAGGACTTTTTCACAAGAGATGAAAAACTTGTTTATGATAACAATATCTATCATGAAGTAGTGTTAAATAATCAATTGCCACGTATGACAAGAGATGGAAAAATCATACAAGCATATTTTTGCACATCACTTCTAGAAGCAGGTACCAATATTACTTCAATTTCAGGAGAACAAGATGCAGACTTAGTTCCAATTTTTTGTATACCAAATGCAAATCATTGTTCTCCAGATTCCGTTGAACAGCTATTCAATAGAATAAGGTACAAATTAAATAACGCAATGATTATTATCGACAATACTGAATATAGTAAAATCATAGAAAAGACACTTGATGAAATAAAGAAAATAAGTGATGTAACAATCAGACAAAGTAGTGATGATGAGGTTTTTGTAATAACTACAACAAAAATGCGGGATTTTAATAAGATAAAAGCAGAGTGCAACAAGAACGACGTACTATTTACGGTAAGTTGGACACAAGATAATCACTTTATGTTAACAATCAATAAAAAGATGTTTAAAAATCTTGATGTGATAACAGAAGAAATTTGTTGTATTGCAAAACGAAATTTGAACATCTTTCAAAATATTTTTGAAAATCTGCTTCAGATAAGTGATGAGGAAACTGCATATAAAGAAATGGACCAGATATTGGAGATACCTACAATCTCAGGGGAGAAAAATAATCTCCATATCATTAAAAGAAGTGGTGATAACATATATATAGATAATGATATGTTGTGGAAGATTTGTTTTGACCTATATTTAAGGCAGTATTTTTTTTCAAGAGAAAAGTTTTATAATGATATCTCTGAAAATCTTAAAATGCCTTATTCAAAAAAAGAAGTCAAATTAGAATTTCTTGATTCAAAAAAAATATCAGTCTTCGTTAAAAATGAAGTGATAAATATTCTCGAAGAATGTAAAAGTGAAGAATTAAAAGAGCAAATTATAAATGATGATATTAAAGACCCAAAAATTAAAGCGATTGAAAAAAACGAACATTTTAAAAAGATGGCAAAGCTTGTAAAATTAACAGGAGATGTTGAGAAGTCATTTAATATCGTAAAAAATAACAATGCAAAAAACACTGATGCAGAAATAAATACACTAATGAAAAAAAGTATCGGCAAGCTAAACTTTAATGAGAAAAGATATCTTGAAAAGCTTTTGAGGATGGAAGAGATAAGATGGGACATCTTTGATAAGAAAGAACAGGATGTCAAAACAAAACTTCAATTGATTTCGGATTCGAGTTATTGGAAATTGCTTAAGAAAGCAGTTGAGTCTGATATAAGTCTTCCATCAATTCTGAACCAAATAGAAAAATCGGAAGCGCTAGAAGATGTAACAATTTATATACAGAGGTCAAACAACATAAGGCTGTTAAGTAAATGCACATTTGACGAACTTGACGAACTTGACCAGTTAGGAATAGCGGGCATTGAAATTAAAGAAGCTCTTAAACTTTTCAATAATTACGATGTCAAGACAGGTAATTTTTGCACAAAACTGATTAAAGATAAAGAGCTTTATACTCTACAGAATAACTTAAATAATGCACTTAAGGGTATAAATCCAAAAGATTATACTAAAGCACATGCGAAAAGATTAATCAAGAGTCTATTCAACATTAGAAAAAGTGGGTCGAACTTTATTATTGTAGGTCTAGCAAAATCGGCAGCATAAGGAAAAGAAAAGCAATCTGGATAAAGCAATTCAGATTGCTTTTTATATATATTACATCTTCTAAATCGCGCGATCCGTATCGCGCGAGTCTACTTATGTGCCACGTCACGCATCAACAGATGCTGAATAATAGAAATTCACACCTCGTCGGAGCATCTACTGATGCCTTTAAAGATAAATAGCTACCTCATCACTGAATTAATTGATGTTGAACGGTCAAGAGATATTGGGTTCTGGTCGCTAAGCTGCTCCCGACACCCTGTCTGTAAGAAGAAAAACAAGTTCATTTCTGTACATTTAATAGAATAAGAACTATATGAGTAGTTGTTTCTACTAACAGTTGCATTATATTATTTATTTGAAAAAAAGTTTTAGCAATATATCCAGCTTCTTCTATTTTACGGCATAATTGGAGTAGTAAGAATGTTTGGTTTTGAGTTTTAGTATCGTTAATTTTGACATCTACCTGTAGGGGGATAACATATATAGTATTTCAAACTGTATGAAACGATTATATAAGCCTCTTCATATTTTATGAATTAATATACATATATATGTAGTTTTATGCAATTAAAAATATATCATTAATGGCTATAATCAAAAAATATTGGTATGCATGAACTTCAAGGCTAAAACTATTTGATTCAAAAATCTTAAGATTGTTTGAAGTTGTCTAACTTAAACTAATTCCTCTTACAGAAAAAGCGAAATGAGCGGAAGCGAATGTAGCGCTATCTTTTGACGTTGGGTAAATCAATTATAGTCGGGAGGAAGCTTTCAATAATAAAATGACGAGGCAAAATATATGATTTTGAGGGCATCTATTATTAAATGAGTTGAAAGAAGGACGAGGCAGTCATTAATTTAGATGTATTATCTCTTAGAAAATGCGCATCCTAAATTTTAGGGTAAAATGTCCGCAAAGCCAGTAAAATCAATGGTTTCAAGGCTTTTTGTAATCACATAATTGGAATTGAATCATGTAGTTTGAATGCACATATTAATTGAACATTTTTCTACTAAAAACTACAGAAAAAGAGTTCAAAAAGCAGATAGCTGGAGTGGGTCTTTTAGAATTTAAAGTTTCTGCTTACCAGGATATTAGAGCTCTCTTATTTTGATATTTCTAGTAAAACTGATGTATGAAATTTAAAATAAAATTTACAGATTTAAAATCCAGGTAATAAAAAAGTGATATAATAATTCAATATAATTCAAATTACTATATATTTAATTAAGCTTGCAAAGCAGTTATAGGGGTAAGTAAGCATAATCCCAAAACAGGGCAGATAAAATCAGTCAAAACTGGTAAACGTGGCAGACCTACCTATGAATTTGAAAGAAGTAGCAAATTAATGATACCGATAGAAACAGAACCACATATCCATATAGTCATATATGCAAATCCTTGTGATATGATATGTAGCCTGCTTGCAAAGCATCTAAACAATAAATATAAGCATAAGGTTGTGTGGTTTAATGATTGCTCTATGTATGTGTATGAAGCCATTGAGTACGTTCTAAAGCAGAGCCTTAAGCTTCGAAAAGTTGAAATTGATAATAATGTTTTGAGTAATGATGATTTCGGCTTTTATGCAGCCGTTGATAGAGCAAATGATGTTCAAGAAAATCAAAGAATAGCGTTTACATATACTAAGCCAGTAGAAGTGTTACCAAAGCTTGATATTAAAGCGTTTATCAAAGATTTGAGAGAGAAAAAAACACTACAATGTAATACCTTAATAAATATATACTCAAGATATTATATAGATAGAGTATATAACCTATATGTATATCAATTGCTCTTTAATATAGCATTGAATAAGAATATACATACCTTTATACATACAATATACTCATACCTAATTCAGAGAATAGTAATTCCTCCATAAACAAGACTTATGTTTTGCTTAATAGATATTCCGTCTATACGGAGTATTTATTGATGTGTTGATGGTTTTATGTTATTCTATATTAGAAAAATTGCAACTTGTAGTTGCTTACTATAGAAAGAAGGAATAGGCTATGAGCATTGCAAGCACAACTTCATCAATAAATCAATTAAACAAGGAAATTGCTTCTTTAGAAAAGGCTATGACAGATGAGTTAAAAAAGGAAGCTGATAAATCAAAGAAGATTAACGATATACGCAGGAGCATCAATAAAAATACATCGGTATCCTCACTTCAAAGCAAGTCAAGGCAAATAGATACATATAGTACAGACTTAGCAAAGATAGCATCGAAAAAAGCAGATATTAACAAAAAGCTTTCTGATAAAAAGAGCAAATTGAGTACTTTGAACTTAAAGCTCCAAAAGGAGCAACAAGATGATGATAAGAAAAGAGCTAAGGAACAAGAGAAAATACGTCAATCGTATGAAACAAGAATTAACACGTTGACTAGTCAAATGGAACAGTCCGTTCATATGCCCTTTAGGAATAGTTATCCAGAAGATAGAGAAGAAAACAAAGCTATTGAAAAATATGATGTTTTTATCTCTCACGCATCAGAAGACAAGGATAGTTTTGTTAGAGAATTGGCTACTACGCTTCAAGATAAGTATAATATCAAAGTTTGGTATGATGAATTAAGCATAAAATGGGGCGATAGCTTAAGGATGGCAATTGATAAGGGACTATCTAATTCTAAATTTGGAATTGTTGTTATCTCTAAGAGTTTTATTAAAAAAGGATGGACTAATTACGAGCTTGATGGCTTATTTCAAATTGAAATGACGAATGGAAAGACCATTCTTCCTATATGGCACGACATTACAAAAGATGAAGTACAAGCTTTTAGTGCTACGCTCGCAGGAAGAAAGGCTCTTAATACGGCTATGTTTACAATCGATGAGATTGCAGATGAGCTACATAAAATTTTAAAGGGGGAATAATGACGATGCCTAATTTATCGCAAGTTAAAAGACAACGTATGCTTGAATTCTTAAATAAAATTAGAGAAGAACATAGTGATGATGCTTCTTTAATCGCCATTAATGAGATTGAAACAGAGCTTACTGATAAGAAATATGGTCTTGTTTGGGAAGAGCATGAGGAACGTGTAGATATTGAAATGAAGACAAAAGTTCCTGTGTTTTCAGATGTAGCTTACCGTGAAATAGTGTCAGATGAAAAGTTGCCATTCAATTTTTTGCTTGAGGGGGATAACCTACATAGCCTTAAACTGTTGCAAAAGACACATAAAGGAAGAATTGATTTAATTTATATTGACCCACCTTATAATACAGGTAATAACGACTTTATGTATGATGATGACTATATTGATGAAGATGATGGATTTAGACATTCTAAATGGTTAAGTTTTATGGGTAAACGACTTGAATTAGCTCGCAACTTACTCACGGAAGAAGGAGCGATTTTTATACAGATTAGCGATATTGAAGTATCTCAATTAAAACTTCTTTGTGATAATATTTTTGGAGAAAATAATTTTTTAAATACTATCAGCGTTAATATGAAGAATATTGCAGGTGCTTCTGGCGGAGGAGAAGATAAACGCTTTAAGAAAAACTGTGAATATATTCTCATTTATGCAAAAAATTATTCGACCCTCCCTATTTTTAATGGTGCTTATGTATATACTGAAATGTCAGAATTGATAAAAACATATCTTGATGAAGGCGTGAGTTGGAAATATACTTCTGTTTTGTTATATGAAGGTGATAAGGAGTATTTAGGCGCTACTGTCGATGGTGATGGTAATGATATAAAAATCTATTTGCGAAAAAATCCAATTATTAAATCAGTTAAACAAGTTGCGACTGCTGATAATATTACTGAACAAGAAGCATATAAAAAATATGGAACAAAAGTATTTAGAACAACTAATGCTCAATCTTCTATTAGAACAAGGATTTTACAAAGCAGAAAAGATTTAAACATATCAGAAGATTTAATATCTATTGAATATATTCCTAAAACAGGCAAAAATAAAGGGAATGTATACGAGCAATTTTATAAAGGTGATAAGTGCAATTTATTTGTTTGGTTAAGGGACACAAGTGAAGAAATTGATGGAGTATTATTTAAACGAGATTTGCAAGGTACATATTGGGATTTTACTGCAGGTACAAAAAATTTAACAAAAGAAGGTAATGTTGAATTTAGTAATGGCAAAAAACCTTTAGACCTTTTGAAACGTGTTATTAGTTTATATCCGTCAAACGAAATTACCGTATTGGACTTTTTTGCAGGCTCTGGTACAACTGGTCATGCAGTTATTTCACAAAACGCTGAGGATAGTGGGAATCGTAGTTTTATTCTTTGCACAAATAATGAAACAAATATTTGTGAATCAATAACTTATAAGCGATTATCTAACGTCATTTATGGATATACAACTGATAAAGGAAAGGTATTTGCTCCTAATCCTGCTAATTTAAAGTATTACAAAACAGATTATATTAATAAGCACTCCGATGATTTAGACTACAGTGTTAATGATGAACTCCTTAAATACATCGCAGAAATGGTACAGCTTGAATATGCGGTGAAACTTGATGGTTTAAATTACATCTTGCTTATGTCTGATGAAGAAGCAGATGAATTACTAGAGAATGCTGATAAACTTAAACAATGCAAAGCATTATACATTTCATCTACCGTGCTTTTAACAGGTAGGCAGGAAAAAGAATTATCTGACAAGGGTATAACTGTA
>JAQUWL010000030.1 GCA_028692875.1 Sulfurospirillaceae bacterium
CTCAAAAAGATAGCTAAATCTTTTTAATTGTGCATACCCTTTTATCCCATTAAACAAATAATCTATTTGCATCTCGCACTCTTTATTGCTCCTCTAAAGAGTGCCATATGTTTCTGAACTTATACAGCAAACTATTTTGTCTGAAATTCAATCAGCCCTTCTATGGGAGAGCTTGCTGTAGCAAAAGGTTTTTTTGCGATTCTGCCTGCTAAAAAGCTTTGTCTTCCAGCTATAACAGCGTGTTTCATTGCCTCAGCCATTAGGATAGGATTTCGTGCTTGAGCGATAGCAGTATTGGTTAAAACTCCATCAGCTCCTATCTCCATCGCAATAGCTGCGTCACTCGCACATCCGATGCCTGCATCAACGATAACAGGAACATTTATCGCCTCTTTGATAAACAACACGTTGTACCTGTTTTGGATACCAAGACCACTTCCAATAGGAGAAGCAAGTGGCATGACTGCGGAACTTCCAGCATTTTCCAAGCGTTTTGCCATTATCGGGTCGTCGTTAGTATAAGTCATGATAGTAAAACCATCTTTTGCAAGGATTTCACATGCTTTGAGCGTTTCCATAACATCTGGATATAGCGTTTTTGCAGTATCGCCTATGATTTCTAGCTTTATAAGCTCAATGCCAGTAGCCTCACGCACCATTCTAAAAAGCGTAATCGCCTCCTGTGCTGTGGTACATCCTGCTGAGTTTGGCAACAACTTAATGTCTGTACCTTTAAAATAATCCAGCAGATTTTCCTCTTTTGGATTTGTTATATTCACACGTCTTACTGCGACTGTGATAAGTTTTGAGCCACTTGCTAAAGTAGCGTCTTTCGTGGTTTGAAAATCTTTATATTTGCCACTGCCTACGATGAGTCTGCTAGCAAGCTCGATGTTTCCTATTTTAAGTATGTCTGACATGTTATTCCTTTTGAGTAAGTATTTTTATAATAGTTTGTGGTAAAAGTGTGTGCTCTATGGAGTGAATCGTCTCTTCAAACGACTCAAGCGTCATATTGTCGGTTTTTTCAAACGCTTTTTGTGCAATGATATTGCCTCCATCTAACTCCTCATTGACATAATGCACCGTAACGCCACCGACCTTCATATCAGAAGCAAAACTCTCCTCTATCGCATGAGCACCTTTAAACAATGGCAACAAGGAGGGATGAAGGTTGATAGCTTTGATATTTTTTGTAAAATAAGGTGTAAGTATCCGCATAAAACCAGCCAAAACAGTCAATTCTGCACCACTTTGTTTTATGGTGTCTACCAAAACAAGGTCAAAATCCTCGCGACTTTCAAATCTTGTATGGTCGATGATAGTGGTTTCAAGACCGTATTTTTTAGCTTTTTCAATCCCTTTTGCGTTAGGATTGTTGCATATCAAAACCGCTATTTCAAGCGTTGTGCCATTAAACGTTTTTTTATGTACCTCTTTGACGATTTTCTCCATATTTGAGCCAGTACCACTAAAAAGTACTGCTATCTTTTTTATAACCATTTTATTCCTTCGCAAATATCAAGTGGCGTTAAGGCGTAGTTGTTACATGTAAGCTTTTGTGCAACGATGGCATGTGCAAGAGATGCCGATATGCAAGCGTCTATTGTGTTGTATCCTTGTGCTATGAGTGAGCCTATCATTCCTGAGAGAACATCACCACTGCCCGCTTTTGAAAGCATACTCGACCCCAAAGGGTTAATGTAAATTTTATTTTGAGATGCAATAATACTATTTGCACCTTTTAAAATAAGCCCTACATGTGGAAAATACTGACTAAACTTTTGCGCCCAATAAACTCTTTGATTTTGGAGTGTGTGGATGTCTATATCGGCTATATTTAGGACTTTAAGCAAAGCCACAAACTCCTTAGGATGGGGCGTAAGCACTATCTGTTTATTGGACTTAAGAATGGACGCAATAATCGGTCGATACATCAAATCCGCATCTAGAACCAAAGATTTGTTGTGAGAAAGCAGATACATATAGAGCATTTCATCGTTTAGCTCATCGCCAAGCCCCATTCCAGCGACCACAACACTTAAGCCATCTGGCAGATTTGAAGAGTGCATTATGTAGGGTGGAAACGATTGAGAACAGTATGCGCCTACCATTGTTACAAGACCCGAGCCAAACGCAAAAGCACTTTGCGATGCCAAAATGCAAGCCCCCTCTTTTTCGCCCAAAAGTGTCGCAACATGCCCAAAATCGCCCTTGTGCGTGGTATTGGAAGTTCGCAAAGGAAGTTTTAAATCGCCCTCTTCTAAAAGATATATATCGCTATTTTTCTCATATGAAGCCCTGCTTATTCCCAAATTTGCAACTGAAATATTTCCAACAAAGTCTTTAACATTGTCGCCCAACAAAGAGAGCTTTAAAGCACCCATAGTAACGGTTTCATCGGCTTTAAAAACAGATGAGCTAAGTGTTCCATCATTCATAATTCCGCTAGGAATATCACAAGCTATCTTCACGCCTTGTTTTTCATTTAGTACATCAATAATCTTACATGTAGACTCATCAAGTGGTCGTGAAAGACCTGAACCAAAAAGTGCATCCACATAAACATCTGCGTTTTCAAGTTTTTTAACGATAGGAATATTAAGCAATTTAGCACGTTTTAGTTGTAGTTTTGCCATTTTTGACAAAGCACCATTTGGTAGGTAAATTGCTACATCAAATGCTCCGTGTAAGATGCGTGCAGCGACAATGCCATCTGCTCCGTTATTGCCTGAACCGCAGACAAAAAGTGTTTTTTGCGAAGAAGATAGATGACTTGCAACGCATTTTGCAAGAGCATTTCCAGCATTTTCCATCAAAATTTCTTCGCTTAAGGCAAATTTTTCATAACAGCGTTTGTCGAGAGTTTTTACCTCAGCATAAACTTGTTGCATCTTCTTCTCCTATCGTCTTCTAAAACTTAGGGCTTCTAAAATATGCTCTTTTTTTATGGTAGGCTCACATGTCAAGTCCGCAATAGAACGTGCCACACGCAATGTTTTATTGATGCCTCTGTGGCTTAATCCAAACTTTGCGGAGGCTACATGTAGAGTCTCTTTGGCTTGATTATCACACAAGCAGTATTTGCTGGTCTCTTCTTCACTTAATTTGCCATTTAAAGACTCTTGTCCTCGCTCTTTTTGAAAAACAAATGCCTTCAAAACCTGCTCAAACATCTCACTAGAGCATAGCCCTTCTTCATGTGAGGTCTCTTCACTCATCTGTAAATACATATCGATTCTATCTAAAAGTGGTTCAGAAATTCTGTTTTTATAGCGACTAATCTCCAAATCACTACATCTACACTCGTGGGAGTTGCTTAGCAGATTTCCGCAAGGGCAAGGGTTTTGGGCAGCCGCAAAGAGAAATTTTGTCTCGTAGCTAACTTTGCTTTGCACCCTAGAAATCAAAACCTTATGGTCTTCCAAAGGCTCTCTAAGACTCTCCAAAATCATCTTTGAAAAATGAGGAAACTCATCAAAAAAAAGTATGCCATTGTGTGCCAAAGCACACTCTCCAGCCATAGCGTGAGAGCTTCCTCCGCCAAATATGCTTGGCTTACTTGAGGTGTGATGAGGCGAGCGAAAAGCTCTGGTGGACGATAAATCCTCATCTTCCTCGTTAAGTGATTTGTAGGCGTTGCTTTGAAGCATCTCAGATATACTCATCGGTGGCAAAATATGGCGAAGCCTTTTAATGCTCATGCTTTTACCACATCCGGGGCTTCCCTCAAGAAGGATATTGTGCATACCAACCGCACTTATAAGCATAGCTCTTTTTGCTCTGGCTTGACCCTTTATCTCTTTAAAATCAAGCTCAAAAATAGGGTTGTAAAAGTACTCTTGATTGTTGATGATTATGCTTTTACCAAAATTAAAATCTATCGTTTCATCTTTAGCTTGTCTACATGTAGGGTTGGTAAAAAAAGCGATAGCTTCGCTCAATGTCCCTACACCGTAAGATTCAACATTTGGTATTTGCCTTATTTTTGACAAAGAATCTTTTGGAACAACAACTTTTATTTTTTCATTTTGACTAGCAAGTGAAAGAATGATAGGGAAAATAGTTGTTGTTTTTTTAACTTTTCCATCTAGCCCTAACTCGCCAAAAACATAAAAATCTTCACATGTAGCCTGTTCATTTTGCAAAGCAATGACAAGTGCAATAACCAAATCAAAATGACTCCCCTCTTTTTTTAAATCAGAAGGAGACAAACTAACGGTTATTTTTTGAGCTGGAAATTTAAAGTCGATACTCAAGAGTGCGGACTTTATCCTGTCTTTTGATTCTTGGATGGATTGGTGTGCCATGCCGACGATTGAAAATCCAGGCAAAGCTCTAACGAAAGTGGATTCGACTTGTACACTGTTGGCTTTGTTGTAGTTTAGAGTTGCACACAAGGAAGATTTTACTTTTTTTAATATACTCACTATGTGTTACTTACTATTTTTAAGTTTTTTTTTCCACTCTTTTTCAAACTTCTTGCGCTTAAGATACGAAAGTTTCTCGATAAAAAGATGTCCTTGCAAATGATCCATTTCGTGCTGCACAGCAATTGCCATAAGACCACGAAACTCTCTATTTATAGTTTTTCCTTCTCTGTTTTGATATGTTACTTTGATATGTTCTGCCCTTTGAACATCATCATAGTATCCTGGAACGCTCAAGCACCCCTCTTGATACACGATTGCCCCATCTTTTTCTAAAATAACAGGATTTATGATTTCATAAAGGTCACTTTTGTCCTGTTCTCCATTTTCATTGACAAGATTGATAATCAAAATATTTTGAGTAACACCTACTTGAATAGCTGCAAGCCCTATGCCTTGATACTCCATCATTGTTTCATACATATCATCAAGCAGACGATGAAGCGACTCATCAAATACTTCAACATCTTTTGAAACTTCTCTAAGAATTTTATCTGGATAAGTGAAAATTTTACGAATCACCTGTTGGCTCCTGAATCTCTTGTGTGCACACCACATAAGGCACTAAAGCTTTGCCAGTTTTTTCCATAGAATCAACGACAAGCATTAAATAATCATCCAAAGACTCCTTTGCGTCAATCGGAGTTATGGCAAGCTCAATATCTGTGCTTATTTCAGACCCTCCCATAAAAAAGTTTGCTGAACACACTAGCTCACTAATCCTATCACACGCTTTCTTTCCGCTATTTAAATCTGTATGCTTCATCAAAATCACAAATAAACCATTTCCATAATGTGCTACTATATCACTTCTGCGAGAGGTTTTAAGCAATAGTTTTGCGGTATTTCGGATAATAATATCTCTATCCTTAGTACTTTCGACCTTCTCAATGGAACTCTCTTTGAGTTTTGCAAATACTAATGTGCTGGCATGTTTAAAGTTTTTAATTGATTTTACTTCATCTTCTATTGCTTTACTGACATATCTTTTGTTATAGACTCCATACTTAACATCAAAAATAGACTTATTTTCAACATCTTTTACAATAACAGTCGCTTTTTGATAATGCTCTTTTAGGACCTCAATCTGTTTTTCTGTTATTGTGGAGAGTTTTTTCAAATCCTCGTTTAGTGAAGCAATAACATTTTTGACTGCAAGCTGAGTCGATGTGAGTTCTAGCTCAGATGATCGCTTCTTTACAATCTCCTTCATAATGGTAAGGTTTTTATACAAAACAGAGACAACTTGCATAATATTTCTAATCTGTGCAAAACCATCTTTTATCTCTTGCTCAAGTTTGGCATGGTTCTCATCTGCGTTGATTGTTTCCGTTTCTAAAAATTCATTTATTCGTTTTTTAAATGCCAAAGGCTTGTTTTCAAGTAACTTTTCAAAATAGATTTGAAAATTATTTGGCGTGGTAGGAATGGTTTCGTCTATCATTGTCTTTAGTGTTGAGAGTGAAAATTTTTCAAGCTCACTGTGTGCTTGTTGTCCATTTGTAGACTTTGTTTCAATCTCTACATTCTCTTGTTTTTCAATATCTCTCACACCATCTTGTATCTTGCTTTTATCTAAACGAACCATTACCTAACCTTTTTTCAAATTTACTTGATGCTTTTTTCCAATACTTTGTCGATAAGACCGTATTCTTGAGCTTCGGCTGAGCTCATAAAAAAATCTCTCTCTGTATCTTTTTCAATCTTGGCAACTTTCTGTCCAGAGTTTTTTGCCATGATTTCATTAAGCGTCTTTTTCAATCTCAAAATCTCTTTAGCCTGTATCTCAATATCGGTTGCTTGCCCTCTAGTACCACCCAAAGGCTGATGAATCATAATTCTAGCATTTGGCAAAGCATAACGCTTTCCTTTGGTACCACAACTTAACAAAAAAGCACCCATAGAGGCAGCTTGACCAATACAAATAGTACTAATGTCTGGTCTAATATAATTCATTGTGTCGTAAATACTAAAACCACTTGTTATAACACCGCCAGGAGAGTTTATATAAAGATATATATCTTTTTCAGGATCTTCCGCTTCTAAAAAAAGAAGTTGTGCGACTATAGACGAGGCTACCGCATCATCTATTTCGCCACTAAGCATAATAATTCTGTCTTTTAGCAATCTAGAATAAATATCGTAGCTTCGCTCGCCTCTGCCTGTTTTTTCGACAACTATTGGAACATAGCTCATTATTTTCCTTTGTTAAAAATCTGATTAAACAACTTCTCTTCAATAACTGACATTTTTATTGCTGGCAAAACACCTTGTTTTTGGTAATACTCAAAGTATTCTTTAGGATTTTGTCCTCTTTGCATTGCTTCAAAATATATCATTTGAGCCACTTCTTGGTCAGTTACAACGATGTTTTCTACTCTTGCTAGCTCATCAACGATAAAGGTTAGTTTTACGCTTTTTTCAGACTCATCTCTAAACTCTTCACGTTTTTGTTTGATTTTCTCAGGATTTTGCGAATAGTCTTTAATCTCATCTTCACTAAGATTTCCAAAAATTCCACGCACTTGAATATCTATCTCTTGTTCAACAATTGTATCTGGAAGGTCAAATTTTGATTTTTCTAAAATGGCTTCAATAAACTTTGGCTTAACCTCTTCACTAAAAAGTTTTGCAAGTTTTTCATTTTTAATCTGCTCTTTAATCTGCTCTTCAAGAGTCTCTAAAGTTGGACTCTCTTCACCTGGTAAGAATTTTTTCAACATCTCTTCAGTAGGAGCCGAAGGAATATCTTTAACTTTGATTTCATGTAGTTTTATTTTAAAAGTAACTGGTTTTCCAGCTAGCTCTTTATTGTTGTAAGCTTCAGGGAATGTTACACTTATATCTTTTTCTTCGCCTATTTTCATGCCAATAATTTCTGCTTCAAATCCAGGAATAAAAGAGTTACTTCCAATCTCTAGCGTGTAGTTTCGAGCTTTTCCGCCCTCAAAAGCCACACCATCCAAGAAGCCTTCAAAATCAATAACAGCAAAATCGCCATCAGCTAAGGCTCTTTTTTTTGCGATTGGCTTGATTTCTGCGACCATTTTCATCATCTCGTCCAATCTATCGCCAATCTCTTTTTTAGTAATTCGTGGGGTTTTAAATTCAGGAATACACTCCATATAGCCTTCGACATCTACTGTTGGGCGAAGAGAGATTTTCATCTCCATTTCAAAACCGCCATCTTTTTCTTCAAATTTTGTAACAGCAGGCTCTCCGACTATCATGTCAGCCTTGATGCCAAGCTCTTCTAGTGCCTTGCCAAGAGCTTCTCTGACAACTTCATTTTGAGCATCTTGCTTAATTTTGTCGCCATATCTTGCTTTAACTACATTAGCAGGAACCTTACCCTTTCTAAAACCGTCTATTTTCATGTTTTGAGCCGCAGAAGCGACCATTTTATTTTGTTTTTTATCAAGCAACTCTGCTGATACTTTTGCCTCTAGTGAAACATTTGCGCCATTTTTGCGCTCAACCTTGATTTGCATAAAATCCCTTTGTAACTAAATTTTTCTCTACTGTACCAAATATTTGCTTATATAACATATAAGACAGATTGACAATAAAGTGTTTGTATATAAAATTTTATTGGTTAGAAAGAAAAATCACGATACAATTACCATTATATTATTTTAAGAAGAAAATCATGATACGCAGACAAGAAGAGTTTGAAAACGCTATAAAAACCATACTTGACATCATTGGTGAAGACGGAACAAGAGAGGGGCTTTTAAAGACCCCACATAGAGTGTTTAAAGCTTATCAGCATATGACTGAAGGGTATTGGAAAAACCCAAATGATGTCTTAAATGAAGCCCTTTTTGAGAGTGACAACAACCAAATGGTTTTGATTAAAGATATTGAGTTTTATTCCATGTGTGAGCACCATCTTTTGCCAATTATCGGACGTGCGCATGTAGCTTATATTCCAAACGGCAAAGTTGTGGGTTTATCTAAAATTCCTCGCATGGTTGAAGTATTTGCGAGACGACTTCAAATTCAAGAACAACTAACCGAACAAATCGCAAAAGCAATTGATGATGTAATAGCTCCTAAAGGCGTGGGTGTCGTTATACAAGCACGACATATGTGCATGGAGATGAGAGGAATTGAAAAGACGCACTCAACAACGACCACTTCGGCGTTGCGTGGGATGTTTTTAAAATCCGACACACGTAAAGAGTTTTTTGATATTATCAATGCACCGCAAGCCAATCGTTTCTAATGCCACTTACTAAACTTAAAGAGAAACTTAAAACAAAAAGCCTATCCCCTCTTTTTGGCACCATAAAACGCATTAGTGCAACAACTATAGAGGCTCAAGGGCTAAGACCTAGCATTGGCGATATAGTTAAGTTGGTATCACTAGATGGCAGCAAAAGTGAGTTAGGAATGGTCACAGAAATCAACCAATACTCCTTTTTTATCTCTCCTTTTGGTTTTATTGAGGGATTCAAATCTGGAGATAAGGTATTTATCAGCGAACAAGGCATGATGATACCTGTTGGCGAAGCTCTTTTGGGAAGAGTGGTTGACCCTTTTATTCGCCCAAAAGATGGAAAAGGTTTCATTTTATCAACCGTTCAATCACCTATTATGA
Organism: Sulfurospirillaceae bacterium; assembly: GCA_028692875.1. Taxonomy (GTDB): domain Bacteria; phylum Campylobacterota; class Campylobacteria; order Campylobacterales; family Sulfurospirillaceae; genus JAQUWL01. The sequence goes on from JAQUWL010000030.1 coordinate 9,034, forward strand.
AACCGCCACTAGATGCTATGAAGCGAGGGCTTATTGATGAGCCTTTTAGTGTAGGCGTTAAGACGATAGATGCTTTTTTAACCTGTGGCAAAGGTCAGAAAATGGGCATTTTTGCTGGAAGTGGTGTTGGCAAATCAACCCTTATGGGCATGATTGTGCGAGGTAGCGTTGCTCCTGTAAAAGTGATAGCACTGATAGGCGAGAGAGGGCGTGAAGTGCCAGAGTTTATTCAAAAAAATCTAGGTGGCAATCTTGAAAATACCGTTATCGTAGTAGCAACAAGTGATGATTCGCCTTTGATGCGAAAATATGGTGCTTTTTCGGCAATGAGTATCGCAGAGTATTTTAAAGATCAAGGCAGAGACGTGCTTTTTATGATGGACTCCGTTACACGTTTTGCTATGGCACAGCGAGAAATCGGTCTAGCTCTTGGTGAACCGCCAACTTCCAAAGGGTATCCACCTTCTGTTTTAGCACTACTGCCACAGCTGATGGAAAGAGCTGGCAAAGAAGAAGGCAAAGGCTCTATCACGGCATTTTTTACTGTTTTGGTAGAAGGTGATGATTTAAGTGACCCGATAGCCGACCAATCTCGAAGTATTTTAGATGGACACATTGTATTAAGTCGTGAATTGACCGACTACGGTATCTATCCGCCTATTAGTATTCAAAATAGCTCATCTCGTGTTATGGGAGATATTATTGATGCTGAGCATAAAAAAGCTGCTACTAAGTTCAAGCGACTTAGCTCTATTTTAAAAGAGAATGAGGTTTTAATCCGTATCGGTGCTTACGAAAAGGGAAATGATAAAGAGCTAGATGTTGCCATTGCAAAAAAAGAGAAGATGAATGCCTTTATGCAACAAACACCTGAAGAGGTTTTTGGATTTGATTTGACCATCAATGAACTCAAACAGATAATTTCGTAATAGTATTGGATTTTTATTGTACTTTAATAAACAAAAGATTAGTATTTGAAGATTAAATTAGGATAAATTATATCCTATTAAGAAGCGGGGATTTTTTTAATGAGAATTTACTTAGACAACAACGCTACAACTATAGTTGACCCAAAAGTTTTTTGCGAAATAGAGCCTTTTTTTTGCCAAATGTACGGCAATCCAAACTCTTTGCATCAGTTTGGAAGCGAAAGCCATCCTGCCCTAAGAGTTGCGATGGATAGGCTTTATAAAGGTATAAACGCAAATGATGATGATGATGTTGTAGTAACTTCTTGTGCAACAGAGAGTATCAACTGGGTTATTAAGGGTGTCTATTTTGACCTTATTTTAAAAGGCGAAAAAAACCATATCATAACCACAGAGGTAGAGCATCCTGCGGTTATCTCTTCTTGTAAATTTTTAGAGACTTTGGGTGCAAAGGTAACTTATTTAAAAGTAGATGGAAACGGTGTTATAAGTGCAAAAGATGTTGAAAATGCCATAACTGACAAAACCGCTTTAGTTTCAGTTATGTGGGCAAATAATGAAACTGGTATGATTTTTCCTATCGAAGAGATAGGTGCGATTTGCAAAGAAAAAGGCGTTTTATTTCATACTGACGGCGTGCAAGCAGTCGGCAAGATAGCCGTTGATGTTCAAAAAGCTGGAGTTGACTTTATGAGTTTTTCAGCACACAAATTTCACGGCCCAAAGGGCGTTGGCGGACTTTATATAAGGGCTGGAAAACATTTGACAAGTCTTTTACATGGCGGAGAACATATGGGCGGCCTTCGTAGCGGAACACTCAATGTCGCTGGTATCGTAGGTATGGGAAAAGCCATGGAGTTGGCAGTTGAAAATTTGGATTTTGAAAAAAATAGTGTTCAAAGATTGAGAGACAAGCTTGAAGATGCCATTTTGAAAATCCCAGAAGTGATGGTTGTTGGCACAAAAAAACAGAGGGTGCCAAACACCATTTTGGTAAGCATAAAGGGTATTGAAGGCGAAGCGATGCTTTGGGACTTAAACAAAAATGGTATCGCTGCAAGTACGGGAAGTGCTTGTGCAAGTGAGGATTTGGAGTCAAATCCAGTGATGGAGGCTATCGGTGCGGAGGCGGATTTGGCACATACTGCACTTAGGCTTTCACTTTCACGTTTTACTACCGAAGAAGAGATTGATATTGCAATTGAGCAGATAAACAAAGCTGTGGTTCGCTTAAGAGCCATTTCAAGCACATATGCATATGCTCCAAGCTGGCATCAGAGTAGATTATAAAAGGATATTAGGTGGCAAAAAATAGTTTAATAGGCGGCTCAATTTGGGAAGCCTACAGTCAAAAAGTACAAGACTTAATGAATCATCCTCGCAATATGGGAGAGATAACCGAAGAGCAAGCCAAAAAAATGGGCGGTAAGCTTGTTGTGGCGGATTTTGGTGCTGAGAGCTGTGGCGATGCTGTGAGGTTGTATTGGGTTGTTGATGAAAAAACCGATGTTATTTTGGATGCAAAATTTAAAAGTTTTGGATGTGGAACAGCTATTGCAAGCTCAGACACTATGGCAGAGCTATGCAAGGGTAAAACTGTTTCTGAAGCCGTAAAAATAACAAATATAGACGTAGAACATGCGATGCGTGACAATGACGAAACGCCTGCTGTTCCTCCTCAAAAAATGCACTGCTCAGTTATGGCATACGATGTTATAAAAGCCGCAGCAGCCTCTTATAAGGGCGTTGACGCTTCAAGTTTTGAAGATGAGATAATCGTTTGTGAGTGTGCAAGAGTTAGTCTTGGAACGATAAAAGATGTTATCAAGATTAACGACCTAAAAAGCGTTGAAGAGATTACTAACTATACAAAAGCTGGTGCATTTTGCAAGTCTTGCATTAAGCCTGGAGGACACGAAGATAGAGAGTACTATTTGGTTGATATCCTAAGAGATACTAGGGCAGAAATGGAGCATGCGAAACTCTCGGCTTTGGCAGATGCAAAGGTAAATGGCGGAGGCGGAGTTGATTTTGCAGATATGACGGTTGTGCAAAAATTTAAAGAGATTGAGGCTGTTATTGATGAAAATATTCGTCCGATGTTGGCGATGGATGGCGGAAATCTAGAGATTTTAGATATCAAAGATAGTGAAAAAAATACAGATGTTTATATTCGTTATTTGGGTGCATGTAGCGGTTGTGCGAGTGGTTTTTCTGGCACACTTTATGCTATTGAGTCTATTTTACAAGACAAAGTAAGTCCAACTATTAGGGTTTTGCCCGTTTAATTTAAGCACTAAAGTAAAGGAAAAGCAGATGGCAAAAGTTGAGTTTTTAGGTCCCATAAATCGCAAATCCATACATGTAGATATTCAAAATTTAGCCCAGCTTAAAGAGATTTTTAAAGGCGATAGTGAGCTTCAAGGTTGGCTAAGTATCTGTGCAGTTGCGGTAAATGATACATTGGTTTGTGCACTGGACACTCCGATAAAAAGCGATGATAAAATCTCTTTACTTCCCCCTGTTTGTGGAGGTTGAGATATGTTAGAGATTCATGAGGGTTCCTTACATGCAGAGGAGATTTTAAGTCGTTGGTATGTTCAAGTAAAAGATAAAAATTACGGGGCTTTCATCCCTTTTGTGGGAATCGTTCGTGATGAAGATGGTATTGATGGACTCAGTTTTGATATCTATGAGCCGATACTAAAGAGTTGGTTTGAGGCGTGGCAAGAAAAAGCCAAAACTCAAAATGCTATGCTTCTGATGGCTCACTCTCGTGGAGATGTTTTAAATCACACATCATCTTATATCTCTGCGGTTGTCTCTCCTCAGCGAAAAGTCGCACTAAAGATGATAAATGATTTTGTGGAAGATTTTAAGGCAAGTGCGCCGATTTGGAAGTATGATATTATAGATGGAAAAAGAGTTTATGCACAAAAACGAAGTATGGAGCTTGCTGGCTCTGGACTTCTGAAGGATGACGCTTGAAATTTGCCCAATTTGACGAAACCCTAAAAGCTCTTGAAGAGTCTATAAATAGCACATTTGGCACTGAAAACCTCTTTTTAAGTGAAGCTCTGGGACGCTATCTTGCTGTTGATATCGTAGCTCCTTGGAACAATCCAGAACATGAAACCTCATCAATGGATGGCTATGCTTTGCGATATGAAGACCAGAGCCTTGGGACTCTTAAAATCAGTGATTTTTTGCCAGCAGGTAGCTATAAAGCGGGTGTTGTCAAAAAAAAAGAGTGTATCAAAACCTTTACAGGTTCCTTGATGAGCGAAGGAAGTGACACTCTTATTCCTATCGAAAATGTTCAAGTTGATGGACAAAATATCCATATCGTCTCGCCTGTTCCAAAGGGTTTTTCTGTGCGACTTGTGGGTGAAAACTATAAAAAAGGTGAAGTGCTTATCAAAAAAGGCACGAAAATCGGCTATGCCCAAATCGGGGTAATGGCAGAGCTTGGAATGGTGCAAGTAGAAGTTTTTGTCCGCCCAAAAGTTGCTGTTCTTGCAACAGGAAGTGAGATACTTGATTTTGGCGAGCCAAAGACAAGCCCCGCTCAGATATTTAGCTCAAACCACGTTACGATTCAAGGCATTTTACAAGAATCTGGATGTCAAACACAACGACTCAAGCTCATCAAAGATGACAAGAAAGAGATTGAAACACAACTTGCTCAAGCCTTGATGTGGAACGATATCGTAGTAACAACTGGTGGTGTTAGCGTTGGGGATTTTGATTTTGTGAAAGAGATATTGGGCGATATGGAAGTCGAATACATCGTCGATGGAGCATTTATCAAACCCGGAAGGCACATCAAAATAGTTAAAATCGGACACAAATATATCTTTGCTTTGCCAGGCTTTCCTTATAGCTCAAGCGTTTGTGCGTTTTTGTACATCCTTCCGCTACTTCGCAAAATGAGAGCACAAAATTTTGCTATCCCTACATGTAAAGCGTTCATAGCAGAAAACTACATCAAACGCTCAAAATATACCGAATTTACCGCTTGCAACCTTCGATTTGACGAGGGCAGATTGGTTGTTGATTTGGAGGGCAAAAAAGAGGGAAGCAGTGCCATCTTGAACAATCTTCTTGATAATGCCATGTTGCTCAAAGTCGCTCCAGAAGTCAAAGAGATAAAAAAAGGCGAGATGGTCGAGGTGGTGTTGCTGGGTTTACGAGAGATAAAAAGCTAAGGTCTTTGTGTCTTACCTTACTTATTTAAAGTGGAAAAAACCAATCCCAAAATCTCCTCCTTGGGTTTATTATTTACTTTTGCAATCTGCGAAATCGACTTATCCATATCGGCTACGATGTTTTTATTTTTTAAAACTTCTATCACGTTATATACATCCAAATCAACAAAAAGAGCCACTTTTGCTAGTGGTGCGTTCATCATCGTTCCGATGATAACCGACTTCGGACTGACCTCTTTAGGTGCAGAACTAAACAAAGGGGGTATTATGAAAGCACAACAGATGATTATGCCTGCCGATAGGGATAAAAAGGTGGAACGTTTTTTAAAGTAAGAGCAAAAAGCACTCCAATTTTTTAAAAGATGCATGCTTGAGAGTCCAACAAAGAGAAAACCCAACCATATATGCAAGGCTTCGGCAGAAAAAATACGGATTTTAAAATACATCATAACACCCGTAATAGAAACCACAATAAACATAACCATCAAAAATGCACTTAAAATATTTCTTGAAACACTTTGCATCTATTAACTCCTTATTTATGTTTGAAATTATAGATGCCTTATGTCAATCGTTTGTTAACTATTGCAGTTTTTAGGGATTTAAGCCATGCGACCCTTTATCCCTTGTGAGATTATCATTTTAAGGTAAGACCGATAAGGGATATCCAGCTTATTGGCTTGTACTTTTACCTCTTCTTTCATATCGACAGGCATTCGGATGGAGATGGTTTTAGCACTTTTTTGCAGTTTTGGAAAACGGACTTTTTTGGCTTCACCCCAATCAAAACTGTATTTTTATACTCAACTATTTAAACAACTGCGAGTGCGTTCCTATTCTTAGTAGCTCCAAAGTCTGTGCATTAATTCGGTAAATCACTAACAAATCTCCGCTTGCGTGAAATTCTCTAGCATCTTCCCATTCTCCTAAAAGTGCGTGGTCTCTAGCAACTGATGGTAACTCTTCATCATTTAAAAGCAATGAGATAAACATAAATAATTTGGCAGTGTTAGTTGGATTTGGAGGTGCTTTTTTGAGGTCCTTGGTAAATGTTTTATGGATAGATATACTAAGCACCTATTTCCTTTTTCAAATCCTCAAGGGAAATTTTTGACATATTGACACCTGCCCTTGCGTCTTTGATGGCTTGTTTGGTTTCGTCATCGGGTATTTTTATCTGAAATGGTATCCCTTGTTCTAAAACGGTTTGGGCTAAAAAGATATTAAAAGCATCGCTCAATCCCATTCCATAATGTTTTAATACTTCTTGAGCTTTGGTTTTGATATCCAAATCAAGATAAACATTGGTTCTGATTTTATTGGCTGTTGTTGTCATAGTGCTCTCCTCATTATTTGAATATTATAACGCACAATGTGTGTTATTGTCAACTTTTTGAATGAGAGTTTACATGTAAGAAGATATTTTTAAACTAGCCTCGTATCATTCCAAATCCACTCGAAAAGAGCTTTTGGATAGTATTATACAAAGAGTTCAATGATATGTTGGAATTAGCCAAGACCATGAGAAATGAGTCTGAGGGACAGTTAAGCAGTCGAA
>JAQUWL010000031.1 GCA_028692875.1 Sulfurospirillaceae bacterium
CACTGTTTAAAAACAGAGAGATTTACGATACCAACAGATTTCTAAAGCTGGATGAAAAAAGGGTGGCTTGAAGTCAGAAATTGCTAAAAATTAAGGGAGGTGAAAGGTGGAAACTGTCCCCATTTTCCCTGGAGGAATATTAGCTGAGATTCCTATTTTAACAGGAACCAATGACTCAGCTCACATGGGATTACAAGTTATCAATCAATTATCAGATAAATTCAATGACAAGGATTATATTAAAATGGAAGAGAGTAACTATTATAAATCGTTAAGTGCAGAAGATAAAGCATTTTTTGATGGTAAAGATATATATGTCTCAAGAGTACCTGTAGAAATCACGCCCCAAAGCGCAACCTATCAAAATGCTATCAACGGTATGATGAATTCTGAGGGTGAAGCGATTAAAAATGGATTGCAACAAACGGGGCAGTCTAGAACAGGAACTCCAGTAGAACTTACCGTAGCGTATAACCCAACGTATGGCATTTTGCCAGACTTACTTGAAGCATTTGTCGATAAAAGTGGCATAGGCACAACAGGTATCGCAAAACAAACAGGACAATTTGTGAATGAAGTCTCAAACGCCAGAGGAAGTTATGGCTCCAACTTTGCAATGCACTCACAAGCAAACGCCATTGTTTACAATGGCATCGCTTATGTGCAAACCACAACAGGATTTCAGCCTGTGGGGTATTATAAAACTGGAGAAATAAATAGCGATGGCACTCCAAAAACTAATGTTCCAACTTTTGTCTCTTTTGGATCGCCGATAAATGTGGATGACATGGCTACAAGAATTGCAGGTAAGCCAAACGAAGGTGGCTTGGAATATAAATATTCAGGAACCTATACTAAACCCAATGACTTTGTAGGAGAAGTTCTAGGTGGCAATAGTGGCAATAACGAACAAGCAGACTTAGCACAAAAAGCAAATATCCTCAATGCGTATAAACTCTTTACCTCTGATTCACCGCATAGCACTTATATTTGCGAGAATTATGCAGACCAAGGCGTACAATGTGGGTACAGAAGATGAAAATACTTGCCCTAACACTCATCATCGTTCTTAGTTTGTCTGGATGTATGCGAAGAAGTAACGTAGAGTACATTTCCCTTCAGCCCTATACAAAGATAACCTCTCCATCTGTAGGTATGTTAACGCCAAGTTCGTACCCAAAAACGCCTTTTAAAATTTCGAGTATTTACAATGCAGATAACAAAATTTATTTAGATCGAACCATTCCAAATATGATGAGAGAAGATATACGGATTTATGGGGAAGAATTTAAAAAAGAATCAGAGACGCATTTTTTATTACGAGAAGATAAAAATAAGACTTTTGAAGAACATCTAGCAAAAAAACATTTAACAAATAGGGAAATGTACAATACGTTTGAGAGAGGAGTGAATTATTATAAAGATTATGTGGATTTTGTGGCAGGATTGAAGTGTGGAACAAATGTTGAATCTCAAAATATTGCTGAGGGCATAGGAAGTAAGCATTATTCGACATTTTGTCCTTATTATGACAAACAAGGAAATAAAAAATACATACTAGTAGACTATACTTTTTACTTTACATTTAATCGAACGAAATTTGAAGGAAGCGACAATCCAAGTTTGCTCAAGCATAAATTTGATGAGATACAACTGCAATTTAAACACGATATGCAAGAGATATTTGACTCCATAGAAATCTACGATATGGATAAAGAGCGAATGGGAAAAGAAGGTCTTTTGTATAACAAAAAATACGCATTAGAAACGGAATCAAACGCAAAAGATAAAAGTCTAAAATGCACTTATATCAAAGAAACAGACTCTTTTGACTGCATAGGAAGAGAAACAGGTAGACACTGTACGCGAAAAAGAACAGAAAAATATATTTGGGATTGTAAAGACAAATCAAAATGAAGGAAAAATATGAAATCTATTAAATTACTTTTAGTGGCACTTGTGCCATTGGTATTTCAAGCATGTGTTGCGAGTAAAAATCTCTCACACAATGACGTTGTCAGAACAGCACTGATGAAATGTCCTGGACCTGAGATGAACATCTCTATGATACCTTCTCGCGGTCCTCTTGCTGATGCCATGGCAATCAGTGCTATAAAAACAGCTGGAAATGATGGTGGGTTTTCTAAAGAGTTTGCAACATTTATAAAATCTGAGCCCAAAAATGTCAGTGTGTATTGTCCTAATCCAGATAAACTAGAAGCGCTCATCTCACATACGTTGAGCTTGTATCAAAATAATGAGTTAAAAGGTATTTCTATTTGTCTTATTGGTATGACAAATAGCCAAGAATTAACGACTCAAGCGGCTAGAACAGGTGCTATCCTTACATTCGTTCCATAATTATAAAATCAATCCAAAAGGAAAAAAATGAAAAATACAATCAAGAGTTTGACTATAGCTATAATGATGACTTTAGTTTTTATAGGATGTGGACCCCTAAATTCAAGTGTAAGGACTATTAATGGGGCTGACTTAGATAAGAGTCAGTTATTAACCAAAGAGAGTTCTATTTATTTAGTAAATGGTGGGGATGGAATGAAAAAGACCCTTTTTTCTTCAGTATATGGCGAAGAAGTGTCTATAGGCAGTGGATTATCTGCCATAAATATAGCATTTGACCAGTTAAAATGGGGAAATCCTCATGTTATTTTGGAAAATAAAGTTCTATCTGAAAAAGAAGCTCTCGAAAATGCTACGCTAAACCATAGTGATTATGTTATCTATTCTCGTGTAGAAACATGGACTGATCCACTCGGTATAAGTTGCTCTAAACATTATATGGATGAAGCATCTGTAGTTATCTCATTATATTCGACAAAAGATGCGAAACTTTTAAAAACAACACGCCTTTCTGCCAAGGATTGTCCAAGTACACTTAATGGTATGCCACTGTATCCAAGTTCACCAGAACGTTTATATGAAAAACTATTTAGTCAATGGGTGCGTAGTGTCTCTGTATCAAATAATTAAAAAAATTCACACACATTTACTATAAGAGTGCAGAGTCTAGTTTATATTATTGAGCATTAAATTTTAAGGATATTCAATGAAAAAAGTTATTTATTCAAGAAAGGATAAAGAAAGGATAAAGGGGACAGGCTACTTTAATGAAATTAAGCAATAAATCTTTTACATGTAAAGAAAAAGTAGCCTGTCCCCATTTATGCCCATTCATATGACTAATCATTAATTTATTATGTGCTATAATGATGTTTATACATCACTACATCATGAAAGGAGTATAGGATGCATAGAATCAGTTTAACTATAGATAAAGAGCTTTACGAACAAGCAAGAGCATTTGGTTTTATAGAAAAAAAATCTGTTTCTCAAATTTTACGTGAAAGCTTGGAAGTTTATTTTAAAACGTCTAATTCCAAAGAAAAAGCAGCTCTAATTTTAGATGCCAAAGACAAAGAAGATGTTTTACACATCTTGAATTCAGATACGTTTACAGACCAAAACGACTTTGCTAAAAAGTATAATGTGTGAAAATCTCTTTCTCAAAAACATTTGAAAAAAGCTTTTCAAAGTATGACCATACTTTACAAAAGCGTATTTATGATGCGATTGTAAAATTACCAGAAGGTGATGTCAAACGATTAGCGGGTGATGACATACCACCCATTTTTAGATTGAGGGTTTCTAAATATCGTATTCTCTTTTATATGGACGATATTGAAATCAAAATCTTAAAAGTTGATAGTCGAGGCGATATCTATAAATAAGATTCTCCGCCTTGGCTTTCAATAAAGAATAAAGGGGATGGAGTGAAAGTTGAGGGAAGCCACCCTGAAAAAGTAGTAGAAAATGGTGTAATAATAAGAACCAAAGATGTAATTGCTCCTACAGGTGGCTCGCAAATGGGAGAGAACTTCCTCTTTGGAATGCCAGTTAAGGAAGGTAGTGTTACTAATCACACATTGGTATATTTTGCAGGACCTCATGATTTTCTTTCAAGCTGGAACTATGAAAATATAGATGGAGTTACATATTTAAAAGATAATGGTACTTTGGTAAATGTAGCGAGTGGTGCTTTACTTGTTCCATCTATTCCTTTGGCAACAGCACCATTTATACAAAACAATATTAACGAAATTAATACGATAAATTATATTCAAAAAGAAGAAGAGAAAAAAGCGGAAGATTTCATCAAGCAACAAACACAAAGGACACTAAATGAAAATAATTAATCTAATATTGGTACTAACACCTCTTTTTTATATGGGTTGCCACATGGGACCTTCTACTTATGAAGTTTTTAAAAAAGATCGGGATTTAAGCATAGGGCGCAAACTATACTCTGGATTGAACGATAGAAAAAAATTTTATGATGAAGAGTATGATATTTATCCTGTGGAATATCCACAAGGGTGTATTTTTGGTTACTTGGTTAAAAAAGATGATGAAAAGAAAATTATTGTTGGCTGGAGAATCATCTCAGGAGAAGAGTTTTGTAAAGACCAACAAGCATATTCATTATTCTAATTTAACCAATGCAAAAAACTTTTACATGTAAGGATCAAAAACAATGAGTTATCATCAGTATTTGTTTGAAAAATCTTTACATGTACTATTCATCCATACCTCTAACTCCAAAGCTGGACAAAATGCACTCAACAACACGGTAGGTGCTAGAGTAGGAGATGGACTTGGCAGTACAGGGGCAAGTTATGGAGCCAATGCAGGAACCACTCAAAGTAAACAAACCGTGCTTACCTCTCTTACAGGGGAAAATGTCAATATAGAAGTTGAAAACAATACCCACATCAAAGGTGCACTTATCGCAGCAGGTAAGACCAATGAGCAAGGAGTGTTTGAGGACAATGGGAATCTTAACTTAACAACAGATACCTTAACCTTCGCCAACTCTACCAATTCTCAGTACAGCTCTAGCAACGCTTACAGTGTGGGAACAAACATAGGCTATACCACAGGTAAAAACACCCAAACCAATGTAAAAGAAGCAACCACTCAAGTCAACTCCTCTACCTTACTAGACTCAACCGTGATACCTCAAAAGTGAGTAAAGAGCTTTATGCTGGAAGTGTTGGTACTTCGGTGAGCGCAACGCTTGATCATAGGTTGTTAACGGAAGATGGAAGGAAGCTCATAGCTCAAGACTTTGTAAAAACAGGTATGTTGCTTGATACCATCAACCAAGTAGTCAACAACAAAACCGTAGGAGCCTCTGACTTCTTTGGAGAGCTTAGAAAAAGAGAGATAACCTATGAAACCGTTAAGGAAAAAATAGTACAAGATAAAGACCTAGCAACATTACTCAACTCTAAAGCATACACCGATGAACAAAAAAATGTAATCTTAAATGTATTAGTCCACAACATATGGCACTGAGGTTTAATATTTATAAGGTATTGCACAGGAGATTTCATAAACAAACTATGATGGGGAATTATGGTGTTGTAATCGATGAGCCGGCTAGCCATTTCTTTGTTAACCGTACTGGTTATCTTTGATTTATAAAAAAAGCCTATAATTCCTTTTTTATTTTTCATACAAAGAATTTTAATGACCCTTTTTAATGAACGCCGTATTGTTTTTATTTTAGCTTCTCTCGCTGCCATTACGCCTTTGGCGATTGATATGTATTTACCAGCCCTTCCTCGCATGGCAGAGCAGTTTTCAACACCTATCTCAGAGGTACAATTTAGTCTCAGCCTTTACTTCTTTGGAATGGCATTGGGACAACTCATTGGAGGACCCATCTCTGACGCATACGGTAGACGTCCCGTTATTAGTTTTGGACTTACTTTATTTGGACTAAGCTCTCTTGCACTTGTTTTTGTAAATTCCATTGAATTTTTTTTGTTTTTTCGCACTCTGCAATCTTTGGGTGGGGGCTTCACAACAGTCAATGTCTCCGCAACCGTTCGCGACTACTTTAGTGGCAAAGAAGGGGCTCGCATACTCTCCCTCATCGCCTCCATAATGCTGATAGCACCCCTTTTTGGACCAATGCTGGGCTCTTTAATCTTGCATGTAAGCACATGGGAGAGCATTTTTGTCTTATTAACACTATATGCCTTTGCTACACTTTTGATGTACAGAAAGGTATTTAAAAGTGCTCAAATAAAAAAAACCAAAGCAACCCCCTTTAGAAACTATATCGAAGTTCTCTCTCATCCACAAGCTATGCTCTTTGTTGTTGCAATGATTTTATGCACCTCTGGTATGTACACATTTATAACAACCTCTTCATTCATTTATATAGAGCATTTCAAAGTAAGCCCCTTTATTTTTTCACTATGCTTTGGAAGCAACGTGTTGATGATGATGCTATTTGGACAACTAAATGCCAAACTTGTAAAAACTATCGAACCTTTGGCCTTGTTGCGCCTTGGCATGCTAGCACAAGCACTTTTGAGTGTACTCTTCTTCGTTTTACACGCAAACGGCTCCATATGGATGCTTTTTCCTATTATAGGGCTTTATCTCGGCATGCTGGGATTTATTTTTTCCAATGCTATCTCATTGGTACTAGAATTTTTTCCACATATCAGTGCCTCTGCTAATGCTATTATTGGAGTATTGCAGTACAGTGCTGGTGCACTCATGGGATTTGTAGCCAGCTCCTTACACGATGGAACACTACTTCCTATCGCTGGGGTTATGATGAGTGTAAGCATAAGCGGAGTGTTACTTTTACTATTAGGCACTCGTCATTACAATACGCCCTGCTCACACCGTAAAACAAAAGTTTAACCCTTGGATTTAGGAAATAGCACGCCCCCATAAATAAAATTCTTCCATAAAGCTCGCAAAAAAATTCAACGAAAAAATGCCCTCAACTTAGGGGAAAAAATAATTTTTATATCCAAACTTATATGCTATAATCTCCCACCAAAGGATACAAATGACAGATGTATTGATGATAGAAGATGACCTCGAATTGGCAGAAATTTTAACAGAGTATCTAGAGCAGTTTGATATGCGTGTTGCAACTGCCGAAGAACCCTATATAGGTCTGGCAATGCTTGATACAAAACATTTTGATCTTATTATTTTAGACCTTACACTACCAGGAATTGACGGACTTGAAGTTTGCAAGCAGATACGCAAACGTCACGCAACGCCGATTATCATCTCCTCAGCACGTCACGATATCACAGATAAGGTAACAGCTCTTGAAAACGGAGCAGACGACTACTTGCCAAAACCCTACAATCCAAGAGAGCTTCAAGCGAGAATTATGAGTTTGTTAAGACGACAAAAAGGAATTGAACCCGTCGAAAAGAAAGCTGAAAAAGAGAAAGATTTTGTGGTCAACGAGGAGCAGATGAGCATTGCTTTTAAGCATCAGATACTTCACTTGACCGCCGCAGAATACGGCATTTTGAGATATTTGATTAAAAAAGAGGGTGGCGTAGTCTCTCGCGAAGAACTGATTTACAATATTGAGGCAATCAGCGAGGAGACAAACAACAAAAGTATTGATGTTATCATTAGCAGGATTCGCCAAAAACTAGGCGAAAACCCTAAAGAACCAACATATATTCACTCAATTAGAGGCATAGGATACAAATTTTTACAATGAGTAAATCTTCTATTTTTTACAGCATTACATTTATCTTTTTTATAAGCCTAACAAGCATCTCTTTGGCTCTTCTATTTTTACTCCAATACGACAAACAAAACTACACCGAAAAATTAAACACCAAATACTCAATTATCGCTAGAGCAACGCTATATCATCTCAACAACTTCATAACCGACGAAGAGCTTAAAAAGCAAGTTCAAGGGTATAAAATGAGAGAAGTAAGCGATAGAGGGGTAAAAGAGTACATTATAAAAAATGCTGAGATTATCCAAAAGATTTCAGACAAGATAGGCGCTAGCGCTATTTTAAGATACGAAAAAAACCACTACTTGTCCATTGAAGCAAAAAGTGCCTCTTTGCTCTTAAAAGATGATGATTTTCAGCCATACCGATACGATGTTATTAAAATTATTTTTGGTATAGTTATTCTTATCGTCATAATTGCATATCTTCTAACCATAAGAAAACTAAAGCCTTTGCGAAAACTAAAAAGGCAGATGGACAAGTTTGCAAAAGGCGATTTGGAGATAAACTGTAAATCAGATGGCGAAGACGAGATATCTGAGGTTTCAAACTCGTTTCATAATGCCGTAGAGCAGATAAAAAAACTAAACAAATCACGCCATCTTTTTTTGAGAAATGTTATGCATGAACTTAAAACACCCATCACAAAAGGTCGCATTAGCGCCGAGATGTTAGAAGATAGCAAACAAAAAGAGAGACTTATAGGCACATTTGAAAAGATGGAAATGCTTATCAATGAGTTTGCCTCGATAGAGCAGATTACCTCTGGAGAAGACATTAAAAATGTCAAACCATATAGGCTTGTTGACATGCTTGATGAGGCGATTGATTTAGCGATGATTCCACCTTCGCAAGTAGAGGTTGTTATCGAGGAGGAGCTGATTTTAAATGTTGACTTTAGGCTTTTCACGACCGCTATGAAAAACATAATAGACAATGGCATAAAATACTCAATAGACCAAAAAATAAAAATAGTTGCTACAAAAAACAAAATATCCTTTATAAGTCAAGCTAAACCCCTAAAATACGAATTAAAACACTATCTTGAGCCATTTGTTCAAGAAAAAAATTCACATGAAAGTTTTGGTTTGGGGCTTTATATCGTAGATAGCATTGTAAAGGCGCACCAGCTTGAGTTTACATACGAGCATATAAATAGCTACAACTATTTTAACTTTGAAAAAATCGAAATATTAAAGTAAAAAAAGGAGTTTACATGGCAGGAGAATGTTTTAGTCCAAACGATTTACGTGCCTTTATAAATCATCATATTGCACTATTAAACAGACTAGGGTTGGCACAAGAGTCCGCCTTCTCGCTTATATATTTAAAAGTAAAGGAAAGTGAGCAGTATGCTTGTGACGAAACTTTCAAAAGAATGTTTAGAAATACTGATGCCATTTTTAATGACAACGAAGATTATGTATTGATGCTTCCTCAAACAGAATGGAATGGTGCGTCTGATATTCTTAGTGGTATTCAAAAATTTTTAGATCAAGAATCTCAAGACAATACCGTATGCTATCCAGATGATGGCAAAAATGCAGACGAGCTGATGAAAAAACTAAGCAATATCGTTGAGGACAATAGCTCTGAAATCATCAATATGTTGCGTTAGTTATTCATTTCTCAGCGTATCTAGGACGTTTATTTGTGTTGCTTTGTAGGCAGGATAATATGACGAAAGTGCTACTATAGCAGTAGTTCCAAGCAAAATCAAGCCAAAATCCAAGCTCGACAATTCTAAAGGCAATTTGCTCGTCCCATAAACATCAGCAGGCAAACTTATCAAGTCAAAAGAGCCCAATATATACAAAGATACAAAACCAAGAATCGTCCCAAAAATCATTCCTCCGCCACCGATAACCATGCCTAGATAAAAAAATGTACTTTTAATTTCGCTCTTATATGCACCCAATGATAAAAGCAAGGCAATCTCTTTTCGTCTATTCATTACTGTCATCAAAAGCGAGCTTACGATATTTAGCGAAGCAATCAAAATAATCAACATCAAAACTATAAACAATGACCTTTTTTCAAGTGCAAGAGCTGCAAAAAAATTACCATTCATCTGCCACCAGCCAACAACGCCTAGATGAGAGGGAAGCACTTTTTTAATCTTTTCAATATCCTCAAGTGGCTTGTCGGAATATACATGTATGCCATCAAACTCGCCTTCTTTGTATTGCAATATTTGAGCAAGCCCTTCAATCGGAGTGTACATGTAGGTTTTATCATAAGCGATAAGCCCAGAATGAAAAGAGCCTTGAAAATTAAACCTTTTCATCTTAGGTATCAAACTCATACCGCCAGGGTCATTTTTTGTAAAGATAAGCGTTGCTTTGTCCTCTAATTTTAAGTGATGACTTCTCTCTATCTCACTACCTGTGATAATGTCATATTTTTCAAGCTTTTTATCTTTTACACCCTCTTTAACTACGCTATTTATCTCTATCTCTTTTGCAAAATCAACCCCAAAAAGAAGCCCTCCTTCGAGTTTTGAGCCTTTTTTTATAATCACTTGCGTAGAGATATATGGGCTAAATTTTAGTTGCGGAAATTCACTTTGAAGAAATGCAAGGTCATCTTGAGCTACCGATGTAAAACTACTTGCATAAATACTTAGCGGATAGTTCATTGTAAAAAGTTTTTTCTCAAACTCTTTGTCAAATCCATTCATAATCGCCATAGCGACCATTAACACCATCAAGCCGATGGAAACGCCTAAGAATGCCAATAGCGATATGATGGATATAAAAGGTTGCGACTTATCAAATCGCAAATACTTTTTAACCAAATAGGTATTAAGATTTTGTTTCAAAGTTTCTCTTTAATTTTATGCAAAAAGCCCTTTTTTTGGGCCACTTTTACCGCAACACTGCTTGTACTTCTTGCCGCTTCCGCAAGGACAAGGTTCATTTCTAGGTATCTTTTTTTCTGCCTCAGCCAACATGTGAGAATCTTCTTGCTCACCCAAAACACTTTTGTGCTCTAGCTTGGCGCCTTGCATGGATTCTGCTTCAAGTTTACGCAACATCTGCTCCATCGCCAAACGCTCCTCTTCCTCTCTGCTATCTCGCAACTGAACTCGATGTAGTGTTTTAAAGCTCTCAAACTTAATCTGCTCTACAAGCTCCATAAAAAGGTTGTAGCTCTCTTTTTTATACTCAGTTAGCGGGTCTTTTTGGTTGTATCCACGCAAGCCTATACCTGTTTTTAAAATATCCATCTGGTAAAGATGCTCTCTCCATGCACTATCAAGAGTCTGAAGATATAAAATTCGCTCTATATTTCTTCGTTGCTCATCATCCACAACAGACATTTTCTCATCAAAATTTGCCTTTATAGCTCCAGCAATATGTGCATGCAGTTCTTGATAATCCAAACCAGCCAAATTTTCCTTGTTGAAAACCTCGCCAATCTCATCCCTTAGCAATGAAACCAAACGCTCAATGTCATACTCTTCTTTTGCCGCACCCTCAAAAATCTCAGTCTTAAATAGAAGACTCTTGACATACTCATCTCTAATGTCAGACACTTTTTCATCAATGCTATACTCTGGATTTAAAAGGTCATTTCTAAAATTGTAAATAGTTTTTCTCTGTTGATTTGCAACATCATCATATTCAAGCAGATGTTTTCTGGATTCAAAGTGCATTGTCTCAACTTTCTTTTGAGCATTTTCAACAGCACGTGTAACCATTTTTGATTCGATATGCTCGCCCTCTTCAATACCCAATCTATCCATAACAGAACGTATCCTGTCGCTTCCAAAAATTCTTAAAAGATTGTCCTCAAGACTTAGATAAAATCTACTCTTTCCAGGGTCTCCTTGACGACCAGAACGACCTCTTAGCTGATTGTCTATTCGGCGACTTTCGTGCCTTTCAGTACCTATGATATACAAACCGCCCAATGCTTTTATCTCATCTGTAATTTTAATATCAACGCCACGTCCAGCCATATTGGTGGCTATTGTTACAGCACCTTTAGCACCAGCGTCCTTGATGATTTGAGCCTCTTTTTCATGATTTTTGGCATTAAGCACAGAGTGTGGAACTTTGGCTTTTTTTAATAAATCATGCAAAGCTTCACTCTTTTCAATAGAAGCAGTACCAACCAAAACTGGCTGACCTTTTTTATGACACGCTTGAATATCTTTTATAACTGCGTCAAACTTTTCTCTCTCGGTTTTATAAATCAAATCATTTTTGTCTTCTCTAACCATCGGTAAATTTGTAGGGATAGAGATAACTTCTAGATTGTAGATTTGAGCAAATTCTGTCGCCTCTGTTTGTGCCGTTCCTGTCATGCCTGATAGTTTTTTATAGAGCCTAAAATAGTTCTGAAACGTAATATCAGCCAATGTTTGCGACTCTTCTTTGATCGTTACATTTTCTTTCGCTTCCAACGCTTGATGCAAGCCCTCGCTAAATCTTCTTCCTTCACTAAGTCTTCCTGTAAACTCATCAACGATAACTATCTCGCCCTCTCGAACAACATAATCCACATCTTTTTCAAACAAATAGTGCGCTTTTAGGGACTGATCAAGGTGGTGTGACATAACAGCATTTTCCAGACTGTATAGATTTTCAACGCCAAACAGTTTTTCCGCCTTTTCAATACCCTCTTCGCTCATCATAATGGTTCTATTTTTTTCATCAACCGTAAAATCACTATCTCTAACCATCTGTAGTGCAACAGTATCGGCTCTTTTGTATCCATCAAGATTTCGGTTTGTTGGGCCAGATATAATCAAAGGCGTCCTAGCCTCATCAATCAAAATAGAGTCAACCTCATCCACGATAACAAAGTTGTGTTCTCGTTGAACTTTTTCTTCAAGCGAGTAGCGCATATTGTCTCTTAGATAGTCAAATCCAAATTCGTTATTTGTTCCATATGTGATATCGGCATTGTACTGCTCTTTGCGCTGTGCATCATCATACAAATCACCAGTAACAACGCCTACACTCAAACCCAAAAAGTTATAAATACGCCCCATATCTGTCGCATCACGCTTTGCCAAATAGTCATTTACCGTCACTACATGTACGCCACTACCAGTCATAGCATTTAAAACAACTGGCAATGTAGCAACTAAAGTTTTACCCTCGCCTGTTTTCATCTCAGAAATATCGCCACTATTTAAAACAAGACCGCCTATCATCTGAACGTCAAAATGGCGCATTCCAGTTGTTCTTTTACTTGCTTCTCTGGTAATTGCAAAAACATCATTTAAAATATCATCAAGGGTTGTTTTATTGGAGAGAACCTCTTTTTTTAATGAGCTAAAGGCGCCTTTAAGCTCTTCATCACTTAGTTTTGAGTACTTTTGCTCAAGATCATTTATCTTTTTGACTCGATTAGCAAATTGCTTAACTAGTCTATCGTTTTTTGTGCCAAATATTTTTCTAACAATTCCACTTAAAATCATCATTCACCTTCAAAAACTATATTTCACGTACTGTAAGGTGTGAATTTTATCATAGTTTTACTATCTATTGGATAAAACTACACGGTTGATACAATAAATTTAAAAGGCATTCCGAATGAAATATATTTTTTTACTAACACTAACATTAACTTCTATTTTTGCAAAACTAGAAGATTTTAAAAGCATTGAGAGTGATTTTGTGCAAAAAATAACAAATGATGAGAAAAAAACGATTGTCTATGAGGGAAAACTTTATCTCAGAGATGACAATAAAGCATTTTGGCAATATAACAAACCTGTTCAAAAACAGATATTTTTTAATGGAAATAACGTTTTAATGGTTGAGCCAGAACTTGAGCAAGTTGTCATCACAAAACTTGATTCTACCCCAGATATTGGTCGTATGCTCAAAGAAGCTAAAGAGATTGGAGTTGGAAAATATATAGCAAAATACAAAGACACAACCTACACCATAGAAGCCTCATCAAGCAAAATCAATAAAATAACCTACAATGACAGACTAGACAATGGCGTAGAGATAATTTTTTCAAATCAAAACGTAAACATTATCCTAGAGGATGAGCTTTTTAAGGCCGTTATCCCAAAAGGATACGACATCATATCCCAATAACCGGGGTTATTTTTTTGTATCCTTTGGAGTCGCACAACAACCCTCTTTTTTTAGAGCCTCTACGATTTCTTGAACAATCATATTTGATTCAATGGAAAGTTTTTGGATATAGATAGCTTCAATATCAACAGAGTGTTTTTTTGAACAATAACTCACAAGCGAAGTTTTAAAATTTTCTTTGCCCTTGGATGTAATCAAATCTTCAGAGTAAAAACTGCCAGACACCACATTGAGTGCATCAATAATTTTATAGTCATTTGCCAAAACATCTCTGCCCTCAAAAATCAAATCCATTTCGATAGATATAGGCTTTTTGGCACTTTTTGAAAAAACATTGACCGAAAATTCGTCCAGTCTAAAGCTATCCGCCAACACAAACGTAGAAAGAGCAACCGCTAAACATAAAATCTTTTTCATAACTACCTTTTTCCAATTGAGTTAAATTAAGCATCTTATAACTTTTACCACACAATCATAGGCGGTATTATAACTTTTTTTGCTGAATTAATCTCAAATATTTAAGATAATTTGAGCTATTTTTTTGAATTTTCTTCTATCTTGAGTGTCTTTGCGTTTGTATAAAAATCTTTAACTTTATCTGAAACCTGAATACATCTTTGCAAATGCTTTTCAAAACCAAATCTTGTATAGTGAAGCAGAAGTGAAGATGGGTTTTTGGCACGACTGAGTGCGACATAAAACTGACTATTTTCAAAAATATTATCAATATTGCAAACAAGCGTGTCAATACTCATGCCTTGAGATTTGTGTATCGTTACGGCATATGCAAGTTTTAGCGGAAACTGTTCCAAACTAAAAAGCGGTTTTTCCTCCACAGTATCACGCAAAACAACATTTTCATACATAACATAAGGCTGTCTCTCGACCTTAACCAAGGCGTCGCTTTTTTCAACCAAAACATATTCATCATCAATCTCAACTACAACACCTCTCTCTCCATTGTAGTACTTTCCCCACTTGTTGGTACAAAAGAGAACTTTCGCACCAACTTTCAATGTCAAATCAGGTGCAATAGGCAAGGACTTTTTCCATCCATCTATCTTTTGAATATTTAAACTCTTCTCATGTAGTGTCTCTTTGGCTTTTAGAGTAATCTCCATCGCATCTATATCTAAAAGTTTTTCTCTATTTAGCAAATCAGCCTCTTTGTTGCGCCCAAAAAGCACAGTTGGATCACGCCCCCAAACATCATCATTGCCTCTAAGACCTTCAAGATAGGTCAAAATACTCTCATCAAAATTACCTTGACGAATTTTTTTCAAAATCTCGAAAAAATCTTTATCCTCGGTACGTTTTGTTTTGGTTAGCTCAACTACAATGGGATTGAAAAAACTCCACGAACTTCCCTCAAAAGCATATATAGCATCTGAAAAAAGGGCGTTTTCGTTAGCTTTTGAAAAAACAGGAGGAAGCTGGAAAAAATCACCAACAAACAAAACAGAACCTTTAAAATTAGCATTTCTTAGTCTGTATTGCACCATATCAAGCAAATCTGCCGAAACCATACTTATCTCATCTATAACAATCAAATCACACTTTGATACAATTTTTTTAATCTCTGCTAGTCTTTGTTTGTTGTATTTATCATGTCTTACTAAC
>JAQUWL010000001.1 GCA_028692875.1 Sulfurospirillaceae bacterium
ATAAGAGAGTTTTTTCACGCAACAAGCGAAAAAGTTAACATAGCAAAAAATGTAGAGTATGATGAAAAAACACATAGTTAATATGTTGAGGGCAAAGAGGTTTTTTTGCAAAATAAAGAGGCGAAACTGCTAAAGCTTTTCTTGCAAAAGCAAAACGAAATCATCCCTCATGAGGTTATTATGCGTGAGCTTTGGGACTATGAAGAGACGCCAAGCGAGAGTGCATTAAGGACATATATAAAAAATCTGCGAAAAATTATAGGCAAAGATAGGATTGTAAGTGTTAAAAAGTTGGGATATAAATTTACGCGAGAGTGAAAAAAAGACACTCCTCTCTTTTTTGGCTCTATACCTTTTCTTGATGTTTGTGATTTTGCTTTTTGTGGGCGTTTTGTACTATGTCTCGCAAAAAGAGGTTATGTTGCAAAGCAAGAGAATGGAGCTTTCAGACTTAACCAACGAGCATATAGCAAAACTCAAAGAGCTACATGTAACATTCTATAAAAATAAAAACTATCCAAGAGACGAGCGTTTTAATTCGGCTATTTACGATAGCTCTCTTAAGCAAATATTCTCAACAACAAAAGCCAAAAAAATCAATCTTTATGAAGATAGCTACCTTGAAGATGGCAAGATATATTTTATTAAAGAGCTTGAATCGTACTATTTGGGTGCTAGATATATCGCCATAGAAGTTGATGATGCTGGCATTTGGAAGAAAAAAGTGTACCAAGATTTGGCGATATATGGCAGTATCGTTTTTATGCTTTTGCTCCTTTTTGGATACTTCTTGTTAAATATTTTGTTGCAACCAATGCGAAACGCTCTTGCTTTGCTTGATAGATTTATCAAAGATACCACGCACGAGTTAAGCACTCCAGTCAATGCCATTATGTCAAATATTGAGATGATAGATATTGACTCGCTAGATGAGAAGTTGCAAAAAAAGATAAAGCGTATAAATATAGGTGCTAGAACAGTGGCGAACTTGTATCAAGATTTGACCTATTTGATGCTTTCTCATAAGATTGTTTCCCATGATGAAGATGTAGATGTGGGGCTTTTGGTAAAAGAGAGAGTTGAGTATTTTTCCCTGTTTTTGGAGTCTAAAAAAATAGAGTTCAACATAAAAGCACAAGAGCATATAACAGTTCACATAGACCGCAAAAAGTTTGCAAAAGTGGTAGATAACATTTTATCAAATGCTATAAAATATAATAGTGTTGGCGGAAAGATAGATGTTGAGGTTTCGTCAAATGTTTTAAGCATAGAAGATACAGGAAGGGGAATTGAGCAAAAAAACATAAAACGTATGTTTGAGAGATATTCAAGATTCGATCCAAGCGTTGGCGGTTTTGGCATAGGTCTTAGCATAGTCTCAATGATAACCAAAGAGTATGGCTTACATGTAGAGATAAAATCAACCGTTGGAGTGGGTACGAAAGTGAGTATTTCATGGTAAAAATCATTACTATTGTAGTTTTATTTAGTCTATCCTTGAGTGCAAAAAGTGTTTATGAACAAGATTGTATGTCGTGTCATCAAACAATGGCGGTCAAGATAGACAAATTTTTCTATCGTTATCTTTTAAAGTATAGCAGTGAAGAGGGTGTCAAAAAAGCGATGACACAGTATTTGAAAAACCCAACTATCCAAAAAACTGTTCTTTCCGATGGGCTTATCAACCGTTTTGGAGTCAAAAAACCAACCAAGCTTAGCGACAAAGAGCTTCAAGAAGCACTTGATGAGTATTGGGAGATTTATAAAATTTTTGGAAAATTAAAGTAGTAAAACAAGTTCACAATCAATCCACAATTTGCAGTTAAAGTAACGGTATCAAAACAAAAGGAGATACTATGAAAAAGTTACTTATGATTGCGAGCATTGCTACAGCAACTCTCTTGATGAGCTCAGATGGAGAAGCTCTTTATAAAAGTTGTGTGCCTTGTCACGGTGCAAAAGCTGAAAAGCCTGCCCTTAACAAATCTCAAGTTATAGCAAATTGGAGCGAACAACAGATCGCTGACGCACTCAATGGCTATAAAGCCAAAACATACGGTGGTGCTTTAAAAGGTGTTATGGATGCACCAATGAAGACTTTGGATGCAGAAAAAATAGCGGTACTTTCAAAGTATATAACAACACTAAAGTAAGCATTAAAAATTCACGATTGATTCACAATTTTGATGTAAAATATGCTCAATAAACAAGGAGGATTAGATGAAAACTCTTAAAACAATACTTATAGCAGGTCTAATAACCATCTCAAGCGTGAGCAATGCTCATGCGATAGGGGATAACGAAAGAGCCGCTCTCTGGGGAGCTGGTGCATTATTGCTAGCACCAACGCTTATAAACAATATGGGAAATCTATTTAGCACAGGAGCAACTAGAACCTATGAGACTAACACGGTAACGTATGTTGAGCCAAGTAGAAATGTTTACTATGAGCCTCGTGTTGTTGTGCGAGAAGAGCCTGTGTACATTAGAGAAAAAGTTATTATTGTTGATGATCACAGACCGTACTACAAGTGGGACAGAAGACATCCGAGCCATCCTAGAGTTATCCATAGAAGTGACTATTATCCACGCTATCGATGACGCAAAACAACAACTCTTTTGCCATCATGTCTCACAACCTCTAAGCCACAAATGTTTGCCAATACTTCAAATGTTTGTGGCGTAAAAAACCCTATATGAGTGGGGTCTCTTCGATACCACCAGTTTAAAAAATCTTCTTGAGAGTTCTTGTGAAAAAGTGTCATAATAGCGATAATGCCTTGCGGATTTAGTAGGCTTTTTAGCATCCTTAGTGTTTCAAGAGGATTTCCCAAATGTTCAAATACTTCAGTTGAAGTAATTATGTCATATGTGCTGTTTTGGTAGGTTTTTTCACAAGCATAAAACTTGTCATAAATGCTACATGTAAGACCTTTTCGCTCGAAAAGTTGGCTCAATACAGGCTTTGGACCTGAGCCAAAATCAAATGCTTTTTTAGGATTTTCAATCTCACTATAAAAAAAGTCAATAAAATTTTCAAACATATTTACATACCCTATATTCTCCAAAGAGTTGTTGTGATTTTGGTACTGTGAAAGTTCTCTATCTTGCGAAACTACGTAGTTTTCATCCAAAAAAATGTATTCGCAACAAGGGCATAAAAAGTATATTTTTTGGAGCTGTTTGTCTTCTAGAGGGACTGTTTGGGTATCACATATTTTACATTTCATATTTTTCTCATAATTTTTTTGTCTTAAAATAATTTTAAGTAAATATTTTTTTACTATATTAAGTTTTTTATAAACAAGTCGTGCTATTATACTAACCCTAATGTATTTTTCCAATGAAAAACACTTTCAAGAGGTTGTGTAGCTATGAAAAAGATTTTAGCACTTTTTGTTTTAGTGCTTATTGTAACCTCTCCTTACTATCTTTTCCACAAAAAATATGATGATTTTGAGATACGACTGGGTATGAGCGGACCTTTTAGTGGGGCATCGGCTTCTTTAGGAAGAGAGTTTTTGCTCGGCGCAGAGTCGTATTTTAAGTTTCTTAATGAATCTGGTGGCGTTTATGGAAGAAGTATTCATATCGTCAATAAAGATGACAAGTATGAGCCTAAAATCGCTTTGGAAAATGTAAATAATCTAATCAAAAACGAGAAAGTTTTTGCACTTTTTGGAGTGATTGGCACTTCTGTTTGCCAAGAAGTTTTTCCTATCGCCATGGAGAAAAGCATTCCTTTTATTGGAGCTTTTTCTGGGGCTGAGTTTTTGCGAAATCCTCCAAACCCACTTGTTTTAAATGCTCGTGCTAGCGATATGGATGAAACAGAGGCATTGATAAAGTATTTTGTGGACACCCTCCATCTTTCAAAAATAAGTGTTTTTTACCAAAACGATACCTATGGTCGTGCTGGCTTGCATGGTGTTCAAAAGGCACTTCAAAAACGGGGCTTGCAAACAGTTAGTGAAGGAAGTTATAAGAGAAACACGCTTTCCATCGGCAATGCGCTTTATGAAATAGAGATTGCAGACCCAGAAGTAATCGTTATTGTTAGTTCAACCGAGCCTGCCAGTGAGTTTATAGCAAGAGCCAAAAAAAGTAGCAAAATACGACCTTCTATCAAATTTGCACCGCTCTCTTTTGTGGAGCCTCAAGAGATTGTGCGAGATATGTCGCCTGAAGTCTCTGAAAATATTGTTTTTTCGCAAGTGGTTCCATCCCCATGGGATTCGAAGATAAAAGAGGTTGAAAACTATAGACAACTTATGAAAAAATATTTTCCAAAAGAGTCTCTAAGTTATGTTTCACTTGAAGGCTATTTTGCAGCACGAATGATCTCTAAAGTATTTCAGACGATAGGAAAAGATTTTACTAAAGAGGACTTTATCCAAGAGTCTGCAAAGCTAACAAAACGGTTTGATGAAAAAGGTCCACGAACAAACAGAGATGAGCAGTGTACATGTTTGCACAAGGCACACCTAAGCCAATATATTAATGGAAATTTTCAAACGGTGGGCGATGATGAGTAGACCATTTGAGGATTTTATGGCAAGTGTAAACGAGATGACTATCGCTAAAAAAACAAGTTTGCTGTTTATGATTATGGTGGCGGGAATGTTGTGTATAGGCAGTTTTGCGCATATGAGTATAAATCGCATCAAGGATAATTTTGATATTTTGTATACCAAGCGAATGTTGCCTGTTATAAAACTAGAAAATTTAAAAGATATTTTTACGGTCAATGTGTTAGATACTTTGAGAGATATTGAGAAAAACCATATTACTTTTCAGCAAGGTCAAACGATTATTGTTTTGGCTCAAGAGCTAACAAAACGTGAGTGGAGTGAGTACAAAGAGAGTTTGCTTATTGATGAGAGCGATTGGCTTGTAAAGTTGGCTCGTTCATGGGGTGTTTTAGACCTCTCTTTGGCTAAGAGTAAACATGTAAGTGAAGAGTTGGTATTGATAGAAAAAATAGAAAAAAAGATTCATATGATTGATTCTATTTTATTGAAAATGTTCAATCTTTTTAGAACATCTCAGACGCAAGAGGCCTACGCAACACTCCAATCTGACCTATATCCTAGTGTTTATTCGGTCAATATCGATTTGACTCAGCTTGCCAATCTCAATTTTGAAGCCTCCAAAAGAGGGATGAAGCGTACTCAAGCAGTCTATGACAATACTTTTGAGTGGATAGTTGTAGCAACTGTAGGAACCATCTCTTTGGCGGGGCTTTTGGCGGTGGTATTGTTGCAAAACATTAGACTGTTGCATGCAAATCTTGCCAGAATGGTAGAGTTAAAAACTAAAGAGTTACAGGCTTTAAATTATGATTTGGAAGTAAAAATAGCTCATGAAGTAGAGCAGAGTCGGCAAAAAGATGAGATTATGTTTAGGCAATCAAAACTAGCTTCCATGGGGGAGATGATAGGAAATATCGCTCATCAGTGGCGACAACCGCTCAATGCACTTGTTTTGATTATTCAAAGTTTTCAGATGAAAAGACTCTCTGGGGCGACTTTGAGTGATGAGTTTATAGATGCTCAAGTAAAAGAGGGGGTCAAGATAGCCTCTTCTATGTCGCAAACGATTGATGATTTTAGAAACTTTTTTAAACCAAATAAAACACCTGAGATGTTTGGGATTGAAGAGACGATTAAAAAAAGTGTTGATTTGGTAAAAGGCTACTACGAAAAGATAGGCATAACAATCTCTGTTGTATGTCAAAGTGAGCTTTTTGTCAAAGGGTATTCAAATGAGTTTTCACAAGTAATCATGAATCTTCTCTCAAACGCAAAAGATGCTCTTGAAGAGAGTTCTTGCAAGGATAAATTGATAGAGATAGTGGTAACTAAAGATGATAAATATGCACATGTCGAAGTTTTTGATAATGGAGGGGGTATTTCTAAAGAGGTAATTGAGAGAATGTTTGAGCCTTATTTTACAACCAAACACAAAGCTTTGGGAACTGGTATTGGGCTTCATATGTCGAAGCAGATTATTGAGAAACAGATGAGAGGAACTATCAGTGCAGATAGCTGTTCTCATATGTTTGCAAATTCAAAATTTTACGAGGCGTGCGCATCTATAATTATAAGCATACCTTTTGATAAAAAAGAGGAGTGAGGGATGGATTTTAATGGTCTCAAAGAGTGTGTTGTTTTATACGTTGAAGATGATCAAGCCGTACAAACACAAACGCAGATGATTTTAAAAGATTTTGTTAAAGAGGTTTATGTTGCCAGTGATGGAGTTGAAGGGCTTAAGATGGCACTAGAGAAGGATGTCGATGTTATCGTAAGTGATATTTTGATGCCTAATATGAATGGTATTGAGATGTTGAAGCAACTGAAAAATATCCACAAAATAAACATTCCTACTATCATCACTACGGCTTTTACAGAAACTGAGTATTTGATGCAAGCCATTGCGCTAAAAGTCGATGGTTTTATAGTTAAGCCTATCAATATCAAAGACCTTATCAGCGCTATATATTTGGCATTTTTACCAAAATTTCACAAAAAAGAGATACAAGGATGTGCTTTTATAGTTGAGGGGCTATCTGCTTTGGTGGGTGGCAAAAAGATAGCTATTTTGCGATATATTATCAAAAATCTGGACGAGGACAATATCTTCAATGGTTCATATCAGGACATCATAGAAAATGTAGGCGTGAGTAAGCCAACGGTGGTGCAGATGTTTAAACAATTGATAGAGGCTGGAATTTTAGAGAAGATAAAAAACAAAAGTTACCGTTTTAAAAATACAAAATTAATAGGTGAGGAGATAGTGTGAGAAGAGTTTTTTTAGGTTTATTGTTTCTGTTTTCTGTTGTTTTTGCGGGAGAGCAAAAGGTTGTATTTGAGACAAATAAAGGCAAAATTGTGATGGAACTTTACCCTGATGTTGCACCAAAGAGTTGTGAAAACTTTATAGGGCTTGTAAAAAAAGGCTACTATGATGGTGTTCAATTTCATCGAGTCATACGAAATTTTATGATACAAAGTGGTGACCCTACGGCTAGTGGAATGGGTGGAGAGTCTATTTGGGGTAAGCCTTTTGAAGATGAATTTAAGCCCAATATTGTATTTGATAAAACAGGATTGTTGGCGATGGCAAATCGTGGACCAAACACAAATGGCAGTCAATTTTTTATCACAACGACAAGAACACCGTGGCTAAATGGAAAACATACTATTTTTGGAAAAGTGGTAGAGGGATACGATATTGTCAGAGCTATCGGAGATGTAGATGTAGACCAGAGGGCAAAACCGCTTGAAAAACAGACAATCATCAAAGCCTATATGCAATAAATAAAATTGCCTTGTGATTAATTTATGGGCAAAAATGGGGCGTAAAAATTTTATGAAAAACGATACAATAGTAAAAAACGAGGAGTCGCAATGAAAAAAATCGAAGCTATAATTAAACCGTTTAAATTGGAAGATGTCAAAGAGGCGTTGGCAGGCATAGAGGTAACGGGTATGACAGTTAGTGAAGTAAAGGGTTATGGCAGGCAACAAGGACACTCTGAGCTTTATCGAGGTGCTGAGTATGTAGTGGATTTTTTGCCTAAGATTAAAATCGATATTGTGGTTGCTGATGAAAATATAGATAGAGCGATTTCGGTTATAGTAGAGTCAGCCCGCACTGGGAAAATAGGTGATGGAAAGATTTTTGTAACCAATGTCGAGAGAGTTGTTAGAATCAGAACTTCTGAAGAAAATGAAGAGGCAATTTAGCAATATTTCAAACTGCTTAAAAATTAACCAACGATGGTGTCCATTTTCCAGTAAAATTTTTAAATGTTCTAAAAAAGGGATTAAAAAATGGGCACTATTGAACTACAATACGTCATTGACACTTTCTTTCTACTTTTTTCCGCCGTTCTTATTATATTGATGGCACCTGGTTTTGCGATGCTTGAGGCTGGACTTGTACGAACCAAAAACGTGGCAGCAGTTTTAACAGGCAACGTTATGCTTTATGCCGTTACCTCTTTTGCGTTTCTTTTGTGGGGATACAATCTTATGTTTGGTGGCAACGGCTTTTTCTTGTGCGGCGTTGAGGTTAAGGGCTATAGTGCTTATGCATACTTCTTTTTCCAGATGGCATTTGTGAGCAAAACCGTTTCTATCATGAGTGGTGGCGTGAGCGAGAGAATACGCATTTTGCCGTTTATGACATTTGCGGTTTTTATGAGTGGATTTATCTATCCGATAGTTGGCAATGCTATTTGGGGCGGAGGGTTTTTAAAAGATGTTCATGACCTTGCTGGTTCTACTGTTATCCATTCAGTTGGCGGATGGGCGTTACTAGCAGGTATATTGGTTTTGGGTGCACGCCGTGGCAGATATACCAAAGAGGGTCAAGTAAGAGCCATTCCCGCATCTAACATACCGTTAGTAACGTTAGGAGCTATGTTGTTATGGATAGGTTGGTTTGGTTTCAATGGCGGAAGTGCTTTTAACATCTCTTCTATCGAAAAAGCGGACTTGGTTGGACTTATCATCGTCAATACAAACACCGCAGGACTTGCAGGAGCCATAATAGCCGCCATAATCGTCTACATGCAGTACAAAAAACTTGATATCACGATGATACTCAACGGTGCTCTTGGAGGACTTGTTGCCATCACTGCTGGAGCCGATGTTGTAGGACTTTGGGAGCCGATAGTTATCGGTGCTATCGGTGGAGCTTTGGTTGTGTTTGCTATTCCTATGTTTGATAAATTTAAAATCGACGACCCTGTGGGTGCATTGTCTGTGCATCTTGTAAATGGTATCTGGGGAACGGTTGCGGTGGGGTTATTTGCGGATTTTTCACTGCTTGTTCAGCTCAAGGGCATCGCACTCACAGGACTTTTTGTCTTTCCACTTTCATATGTTTTGTTTAGAATTATCAAGAAACTTATCGGACTCAGAATTGATGAAGAGCACGAATATGTCGGGCTTGACCTCGAAGAGTGCGGTTTGGAAGCCTATCCAGAGTTTGTCAAATCAAAGGTATAAAACTTCAAGATTGCGGGAGGCTAAGGCTTCTCGTAATCCTTACATGTAAAGATTTCTTATCGCTTTGATATAATATGACAAATACTCAAAGGTAAGAGATGAATACGGTCAAACCACCTTTTACAATAACTTCAAAAATCATATTTTTAATCGGGCAAATTAGCGAGTGCGTAGGTAAGAGTACACTATTTGTAGAGTTTATGCTTGAAGCAATCCTTGAAGCATGTCAAAATATTTTTGAAAGTAACCAAAAAAGTAACCAAAAAAGTAACCAAAAAATCTTAGAACTTATGAAAAACAATCCTAAAATAACCATCGCTGGACTCATGCAAGAACTAAACTTAAGCGAGTCAGGTATCAAAAAAATCATCGCAAAATTAAAAATAGAAAACAAAATAAAACGCAGTGGAAGCCTTAAAGGTGGATATTGGGAGGTTGTAGCATGAAGAAAAATTGGAGAAAAAATTATGGAAGCTAGGCAAATAAGTGTAGAAGATTTTTTATCTTATAAAAAAACACGATTTATTATTCCTGTATATCAAAGAAATTATGATTGGAAAGAAAAGAATTGTCAACAGCTTTTTGATGATATTGTAAACCTGACAAGCACAAATCGTAAAAGTCACTTTTTAGGCTCAATAGTTTATGTGACAAATAGTGATACGGATTCTATAGATTTACGAGAATATGTCATTATTGATGGTCAACAAAGGCTAACGACAGCCACACTTTTTTTAAAAGCACTTCACGATAGCACTAATGATGAAAAAATAAAAGGAGAAATTTTAGAGGATTTTCTCATCAATCAAAGATTGGATGAAAAAAATAAACTCAAGTTAAAGCCTATAAAAAAAGATGATGAGGTTTTTAAAAAATTACTCAAGAATGATTTTGATGGAATAGATGAAAATTCAAATATTTATAGAAACTATACTTTTTTTAAGAACAAAATAGAAAAGTTTAATAATCATGAGTCTTTATTTAGGGGTTTTCAAAAACTATTTATTGTTCATATTGCATTAAATCGAAGAGATGACAATCCCCAGCTTATCTTTGAAAGTATTAACTCAACAGGTGTGAGCCTATCACAAGCCGACTTAATTCGCAATTTTTTGTTAATGGATAAAGAAGCGGTTGAACAAGAAGAGTTATTTGAAAAATTTTGGTTTAAAATCGAAGAGAATATGGGAAGCGAGTATATTTCAAGTTTTATAAGAGATTACCTCACGATGCAACAAGGAAAAATTCCCAATAAAGAAGATACATACGAAGCTTTTAAGCAGTATGTGCAAAATCATACTATATCAACTACACAACTGCTAGGTAAGCTCTTAGAGTACTCAAAAATTTATAAAACATTTTTATTTGATTCAAGTGAAATTTATGCTGGTCATATGAGGCATCTAAGACAGCTCAAAATTGGGGTTGTGTATCCGTTTTTATTGTCATTAGTGGTTGATTATAAGAGTGGAAATATTTCAGAAAAAGAGCTTTTGACAACTTTTGATATCATAGAAAGTTATGTGGTTAGGCGAATAATTTGCTCTAAACCTACGAATGCTTTGAATAAAATTTTTGCTTCATTATTTGATGAGATTAAAAGTATTGAAAAATTTAGTTATGAAAAGTTCAGTAGTTATTTTGTGAGTGTTTTGTTATCAAAAAGGGGTTCAGGAGTATTTCCAAACGATGAAGATTTTAGGTCTGAGTTTAGCTCAAAAGATGCGTATAATCTAAAAAATATAAGATTCATACTTCTTCGATTAGAAAATAAAGATAATAATGAAAAGGTGGATATCAATACCCTTTCTATCGAGCACTTTATGCCTCAGACATTATCAAATTCATGGAAAGTTAAATTGGGCGACAAATATCAGCAGATACACGATAGATATTTGCACAACATTGGTAATTTATCACTTTCTGGGGACAATACACAACTTGGCAATAAATCATTTGAAGAGAAAAAGCAAATCCTAAAAGAAAAAAGCAGGCTAAAACTCAATCAATATTTTATAGAATCTGATAGTTGGGGCGAAGAAGAGATAAGCCAAAGAGCCAATTTTTTATTTGCAGAAGCTCAAAATTTATGGCGATATCCAAAAGAGTTGGCTTTGGAATTGGAGTTAAAAAATGATGATAAAGAATTTTATACACTTGATGATGAAGTAGATGTTACGAATACAAAGCCATTATATTTTGAATTTTTAGGTGAAAAAGTAAAGGTAAATTCTTGGAGTGACCTATTTTTAAAAACAATGGAAAAATTAGTGGAACTTGATAGTGATATTGCTAAATCTTTATTAATTGATGATGATTTAAGTGGTAAAAAACAAAGAATCATTTCTTGTTCAGAAGATAATGTAAGAAAGCCATTTAAATTAAAAGATAATTTTTTTGTGGAAACAAATTTAAGTGCTAAAGGTATTATGAATTACACCAAGTTGATTTGTGAAAAATTTGGTTTGAGTGGCGATGATTTTGTATATGCTGTCTTAGAAAAAAGTGAAGTAACAAAAAATGATGGATAAAATCCTTACATGTAAAGCTTCAAGCCCCAAAGCTGACACCTCAGAGCTTGAAGCCAAAATAGACAAAATGGTCTATCAACTCTACGGTTTAAACGAAGAAGAGATAGCCATCATCGAGGGAAAATAAGCATTGCAAACTGAAATATTTTTAAAGGATGTTGAGCGAATGTGTTACGCTACATGTAAAGAATATCAAAGGCGTAAAAATGAGCAATATTCAACTTTTTGAAGACAAAAAAATCCGCAGTCACTACGATGAAAAGAGTGAAAAGTGGTTTTTTTCAGTGGTGGATGTGGTGTCAATATTGACTGAAAGCTGCCAAAGTGAGTAAAAAAGGCGGTGGCATTGCCAAAAGCTAAGGTTTTTCATTTTTGCACTATAATTAAAAGCAAAAAGGCCTTTTATGACTCATACACTTTATTCCCCTTTGGATATGCATCTACATCTTCGTGATAGTGCAATGCTTCAAACGGTGGCACCTCTTAGTGCGCAGAGTTTTTCAGGTGGACTTATAATGCCAAATCTTGTTCCGCCAGTTTCAACCATCAGCGGTGTTTTAGAGTATCAACAACGCATTAAAGAGGCAACAAAAAACGAGACTTTTGAGCCGTTGATGACTCTGTTTTTTCGCTCGGACTATACAAGAGAGTTTTTACAGCAAGCATCTTTACATGTAAAGGCGTTGAAGCTCTATCCTTCGGGTATTACGACAAATTCTGAAGGTGGCGTGGCAAGTATGGATGTTGAAGTGTTGCGACCTGTTCTTCAAGCGATGAGCGATTTGGGGCTTGTTTTGTGTGTGCATGGCGAAACAAATGGCTTTGTGATGGATAGGGAAAAAGAGTTTTGCAATATTTATGAGGATTTAGCATCGGCTTTCCCAAAACTCAAAATCATTATGGAGCATATCACCACTTGTGAAAGTGTGGCACTTTTGGATAAGTATGAAAATCTCTATGCAACGATAACTCTCCATCATCTTTTGATTACTCTTGATGATGTTGTAGGTGGTATGTTGAAGCCCCATCTTTTTTGCAAACCCATCGCCAAGCGATATGAGGACAAAGAAGCACTCTTACATGTAGCTCTTCAAGCACATCCAAAAGTAATGTTCGGTAGCGATTCAGCACCTCATCCTATCTCAAAAAAAGAGTGTTGCGGTTGTGCGGCTGGTGTTTTTACTTCCCCGATAGCTCTTCAAGCACTTGCGGAGTTGTTTGACAAACACAATGCGTTAGCTTCGTTACAATCATTTGTGAGTAACAACGCACAAGCTATATATGCGTATACACCGCCTTTTAAAGAGGTTGTGTTAGTAAAAGTGCCTTATCGTGTGCCTAACAGTTACGGCGATGTTGTGCCTATGTTTGCCGATGAGACTTTGGCGTGGAGCATACAGAGTGTCCGCTAAAATACTAATTCTTGAAGATAACACATTGCTACTTGAGACACTAGAAGAGTTCTTGAGTGAGCAAGGATATCATTGTGTTTTGGCGGACAATGGCAAAAAAGCACTCAATAAGTGCTACAAGGAAAAGTTTGACCTTTATCTTTTAGATGTAAAAGTGCCAGAAGTAGATGGATTTGAGTTTTTGCAAGAGATGAGAGACTCTGGCGATACTACGCCTGCTATTTTTTTAACATCCGCTACCGAAAAAGAGAGTCTAGAGCGTGGTTTTTTTGTCGGCGGAGATGATTATATTAGAAAACCATTTGATTTGATGGAGCTTTTGCTAAGAGTTAAAGCGGTGCTTTCTCGTTCAAAAAGCTATGCAGATGCGTTGATAAAAATAGACGATACTTATAGTTTAAACACCTCTCGTAAAAGACTTTTATGCAATAACGAAGAGATGGATTTGCATTTGAAAGATTATGAGTTATTGTATTTGCTCATTAAGGACAGAGGTAAAATTGTTACCAAAGATATGATAAAAGAAGAGCTTTGGAACAATGATGAAGAGATAAGCGAAGGTGCCATTAGGGTTTACATCAATAACCTAAAAAAAATATTTGGCAAAAAAGCAATTACCAACTCTAGAGGCATTGGTTATAGATTTGAACTCTAAAAACAACCACTTTTTAATGCGAGGAATCCTAGTTTTTTCTATTGCATGTATAGTGTTGGCGTGTTTGAGTGTTGCATCTTTTGCTTATTGCGATACTTTGACTTTGCGTATAGCGTGGTTTGTCGGTGTTGTTTTTTTGAGTTTGGGTGTGGCATACATAAGCTCTTTGTATCTACTTTTTCCGCTATTTAAAACCAATAGACTTTTGGATTTGTTACTAAAAGATACACTGCACGAATTAAATGTTCCGCTATCTGTGATTAAGGCAAATCTTCAAATGCTAAAAATGGGCGAAACGCAAGAAAATAAGTTAAAAAAGATTGAGAGAATAGAGCTAGCAAGTGACGATTTGTACGGACTTTACAAGGATGTTGACTACTACATTAAGCGTGAAATTCAAGATGAGATTAGAGAGGTTTTTGACGTAAAAGATATTGTTGATAAAGAGGTTGGAAAATTTTTAGAGATATACAAAGAGACTAAAATCATCCAAGATGTTTCCTCTAAAGAGCTTTTTGCGGACAAAAAAGGATTTTCAAAAGTGATAAACAATCTTCTGTTCAATGCTTTAAAATATAACAAAAATAGTGCCGATGTCACGGTATCACTAAAAGATACAACGATTTGCATTGAAGATAAGGGAATTGGGATGAGCGAATCTGAACTTTTTTTGGTGTTCGATAGATATTATCGTGGTGAAAATGAAAAAAAAGAGGGCTACGGCATAGGGCTTAGCATCGTTAAGGCTTATTGTGATGAGTCAAAAATCCCCATCAAAATTACCTCAAAAAAAGGCTTAGGAACTTGTGTAAGTCTAGACATATCTCGCATTTTATATAAAAATGATATCATAACAAGCGAGCAACAAAGAGCATAAGAAGGTGCTATTATGGACAACAGCTATGAGACAAGTGAGTCGGTGGCGTTTTTTCAGGATTGTTCAGATTTTTTGGAAAATTTTGAGCCGGATTTTGTAAGACATTTTGCTTTGCTGTGTTTGGGATATGAGAAATCCTTGGACGAGATAAGAGCCAGAGAGACAGCTCATCTTATCTATGCCAATCTTTTTGAAGGCGACCAACAGATCAAGGATATGGAGTGCGGTTTTCTTCAAGATATGTTTCGCAATGGTATTATGGTCGATGCCATACTTAGTAGGTCACTTTTTTTCTTAGCGGAAAATTTTTTCAAACACGTTAAAAATGCCGACAAATCACTCTATCAATACTCCGAATTTTTGATTAAAACTATCAGCCATTTTTTAGTTGTTTTTGAATCCGAAATATACAAAACTGTGCCGAGCGAGCCTATCATCTTCTCTAGCGAGCCTCAAGAGGCGTATCTTCACAACAATATAGTTGATATCTTTCGCACCATAAAATCACAAAATCAAAGTGTCGAATTTTTAAATGTCTATCAAGGAGTATCTATCAGCAATGATGCACAAATTGTAGATATTGATGATGGCGAGGTTGTTTTTAGAGTCTCGGAAGTGCAGGGTTTGGCTATGAAATTGGAGGGTAAAGCCTATATTATGAAAAATGATTATTTTCAAAAACATATTAAGGCTGATGTTGTTTACAACAATTTTTCTAATAAAACGGTTGTGCTTAATAATTTTGTTTATCTTCTAAATATGCCAACAACCCAAAGAGAATCCATGCGAGTACATCCTGAAGTGTCTGCAAAAGTAGTTATGCTAAGCGATAAAAGCAAGCAGACGATAGGAAGATTGTACGATATTTCACGACATGGGCTGGGTGTTATTAGTGAGAGCAATAATGGAATTTTTTTGAAAGAGCGTGTGGAAGTTGAATTTGATATTGATTTTTTTGCCTCTAATACATCTTTGAAAACAATGCATCTCAAAGGAGAGGTTATAAATATCATCCAATATGGAACCTCATATCGTTATTGTATGAAAATCTTTCCTGATGATATTCAAGCTAGAGAGATTGATATTTATACTGCTCGAAGAGAGATAGAGATCGTACAAGGACTTAAAGATAAAATTCAAGACTACCTAAGTTAATATTTAAACACTTTTTCACTCAAGAGTTGCATAAAAAATACCGTTGTAGCAACTGCGATGATAGTTGCGCCACTGCTCAAGTCATACATGTAAGAGAGGAAGATTCCACTGAGCGAGAAAAGAGCCGATAAAAGTGTTGAAAATGCCATCATGCCAGCGATGGAGTGTGTAAACTTTTCTGCGATATACGGCGGTATGGAAAGAAGTGCTATCACTAAGATAAGTCCGACCGCACGAATGGTTACAACAACACATAGTGCGATAAGTGCTACCAAAATAAAATACAATGCTCTAGTGGGAACCCCTCTAAGTTTTGCAAACTCCATATCAAAACTCATAGCGACAAGTTGTTGGTAATAAAAACAAACAAACAAACAAACAAGCGTTAGTACAATGCCAATATGCATTAAGTCTTCGCTTGAAACGGACAAAATCGCCCCAAAAAGATAGCTCATCAAATCCACGTTATATCCAGGTGTTAGGTCGCTTAAGATAATACCAAACGCCATACCAAACGCCCACAAAGCACCTATTATGGCATCTATTCGAGAACTATTTTTATAAGCTAAAAGTGCGATAACAAACGAGAGCGTGAGTGCAAAAAGTGTTGCACCTAACATCGGAGCTATGCCTAGATAAAGAGCCAACCCGACTCCGCCGTATGAACCATGGGCAAGACCTCCTGCGATAAAAACCATGCGATTTATAACGATTAGTGTGCCGATGATGCCACAAATAATGCTTACAAGTAGCGAAGACAAAATGGCGTTTTGCATAAATTCAAATTGTAAAATATCTATCATGATAGCTCTTTATGGATATGGTTACAGCGAGTTGCACAGATAATTTCTACAGGGCAAACGTGTTGTTTTGACGTTCTTTGGGCATCAAACAAAGTTGTATTTTGCGGAATGGGTGCATCGTGCATATAGAGTGTTTTGTCTACGTGTGCGATTTTTGTGGCGTAGTTTAGAGCAACATTTATGTCGTGGCTAACTATAACTATGCCAACTGTTTTATTGAGCGATTTTAAAAGTTTAAACATTGCGATTTGTCCAGATGTGTCGATGCTAGCAGTAGGCTCATCCAAAAATAAAATCTCCGCCTCGCTAGCCAACGCTCTAGCGATAAAAACCCTTTGCCTTTGACCGCCTGAAAGTGCGCTAATGGAGTTGTTTGCAAAAGGGAGCATATCTACTTTTTCAAGCATCTGTTCGACGATTTTTTGGTCTTTTGCCGAGTGACCAAAAAGTTTTTTTGATTTTGAGAGTCTGCCCATAAGTACAACATCACGCACGCTGATAGGAAAATTTTTATTTACATGTGTGTCTTGTGGAACGTATGAGATTCGCTGAGAAATCTCTTGAGGCTTTTTTCCAAACACTAAGATAGAACCACTGGAGGGACTTAAAAGCCCTATCATCAGTTTTAGCAAAGTGCTTTTTCCGCCACCGTTTGGTCCGATGATGGAGAGAAAATCACCCACGTCATATGTGAGATTTACATCTTTTAGAACAGGTGTTCCATCGTAATTAAAATTCAAATTTTCTATAATAATGTCGTTTTTCATAGTGAGATTATATCATTTTAGAGTACAAGACAAAGGCGTTCGCAATTTTTCGTATATTTTCCTCCCAATCCTCAGAAAGTGGGTCGATAACAAAGACAATAGCACCTATCTCTTTGGCTATAACCGAAGCACTTTTTTGTGAAAATTGAGGTGAAGTAAAGACTGCCTTAGCTTTTGTTTTTTTAGCATCTTTGATGATGCGTGCCAGCTCTGAGGGTTTTGGCTCTTTTCCGCCAACTTCAATGGAGATTTGCTCCAACATGTAGCGTGAGGCAAAGTATCCAAAAGATGGATGAAAGACGATAAATTGGCGGTTTGTTATATCTTTAAGAGTGGTCTGCAAAGATGTGTCAAGTGTGTCCAAAACAGCGATAAAATCAGCATAGTTTCGCTCAAACTCCTTTACATGTAGAGGGTAAAGTTTAATAAGTGCATCTTTTATGTGCTGAGCTTGTACTTTTACCAAAACGGGGTCTAACCAAATATGCGGGTCTTTGGTTTCGTGTTCATCGTCTTTATGGTTTTCGTGATTGTGTTTTTCTATGGATTGTTTGGTTATGCCTTTTGTTGTATCTATCAAAAGAAGGGAAGGATTTGTGGCTTTAAACTTTTCTAGCCATATCTGTTCAAAATTGACGCCAATTGCAAAGTAGGCATCTGAGCTAGAAAGAGCTTTCATTTGACTAGGCTTTGGCTCGTATGAGTGAGGACTTGCACCTGAAGGAACCATAACATTTACAATAACCAAATCTTTTGCAATCTGCTCAACAAAATATTTTTGCGGTGCTATGCTAACAGTAACGGTGGGTTTGGCAAAAACACTCACGCCTAAAAAGAGAAAAAATAGTGCAAAATATCTCATTTAAATACTCCTTGTGCAACTAAGTCGCATTGATAAAACGCAATAGTAATCAAATGCAACTTAGTTGTAACTTAACGAAAATTTGGATACCATTCCTAAGGTTTAGAGGTAAGGTTTTATAAAAAATAAAAAATAAAAATATTTTTATTCACTAAGGCTTCACACGATGGATGCCCCAAAGCTAAAGCTTTGACCCATCGGTTGCAGAGTCGTTCATAAAAAATATTTTGATTTTTTAAAATAGGGAATTTTGTACAAAATGAAAACCATTTTTGAGCGACATAACATCAAAGAGACACCCGCTAGAAACTCTATCCTAAGTGTGTTAAAAGAGGCGAAAAATCCACTTAATTATGACCAAATCAGAGAAAAAATGGATATAGAGATGGATAAAGCGACCTTTTATCGCAATATTGCCAAATTTGAAGAGTTGGGAATGGTGCATAAATTTGAAGCTGATGATAGAAAGTGGTATTTTGAGCTATCTACTTCAGTGCATGCCCATTTTATCTGCGATACGTGCCACAAAATTATATGCGTTGATGTTACAATAGGAGATGTTGAGGGCGAGGTTAAAAGTATCGTTTTAAAAGGTACATGTAAAGGTTGCAAAAGATGAAAAAATGGCTACATGTAGCGGTTTTAGTACTATTGTTCGCAGGCTGTTCACTTAAAACCGAAATCAACTCTTCGCAACCATATCTCATAAGCCTTAAAAACAGACATATGGCGTTTTCTGACGCAGGTTTTTTAAATTTAGCAGACGGATATACCAATATGCAGATTTTCTCCACAGGAGCACTTTTGCTCAATCTTGAAGTCACGCACAATGTCTGTTTGGATGGCAAGTGCTATGATAAGTTAGCATTTAACAGACTCTTTTTTGACGTGGAGCATTATGAAGAACTTATAAATGATTTGTTACATATGAAGCCCATTTTTGGGGGCAAAAATAGAGTAGATATTGATGGTGGTTTTGAGCAAGTTTTAACTCTTGGCGACACTCATATCGTATATCGCATCCAAAAAGGAACGCTCTATTTTAAAGACTCGAAACACGGGATTTTGATGAAACTAAAGCCATTAGAAAAGGATAAAATCCAATGAAATATATCGGAGCTCACGTAAGTGCAAGTGGCGGAGTTTTTAATGCCCCGCTTAATGCAAAAGCTATTGGGGCAAAAGCCTTCGCACTTTTTACGAAAAACCAACGCCAATGGGATGCAAAACCACTTTCGCAAGATGAGATAAGTCGTTTCAAACAAGCACTTGATGAGGCGGAAATATTGCCTAAGCACGTTTTGCCACACGATAGTTATCTTATAAACCTAGGGCATCCGGACAAAGAAGCACGTGAAAAATCGTTACATGCTTTTATAGATGAGGTTAAAAGATGTGAACAATTAGGACTTGATAAGCTAAATTTTCACCCTGGAAGTCATCTAAGACGCATAAGCGAAGAGGAGTGCTTGGAGGCGATAAGCAACTCTATGAATGAAGTGTTACGTCAAACCTCACATGTAACCCTTGTTGTTGAAAATACGGCAGGACAAGGGAGTAATCTAGGTTACAAAATGGAACATCTAGCGTATTTCATAGAAAACTCTATTGACAAAAACAGAGTAGGTGTTTGCCTAGACACATGCCATACTTTTACTGCAGGATATGATATAAGAACAGAAGAAACCTATGGGCAAACTATGAAAAAGTTTGCTACAATAGTAGGATTTCATTATTTACGTGGTATGCATTTAAATGATTCAAAGCCTGATTTAGGCTCACATGTAGATAGGCACGAGTCGATAGGCAAGGGGAAGTTGGGCGAGGGGGCGTTTAGGTTTATCATGAACGATGAACGAATAGATGATATTCCTATGATATTAGAAACCATAGATGAATCTTTGTGGGCACAAGAGATAAAGCTGCTTTACGGATTCATAAAATAACACCAAAGGATTGCGGATGAGAAATGTTTTACGGGCGAGTGTACTTTTGAGTATTAGTGCAGCAACGCTGTGTGCTTCAGGATATCGAATTCCTGAGCAGTCACTTAATTCAGTAGCTTTAAGCAACGCTTATGTAGCAAATGCTAATAGTGCCGATGCGAGTTATTATAACCCTGCAAATATGTCATTTATGGGCACTGGTGCTGAAGTAGAGGCAGGTATGACCTATATCAACTTGCCAAAAGTGAGCTTTGCTGGCACAGATGCAACACATAGTGACAAATCGCTTGAAGAGCATTTTTTTGTTCCAACGATGTTTTACGTTTCTCCTATGATGGGTAGTTGGCGTTATGGTCTCTCTGTTGTTGCCCCTGGTGGACTTTCAAAAAGATGGGACAATTTTGGTAAAAGAAGTTCTGAAGAGTTTACTCTAGCAACTATTGAAGTAAATCCAACAGCAAGCTATAAGTTTAACGACCAGTTTTCGGTTGCTCTTGGTGCAAGAGGCGTTTACTCCGATGGTGTGGTTAAAAGCAACGCAAGTAATGTTGCAGTGAGAGATTTGACTGGCGATTCGATAGATTTTGGATATAACCTTGCACTTAGCTATAAACCTATCAAAGATTTGACACTCTCTGCGACTTATCGCTCAAAGATTGACTTAACAGTCGAAGGTGAAGCAACACTTATACATCCTGCTATAGCTGGTGGTTACAACGGTGGAGCAAGCGTAACCATTCCTTTGCCAGCAGTTCTTAACATCGCTTTAGCATACACTATGGATAAGACAACCGTAGAGTTTGTGTTTGATAGAACATATTGGTCGGCATATAAAGAGTTGGATTTTAATTATGATAGAGCTTTGGCAGCTTTTGATGCACCTGTTCCAAAAAATTGGAAAGATGTAAATGCTTATCGTATCGGTGTTACTCACCAATATAATGACAAATTGACACTTATGGCAGGTTTTGCTATAGATGAAACTCCTGCACCTGATAACACTGTAGGTTTTGAGTTGCCAGATAGCGATGCTAAGCTTTACTCTGTTGGATTTGACTACAAAATCAACAAGCAGTTGTCGATGGGATTTGCTTATCTTTATGATGATAAAGAGGATAGAACGGTTAACAACAA
Source organism: Sulfurospirillaceae bacterium (assembly GCA_028692875.1). Taxonomy (GTDB): domain Bacteria; phylum Campylobacterota; class Campylobacteria; order Campylobacterales; family Sulfurospirillaceae; genus JAQUWL01. Next base: position 21,163 of record JAQUWL010000001.1, read on the forward strand.
TACCGGCGGAGCTTCGACGGCACCATCGGGCACATTTAGTGATTCTGCCGCTCATTTAGTAAGGCTTTCTGCGAAATATAAATTTTAAAAAATAATTAGGCTCAAGATATGCTTGAATACACATATAAAAATTTTTACGAACTTATCGAGCATAACGTACAGGTTTCTCCAAAGAAGCCTGTACTTTTTATCGAAGATCGAAAAGTGGACTATCTGCGTTTAAAACAAAAGATAGATACTTTTGCTCGTTTTTTGGAGTTTAGCGGAATCTCCAAAGGTGATAAGGTTGGTATTATTGTTGGTAACTCTGAAGAGTTTATCATCTCTTTGTTTGCGATTAGTAAAATAGGCTCCGTTGCAGTTCCTATAAATACTTTTTTGAAAAATGAAGAGTTTGAGTACATCTTAAATGACTGTTCAGCAAAGATGCTTATCTGCTCTCCCGCTTATGAGCAAGAGACTAAAACACTACTTGATAGTACCAAAATAGAAAAAATCGTATGGACAGATGCGTACGATAAACTAGATGAGCGAAATTACAGTTTTAGCGAGATAACCGTTAGCAATGAAACGCACGAGCAGATTAAAAATCCTCCTACGCTGGATGATTTGGCGTGTATCGTCTATACTTCTGGAACGACTGGAAAACCAAAAGGGGCGATGTTAAGCTATCGCAATATGTTCTCAAACTGTATCTCTGGAAAAGAGGCTTTTGGGATTAATAAAGATGATAGATTTATCGTTTTCTTGCCGATGTTTCACTCGTTTACATTGACGATAATGGTGTTGTTGCCTATATATGTGGGCGCTTCATTGGTCGTTGTTAAGTCTGTCTTTCCTTTTGCAAATGTTCTAAAACAGGCACTTTTAAAACAAGTAACTATCTTTTTGGGCGTGCCAACACTCTATACCGCTTTGTTAAAGGCAAAAATCCCTTGGTATTTTATGTGGTTTAACAAAATCCGTATTTTTATCTCAGGAAGTGCGCCTTTGAGTGAGCAAGCTTTGATAGATTTTGGTAAAAAATTTAAAAAAGCAACCTTGCTTGAGGGATATGGACTTAGTGAATGCTCACCTGCGGTTTCGGTCAATCGTATGGATTGGCAAAAACCTCTCTCTGTTGGACTTCCTTTGGCGTGTTGTGAAGTAAAAATCGTTGGCGATGAGATGATGGAACTTCCTGCTGGAAAAGTTGGAGAGATCATCGTTAAAGGCGATTGTGTTATGCGAGGCTACCTAAATCGAGTAGATGTTACCAATGAAACTATCATCAACGGATGGCTACTTACAGGCGATTTGGGAAAGATGGATGAGGATGGTTTTGTATATATTGTTGATAGAAAAAAAGACCTTATTATCACAAAAGGCATCAATGTTTATCCTCGTGAGATAGAAGAGGTTATCTTCAAATACGAAGGAGTCGATAGCGTTGCGGTTATTGGCATAAAAGATGAGATGAGTGATGAAGAGGTTGTGGCATTTGTTCAACCTAAAGAGGATGCTGTTTTGAAAGAGGCGGATATAAAACGCTATCTTAAAGGACATTTGGCAAATTTTAAAATTCCTAAGCAGATATATTTTGTAGAAGAGTTGCCTAAAAATGCTACTGGCAAGGTTTTAAAAAGAGTGCTAAAAGAGAAAGTTGCAGAGGGCATATTTCAAAAAGCCAAAAATTAAAGCCTGCATGTAAGGCTTGTTGCGATTTAAAGTGCTTTAAAAGAGCCTTTAATCGTCATTTAATTGTTATATCGCAGTGTTATAATTTGGCATCGCTAGTTTATAAAAGGGAATTTATAGTTGCAATATTTAATAGATTTTTTAGAGCAAGAGATAGAAAACAGTCACATATACAAGCAAATTAAGTGCTCCAAAGAAGAGGGACTTTTTTTAAAGACGCTCACAAAAGAGTATGTTATTGGCAATGTTGATGTTGTTGTTTCGGAAGTGCTTATTAAGCTTTTTGGCGACAAAGATTATGTATATCTAAAACAGTTAGCTTTGGTTAAGGATTTGATAGAGCAAGGCTGGGTAGTTCAAAGCAGTTTTGTCAGCTCACGTCTTTCAGATATCTCAAACTTAGAGCTTCTAAATAGTAGCATCTCCATCAGCTCATCTTTTGTTAAACTTCTAGAAGAGGGCACTTTGGAGTTGATTTTGCCAGATGTTACGCCTTATACAGACCATTTAGAGTATCTAAAAGATCAATTTTTTAGAATCGAGCTTTACCAAAAACTTAGCCACACAAAACAATCCTCTGTTGAAAAAGCATCAGGTGTTGGTACTATCAAAAATAAACTCCAGCTACTTGAAAACAGAATTGCCGAGCGAATGAAAGTGACGCAAAAAGAGATTGTGGTGGAGACTATTTTCAAGGAAAACGAGCTAAGCCAAAAAGAGCAACTTATCTTTTTATCACTTCTAAAAGAGGAGTATGCGGGCGAGTTTGAAAGCCTTAGAGATATGAATACACTGATTTCAATCATTAGCTCTGATGATTATGAGAAGATTAAAAACCGTGCTCTTTTGGAGGATGGCTCTAAACTCATCGAAAATGGCATTATTGACTATGATGAGATGCTGAGCGGTTTTGGAGGAGTGGCTCGTAGTTTTTTCATAACCGAAGAGGTTTTGCAAAAGATTATGCACCCAGACAAAGAGAAAAAAAGCAAAAAAATAAAACTAGATATGCTTATAGGCGAGCAAGAACTTTTTGAGCTAATAGACCCTAAAACAACGCTAGATGATGTTGTATTGCATCCAAAAACTCGTGAGGTTTTAGATAACTTACTCAAGCAAATCGACCGCAATGTTGCAAAGCTTTTACGAGAATGGGGTATAAAAGAGCGTCGCAGTGGGATTGATGCAAAAATCATACTTTATGGACCGCCAGGAACTGGCAAGACGATGACAGCGCTTTCTTTGGCAAAGTCGATGAAAAAAAGAGTTTTGAGTTTTGACTGTTCAAAAATCCTCTCAAAGTATGTCGGCGAGAGTGAAAAAAATGTGCGAAATATCTTTGACACTTACAAAGAGTTGTGTGTAAAAACCAAAAGCGAGCCATTGCTTTTGCTAAATGAAGCAGACCAATTTTTAAGCTCACGCTCTACCGATGCAAACTCAAGTGCCGACAAAATGCACAACCAGATGCAAAATATTTTTTTAGAGCAGATTGAGAAATTTGATGGACTTTTGATAGCCACAACTAACTTGCTTGAGACAATAGATCCTGCTTTTTCAAGACGTTTTGATTATAAGATAGCATTTGAAAAGCCAGACTTGAAGCAGAGGTTGGCATTATGGCAAAAACTTTTGCCTGAAAATGCAGTTTATGAAGACAAATTTTCTATCGAGGCGTTGGCGCAGTTTCCATTAACAGGCGGACAAATTCGCTTGGTTTTGAAAAATACAGCCTTAAGAGTGGCAGTAAAAGAGGAGCCTATTTTTACCTTTGAGGATTTTAAATCCGCCATCGACAGAGAGTCCAAAGGTGCTTTTGGAGATGCCAAATCAATGGGATTTATGAATGTATAATATGAGTATTTTAAAAGGTGTATCGCATTATAATTATGAATTGATGAAAAAATAATTGAAAACGTGTAAGGATTTTATATGACAGAATTATCGCATATGGATTTTGCCCATCCATATTTTGGTGCTTTCTTTTTGGTTGTTTTTGGTGCTGGCGTGTTTTACGGCATTACGGTTTTAGCAAGAGCTGTTAGCCGAAAAATGGCACGTTTGGATACAGAAAAACTAAAATTGACCATCTACGAATGTGGTCCTGAAGTGACCAAACAGCCCAACCGTATCTCGGCACACTTTTATCTGTTTGCCCTGTTGTTTATCTTGTTTGATGTGGAGATTATCTTTATGTTTCCATGGGCGGTAAACTTTAAAACGCTTGGAATGTTTGGATTTGTGGAGATGATTTTATTTATCGGATTGCTAAGTATCGGTTTTGTATATGCATGGAAAAAAGGAGCGCTCGAATGGCACAGCATAAGATAAATTATCTTCAAGAAGGCGGGCTTCCCGTAGCGCTTACAACGGTCGATAAACTAGTTCAGTGGGGACGTTCTAACTCCCTTTGGCCTTTGACTTACGGTTTAGCATGTTGTGCTATCGAGATGATGGCAACGGGTGCAAGTCGTTATGACTTTGACCGATTTGGAACGATTTTTAGGGCAAGTCCTAGACAAGCGGATGTTTTGATAATCGCTGGAACTCTAACCAAAAAACACTCTCCTTTTATGAGGCGACTTTATGACCAGATGCCAGAGCCAAAATGGGTTATAAGCATGGGAAGTTGTGCTAACACTGGCGGTATGTTTAACACCTATGCGACAGTTCAAGGAGCTGATAGGATTATTCCTGTGGATATCTATCTTCCTGGATGTGCACCTAGGCCCGAGACTCTTCAATACGCATTGATGTTACTTCAAAAAAAGATACGCACTGAAAGTGCATCTAAAAAACTTAAACCAAAAAGGCTAGTATGATGAGAGCCTATCAAGATAAAAATAACGTACAAAAAAAGCCCTACTATACAGATAGATTTTGGGTTGCTCCGCAAATTCCAAAAGATGATGTTGAAAGTGATGAGGTTTTTGCCTCTGATGTAAAAGCGTTGAAGGAAAATTTTGAAATTGGCGAAGCCTATATCCAGCGAGGTCAATTAGTTGTCTATATCAACGCAAAAAACAACGTAAAAGTGTTGAAATTTGTCAAGGAAAAGTTGCAATACAATATTCTTTCAGAGCATAGTGCAATAGATTGGCTTGCAAAGCGTGGAGAGTTTGAGATTTTTTATCAACTACTCTCTACATGTAAGAAAAAACGTATGAGAATAAAATGTTTTATAAAAGAGAAAGAGACATTAAAAAGTGTAACATCTATCTACAAAAGTGCGGATTGGGCAGAGCGTGAGATGTATGATATGTTCGGTGTTATCATAAGTGGACATCACTATATGAAGAGACTTTTGATGCCAGATGATTGGTTTGATTATCCTCTTAGAAAAACATATCCTCTTCAAGGCGATGAGGCTGCTCAATGGTATGAGATTGATAAGATTTTTGGAAAAGAGTATCGTGATGTTATCGGTCCAGAGCAAAGAGATAGTGCTAGAATCGACCCGAGCGATACACATAACTTTGCACATATCAAACACGAAGTTCCTTTTGGAGCAAAGCCTAGCGATAAAGAGGTCTTTACGGATTATCAAGAAGAGGGCGGTGTAACAATCATCCGAAAACTTAAAAAAGAAGATGCAAAAATCTTGAAAGGCAGACCGTAACGATGCAAAAAGTCAATAAACTTCAACCGTTTTTTGAAAACTTAGTATTTGAGCGAGAGGACAATCATATGATTGTCAACTTTGGTCCTCAGCATCCCAGCTCGCACGGTCAGTTGCGTTTGATTTTGGAGCTTGATGGCGAGATGGTAGTGAAGGCAACTCCAGATATCGGATATCTTCATCGAGGTATGGAGAAGATGGCGGAAAATATGATTTATAATGAGTTTTTGCCAACTACTGATAGGATGGATTATATCGCTGCAACATCCAATAACTACGGATTTGCATTGGCGGTCGAAAAACTTTTAGATATAGAGGTGCCACGACGTGCTAAAGTGATTCGTATGATGCTTTTGGAGCTTAACCGCATCACCTCACATCTTTTTTGGTTGGCATGCCACGCACTTGATATTGGTGCGATGACTATCTTTTTATATACATTTAGAGAGCGTGAATATGCGATAGATTTGATAGAGGATTATTGTGGAGCACGTTTAACGCATTCATCTATTCGTATCGGTGGAGTTCCTTTGGATTTGCCAAAAGATTGGATAGAAAAACTTCAAGCATTTGTAGATAGATTGCCAGCGGATATTGCTGATTATGAGGGATTGTTAGACCAAAATCGTATTTGGAAGATGAGGCTTGAGGGCGTAGGCGTTGTTACGCCTGAGATGGCACAAGATTGGGGATGTAGCGGACCGATGCTTAGAGGTAGTGGTATCGCATGGGATATCCGAAAAGAAGAGCCTTATGAGCTTTATGACGAGGTTGAGTTTGATGTGCCTGTAAGTACTACATGTGATAGTTACGGAAGGTATAAATTGCATATGGAAGAGATGCGTCAAAGTTTAAGGATTTTAAAACAGTTGATGCCGATGTATGCACAAACAACTCCAGAGATTATGGCTCATGCACCGCAATATATCTCAGCACCAAAAGAGCAGATTATGACTCAAAATTACGCTTTGATGCAACATTTTGTGTTAGTTACACAAGGTATGCGTCCGCCAGTTGGAGAGGTGTATGTTGCAACAGAATCGCCAAAAGGCGAGCTTGGTTTTTATATCAACTCACAAGGCGACCCGTATCCTTATAGACTTAAGTTGAGGACACCCAGCTTTTTCCATACAGCATTTTTACAAGAGTTATTGCCAGGGCATTATCTAGCGGATGTTGTGGCTATTATTGGAAATTCAAATATCGTCTTTGGCGAAATAGATAGATAGGACTAGACATGCAAAGATACGATTTAAGACATCTAAAAGATGATTTTTACAGCAGAATGAGTGAGCTTGTAAGTGCTACACGCGAGGGCGAGGTGTCAGTATTTATTTTTGAGATTGGCGATTTTTCAAGTGTTCAAAAGAGTATCCAGCTTGCAAAAGAGCAAAATTGTGAAGTGATGAATTCGTTAAAATTCAACGAGGTAGACTGGACGATGGTTGTCAAAAAGATGCCAGCAGGTGGTTTAAGTGAATAAGGCACATTTTTTTAAATCTTTACATGTAGACCAAAGCAGTTTAGCCTTTACATGTAAGGATTCGGATTGTATTATTGTTTTAGGAACCATGCTTTCACGTGACAACAAAGAGTTATTGGATGAAGTTTTACAAGCCCAAAATAACGGTGCTAAAATCGCCTATTTATTTACGATGGAAGATGGACTTTTGTGCGATAAGGCAACTTTTTTTAGCAGGTATGAAACAGGAAGCGAAGAGGGTGTTTTGGGAATGTTGGCAAAAGCACTCTGTTTTGAAACACTTAAAGATGGTAAACTCAAAGAGTATTTTGAAGAGTTGGATGAGGGCTATATCAGTGCAGAGTCAAATATCGGAGAAGAGGAGATTGAAGAGATAGCCTCTTTGTGCAATAACTCCAAAAATCCTATGCTAATCGTTGGAGAAGATATTTTTGCACACAAAAGAGCTGAAAATATAGCTATGTTAGTAAGTGTTTGTGCAAATAATTCATCTTTAAAAGTGCTTACACAAGGTCAAACAGTTAGTTCGAAAAAAGAAGAGATTCCTGAAGAGATAGAGGATTTGAGAAGTTTTGACGGAACAGTAGTTTATACATGTAAGGCACTTAATGATGAAGAGACACATCAGCTTATCGGCTCTTCACAGTTTCAAGTTGCCGCCAAAGTTAAAGATAAACAACCCATTTCGATAATGATTGCAGGTCAACAAAGTGATAGAGTTTTTGTTTTGGACGAGACTCTTAAAGGCACTATCGCATTGATGCCAAGTTCGGATATAAAAAGTCAAACCTACCGCTATGCAGTAGCGAAAATAGTTAAGCGAGAAGTTCAATGAGCGAAATAACTTTAACAATCGATGGTAAATTATGTGTTGCGAAAGAGGGCGAAAGTGTCCTAAATGTCGCACGAAGAAACGGTATTTTTATACCAGCTCTTTGTTATCTAAATAACTGCTCACCTACGTTAGCGTGTCGTTTGTGTTTGGCGGACGTGGATGGCAAAAGAGCCTATACATGTAACGCTAAAATCAAAGAGGGCATGGTTGTTGTTACAAAGAGTGAAGAGATTGAAAAAGAGCGCCGAGCCATTATGGAGGTGTATGATATCAACCATCCTTTAGAGTGTGGAGTGTGCGACCAAAGTGGCGAATGTGAATTGCAAAACTATACTTTAGAGATGGGCGTAGATAGCCAAAGCCACTGTATAGCCGACACGCAAAGACCTAGTAAGGATTGGGGATTTATACATTATGACGCATCTTTGTGTATTGTTTGCGAGAGGTGCATAACAGTATGTAAAGATATGATAGGTGATTCTGCACTAAAAACAGTTCCACGAGGTGGAGCGGAGCTTGATAAAGAGTGGAAAGAAAAGACTCAAAAAGACGCATACGCTATGTGGAACAAAATGCAAAAATCCATCGTTGGACTTGCAAGCGGTGGCGATACGCTAGAGTGTAGCGATTGTGGAGAGTGTACGGCGGTGTGTCCTGTTGGAGCATTGGTGGGAAGCGATTTTCAGTATAGCTCAAATGCGTGGGAGTTGAAAAAAATCCCAGCTTCAAATCCTCATAGTAGCGACTGTTCTTTGATGTATTATGATGTAAAACACACAAATACATCCATATCAAAACCAAAAATCTATCGTGTAAGTAGCGAGTACAACTACGCACCACTTCACGGAGGTGCAAGGTATGGATATGATTTTCAAAACGAGGTTGATGGCAAAGATGAAGAGGCTTTTGACAAAGCGGTAGCATTTTTGAAAAATGAAGCCGACACGATAGCTTTTAGTAGTTATATCACAAACGAAGAGGCTTTGATACTTCAAAAACTAAAAGAAAAATATGGCTACAAACTTATAAATCCCGATGCGTATAGATATCAAACATTTTTGAAAAATTTTACAAAAACTAGCGGAAAAAGTCTGTATAGTGGCGATTTGGATAAAGTAAGAGCGAGCAACTTTGTAGTCTCTTTGGGTGGTATGTTGCGAAGCGATAGCCCAAATGCAGGATATGCTATGAACAATGCGTTGAGTATGAACAAGGGTGCAGGAATCTATTTTCATCCTATCGGCGATAAAGTCGTCAGCGGATACTCTAAAAACATCTTAAGTGCTTTACATGTAGTGGGTGCAGAAGAGGCGATAGTCTATCTTCTTTTGGATCTGTTTGCCGATAAAGAGAAATTGCCAGCTTCAATAAAAGAGTATTTGGCTGATTTTCACACAATAACCAAAAAAACCATAACAGATGGCGAAGAGGGACAAACCAAAGAGATAGAGGTTGATACAAATGCACTTTTGGAGATGATCGGACTTGAAGAGGACTTTTGTGAAAAAGTCGAAAAGCTTTTGGATAAAAAAGATACCTTCAGCCTTATAGTTGGCGAGGATGTTTATACCCATAAGCAGAGTGCAAATATCGCTAAATTGCTAGGGCTTTTAGAGAGAACAACTCCTTTTGATGTACTTCTTGTGCCATCTAAAACCAATACTCTAGGTGTTGCTTTGATATGTGATTTGAGTAAAACAAGAGGTCATAAAACTTTAGGCTACAACGAAAAAGGCGACTTTACTTTGTGTGCTTTAGGCAAGGGTGATTTGGATATGCCTGCCCTTAATCAGCAAGAGGGAACTTTTTCTTCGATGAATAAACGAGTTGTTCCAACCAATGTAGCGGTTCCTTTTGATGGTTATTGTCTAAATGATATTGCAAATGCTCTTGATTTGGAGCGTGAGTGGACGGTTGATTATACAGCACATTTGCCGAAAAAAGCAGGCTTTAAAGCGGTTGCTTTTGATTCATTGCCAAATGAGTTTGATAATGCGGGCAATGAAAACAGAGGTTATTTGCTAGAGATTTTTGAGCTTACATGTAGTGATGAAATAGAGTCCATGAGCGATATAAAAGTATACAAAGAGCCTTTGGTATATCGTGCAAATCCTATCAACCAATTTAGCCCTTTTACCAATAAAGCTCATCAGTTAAATGAAGCAGGTGCACTTTATGCTTCGCAAGAGTTTGTTGCTTCTTTGGGGTTGAAGCATAAAGATATGGTTAATATAACAAACCATCAAGGAGATAAGCTTGTGGTCGCAGTTATGGTAGATAGTAGTATCGAAGGAATGATACCGTATCTGCCGACTTTTGATAGAAAGATTGATGTATCGCCATTTTTCAAAGATGGATACAGATTTGCAGAAGTAACAATAAAAGGTGTAAGCCATGAGTGAAACAGCAGTTATTATAGAGACGATTGTTAAAGCCGTAGTTGTGCTATCCGTTGTGGCGGGAATGGGTGCTTTTGCGACATGGATTGAGCGTAAAGTTTTGGCGTTTATGCAACGCCGTCTAGGACCTATGCATGTAGGACCTTATGGTGTGTTGCAACTTGCAGCCGATGGTATTAAGCTTTTTACAAAAGAAGACATCATCCCTCAAAATGCTCTAAAGCCTATTTTTGTTTTAGCTCCTATTGTGGCGGCTACTTCGGCGTTTGTTGCGATGGCAGCTATCCCATATTTCCCAGAATTTACCGTATTTGGCTATACCGTTCATCCGATAGTTTCAGATATAAATGTAGCTTTATTGTATGTTATGGGTGTGGCTTCGGTTGGTATTTACGGACCGTTACTAGCTGGTATGAGCAGTGCAAACAAATGGTCGCTTTTAGGTGCGGCTCGTGCAGTTGTGCAAATCCTCTCTTTTGAAGTAGTTAGTGGTCTATCAGTTTTAGCGCCGATTATGATGATAGGCTCTTTATCCTTGATAGATATTAACGATTTTCAAAGCGGTGGAGTGACAAATTGGCTTTTGTGGAAACAACCTTTAGCATTTTTACTGTTTGCGATTGCGGGATTTGCCGAGACAAATCGTTCTCCTTTTGATACGATTGAGTTTGAAGCGGAGATAGTTTCTGGTTTTGCGACAGAGTATTCGGGTATGAGATGGGGTCTGTTTTTTGTTGGAGAGTATGCCAATATGATAACGATTGCCGTGCTTGTTAGCATTATATTTATGGGTGGCTACAATCCTATCTGGTTTATCCCAGGTGCGATTGTTATGCTACTTAAGGTTTCGTTTTGGATTTTCCTTTTCTTGTGGGTAAGGGCGGCTTGGCCTCATGTAAGACCAGATCAGTTGATGTGGGTTTGTTGGAAGGTTTTGATGCCTTTGGCGCTGGTAAATATTTTAATTACCGGCATAGTGTTGGTATAGGAGGCTCACATGGAACTAAAAGATTTTCAAAATCGAGACATCGCACCAGGATATATCTTTTTTGATGGCGAAAAAAAGCCTCAAAATGGTTGGGAATCCTTCAAGCGTGTTGTTAAGCGAAGCGTAAAAGGTGAGTTGTTTGTAGGGCTTTGGATTGTATTTCGAGAGATGATACGTTTTGATATCCATACCGTACAGTATCCGATAGAAAAGATAGAAATGTCGCCTAGATATAGAGCTATTCATAGATTGCTTAGACTTTTAGAGAGTGAAAATGAGCGTTGTATCGGTTGTGGTTTATGCGAAAAGATTTGTATCGCTAACTGTATTCGTATGGAAACACGTTTGGACGAAAACAAACGCAAAGAGGTCACAAAATATAGCATCAATTTTGGACGTTGTATCTTTTGTGGATATTGTGCAGAGGTTTGTCCAGAGTTGGCGATTGTTCATGGAAATGATTATGAAAATGCGAGCGAACAAAGAGCGCATTTTGGTCTTAAAGAGGATATGTTAACGCCGATAGATACTTTTAGGGCGAAACAACAAAAAGAGTTTAGCGGTTTTGGAGCACTTAGCGACAATGCCGATGAAAACATCAAAAAAACGCCTCTAGCGTACTAAAGGGGTAGGTAATGTATGAGATAATAGCTTTTTATACGTTTTCGGCACTTGTCATTGGATTGTTTGGCATAGTCGTTTTAAGCAAAAATGCTCTATATTCAATGACCGCACTTGCTGGCGGAATGGTTTTTATATCGGGTTTTTTCTTTATATTGGATGCCGAATTTTTAGGAGTTGTCCAAATCGTGGTTTATACTGGAGCCATCATGGCACTCTACGCATTTGGTATGATGTTTTTTGATACTACACGAGATGTTAAAGAAGATATTAGATGTAAAAAGATTTTTTATACACTTAGTATACTCTCAGCTGTTTTGGTTTTGATTGTGCTGAGTGCGCCTATTTTTTCAGCCAATATTGAAGCCATCTATCCTACCTTAGAAGGTGTTGGCAATGTTCAGACTATCGGTCTTTTGTTATTTACAAAATACCTAGTAGCTTTTGAGTTGGCGGCAATTATGCTTTTGGTGGCGATGATTGCTGGTATTGTTTTGGTTGGGAAAAAGTTGGATGCACAAAGTGATGACTTAGAAGTGGCAAAGGAGCTCAAATGATAGGGTTGGAACATTATCTTGTTTTAACGGGTATTTTATTTTCGATTGGAATTGTTGGCGTGATTCGCAGAACAAATCTTTTGATGCTGTTTTTTTCCACGGAAATTCTTCTTAATGCGGTCAATATCGGTTTTGCTGCGGTGTCAAAATATTATGGCGACTTAAATGGTCAGATATTTTCCTTTTTTATCATCGCTATCGCTGCAAGTGAAGTAGCCGTTGGGCTTGGATTGTTGGTGCTTTGGTATAAAAAAGAGGGCACCATTGACTTGACTAGCTTACAAATGATGAAGGGGTAATGATGGAAAAATATCTCTATATAGCTCTATTTGCGCCTCTTGTTGGCTCGCTATTTGTTGCACTATTTGCCTCACGTCCTAAGATGCTTTTTACAGGTATTTTAGCCTCCGCATTTATCGGTATCTCGATGATAGCTTCGTTTGTTTTGTTGTTTCATGTTTACAACCATGAGCCTTTACATGTAGAGATGATGGACTGGATAAGTGCTGGCAATATCGACATACCTTTTGGTTTTATTGTGGATGAGGTTTCAGTTATTATGATGGTAACTGTAACGCTGGTTTCAACTGTTGTACATGTATACTCTATCGGCTATATGGATCACGACAAGAGTTTCAATCGTTTCTTTACATACCTAAGTGCGTTTGTTTTTTCGATGTTGATTTTGGTTATGAGTGATAACTTTGTAGGTCTTTTTATCGGATGGGAAGGCGTAGGACTTTGTTCTTGGATGCTTATTGGATTTTGGTACCACAAACATAGTGCTTCGTGGGCAGCAAATGAGGCTTTTATTATGAACCGTATCGCTGACCTTGGTATGCTTATGGGACTCTTTTTAATATATTGGAATGTCGGCTCACTTCAATACAGCGATGTTTTTGAAGCGGTTAAAACACTAAATCCTGCCTTGGTTGGAACGATAGGAGTATTGTTATTTATCGGCGCAATGGGCAAATCCGCACAGTTTCCACTTCATACGTGGCTAGCTGATGCGATGGAAGGACCAACTCCTGTTTCGGCTTTGATTCACGCCGCTACAATGGTAACAGCGGGCGTTTATTTGGTTATTAGATGTGGAGAGATTTATACTATCATCCCTCAAGTAGGATTTGGCATCGCTTGTCTTGGTGCTTTTGTTGCGGTGTTTGCAGCCTCTATGGCTCTTGTAAATAATGACTTAAAACGAATTATTGCCTACTCGACACTCTCGCAACTAGGATATATGTTCGTAGCTGGCGGATTGGGTGCTTATTGGATAGCTTTGTTTCACTTGATGACTCACGCTTTTTTCAAATCCTTACTCTTTTTGGGTGCAGGAAATGTAATGCACGCAATGCACGATGAGTTAAATATCAAAAAAATGGGCGGACTTTACGGCTCTATGAAAGCTACGGCGATTTTGATGAGTGTTGCTTCTGTGGCATTGGCTGGCATATATCCGTTTGCTGGATTTTTCTCAAAAGATAAGATTTTAGAAGTTGCATTTAACGAGGGTGCTTATTTTTTATGGTTTGCACTTTTTATCGGAGCGGGCTTGACGGCATTTTATAGCTTTAGACTTGTGATGCTTGTTTTCTTTGGCGAGAAAAAGTACGGACATGAACTTCATCCGCACGAAGCACAACCATTCGTGATTTATGCTTTGATGCCTTTAGGACTGCTTGCGGCTATTTCAGGCTTTTTTGAACATAGTTTTAGAGAGTTTACAACACGCTTGCTAAGCGATTATGGTGTGCATTTGGAACACCACATAGAGGTTATTCTTATCGCCTCAACTCTAGGCATTGCTATCAGCGGTATCGCTTTTGCGATTTACATGTATGGAAAAAGAGGCGGATTTAGTGCTTGCTGGGAAAAGAGTTTTGGATATAAAGTCTTGAGCAATCAATACTATATCCCAAAACTTTACGAGATGGTTATCATAAAACCTTTCGGGGTAGCCTCGGAGTTTATGTGGAAAAAAATAGACGTCAAGATAGTAGACTTTACAGTGGACTTGATAGCTAGAGTGCTTTATGCTAGTGGAGAGAAAAGCCGAAAAATGCAAAGTGGAAATCTTTCCGATATGCTTCGCTGGATGATTGTGGGCATTGTTATATTGCTTGCTCTTGCGATTTTTTATAGACCAATGGTGTAGGAGTAGCTTATGGATCATATGTTATCGTTAATTATATTTTTCCCGTTTGTGGCGGGGTTGCTCGGCTTTTTGGTCAATAAAGAGAGTATCAGGTCGTATGGTGTTGTGATTGCAGGAATTGAATTTCTGCTCTCCATTGGGCTTTGGATAGCGTTTGATACCGCAAATGCGGGTTATCAATTTGTTGAATTTAGCGCACTAATACCTAGTTTTGGTATGAGTTATTATCTAGGAGTTGATGGTATTTCACTATTTTTGGTAGTGCTTAGTACTTTTACTGTGTTGGTTTCACTGATTGCACTAAATATCGACAATGATGTTAAAAATCTAATTATCGCCGTTTTGTTTTTAGAGATGACGATGGTAGCAGTATTTTTATGTTTAGATGTTATTTTATTTTACGCTTTTTGGGAGCTATCTTTAGTGCCAATGCTTTATATCATAGGTGCGTGGGGCTCTGCCAATCGTGTGTATGCAGCCATAAAGTTTTTCCTCTACACTTTTGCTGGCTCGGTATTGATGCTAGTTGGTATCTTGTATCTAGGCTATTTATATTTTCAAGCAACAGGCGTTTGGAGTTTTTCACTTCCTGATTGGTATCTTGTGCAGTTGCCGTTCAATGTCCAATTATGGCTTTTTGGAGCCTTCTTTTTGGCATTTGCCATCAAAGTTCCGATGTTCCCATTTCATACTTGGTTGCCCTATGCACACGGACAAGCACCAACTATCGGCTCAGTGATATTGGCAGCAGTTCTTCTTAAGATGGGAAGTTATGGTTTTGTTAGGTTTTCTTTGCCACTTTTTCCTGATGCTACTGTTTACTTTGTCTATCCTATCGCTATTATTGCGGTAATTATGGTTATTTACGCTGCGATGGTCGCATACGCACAAGAGGATATGAAGCAAGTTATCGCTTATAGCTCTATCTCACATATGGGTATCGTTGTGCTAGGAACATTTGCACTCAATGCCGAGGGCATCACAGGCTCTATCTTTTTAATGCTAAGTCACGGTATTGTTAGTGGCGCTCTGTTTATGCTAGTAGGAGTTATTTACGACAGAAGACACACAAAACTTATGAGCGAATTTGGCGGACTTGCAACAGTTATGCCAAACTTTGCAACAGTGTATGGCATTATGCTTATGGCATCTGTTGGACTGCCTTTGACTATCGGTTTTGTTGGAGAGTTTTTGTCTTTGGCTGGATTTTATAGGGTTGATTGGTTAGTAACTATGTTGGCAGGTTCTGGCATTATCTTGGGCGCAGTTTATATGTTAAGTCTATACAAAAAATCATTTTTTGGCGTTGTTACCAAAGAGGAAAACAGAACTCTAAAAGATTTGAACGCAAAAGAGCTTTTCGCACTTGTGCCTATGGTTGCTTTGGTTATCGCTTTGGGCGTTTATCCAAAACCTGTTTTAGATACGATTGATATCAGTGTTAAAAAGATGATTGTCTTGATGGAAGCAAAAGCTATACATGTAGAGACGAAAGCCTTTCTGATAAATGCCAATAGCATAGGGGAGGTGCAATAATGTCCGATTTTATTTCACTATCAAGTCTTAATATTCCTTCGCTACTTCCGATGGCGATTTTGGTCTTTGGAGCACTTTTTATCATCTGTATTGATTTGGCTGTTAAAAATTTAAACAGAAGTTTCTATACGATTTTAAGCGTATTGTTTATCGTTTTAGACTTAGGCGTTCTTATAGGCTATAACGGAGCTAGCAGAGGCTTTTTTGATACGGTCTTGGTTGATGGTATCGCTATTTTGTCTCAGTGTATCATTTTGATAGCATCGGCATTTTTTATACCACTTTCTCTAAGCAATCGTCACTTTAAAGAGTATGAGATGGCAGAGTATTATGCTCTGTTTTTGTTTATGATTGTGGGTTTTCAGTTTATGGTCTCAAGCGACAATCTTATCGTTATCTTTATCGGACTAGAGACTGCTAGCTTATCTTTGTATACCCTAATAGCACTTCACAACCGTGCAAAAGCGTTTGAGGCGGCGATAAAGTATTTTACGATGGGTGCACTTGCTGCGGGATTTTTTGCTCTGTCTTCTTTGATTTTTTATGCACTTACAGGAAGTGTAGAGATCAACACTATCGAGGCTGTTTTAAAAGAGCGAGAGTTTCAGCCACTATCTGCTGTTTTGGCAGGAACGGTTTTTATGATTGCTGCTCTTGGATTTAAACTCTCTGTCGTGCCTTCGCACACATGGACGCCTGATGTATACGAGGGAAGTTCTGCGCCTTTGGCTGGCTATATGTCTATTGTGCCAAAGATAGCAGGTTTTGTTGTGGCTATGCGATTTTTTGAGATGCTTATAGCTTCTGATATTATTTGGTTAGAGTATATTTTGTATGGATTAGTTGTTATTACGATGACACTAGCCAACATAACGGCTCTTGTTCAAGAAGATGTAAAAAGAATGTTAGCTTTTAGTTCTATCTCACACGCAGGATTTGTTTTATCGGCGATTTTGATAGGAACAACTCAAGCAAATGCAGGTCTGTTTTTGTATTGGATTTTGTTTATGTTTACTAACTTAGGTGCATTTAGTATGTTATGGATTGTTAGACATAAAAACAATCTTTGGGATGAGCGTTATCAGCACCCTTTTTCAAAATTTTCTGGCATGGTAAAGTTGATGCCTACGACCGCTACTATTATGGGTGTTTTTATGTTTGCTCTTGCTGGTATGCCTCCTTTTTCAGTATTTTGGGGAAAGTTGTATCTTATAAGTGCGGCTGTAAATAGTGGTTTTATCTATTTGGCCGTAATTATGGTAGTTAATAGTGCAATCGCAGTTTACTACTACATGAAGTTAATGATATATATGTTTTTAAAAGAGCCTGTTGCAAATACAAGTGCAGTTTATGAAACAAACGCATCTACAACGCTTAAAGTGATTGTTGGTTTTGCAACCGTGGTTACATTGAGTGCTGTTTTGTTTGTAGAGCCTATCTTAAATATCGTTACAAAATTTGTCATTTTAAGTGGCTTTTAAACCACAGGGGAGACTACTCCCCTATTTTGTTGTAACATTTGCATAATTTGCTATAATTGACCCCATGAAATATATTATATTTTTTACCCTTTTTTTTACGCCATTGTTTGCTATGAATATCATACTCAATAGCGCCAAGGAGAACCGATCTGCTTATGCTTTGTTGCATATTATTAATGATACACCTGTGAGCTGCATGGCAATCCCTGATGCTTTTGAAAAAGAGCACTATATATGCAAATTTGACGGTATGGTTTCTAAGCTACCTGAAGCTAGAAAAACCCCTATGGTCGCAATAGACTTTTATGAAAAAGAGAAAATGTTTTACGTTAGTGTTGCTCCAAAAGTTCCATCAAAACTTATGCCTATGGATGAGTATTTATATAACACCCAAGATGTTTTGCCTATTTTAAAAAACAGAGACAAGCAGAAACATTGGGTTGTTTTATTGCAAGAAAAAGCCCCAAAAAAAGAGTTTAAAAAAGCAGAGGTGTTGGATTTTCCAGTAGAGTTTTTAAAGGAACAAAAGCCTTATGTTGGGGCATTGGATTTAAATGGTGCTCCTATATCTTATGCTCAAACCAAAGATATATCACTATATTTGGATATCAAAAAAGATTTTGAATCTGAAGATTATGAGGGTGTTCTAAAAAGTGTAAAAAGAGTTATTGAGCACTATCCAAACTCAATTTTTAAGAGTGAATTGGAGTTGTATAATATAAGGTCTATGGATAGATTGGCAAACTCTAAAGATGACCAAATAGCAAAGCACTATGACCACAACGAAGTTGTAAAGCTTGCTCGAAGTTGGATTAAGGAGTTCTCGGGAGATGAAAATATTCCAGAAGTTTTGTTGTATATCTCAAAATCTTATCTAAAATTGGGCTTAACCTCAGACGCAAATTATTTTATTGATATCTTGGTAAGCGAGCATCCGCAGAGTGAGTACACTAAAAAAGCGATTTTGATTTTTGCTGATTCACTTTATGTTAAAAATAAAAAAGATAAAGCTCTTAAACTCTACTCAGATGTTTTATACTCATCTCAAAATGTAGATATAGCATCTGAGGCGGCAATACGACTTACGGCATACAATATAGATGCTGGAAGAACAAAAGAGGCTAAAGAGTATCTTCTTAAAGTGCTTAATGCAAATTCAGTTTATCTTTTAAGGGACAAAGAGGAGACCTATGCTTTAGCTCAAAAACTCTATGTGAGTGGTTTATTTGATGTTGCAGCAAGAGTTTTAGATCTGTTGTTGAGTGATATGGACAAAAAAAATGAACTTAGAGAAGAGTATTTAAAAGAGAGTGGAGATTGGCATGTTAAGGCAAATGACGTTCCTAAGGCCTATGACAGATATAAAGAGTATCTGAATGAATATAAAAATGGTAGCTACTTGGGAGAGGTTGAAGAAAAGCTCGATGCTCTGTTTTTTGATTTAAAAGAAAATAATGAGACCAAACTTGAGAACTATTATGACAAACTTATAGGCTCTTATGACAATAAAATAGGCGATAGGGCAACAATAGAAAAAGGAAAACTGCTTCTAAAGCAAAAGAGATTTTATGATGTGCTGGAGATGGAAGATGCACTTCGCAGATCAAGCGATGGTAACAATTCTGAAATAGAAACCATAATAAACACTTCTGCGCAATCTCTAGCTAGAGACAATCTGGAAAATGATAAATGCATAGAGGCTATATCTTTGATAGAAAAATACAAGATAGACTTTTTTGGAATAGATGATGAGAGTCGATTGCACGCCTGTCTTATGAGGCTTTCTCGTTTTGATAACGCCAAAGAGGTAAGTAGTTCACATCTCAATGATGCCAAGATTGAAGATAAGTTTTTCTGGATAAAAAAAGAGGTTCTCGCACTTTACAAGATGGGTAAATACAAAGAGGTAGTTGCACTAAAAAAAGATATTTTTACACTTTGGGAGCTTTTAAAAACACCTCTTGAGCTTCAAGTGATGCAAAGTATTTTGTCATCACATTTGCAGTTAAAGCAACAAGAAGAAGCTTTGGCTATGGCTGATGTGATAGAGAAAAACTATAATGACAACTTTTCAAATATAGATATTTACGCTGATATCGTCAAAACAGCGAGTGACTTAAAAGATGATTTGGTGTTGAGTAGATTTGCTAAAAAACTTTTAGATTTGCAGGAAAAACACAACTCTCATCTTTACTCCCCATCTGTTGAGTTTAGCTATATCGAGTCACTTAAAAGGCTAAACCAAAATGCTCAAGCACTTAGCGTGACAGAAAAACTACTCTCAATATCTTTACATGTAAAGGAAAAGGCAAGAGCACTTTATACTGCCGGCGAGCTAAGTATGAAACTTAAGGATATAAAAAAAGCCGAAGAGTATTTTATTAGATGTGTTGATACAAATGAGACAAGTTCGTGGAAAAATATTTGTGGTGAAAACCTAAAGTTATTCTAATTGACTTTTTTGGAAGCTTTATTATAAAAACTGTGCCTTCGTTCTTGTTTTCAAGCAAAGGTTTTCATCCCAAACGCTTTTCAACAATAATTTTAGTTATATAAAGACAATGGTTCCATCAAGTTCTATTCAGCATTAGATGTCTTAAAGATTATCTAAAATAGTTAATCAATAATCTTGTTTATAGGAAGCTCCACCAAGGCTTTTGCACCTGCTAATTTTAGTTTTGGCAATACTTCTCGAAGAACTTTTTTGTCCATTACAGCCATAATATCTACCCAATCGCCCTTTGCAAGATGAGAAATGGTCGGATTTTCACTCGGCAAAATCTCCAAAATATTATCTAGTTTGTCTTTTGGGGCATTCATCATAATGCAGACTTTTGGAACGGCATTGATAACGGACTGGAGCATCATGATGATATTTTCCATTTTGATTCGTTTTTCTGGGTCTTTGTAAGCCTCTTTATTTGCGATAAAACGTGTTGTTGTCTCTAAAACAGTATCAAGAATTTTAAGATTGTTTGCTCGCAAGGATGAGCCTGTTTCAGTTATCTCAACGATAGCATCGGCAAGCTCTGGCACTTTTACCTCAGTTGTGCCCCAGCTAAACTCAACATTTGCTTTAACGCCGTGACTCGCAAGATAATCTGTGGTAAGGTTTACCACTTCAGTTGCTATGGTTTTGCCCTCTAAGTCTTTAACGCTTTTTATATCAGAATCCTCTTTTACTGCCAAAACCCAACGAATCGGCTTAAAGCTAGCCTTAGCATAAATCAACTCAGTCACATCTACAACATCAGCACGATTTTCCTTAATCCAATCCAACCCAGTAAGTCCGCAATCAAGCTGACCGCCCTCAACGTAGCGTGCCATCTCTTGCGCTCTTATCAGCATACACTCAATCTCATTATCGTCAATAGTTGGATAGTAGTTTCGACTTTTGATACCTATATCGTATCCTGCTTGTTGAAAAATATGTAGTGTCGACTCTTGCAGACTACCCTTTGGAATACCTAGTTTCAATAACATAATATATCACTCCTTGCTAAAGCATAAAAGTGCGATTGTACTATATGTTGCGTAAAACTTTGGTTATATAAGGGGGCTGTGTAGATGATTTTCAATCAAAATCTTAAGCTCATCAATGCTCTCTTTTGTATGAGGTGGAAACTGTGTGGTGTTGAATGTTCTTTGTCGTTTGGCAAGACGTGCAGTATTTGTTATGATTTTCTCGCGCAACTCATCTTTGCTAAGATAACCATCAAGGTACTCTAAAACTTCGGCTATACCTATGGATTTCATACAATTTGGCGTTCGTGTAAAGGTTTTTTCAAGATATATAACCTCGTCAATCAACCCTTTTTGCAACATCATATCTGTTCGTTTGGCGATGCGTTGTCGCAAAATCTCTTTGTCAGTTTCAATTTCAAAAAGCGTTACATGTGAGATGATAGGACTGTTTTTGTTGTCTAGCATGTATTGGCTAGGAATCTGTTTTGTAGCATAAAAAATTTCCAACCATTTTTCAATGCGATAAGGGTCGTTTGAGGATATTTTGCTAGCATAAACAGGGTCGATATTTTCTATTGTCTCATAGGCTTTTTTAAGATTTTTCAAGGCATTTGCCACATCTTTTGCGACCACTTCATTTATGGGTGGTTTTGTGCTTAGTCCTTCCATCATCGCCTTAAGATAAAAGCCAGTTCCGCCAACTATGATTAGATTTTTATTGTCTTTTTCGCACGCTTTTTTTGCTTTTTTGTAGAGGTCGAAAAACATAGTCACATTAAAATCTACCGTAACGCAAAACTCATCAATGCCAAAATGTACAATACCGAATCGTTCTTCTAAAGTTGGTTTTGCCGAGGCGATGTTTATCTCTTTGTAAAGACTTAGCGAGTCAAGAGATAAAATATAAGCGTTAAAATTTTTGGCAACTTCAATCGAAAGTGCTGTTTTTCCAGAAGCGCTTGCGCCCAAAATAGCAATACATTTCAAACTTCATCCTCTTTACATGTAGGGCTTTTTAAGAGCCAAATTATAACACTTTTAAACGGTTTTGTTGTAGAATGAAAAGATTTTGTTCAAAAGGGTTTACGTGAGAAATTTGGCTAGGGTTTTAAAAGATATAAATGAGCTTATTATGTTTAAGCACTCCGTTTTTGCACTACCTTTTATTTTTATTGCGATGATTGTAAGCTCCAAAGTGGTAAATGGCTCCATTTGGTTTGGATTTGAGCTTCTTTTCTTGGGGCTTATCTCGGCAGTAAGTGCTAGAAATTTTGCTATGGGTTTTAACCGTTATGCCGACAAAGATATCGACCAGCAAAATCCTAGAACCTCAAATAGACCGAGCGTAGATGGAAGAATTGGCGATAACAATATGAAACTTTTTATCTTAATAAATGCAGTTGTTTTTGTTGTAAGTGCCTATTTTATCAATGCCTTGGCTTTTTATCTCTGTTTTCCTATTTTGATTATTTTGGGTGGGTATTCTATCTTTAAGCGTTTCTCGTCTTATGCACACCTAGTTTTGGGCGTCTCTTTGGGTTTAGCACCAATAGCAGGTGCTGTTGCTGTTAGTCAAAGTATACCTATGTGGTCGATTTTATTGGCTCTTGGAGTTATGTATTGGGTGGCCGGATTTGATTTGCTTTACTCTTTGCAAGATATGGAGTATGATAAAAGCAAGGGGCTTTTTTCTATTCCCTCAAAGTTTGGAAAAGATAGTACATTTTTTATATCTACGCTTTTTCACGCACAGACTATCTTGTTTTGGTTGCTTTTTGTTGTGGAGGCGGATTTGGGATTTTTTGCATATGTTGGTGTTGTCATTTCTGCTGTTTTTTTATGGAGTGAACACGTTATTGTGCATAAAGATTTTTCAAAAATAGATAGAGCATTTTTTACGCTCAATGGCTATTTGGGTGTTGTTTTTTTTATTTTTATTTTATTGGATAGGTTTTAAAAATGGATGGTGTTAGATATGTTAAAGCGCCTTTAAAAATCTTTTTTCAAGAAGGTGACAAAGAGAATAAGTCTTTTAAAAGAGAGTATGATGAGCTTTCGCAAGTCGATGATGACTCTGTTGGTCAATGGTTAAAACTTGCAAAAGCTAGGGGCGAAACAAGAGAGAGCGATCAAATATTGATGACACTTTTAGTTGAGTTGCATCGCAAGGTTGATTATCTTACGTCTATCACAAGAGACGAGGATGCTAAACTTTTGCAACTTAAGCATCATGCAAAAATAGAGTCAATCGGCTATGGATATTTTAGATTTGAAGACGACACTATTGAAGATAGTCTTTTTTACTATGGCAGGATTGAGGTGCCAGTTTTTCCAAAGCGAGAGATGCCAGTTTTTTTCAAAGCACTTAACTCTAAAGAAGCTCAGATTGTTTTGATGCATGAGCAGGATGAAAAGGATTGGGGATCATATCTTGTGGCACGAGAACGTATTATGATTAGGGAGATGAAAGGCAGAGAAAATGACGATTGAGATATTGGGAATTATCTGTGTAGCATCGTTGGTTGTTATACTTTTTTTGATGAGCTATATTCGAGATGGCGAGGTCAATAAAAAACTTTTAGTTTATGAGAAGATGATAGAAGACCTCAATAGGCAACAATTTGAGCTAAAAAAAACTCTTAGAGAGTTGATGCAAAAAGATACTATAGATATAAAAAAAATAGAAAAAAAGATTGAAGACCAAATTAAAACAGAGGTTCAAAATAGCGTCTATCCCGTGCTTGAATCTATAAAAGAGATTGAGTTTTTAATGCAAAACTTTAATGATGAACAAGTTGAGAGAATAAATGCTATGGAGATAAGAGTTAAAGAGGTTAGTTGTATGCCATCTTCCGCAACTTGTTCCAACGAAAAGACTATAATCGCTCAATATGCAAAAGGAAAGAGTGAGTTTGAGATAGCTAAAGATTTGCGAATCGGTATCGGCGAAGTTGATTTGGTATTGAAATTGGCAAATTTAAAATAACAGCATGCCCAATTTTTGAACATGCTGTTTACATGTAAGAGTTATTTTGTAATCGTTGATTCTTTAATCATATTGTCCATAATCTCAAAGAGATTTTTGCTGGACTCTTCCATCTTCTTGAATCGCTCAATAAGCAAGGCGATATTTTTATTGTTATATCCCTCTTTAATCTCTTCAATATTTTCATGAATATAAGAGTGAATTTTTTGATGTGGCTCATCAAGGAGTGGATAGTTTTTGTTTTTCTCAAATCTCTCCTTGCCTGCTCCTTCGCTATACCATTTTCCAAATCGACAATTATTTTTGTCTGTCGTGACCATATTGGACTTTTCGTTCAGTATAGCAAAATAGGCATTTGTCTTATAGACAATATGGTCTATTTTGGCCAAAATTGCAAATGTTTTATTTTCCATTTTGTACGATATTTCTGCTGTTTTGTTAGCATCTTTGCTAAACGCATTTAGGGTATTTTCAAAAAGAACAACATTTTCTCCAGAACTGTTGGCAATAGTGCTAATTCTTTCAGAATTTGCGTGAATGCCGTTCGTCTCTTGCTGAAGTGTTTGTATAGTGATGGAAATTTCTTGAGTTGCTTTTTGTGTACGCTCGGCCAGTTTTCTAACCTCATCTGCAACAACAGCAAATCCCCTTCCATGCTCTCCAGCACGTGCGGCTTCGATTGCGGCATTAAGTGCGAGAAGATTCGTTTGGTCTGCTATGTCTTTGATAAGATTGACTATGGAGGATATCTCGGAAGTTCTTTCACTTAAAGAGTTGATAGCCTCGTTTGTGTCGCTTAGTAACTCTAAAAGTTCTCTAATGCCATCTGCTAGAGTTACCACGGTCTGTAGGCTCTCATCGGATTTTAGTGCCGTAGATTGAGACATTTGGGTAATTTCGCCAATTTCTTGGATTCCCTCAGTCAAATCTTTTTGAACACTTAAGATGCCGTTATTTCCATTGCCCAAATCCGCAAACGCTGAAGATAAAACACCTCTGGCTTTTCCTTTTTGTCCCTCTGCGATGCCCTTAACCCCCTCAATTAAGTGTCTAGCATTTACTGAAAATAGTCCCCTAAAGCCCTCGTTAAATATATTGCGATAAGTTTTACCTTCTCTTGCTGCTTCAATACAGGTTTTTGCTTCTCTCATCAAAGCTTCGGTTTGGTCAAGCAGGTCATTTACATGCAAGCATACATCTTTTAATGGAGAGTTTGGATTAATATCAACAACTCTTGGCTCTAGATTTCCGCGTGTGGCGGATTTTGCTACTGATAGCAACTTATCATATGTTTCGGCATCACATTGGATGTTTTTTCTACTGCCAAAAAAAGAGCCAGCACCCACTCCAAAAAGGAGTGTTGAGGTTGTTGTCAGTGCTACGTTGTCCGAATAGTAAATAATTGCAACCAGAAGAATAAGTCCAATAGCTAGAATTTTATAGTTATAATCTTTGAAGATTGTTTGAAAATTCATCATAACTTACCCCTTTGTCTTTTAATAGTGTGTTTAAATGCTTTTCTGAAGCCTCTATGCCCCCGCTTTTCTCTAAAGAGAGTAGTTGCTGATATAGTGGCTTAATAATTTCTAGTGCTTTGGGATTTGGTTTTCGTCTTACAGAGTAGTAGCCTACAATGTTATTGTTGATGTCCAATGATGCAGTAATATTGGCATACACCCAATAAAATCCCCCATCAAAGCTCATGTTTTTAACGTAAGCAAAAATCTCTTCTTTGTTTTTGATTTTGTCCCACAATAGCTTGAATATAACTCTTGGCATATCTGGGTGTCTGATAATGTTGTGAGGTTGTCCCAACAAGTCCTTTTCTTTTGCTCCTGCGATTTTTATGAAAGGCTCATTGCAGTAAGTAATTTTGCCTTTCGTGTCAGTTTTGGAGACCAAAAAAGCATCTGCACTTACAATATATTCCTTTCCGTTTGGAATAAGTTTTTGCACGCCCAACTCCTTGCGTTATAATTTATTCTTAAGTGAGTTCATTCTAGCTCAAATAATTTTATAAATAGCTTTTGTGCATTTAATCAAATAATGTATAATACATTTTTTTGCATCAAGGGAGTTTTATGTTAGTAGATGGTTTTGGAAGAAAGGTTAACTACCTCAGAATCTCAGTAACTGAGAGATGTAATTTTAGATGTCAGTATTGTATGCCAGAAAAACCATTTTCATGGGTCCCAAAAGAAAATTTACTTAGCTTTGAAGACCTTTTTTTATTTGTCAAAGTGGCTATTGATGAGGGTATAGATAAGATTCGTATCACTGGCGGAGAGCCTCTTTTGCGTTATGATTTGGATAAGTTTATTGCCATGATTAATAAACACAAGCCAGGGCTTGACCTTGCCTTGACAACAAATGGTTTTTTGATGAAAGAGTATGCCCAAAAGCTCTATGACGCAGGGCTTAAAAGAGCCAATATTTCACTAGACAGCCTAAAAGATAGTGTTGCACAACAGATTGCTCAAAAAGATGTCCTAAAAAATGTCAAAGAGGGCATTGATGAGGCTTTACATGTAGGGTTAAAAATAAAAATCAATATGGTTCCGCTAAAAGGAATAAATGATGTTGAGGTGCTTGACGTTTTAGAATATGCCAAAGCAAAAGGTATTTCTATCCGTTTTATAGAGTACATGGAAAATAGGTTTGCAAAAGAGAAGCTTCAAGGATTGAGTGCAAAAGAGATAGAGAGTATAGTGGGTACAAAGTATTCATTTGAAGAGATTGGAAGAGAAGGCTCAAGCCCAGCACACATGTATAGATTTGAAGATGGATATAAATTTGGCATTATTGATCCTCATAATCACGACTTTTGTGAAGATTGTAACCGCATACGTTTGACGGCAGAAGGCGTGTTAATACCTTGTTTGTATTTCGATGAGGCTATGAGCATCAAAGAGGCGGTTCAAAAAGGAGATATCTTAGAAGCGTCACTAATTCTTAAAGAAGTCTTAAAAAACAAACCTGAAAAAAATAAATGGTCTAATGACGATACAAATGAGACCTCAAATAGAGCTTTTTATGAAACTGGTGGTTAATTTTTTGAAAAATAACTAAAAACATAGTACAATATTTGACATTTTGATATCTTCAAGTCTTAAGTTTTTGTTTTTAAATTAAAAAGGTAAAGCGGATGAGAAAAGTTGTTGTTTTGTGTTTTTTGTCAGTCTTGATGTTTGCCGAAGATGGTGCACAGCTATATGCAAAATGCAAAGGTTGCCATGGGCTTGATGGTAAGCATATAGCGTATGAAAAAGGCAGTCCCATCGCTGGTAGAGACAAAGAGGAGTTAAAGCTAATTATGGTCGCTATTAGGGATGGAAATTATAAAAAAGATAGAGTAAATTTTGTAATGAGAAAAGTAGTTTCAAAATTGACCGAGCCCGAGATAGAAGCTCTTTCGGCTTATATTAACTTGCTAGGATCGAAGTAAAAAAGGGTAAAAATCTACTTTTTGAGACTTTCTAACTCCTTTTTTCTGGTGCACCAAGATATATCCGTTGCATTTGCCTAGAACATTTAACATTCCAGCTTGAAAAGCAGGGGCACTTCTAAAGCAGATTCCATCAAAATATCCTGGAATAGCAGTTGTGCATGAAGCCTTACATGTAAAAGATTTTTTGTTTATTGTGCGTATAAAGTTCGTTCTTATGTTTAATGAATTTTTCAATCTATTAATTATGGGAATGCCAAGTATCTCAAATCCCAACATGCAAGAAAGTGGAAGCCCTGGAAGGCTTAATATGGGAATTTTATCAAGCATAGACAACGCAGTAGGTTTGGCGGGACAAATCTTTACTTTATGAAAAATCTTCACAAAATCTTTTTTTTCTAACAATTTATTCATAACATCTTCACTGCTCATAGCACCACTTGTAATAACTAGGTCTGAAATTTTTGAAAGTCTTTTTAGTGTTTCAAAAATAGTGTTTTCATCTTCTTTGTTGACATTTATGCACTCAACAAAACAGTTCATTTCACTTATTCTAGCCCCTAGAGTTATTGCATTTGAGTTATAAATAGAGTCTTGGGAGCCACTTTTTTCTACAGGGCATAATTGATCGCCGATGCTTAAAACAGATATTTTGGGTTTTGTGTAAGCTTTTAGTTTGTTTATTCCCTCGGCGGCACACGAAGTTGTTTTGTATGCACTAATAAACTCATTTTTTTTAAGAATAATTTCGCCTACTTTTATATCTTCTGCTTTATTCTTAATATTAATGTTTTTTTCCAAAGGAGAAGTTATTTTTATTGTTTTATCGGGAAGTAGATAAACATCCTCTATTGGAATAACAGCATTTATTCCTTTTGAAATATAGTCTCCCGTTGAGACTTTTATTCCATGTCCTTTTGATATAATCTTTTCGACCGATGAAGATATTTTATATGTATTAATGGTGCCATGGTAGTTTATTGCATATCCCTCCTTGAGGCTTATTGTGCAAGCAGGAAGAGGATATTTGGCGATAATATCTTGAGCACAAATTAAACCAGTAGCATCTTGCAGTCTTACTGATTGTGTTGTACTAACTGGTTTTATGTTTTCTAAAATAAGCTTTATAGCATCTTTATAAGAAACAAATGGCATCTATCTCCTTTATTTGATAAATTATACGTCAAATCGTTTTAAGAAGTCGAATAAAAGATTGGAAATGTTACAATTTTGGTTAAGAATAGGCATTAGGAGGCATTTTATGAATGAGATGATATCGTTGTCTATAAAGCTACACCTAGTTTTCATAGGGGTAGTATTCACTTTGGTGCTTATAAATATCTATTTGCTCAGGAGTAACAGTAAATTTGTAAGAGTTTCTAAGAAGATTGAGTTGATAGCACCGCAATATTATCTCTTGCTTTTTGCTATATTTTTTACAGGCATTTTGGTTTTGAGCGTAAGACATTTTGCTTTAAGTCCTTCAGTTTTAGCGATGATTTTATCATGGCTGGTAATGATATTTTTAGGAATAAAAGGGCATAGAATTTATAAAAAAATACACATAAAAGATATTCAATCCCAAGAAAAATTTAAAAAATTTGCCTTAAAAAAATATGGCATAGATGTGTTTTTACTTGTTTTTGTCACAATATTTAGCTATATGGCGGGATAAATGCAGTTTGTTTATCATGAAAAAGCTGGCGAAAAGTCTTTAGTTGTAGATGCAAGTGAGTATGCCCATATATTAAAAGTTCGTAGAACTAAAATAGGCGATATCTTGTCGTGGAGAAATCTTAGGAACGACACCATTCATGACTATAAAGCGGTTGAGATAAACAAAAAAAATGCAACATGGGAGCTTGTTGGCTCAAAAGAACTTAGTACATGTGCAGATAAAAAATTTGTTTTGGGCTGGTGCGTAGTTGAGCCAAAAATTATCGAAAAAACATTGCCGATGTTTAATGAGATGGGGTTAAGCAAAATTGTTTTTGTTTATGCTGATTTTTCTCAAAAACAGTTTAAAATTGATCTTGAGCGAGCAAGAAGAATTTTGATTAATTCTTCACAGCAGTGTGGCAGAAGCGATTTGTTGGAGATAGAAATTTTAGAAAGCGTGGAGGCGTATCTTAAAAAATATCCCAAAAGTGCTGTGCTAAATTTTTCAGATAATAAAATCTCACAATCCTTACATGTAGAGTCTTTGCTGGTAGGACCTGAGGGCGGATTTAGTAAAAAAGAGCTGCAGATAATGCGTCAAAAAGAGGTTTTTGGTTTGGATTGTCCGCTTATTTTAAGGAGCGAAACTGCTGCTATTGCTATTTGTGCAAAAGTGTTGCTATAACGTCTCTGGGTTAAGCACCTTTCATTGTATTTCAATAGCAACTTTTGTTTTTTCAAGCTTAACTTTTTTGTCGATATCGATGCGCCAAATATAGACAAACTTTCGACCCTCGTATATCAAATTGCCACTAAATGCGGTAGAGCCTACCTTGAAACGCACGTTTTCAACTAAAAATTGTTGCTCTCCAGCATACTTTCCAACAGGTGCATAAAACATACCGAAAAAAAGTATCAAAACAGCAAGATATACTTTGGCAAAAAATTTATTAAAAGGCACATACAAGATACCATACCCAACAATCAAAGCCAATAAAAAGAAGATAAGATAGTTCTGGTTATCCACAAACAGAGTGTTAAAGTACTCATCCACTCCATAAGCGTCAAAGTAGTTTAGCTTCAAGCCCATAAAATACAAAAAATCCATCACTAAAACCAAAACAAAACCTATAAACAGGCTATTAAAAAACTTATTTATCATCTAAGCCTCCTTATTTTTTGTCGCCCTATCCTATAAATAGCAGATGGGCAATCCTCAAAAAATCCGCCACATGTTTCGACTATTATATCCGCTTTTTCACGAGCAAATGCTTCATTAAAATTTTTTCCACTTGCATTTGCCGAGGTTGAATAACTCCATGTTAGTTTTTTCAAAAAATCCAAATGTGACCTCTGCTTCACTACGCGAACAGCTAGATTGCAAGGAAAGACATAGGTTGTTTTTTCGGCTCTTCGCACTGCTTTGGAAAAATTTTTAGGAATTCTGGCAAATTTTTTGAGTGTTTCAATAGAATCCACACTTATAAGAAAAGGTTTTGTTTGAGGTCTGTTTTTGGTGCTAGCAAGAGCATCTGCACTTTGAGAGAGAAATCCGACCGTTGTCTCTGTTTGAACAAGATAGACTTTGGTCGGATTCATCGTTTTAATTTTTTAGATAATCTTGAAGTGCTTTTGGCTCAATAGCACTATCATCTTGAACATATTCTATCGACTCGGCTGCGGCAGCTGCGGCTGATATGGTTGTAAAATACGGTATCTTAAATCTAAGCACGGATTGACGAATTTTCTTTGCATCATCTTTGCTTGATTTGTTGTCACTTGTGTTTATAACTAGCGACACTTCGCCGTTTTTCAGTTTATCCTCGATATTTGGTCGCCCCTCGCTTATCTTATAGACAAACTCTGCATTGACACCTGCATCTTTAAGTGCTTTGTGAGTACCACCAGTTGCCAACACCTTAAAGCCAAGTTTTTCAAACTTTGCACCAATGCTTTTTGCAAAACTCTTGTCAATATCGGTCAAAGATATAAATACCGTTCCGCTTTTTGGCAATACGTTTTGAGAGGCGATTTGACTCTTAGCAAAAGAGACTGCGAAGGAGCTACTGATGCCCATAACTTCGCCTGTTGACTTCATTTCGGGCCCTAAGATGAGGTCGGCACCTTGCAATTTATTGAACGGAAATACCGCCTCTTTAACAGCGACATGGTTCATCTTCTTTGGCTTTAAGATGCCATTTCCTTCACGCACAACATCAAACTTATCATAAAAACTTAGAGCCTCTCTCAAGTTTCCTTGATACATAACACGTGTTGCAACTTTTGCCATCGGGATACCCGTAGCTTTGCTGACAAATGGAACGGTTCTACTCGCCCTTGGATTTACCTCTATCATATAAACATCATCTTGATAGATAGCGTACTGGATATTCATCAGACCAACTACGCCTAAGTTTAGTGCGATTTGTTTGGTTTGTGTCTCTATTTTTGAAAGAAGAGCATCGCTTAAAGAGACTGAAGGAAGTGAACAAGCACTATCGCCACTGTGTATACCAGCTTCTTCGATATGTTGCATAATACCACCGATATAAACCTCTTTGCCATCACATATAGCATCAACATCCACCTCGATAGCACGATCCAAAAATTGGTCTAACAAGACTGGAGAATTATGACTAACACTAACAGCTTCTTCCATATAAGTTCTAAGCTCACTCTCGTTGTAAACGATACGCATAGCACGCCCGCCAAGGACGTAACTAGGGCGTACCAAAACAGGATAGCTTATCTCTTTTGCTTTTTCAATAGCTTCATTTTCACTAACAGCGGTTGCGTTATTTGGCTGTTTTATGTTATTTTCTGTTATAAATTTTGAAAACTTTTCTCTATCTTCTGCCATATCGATTACACGAGCGGTTGTGCCGATGATTTTCGCTCCGATAACGGTAAGTTTTTTTGCCAATTTAAGAGGTGTTTGTCCTCCAAAATGGACAATAATGCCATTTGGCTTCTCTTTCTCGACCACGCTTCTTACATGTTCAAAATCAATCGGCTCAAAATACAAAATATCACTCGTATCATAATCAGTCGATACTGTTTCTGGGTTACAGTTGTACATAATAGTCTCAATTCCCATATCGCTTAAGGCATACGCCGCATGTACACAACAGTAGTCAAATTCGATACCTTGACCAATACGATTTGGTCCGCCACCGATAATCATAACTTTCTTTTTATCACTTTGTGGCAAAGCAGAAAGAGGAAGTTTTGTTACATTTGTAGTTGAGTATAAATATGGAGTTAAAGCTTTAAACTCAGCAGCACATGTATCCACTTCGTTGTATTCAAAGTCGATGCCCATCTTATTTCGTGCAAAATAGATATCGTTTTGTGTTAGCTCTAGGTTGTCCTCTTTATTGATAAGCTTTGCTATCATCTTGTCTGAAAAACCGTAATTTTTAGCCTTTCTTAAAAGCTCTTCATCATTTAAAATAAACATATCAATAGAGGCTTCAAAGTCAACAATCTCTTTTATTTGCTGTAAAAACCATGGGTCAATTTTACTAAGTGCAAACATATCGTCTACACTATAGCCACGCCTGAAAGCCTCAGCAACATACAGTACTCTATCGCAATTTGGACGCCTAATCTCTTTTTTTAGTTTATCCTCATCTACTTTTTTACGCTCAAACCCACTAAGTCCAGTCTCAAGAGAACAAAGTGCTTTTTGGAATGACTCTTTAAACGTTCGACCTATCGCCATAACCTCGCCAACACTTTTCATAGAGGTTGTGAGAGTGGAATCTGCCATAGGAAATTTTTCAAATGTAAATCGAGGAATTTTTGTAACAATATAATCAATTACAGGCTCAAAACTTGCCGCCGTTGCTGTAATGTCATTTTTAATCTCATCAAGCGTAAAGCCAACCGCCAAAAGCGTTGCAACTTTAGCAATAGGATATCCTGTGGCTTTTGAAGCAAGAGCAGAACTTCTACTAACACGGGGGTTCATCTCGATAACAGTCATTCTTCCTGTTTTTGGACATACAGAAAACTGAACATTGCTTCCTCCTGTATCAACGCCGATTTCACGCAAGATTGCAAAGGAGGCATTTCGCATCTTTTGGTACTCTTTATCGGTCAAGGTTAAAGCAGGAGCGATAGTGATGCTATCTCCAGTATGAACGCCCATCGGATCAAAGTTTTCTATAGAACAAACGATGATACAGTTATCCGCATTATCTCGGATAACCTCCATCTCGTACTCTTTCCAGCCTAAAAGTGACTCTTCTATCAAAATCTCGTTTATCGGACTGATCTCCAACCCGCTTGTAGCAAGCTCTTTAAACTCGTCAATATTGTAAGCTACTCCGCTTCCGCCACCAGCCAAAGTATAAGATGCTCTGATAATCAAAGGAAAGCCTATCTCTTCAGCAGCACTCATAGCCTCTTTTATATTGTAAGCGTATCTACTTATGGGTAAATCTAGACCTATTTTTATCATAGCCTCTTTAAAAGCTTGTCTATCTTCGCCCTTTTTTATAGCTTCTGGATTTGCACCCAAAAATTTTACGTCTTTTAGCATACCTTTTTCATGCATTTTCATAGCAACATTAAGTGCTGTTTGTCCGCCCATTGTAGGCAAAACTGCATCTACATTTTCTTTTTTTATAATGCGATAAATAACATCTTCTGTAATAGGTTCAATATACGTTCTATCCGCAAACTCTGGGTCAGTCATAATCGTAGCTGGATTTGAGTTGACCAACACAACTCTATATCCAAGCTCTTTAAGTGTTTTTGCTGCTTGTGTTCCTGAGTAGTCAAACTCACACGCCTGCCCGATAATAATCGGACCTGATCCTATTAGTAGTATCGTTTTTATATCTTGACGTTTTGGCATCTCTTTCCTTTTGTCTGCTTCTAAATGTTAACTAAAACTCTTCAATAAAAGCTTTGGTTAACCGTTAGTTTTTAGTGATAACATGTACATATGCTGGTGTACTTACCTTAACATGTGGCTTAATAACAGCTGTTTTTGCTGTACCATCCTCGGCAATTGACTCAATAACACCGACTCTAACACCATCAAAAAATATATTATCAAGTCCGCTTGTAAAAACCTCGTCGCCCTCTTTCGGATTTGTCCAAATTGGAATATATTTAACAAGCACCTCTTTTTTATTGCCAAAAGCAATGCCTGGAATCCTATCTTTTCCAATATAAACAGAATATATACACTTAGGGTCTCTAAGTAAGAGTGCCAAAGGATTACCATCGCTTTGCACCACTATGCCCGCAGCATTTCCTTGATGTAAAAGACCATAGATTTTACTCGCATTAAAATCTTTAAAATCCACCCAAATCCTATCATAGTTATCCAAATTCGCATAAGATATAGCCCTAACCAGCTCTACGTCAGGGGCATATTTGGAGACATTGTTTTCTCTCAAAAGTTCATTTAGTTTTCCAGCAAAAGCGATAGACAAAAGAGCCGATTTTTGAATTTTTTGGTTCTCTGCCCTAAGTTTTAATATCTCTTCTTGTTGAGCAAAATGCTCGTTTATTTTATTGCTAAAAGCTTCTTTGATGTTAAAGAAATAGGTCAAAACATTCGTATTAACAGAAGTAATGACTCCTCTTGCGTTACCTCCAAATTTGTATGAAACAATTACAAATATAGCAATTAACGCAAAAATTTTTAGTCTATTACTCATTCGCCAACTGTTGTAACAACTGAATCTCATCAAGCACCTTGCCAGTTCCTTTAGCAACCGCTAGCAAAGGCTCATCAGCAACGAAAACAGGAAGTTTGACAATATCACTTAAGTACTTATCCAATCCTCGTATCAAAGCACCACCACCTGTTAGCACAACACCGTTTTCCACGATATCTCCTGCCAAATCTGGAGGCATAACTTCTAAAACATCCTTAAGTGCATCGGCAATCTCTTTAAGTGGCTCCTTCATTGCATCTCTTACATCTTCGCTGGTTAGCTCTATTCTGCTAAGCAAACCACTCACTTGATCTCGTCCTTTAACCATCATAGATATAGGCTCTTCCATTGAAACCGCGGTTCCTATTTCGACCTTTATCTCCTCTCCTGTTCTCTCGCCAATTAGAAGATTGTATTTGCGTTTTACATAGTCTACAATTGCTAAATCAATTTTGTCGCCAGCGGTACGTATGGATTTGCTGATAACCAATCCACCTAGGGAAACGACTCCGATTTCAGTTGTTCCACCGCCTATATCAACAACAAGACTTCCTTTTGGTTCACGAACTGGAAGACCCGCCCCAATCGCTGCTGCCATAGGCTCTTCAATCAAAAAAACCTCTCTAGCCCCTGCACTCATGGCCGATTCTCGTACGGCTTTTCGCTCTACTTGTGTTAAGCCATACGGAACGCAGATAATAATTCTAGGGCGTAAAAAGCTTTTTCTGCGATGTGCTTTTTCAATAAAATAACGAATCATTTTTTCAGTAATATCAAAGTCCGCAATAACACCATCTCGCATTGGGCGAATAGCCTCAATATCTCCAGGTGTTTTTCCAACCATGTTTTTTGCCTCTTGTCCTACGGCTAGTATTTTTTGTTTGCCGTACTTATCTCTTTGAACCGCTACTACTGAAGGCTCATTTATTATGATACCCTTACCCTTAACCAGCACTAAAGTATTTGCTGTTCCTAGGTCAATACTCATATCGCTTGAGAAAAAACCTATCAATTGATCTAAAATCATTCTTTTTGCCCTTTATGCACTTTTTTTATTTTTTTTAACATATAATGGCTTTTCGCCTTTTGTTACCGTATCTTTTGTTATAACAACTTCATATCCAGCAAGTTCTGGGAGTTCATACATAACGTCAGTCATTACCTCTTCCATGATGGTTCTTAGCCCTCTTGCACCTGTCTTTCGCTTGATGGCAGACTCAGCAATCGCCTCAAGTGCATCCTCTTCAAAAGATAGCTCTACAGTGTCAATTGCAAACAATTTTTTGTATTGTTTGTAGATAGCATTTTTGGGCTCTGTTAAAATGCGAATCATATCTTCTTTGGTAATTTTATTTAAGCTAGCCGTTACATGTAATCGTCCCACAAGCTCTGGAATCAAACCATAATGAACCAAATCATCAGGCTCTACCATCTCAAAAAGTGTATCATCTTGGCTTTTTGCTCTTTTTTCTTGCTCAAATCCTAAAATATTTTTACCGATACGTCTTTTAATAATATCCTCTATTCCATCAAATGCACCTGCACAAACAAATAAAATATTTGTCGTGTCTATCTGTATAAACTCTTGATTTGGATGTTTTCTTCCGCCTTTTGGAGGAATGTTTACCACGCTACCTTCGATTATCTTTAGCAATGCTTGTTGCACGCCCTCGCCTGAAACATCTCTTGTAATAGAGCGATTTTCGCTCATCCTAGCTATCTTATCAATTTCATCAATAAACACGATACCCTGCTCGGCCCTAGCTACATCTCCATCAGCACATTGTAAAAGTTTTGTTAAAATATTTTCGACATCCTCACCAACATATCCAGCTTCTGTTAAGCTTGTTGCATCGCAGATGGCAATAGGAACATCCAAAAAGCGTGCCAAAGTTTGAGCCATCAATGTTTTTCCACTTCCTGTAGGCCCAATTAATAATATATTAGATTTTGAAATCTCCGTATCATCGGCGACAACATTTTGTTTAAAAATACGTTTGTAGTGGTTATAAACTCCAACCGAGAAAACTTTTTTAGCTCTATCTTGTCCTATAACAAACTCGTCAAGTACTTTTTTTAACTCTTTTGGAGAGAGCAGTTCTCTACCGAGAGTCTCTTTTTTCTCTTTCTCTTCTTCGATGTCCCCAAAAAATATCCTATGTGCTGAAATAACACAATGCTCACAAATATAAACATTTTCTCCCGCAATAAGTCTTGTGTCCGCACTCTCTCTAGTTCCGCAAAAGCTACACTCTCTAATCTCCATCATTTTTCCTCTCAAACGGAATACCTCTTTTGGACTCCAAAATAAAATTACACAAATTTAAAACCTTTTCATTGTTTGTCTCTTGAGTCAAGATAGTAGCACTCTCTTTAATTGGCTTGCTACTTCTAAAAAGTACTTTATATGCACTGTGAAGTGCAGAGGCATCTTCTCTTGAAAATCTTCTTTTAATTCCAACAACATTTAGTCCCCGAACAACAGCACGGTTTCCCTCCGCTAAACAATATGGTGGAATATCTTGCGAAATAGCACTCGCTCCACCTATCATAACACCTTCTCCTACATGTACAAACTGATGAATTGGAGTCTGTCCGCCTATAACCGTAAAGGAACCTACATGTACATGTCCCGCCAATACAGCATTATTTGCCATAATGACTTTATCGCCCACCTTGCAATCATGTGCAATATGACAGCTAATCATAATAAAACAATCATCGCCTATTTTTGTGATTCCACCACCACTTTTTGTACCAGCATTTACAGTTACAAACTCTCTAAGTACGCAGTTTTTGCCTATCTCAACAGAAACATCGTCCTCTGGAACATAGCCCAAATCTTGAGGTGGCATACCAACAATAGCATATGGGTAGATTTTTGTATTTTCGCCGACGATAGTTTTTCCATAGATTTGGGCACCTTGCATAATCTCAACACCATCCTTGAGAGTACTATCCTTAGAGATAAATACGTATGCTCCTATTTTGACACCTTGAGATATTTGTGCACCCTTTTCGACGATAGCACTCGGATGAATTAATGACATTTATTTGTCCACTATCATAGCTTTAAGCTCAGCTTCGGCAACGAGTTTTTCGTCCACATAAGCCTTTGCTTCCAAAACCCAAATATTACCTTTGTGTTTTAACACGCTTAATTTGTAGACGAGCTTGTCTCCTGGCGTAACAGGGCTTCTGAATTTTGCATTATCTATACTCATAAAGTAGACCACTTTGTCTTTAACTTCGCCCTGCGTCTCTTGACTCATACTTTTAAACGCCAAAACTCCGCCCGCTTGAGCCATGCCCTCGATAATCATAACACCTGGATAAATGGGATGATCTGGAAAATGACCTTGGAAAATCTGCTCGCCAATAGTGATATTTTTATAAGCTTCAATACCTTCGCCAACAACCAAAGAAGTTACTCTATCCACAAGCAAAAACGGGAAACGGTGAGGAAGAATTTTTTGAATCTCTACAACGTCTATCATCGTCTAAACACCTTTTAACAAAATTAGGATATTTTAGCTAATTATTGCTAAAACTTCCCTAACATCTGAATACATTATGGCATCACAATAAATCTCATAACCTCCCTCAATAAGCTCATCAACAATAACAATAGGAGTCAACGAGATAAAATCATCAGGCAAAATCATCTCTCTTAGAGAGATTTCAAACGCTACATGTAGGGGATTTTGTATCAAATCCATAACGCTTTTGTATGAAGTTTTTGCCAGAAGATTAACGCCCTCAATGGAGATAAAAAAAGCCTCTTGCTTGAGTGTAAAAGCTTGATTTTTGGAGATATTTTCGATTTTTACTTTTTGATATGTTTTGCTTGGGATAGAGTAAAACATAAAGTAACTAGGGACTATATTTTTTAGAGGATTTTTAACAAAAGCTCTCAGAAGCCTATAATTTAGAAACTTTTTGCGTTCAAGACTAAATTGAATACCATTTTTTTCGCACTCTTGAACTTTTCTAAAAAGCTCTAGCCTCTCCTCTATAGAAGAGGGTAAAATCTGTTTCGTAATAGGCGTACAAAGTTCATCAAGATATCTATTTTGCTCTTTTCTTTGTGCCTCCAAAGCAAACATACATCCACAATAATTCTGATGATACAGTTTATCTTTTTTGGCTAATGCAAACTGCTCTGTTGTGCCTCCGTTGATTCTAAAATCAGGAGCAACATAAGAAAGGTTGTATTTTTGTGCAATTGCCTCAAGAGATTTTGACAAACTTTCAATGGATTTTTTGGGACTTGTTAGCAGGGTTGTTGTTATCATTTTTTCGCCTATCTCTAGGGCTTTTAACGCAGTTTTTTCTAGCCTATTATCAAAACAAACGTTACATCTTTTGCCTTTTTCTGGCTCATTTTCTAGTCCATTTACGCAACACAGCCAGTTCTCAAAATCATAATCACCCTCAATTAGCTCAATTTTTAATTTTTCACAACTTCGTCTCACGTCTTCAAGACGCAAAAGATACTCATTGTATGGATGGATATTTGGGTCGTAAAAAAAGCCTATAAGTCTCTCTTTGGGATATATTGTGGCTAATTTTTGAAGAAAAAAGTGACTGTCAACAGAACAGCAGATATGAACTAACATGTAACGCTTTTCACAAATAAAATTGTCCAATTATACCATACATAATAATTTGAAATTAATAATTTATTCGATATTAATCTACATTGATTTATAGATGTAGTATACTTATGTGAGTTATGACTTTAGGAGTTCAAATGAAAGTTGTGCAAAAAACCCTCTTACCATTAATACTATTTTTTATGGTTTTAATAGGTGCCTCTTCTTTTATCTTTTTTCTCAACGATGCAAAAAATAAACAATTCAAGCTTGTGGAAAACAATCTGCTTCAAGAAGCTGTTGCACATTTTGACAATATGCTCATAACCAGATTGTGGAATGCTCAACACGGAGGACTTTTTGTTGAAGAGCACGAGGGGATTGAGCCAAACCCATATCTTAAAAACAATTTTATTTTAGGCAAAGATGGCAAAAAGCTGATCAAAATCAACCCAGCTTGGATGACAAGACAAATCTCTGAAATATCAAACACCAAAAGCAAGTATTACTACAAAATAACCTCTTTAAATCCATTAAATCCACATAACGTAGCTGATGAGTTTGAGACAAAAGCACTAAAGTATTTTGAAAAAGATCCAAATGCAAAACATTACTACTCATTTCAAGAGAGCGATGGAATTAAAAAAAGATTTGATTTTATGGGACCATTAAAGGTGGAGCCTGCATGTATGCAATGTCACGCACATCAAGGGTATAAAGTTGGCGACTTAAGAGGTGGTATACGCGTATCTATCCCTAGTGACAACTATAACGAAACGATTCAGTTTATACAAGACAATACCAAAAAAACTCAGTCTTATGTTTTATTGGGTGCCATTGTTATGTTTTTCATAATGATGTATTTTGTTGTAAACAATCTAAGATACCAATCCAAAGTAGAATTTTTAAATGCAACTTTAGAACAAAAGGTTTTAGACAGAACGCAAGATTTGAAAAATCTAAATGAATCACTTGAGTATAAAATAAAAGAGGCGGTGGAGCAAAACAAAAAGCAAGAAAATATCCTAGCCAATCAGGAAAAATTTGTCTCTATGGGCAAGATGATTAGTATGATAGCTCATCAATGGAGGCAACCAATTGCTGTTATATCGATGGGTATAAACAATATCCTTGTTGATTTGGAGCTTGGCGAAAAGAATTCTAGGGAGTTTCAAGAAGAGCTGAAAACAATAAGCAAGCAGACAGAATTTTTATCCAACACTATTTCTGATTTTCAAAAATTTTTAGAACTAAATGTAGAGTATACTTTTGTCTCTCTTAAGTCTGTTGTGCAAGATGCGGTGTCTGCAGAAAAGTGGGATATTTTAAATTCAAATATCAAAGTTTCTCTCTCTATTGAAAAAAATATTCCAGACATTGTATCTTCAAAAGATGAACTACTTCAAGTTCTGCATAACATAATTAAAAACGCTATTGAAGCTCTAATTCAAAACAGCATAAAAGAAAAGATGATTTATGTAGAGGTAAGACAGGATGATTTTTTTGTTTATGCATCCATAAAAGATAACGCTGGCGGAGTCAAACAGGAGATTGTGGATAAGATATTTGATCCTTATTTCACTACAAAAGAGGAATTCAATGGCTCAGGGCTCGGTCTTTACATGTCAAAACTTATGGTTGAGAAACATCTGCAAGGAACATTGACTTTACAAAATGTTGAAGATGGTGCTTGCTTTACAGTAGGACTACCCAAAGAGCTTAAAAAATCTTAACACAAGGCTGGTTGAAGATGTGGTTAAAACTTAAAAAAAGTATTTTCTTTTGGATTGGGACATTGGTGTGCATCTATGCATTGGCGGGATTTGTTGTGGCTCCATATGTCGCAAAAACGCAAGCCATATCATTTTTTGAAAAAAACTATGCTCTAGGGCTTTCGATAGAAAAAATCAATCTCAACCCATTTACCTTTGAGCTTGGCGTTAAAAAACTCTCCCTTGCAGATAAAGACTCAAGACCTGCCATGGGATTTGAAGAGCTTTACATTGATTATGCCCTTTTGGGACTCTTTGAAAAAGTTGCTTTAGTAAAAAGCTTTAAACTTTCAAAACCATTTGTCAACGCAAGAATCAATCCAGAGGGAGAGCTTAATCTTCTTGCTATGTTTGAAAACAGCTCAAGCCCCTCAGCTACAAACGAAACGGAAAAACCAAAAGATAACAAAGAGCCTTTTTTTGGTTTTTTACTAAGTCGTTTTGAGTTAGATAACGGTAGTGTGAGTTTTCACGACGCACGTGGCACAAAACCATTTTCTTTAGAGCTGGGACCCATTAACTATGTGATTAGAGATTTAGGTACACGCAAAAACGATTTAAGTTCGCACGCACTTAATGCTGATGCTCAAGACAATCAAGCCTTTAGCTACAACGGGGCTATATCTCTAGACCCACTTAAGATTTACGGTCAAATTGATATAAAAAATCTACAATTAAGTGATTTTTGGGATTATGCACTTAGGGACATCAACGCAAATCTTTTAGCAAAAGCCTCTTTGCATGTTCCCTATGTGCTTGATTTAAGCAAGGAGGTGCCCGAATTTTCAATCAGCAACGCCTCTGCAAATATTAAAAAAATAAAGATTCAACAAAAAGACGATAAAAATTCTTTTGTCTCTTTGGATGAAATTGACATTAAAAATATCAATTTTGCTATGCCACAACAAAATGTAGATATTGAAAGCGTAGATATACACAAGCCTTTTGCAAATCTTATATTGGATAAAAACAATCAAATAAATCTAACTCAAGCTTTTGTATTTAATGGTGTTGAGCAAAAAGAAAATCTCCAAAGCGATTCAAACACAACACAAAAACCGTGGGCTTTTTTATTAAAAACGCTACGAATTCACGATGGCGGAGTAGATTTTACAGATTTGAACCCTAAAGAGTCACCAAAAACATCTATTGCCTCCATAAATACTACGGTTGAAAATATTTCACTAGATAAGCAAACGCCTATAAATTACACCATAAATGCTACTATAGACAAACTTAGCACACTTGCCTCTCAAGGAACTATCGAGCAAGAACCTTTAGCCATCGCAAG
Organism: Sulfurospirillaceae bacterium; assembly: GCA_028692875.1. GTDB lineage: Bacteria > Campylobacterota > Campylobacteria > Campylobacterales > Sulfurospirillaceae > JAQUWL01. The sequence goes on from JAQUWL010000001.1 coordinate 63,408, forward strand.
TTCTCTTGAGCTTAAAAATATCCAACTACTCAAAGCAAAACCTTATATTGAGCCTTTTGTAAATGTTGATTTGCAAAGTGGCAATATCGACCTTAAAGCAAAGGCAAATATAAAACTCAAAGAGCAACTTGATGCAAATGTTAACGCCGACTTGTCGGTTAAAGAGTTCTCTTTGGCAGATAAAAACAGAGCGAAACTACTCTCTTTTTCTTCACTAGACTTAAGCAACATTGCCTATGCACATCAACAAAAATCTCTTAATATAGACAAAATTTTACTCTCAAAACCAACTATAAATGTTGCTATAGAAAAAGATAAAACAACAAATTTTTCAACACTTATAAAACCACAAAGCAACACTCAAGAGGCTCAAAAAAAGACAAATGAAAAAGAGCCAACCCAAGCCCCTCTAAATGCTCATATTAAAGAGTTTTCTCTTGCTGGTGGAGCCATATCAATGGTGGACAATGGACCACAAAAGAGTGTACATGTAGAGTTGAATCCCCTCAATATCGGACTTAAAAACATATCGACAAATCCAAAAGATACTATTTTGTATACTCTAAACACTGCCATAAACAAAAAATCCAAACTTGCACTTAGTGGAGATTTTCAGCAAAAACCTCTGAAGCTAAAAACCAACTTTAATGCACGCGATATATATCTTCCATTGGCACAAGACTATCTTGAGCCTTTCATAAATCTAACTCTAGCAAAAGGGTTACTCTCTCTAAAGGGGAAAAGCGAAGTGCTAGTAGAAGATGGCAAAGAGCCTCAAGTAAGGGTTGATATCGACTCAAATATAAAAGATCTTCTTATTCAAGCCGAGGATAAAACTTCTCTGCTTTCATGGGGCTCACTAGTTTTTGATAACTTAAAATACGACCATTCTAAAGAGTCTTTGTACATAAAAAGCGTCACGCTAAAAGAGCCTTATGCCAATTTGCATATCAAAAAAGATAAAAGCACCAACTTTGGCAATATTGTCAAAAAAAATGAACTTTCTTCTGGCGAAAATGAGTCCGCTACTCAAGATACTTCTGCCAAAAAAGATATGCATCTCAATCTTGGACCGCTATCTTTAAAAAATGGTAGTCTGGACTTTAAAGACGAGAGTCTGCCTATACCTTTTTCAACATACATAAAAGGACTTAACGGCTCATTTTCAACGCTAAATACTCAAACAACAAAACCATCTGTTTTGCTACTTGAGGGCAAAGTAAACAAATACGGTTACTCCAAAATCAGTGGCTCGGTACTGCCTTTTGATGTAAAAAACAACACAAATATAAATGTCTTGTTTAAAAATATAGACATGACCTCACTTACACCATACTCTGGAAAATTCGTGGGATACGCCATAAAAGAGGGAAAATTATCTTTGGATTTGGGCTATAAAATCCAAAACGGTTCAATGCTAGGAGATAACAAGATAAACCTAGATTCTTTAACATTAGGTGAGACTATCGAAAGCCCTGATGCGGTAAGTTTGCCTTTGGGTTTAGCTATTGCTATTTTAAAAGATTCAAACGGTCAAATTGATATTGATTTACCTGTTAGTGGCGATTTAAACAATCCTGATTTTAGTTACGGTGGCATAGTTTGGAAGGCTATTGGCAATCTCATAACAGGCTTAGTTACATCCCCTTTTAGATTTTTAGGCTCAATGCTCGGCGTTAGCTCAGATGCTCTAAAAAGCGTTGAGTTTGCACAAGGAGATTTTAGCTTGGTGCCTTCTGAAGAGGAGAAAATGGAGCAATACGCCAAAATTGTTGCTAAAAGACCAAATCTAAAACTAAGCATTTCTGGTGGTTTTGATATGCAAGAAGATGCTAAAGCACTCAAGCAATCTGTTTTAGATGCAAATATTGAAGAGGAGAGCAAGCGTATTTTGGCAAAAGATAAAACCATAAGTGATCCTTACGGCGAAGCACTTAAGCAGTTATTTGTCAAAACTTTTTCAAAAGAGCGTTATGACACTATCTTGAAAAGCTACCAACAAAAACAAAAAGAGCAAAAACAGGCAAAGTTGGATTTTGCATCTTTACATGTACAGATGCAAACACATCTTTTGTCTCGTATTGTTATAGCTCCAGATGCGGTCAATCAATTAGCCAAAAAAAGAGTTCAGACTATTATTGACACTTTGGTTCAAAAACACAATATACCAAAAGACAAACTCATCGAAGGAGAGATTAAAGAGAGCTCATCTATTCGTGAAAAATGGGTTCCATGTGAGGTTTCAATATCCATCTAAGAGGGCTTACCCTCTTAGCCTTGGAGCTGTTCTAGCTTTATGGCAACATTTTGCACATGATCTTCAACTTTAACATTTTCCCACATGTAAGCTATCTTTCCCTCTGGATTTATCAAAAAAGTTGAACGCACGATTCCCATATACTCTTTGCCATAATTTTTTTTCATCTGCCACACACCATACTCTTTGGATACTTCATTTTTTTCATCAGCAAGCAGTGTAATATCTAGTTTTTGTTTGGCTATAAAACTTCTGTGTTTTGCTGTACTATCAGGACTTACGCCTAAAATAACGGCGTTTAAATTTTCAAATTTTGGCAAAGATTCGCTAAATCCACACGCCTCTTTGGTACATCCAGGCGTATTGTCCTTCGGGTAAAAATACAATACTATCCATTTTCCCTCCAAATCCCTCAAGCCTATTTCCACATCATCTTGGTTCGGCAGAGTAAAAAGTGGTGCTTTGTCTCCTATATTTAACATATCGGCTCCTTTTTTAAAACCTCATTATAGCCTGTTTGAAAGATATAAAACTCTCTTTAATCTTAAGTAGGGTATCATTGTGACCATTTGAATACCACTATAATTTTAAAATAAGGCAAACTAAAATGGACAAGGCTCAGTATATTTGGATGGATGGAAAGTTGGTTAATTGGGATGATGCGAAGATTCATATCTTGACTCATACACTTCATTATGGCAACGGTGTCTTTGAAGGCACAAGAGCTTATATGACCGATAATGGTTTGGCTATTTTCAAACTCAAAGAACATACTCAAAGACTTTTAAACTCCGCAAAAATTACACGTATTAAGCCAAACTTTTCACTAGAAGAGTTGGAAAAGGCACATGTTGAGCTTTTAAGAGCTAACAAATTTAAGTCAAATGTATATCTTAGACCGATTATATATTTGGGCTATGGCATCATGGGAATAAACCACATCAAAGCACCTGTAAATACAGCCATAGCTGCATGGCAATGGGGAAGTTATCTAGGCGACGAGGGACTTGAAAAAGGTATTAGGGTAAAAATCTCATCATTTACAAGAAATCCTGTTGGCTCAACAATGGGTAAAGCCAAAGCATCAGCAAATTACCTAAACTCGCAGATGGCAAAATATGAAGCCATAGAGGCAGGCTACGAAGAGGCGCTTCTTTTGGACGATGAGGGTTTTTTGGGAGAAGGGAGTGGAGAGTGTTTTTTTATTGTTAGAAATGGAGTTTTGATATCCCCCCCCAATGACACATCGCTTGAGAGTATTACACAAGGAATGGTGCTTGAGCTCGCCAAAGATATGGGCATTGAGGTGCAAAGAAGAAGAATCACAAGAGATGAGATTTATATCGCAGATGAGGCATTTTTCACAGGAACTGCTGCTGAAGTAACACCTATTCGCGATGTGGATAATTATGTCATTGGAGACGGAAAAAGAGGGGAGATGACTCGTAGACTTCAGCAAGCCTATTTTGATGTGGTGTATGATAGAAATCCTAAATACAAACATCTTTTAACCTTTATCTGATTAGATAAAATAAATTTCTTGTCATTTTGCAAGAACTATAATAAAAACAAAGGAATAATATGCCAGCAGATTTGAATGATTATTTTAAAAAGAAAAACGGTGGAGGCGGAAGTGGTGGCGATGACAACAATCGAACACCTCTAAATATTGAACCGCCAGAATTTTCCAAACTATTTGGTAAAAAAACAGGTTTTTTGTATGTAATTATTGGATTGATAGTTATTTTTATAATTGCCAAGCCTTTTGTTATTATCAACTCTGGAGAGATGGGCATAAAAGCAACAGCAGGTAAATTTGAGGCACATCCTATGGAGCCGGGATTTCATCTTTTTGTTCCATTTATTCAGCAAGTTTTTATTGTGGACACGAAAGTTAGGATTATGAACTATTCATCCACTGAAGATTTGGGAGAGGTTCTTCAAAGAGGCTCAGGCATCAAGAAAAATGCTGCTATCTCTGTTTTGGACGCAAGAGGTCTTCCTGTTTCTATTGACTTAACCGTTCAATATAAATTAGAATCAGCCACTGCACCTCAGACTATTGCTTCATGGGGTATGGCGTGGGAAGACAAAATCATCAACCCAGTAGTAAGAGATGTTACAAGAAGTGTTGTTGGCAAGTTTAATGCAGAAGAGTTGCCGCAAAAACGAAACGAAATCGCTGTAAACATAGAGGAGGGCATTAGAAAGGCTATTGATGCACAACCAGGACAACCAGTTGAGCTATTGACAGTACAACTTAGAGAGATAGTTTTGCCTTCTAAAATCAAAGAGCAGATTGAACGTGTTCAAGTTGCCAAACAAGAGGTTGAGCGAACTCGCTATGAAGTAGAAAAAGCAAATCAAGAGGCATTAAAGCGTGCTGCGGAGGCTGAAGGTCAGGCTAAAGCTAGAGAAATAAACGCTCAAGGCCAAGCAAATGCCATTAAAATAGAAGCGGAAGCCGATGCCTATGCAAATAAAAAGATAAGCGATAGCATCTCTGAGCCTCTTTTAAAGCTTCGCCAAATTGAAGTTCAAGGAAGATTTAACGATGCCCTCAGAGAGAACAAAGATGCAAAAATTTTCCTAACACCTGGTGGTGCAACTCCAAATATTTGGGTTGACACAAAAGATACACAAAAAACAATAAGTGCTACAAAATGAGTTTTGACAGTAGCGTATTAAAGACGGTGGACTGGGGCAAATCTCCCCTTCTGCCTGCGATTGCACAAGACTTCGTAACAGGAGAGGTCTTGATGCTTGCCTATATGAATCAAAAAGCACTTGAGCTTAGCATAGAAACTGGTCTCGCACATTACTACTCAAGAAGCAGAGAAAAACTTTGGAAAAAGGGCGAAAGCAGTGGACACTTTCAGCACATTAAAGAGATATATCTTGACTGCGACAGCGATTCTGTTTTGCTAAAAATAGAACAAGATGGCGGTGTTGCATGCCACACTGGAAGAAAGTCTTGTTTTTATCAAAAGATAGATTCCAACTCTTGCGAGACTATTTGCGAACCAGTCAAAGATATATCTGGCTATAGTATTGGCGACAAAGTGTATCACGCTATATTAGAGAGAAAACATGCAGATCCAAAAGAGTCTTATGTTGCATCTTTGTTTTATAAAGGCGAAAATGCGATTTTGAAAAAAGTTGTCGAGGAAGCTGGAGAGTTTTGCTTTGCTATCAAAGATGGGGATAAAAAAGAGATTGTTTATGAAGCTGCTGACTTAGTGTTTCATGCACTGGTAGCACTTGGACATAAAAATATCAATCCTGATTTGATTTCGCAAGAGCTTGAAAAACGATTTGGAACGAGCGGTATAGCCGAAAAGCAAAGTAGAAATGATCATTGATGCACTAAAAACATCTATGCTTTTTTATATTCGCCACATGGAGCTATATGATTATCTAGCTTTTATGTGGCTTTTTGCTACTTTTTTTATTACACTAATTTTAGTTGCTATCATTATCAAAAAATCCCCCCCTATTTCGTTTTTCCTAGTTATAGTATCCATTGCACTCTTTTGTGTAGGACCTTTTGTGCTTAAAGAAAAGCTAAATGAAAAATACAGAAGTGTTGAGATTGAAGATGTCAATCTTAAAAAACTTAACTTTTCAAATACATTGATTGCCACAGGAACACTTCATAACAGATCGCAAAAAAACTTTACTACATGCCTTGTTCAGACATCTATTTTTAAAAAAAATGATAAAAACTATATGCAAATACTAAAACCTATTGAATATCAGCCGATGTTACTCGGCGAACCTCTACTTCTTGGTGATTTTATCGAGTTTAGGGTTGAGTTTGATGATTTTTCTTACGAAAGTGACATTAACGCCTCCATAAAAGCTGAATGTTACTAGTGTAAAATTTTAAGGGGGTTGTTGTTGTGGCATATTTTACTATTGTGCATTGGCTAACACTATTTGGATTTTTTGTTATTTTTGTCATCCTTAGTGTCATATCTCTTCGTGAAACCAATCGAAAAATATTGCTGGCAATGATTTTTTCAATTTTTTTAGTTATTGGAATGCTGTCAGTTTTATCAATGTTTATTCTTGACAAATATACTAAAAAAGCAGCTCTTGAAGAGATGGACCAAAAACGTATTTTGCTTAACGAGTCTTTTTCAATTAGTGGAAAAATTCGCAATATTGGAAGGTTTGATATCGCAGAGTGTTCGCTTGAAGTAAAGCTTGTAAATGAAGCAATAGATAGCGGAAACATCAGCGGATCTGTTTTTACTCCACGAAGTGGTTTGGGAGATTTTTTTAAAAGCAAAAATGTTCTTGAAAGACCTTATACCATCGTACAAGATTTTGTAATAGCAAGAAATCTAAAAAAGGGTGAGCTTAGAAACTTTAGCGTGCTGATGCCATACCCATCGTATTTTCAAAAACCAAATCTAAAATACACTTTAGAGTGTCGCTAATAGTTTAATCCACTATTTTTTAAAGCAATTCTAATATTTTTCATTTGGGTATGCTTATCATCACACCATTTTGGAGAAAGTAGCGTTTGGTTTGAAACTCCAGCGCTTACTCGTTGCACAATAGTAGTTTCAGGAATTATCTTAAATGCCTCCACAAGTGTTTCAATATACATCTCTTGTGTTATAGGCTCAAAACTTCCCTTAACAAAATCATTTGCCAAAGCTGTTTTTTGAACTACATATAAAGGGTGAATCTTTAACGACTCAACCCCAAGAGAAATGGCCATTTTAACACTCTGCAACATCATATCTTTAGTTTCTTTTGGAAGTCCAAAAATCAAATGTGCACACACTTTTAAACCGTATTTTCGTGTAAGATTTATATATTTAATGATGTTTTCGACATCATGCCCTCGATTTATACGTTGCAAGGTTTCATCAAAAGCAGACTGAATGCCATACTCAACCCACACCTCTTTGCTTTGTGCCAAACAGCTTAGATACTCTAAAACTTCCAGCGAGACACTGTCTGTTCTAGTTCCTATACTAAGACCAACAACATCTTCAAATCTCAAAGCCTTCTGATAAAGAGCTTTTAGGGTTTCCAATGGGGCATAGGTATTTGTAAAAGATTGAAAATAGATAATAAATTTTTTGGCTTTAAATTTATGAGACAAGATAGCTTTAGTGTGCTTGTATTGAGACTCTAGTTGCGATAGTTGCATCTCTAAAAAAGGGTTATGTTTCGAAGACGGACTAAGAGTAAATTTTTGACCTTTTTTTGAATTCAGATTTGGGCTAAAAGATTCATTTTCACAAAAAACACATCCGCCACGTGCTACACTTCCATCAATATTTGGACATGTGAAGCCCGAAATGGATATAGGAATCTTATAAACACTGCAACCAAATTTTTGACGAAAATACCTTCCTGCGGTTAAAATATCTCGCATTACTTAATAAAATAATTTCCATCAAAACTAACTAAAGAGTAGTTCATATCGTTACCGATACTATCTTTTAAAGCATCAATACTTAAGAATTCCAAAGAGTCAGCACCGATAAATTCTCGCACCTCTTCCACACTCATATTCGCACTAATCAACTCTTTATAACTAGGTGTATCAATACCATAGCGACACGGATGCTCTATTGTTGGAGAAGCTATACGCATGTGCACTTCTGATGCCCCAGCTTTTTTAAGTAGCCCAATTATCTGTTTTGATGTAGTTCCTCTAACAATGCTATCGTCAATTACTACTATTTTTTTGCCTTCAAGCACTTTATGAATAGGGGAGAGTTTTAGCTTGACCTTAAGGTCTCTCATCTCTTGTGTCGGTTCAATAAAAGTTCGTCCTACATAGTGGTTTCGCACAATTGCCATCTCAAAAGGTATACCGCTTTGTTGGGAATAACCTATCGCAGCAGAGACTCCGCTATCTGGTACAGGTATAACCAAATCTGCCTTGAAGTTAGACTGTTCAGCTAGTTTCATTCCCATTCTTTTGCGTATTTCGTAGACATTTTTACCCTCTATAACGCTATCTGGTCTTGCGAAATAGATAAATTCAAAAGCACAGATATGCGGATCTGGCTCGAAAAGTTGTATGCTTTGGTATGTGTGTTTTTCCTGCTCAAAAACAATCATCTCTCCAGGACGAACATCACGAACAAACTCAGCTCCTATCAAATCAAATGAACATGTTTCGCTTGCGACGATATATCCGCCATCTTTAAACTTTCCCAAAGACAAAGGTCTTACGCCATATCTATCGCGAATAGCAAACATTTTTGTTCGGCTCTGGATTAAAAGACAATACGCCCCTTTGATAACATTTAGTGCCTCTACAATTCTGTCTTGAAGTCTCTCTTTTTGACTTCTTGCAATTAAGTGTATAATATTTTCAGTATCCATAGATGATTGAAAAATAGCACCTTGTTCTATAAGCTTACTTCGCACTTCGCTTTTATTAATCAGATTTCCATTGTGTACGATGGATATATCGCCCAATTTGTAGCTTGCAAAGACTGGTTGTGCATCTAGAACAGATTCGCTTCCAGCAGTCGAATATCGGTTGTGTCCTATTGCCATATTTCCATTTAGGAAATTGAGCTTTGACTCATCAAAAACTTCAGTAACTAAGCCTCTGTTTTTAATTGTCTTAATTTTTTTGCCATTACTAGCACTAATACCAGTTGCTTCTTGACCTCTATGTTGCATTGCAAAAAGGGAAAAATAGGCCACTCTTGAAGCATTTTTTACATCAAATACACCGACAATCGCACACATGGGTTTGCTACCTTTTTTATAAACCTAAACAATCAGCAATGGTATAAAGACCATTTGGCTGTTTTGATATCCATTTAGCCGCCCTAATAGCACCTTTGGCAAACGTATCTCTACTAGTGGCCGTATGATTTAACTCCACAAACTCACCATCATTGTAAAAACCTACAGTGTGTCTTCCAACAACATCTCCGCCCCTAATCGCCATGATAGCAATCTCATCTTTACTACGTTCGCCAATAAGCCCATTTCTTCCGCTTACTCTAACGTCATCCAAAACAAGCCCTCTTCCTCTAGCAGCGTGCTCTCCCAAAGTTAAAGCTGTACCGCTTGGTGCATCTTTTTTGTAACGATGATGTTGCTCAACTATCTCAATATCAAAATCACCCAAACTTTTTGAAGCTAACTCGACAAGCTTATTAAGAACTGCTACACCTAAAGACATATTGGTTGAGTATAAAATAGGCATCTGTGTTGAAGCCTCTTTGAGTAAATTTAGTTGATGCTCACTTAATCCAGTTGTGCCAATTACAAGCGGAGTGGGATTTTTAATAGCCTCTTCTAGTAAAGATTCTGTTCCCATAGCTATCGTAAAATCAATAACAACATCACTATTTTGCAAAAGCACACTTGTTTCTTCTGTAATTTTTACACTATCAGGCACTGCAAAATCAATATCCTCTATAGCATGTAAAACAGACACTTTTGCGTCAGTATCTTTTTTTAGATTTTCCAGCAACAATCTTCCGACTCTTCCAGTTGAGCCGTGAATTCCAACTTTTATCATTGACTATTTCCCTTTTATTTTAATGGTTAACATATTCTAGCGCTTCTATGCCTGCCGTTGCTCCATCGCCCGCAGCACAAACAACCTGTTTTGAAGAATCAATCCTGATATCGCCCGCAGCAAAAAGCCCAGAAACAGAAGTGTGCATCTTTAAATTAACAATGACATTGCCCGCTTCGTTAGTTTCGCATAAAAAACTACCATCATCTTGTCTTAAGATGGAGTTATTTACATTCATACCTACAAAAACAAAAACACCTGTAACTGCGAGATCTCGCTCTTTTTTGTCCTTATCTAAAAGAATAATCCCATTTAGTCCACTGGCATCGCCATAAACTTGTTTGACAGTACTGTTTAAAATAAGCTCTATTTTGGGGTTATTTTTAACTTTTTCTACTGTAACTGGAGAGGCTCTAAAAGAATCTCTTCTATGAACAAGATAGACTTTTGAGCAGATATGTGAAAGATAAAGTGCCTCTTCAAGTGCGCTATCGCCACCGCCAAGTGCCACTACTTCTTTGTTGCGATAAAAAAATCCATCACATGTAGCACATGTACTTATGCCTTTACCAAAAAATTCATTTTCACCTTCAAAATTGGCTCTCTTAGGAGAGCTTCCTGTGCAAATTATAACGCTTTTTGCCTCTGTTTTTTCTCCACCCAATAGAGCTATCTCAAAAATACCATCTTCTCTTTTTGAGACTCTAGAAACTTCTGCCATATTGTGCTTAAGTCCAAAACGCATACACTGCTCAGGCCAAGACGCCATCAAATCCATACCGCTCATTATATTTGCAACGCCTGGATAATTCTCTATCTCGCTACTGCTAGTTATCTGTCCGCCGGGAAAACCTTTCTCAAACATTACAACATTTTTCAAACCACCACGAGTGGCATAAAGTCCTGCAGTTAAGCCAGCAGGTCCTCCCCCAATAATCGCTAAATCCAACATCGTACTTTCCTTATAGTTCTATTAAATTTACAGCACTATCTTGTTTATATAGACCATTTCTAATACGCTTAATGTAGAAATAGCAAGGTGCTTCATAGATATTAAATCTTTGAATCATCTTCAAAAGCGTATTGGTTCCAGAAGTTATGTAGATAGCACTACTATCTTCCTCTGGTCGCGTCAAATACAAATCTACTGCTAAAATAGGCTCTTTTCTATCCATTTTTTCTAAAATTTTTCCAACGTCTTGCATTGAAGAGCTATAAAATAGAACAAGATATCGCTCTTTGTCTGGTTGAAAAATATCACTTTTACGATAATAAATCCATTTGTCGAAATCTATAAATTTATATTCGGAAAAACGATAGTTAAAATAGGCAAAAGCACCAGCTATCATTAGTGCACCAAAAAAAGAGGCAAAAAGATAGTTAAGGGAGAATGACCTTCTCCCTTTGTTTGTATTCATTATAGAAGTGAATTTATTTTATCTGCCAAAGCCTGTTTTGAAGATGCTCCAACCATTTGGTCAACTAGTTTGCCATTTTTAAAGAAAAGTAGCGTAGGGATAGATCTGATACCATATTTTATGGCAACCTCTTGCTCTTCGTCTGTATTAACTTTACAAATCTTAGCTTTGCCATCAAAATCTTGTGCTAACTCTTCTATTACAGGAGCTATCATTCTACAAGGCCCACACCATGGAGCCCAAAAATCCACAAGCACTGTACCATCGGCTATTGTAGCATCAAAATTTGACGCATTTAATTCTATGTATTTTCCCATATTTTCTCCATTAAATTTATTTTTTATACTACTAAAGTCAAATATTATACATAGTAAAACTTTAAATTTACCATAGCATTGGTTTTTAAAATTTTTTAGTAGCTAATATTTTTTATTATCTCTATCTCTGTTGGTGTGACCAGCAAAGCATCTATTTCATAATTGCCTAAAAAACTAGTTTTAAGTAGGTAAAAATTTATTGTCTTAATAATTTTTTTCATTTTTAGGGGGGTTATTCTAAGTATTGGATCACTGTTTTTTGAATACTTAACCTCAACAAAATGCAACACACCATCTTTTTTCGCAATAATATCTATTTCGCCAAATCGCGAAAAAAAATTTCTTTCTACAATAATATACCCTTGGTTTACAAGATATGAGCACGCACGATCTTCTGATATGCGACCTGCCTCAACACTCATTAACTCTCTATCCTTATCATGGCGGGTTTTTCTTTAACGAAAACCAAAGAGCCTATCTGCTTAAGAGCAATTTGTATATCTTTTTCTTTACATGTATGGGTTGAAAAAAGCAAAATCGCATTACTCTCATCTTGCACGTCTGGTTTTTGTAAAAAACTTCCTATTGAGATGCCTTGTGCGCCTAGAACTTGAGAAATTTGTGATAAAACACCTATTTTGTCAGCAACTTTAATGCGAATATAGTACTTGGTCTCTATATCATCCGAATTCATCAATGTTAGATTGCAATTTTCAAGTGGTTTTTTAAACCCTAGCATAGGCGATTTTTTGCCACTTCGAGCAATATCAATCAAATCTGAAATAACAGCACTCGCAGTTGCATTACCACCAGCTCCCGGACCATAATACATAGTTTCTCCGACCCTATCGCCCACAACACTAATACCATTCATAACACCATCTACTTTGGCTATCATTTGGCTCATGGGCACTAAAGCTGGATGCACTCTAAGCTGTACTTGGTTGCCACTTTTTTTGGCAATCGTCAAAAGTTTGATGTTATACCCAAACTCTTTGGCAAAAAAGATATCTTCGTTGTCAATATTTTCAATACCCTCTATTAAAATATCCTCTGGTTTAACATCTATTCCGTATGCGATACTAGCCAATATTAACAATTTGTGTGCCGCATCAAATCCACCAACATCAAACGTTGGGTCAGCTTCGGCATAACCTAGTGCTTGTGCCTCTTTTAGCACATTTTCAAAGGTGGCTTTCTCATTCATCATTTTTGTCAAAATATAGTTACATGTACCGTTCATAATACCTTTAATGCTTTGAATATGATTTGCACTTAACCCTTCTCTTAAAGCCTTGATGATGGGTATTCCACCAGCAACACTCGCTTCATAACCTATTGGGGTATCTCCAGCAATATCTCTTAATTCAAATCTGTGATAAGCCAACAGAGCTTTATTTGCAGTCACAACAGCCTTTTTTGATAAAAGTGCCTTTTTGACAACAGCAAAAGCATCGTCAACTCCACCCATCAACTCAACGACTACATCAATATCATCGTTTTGTAAAACATCATCCACATTGTCACTTAGGGGAATGTCAATATCTCTTTTTTTGCTAAGATTTTTAACAACTCCCATAACAGGAACTATCTTTTTTCCACTACGAGCCGTAATAATATCAGCGTTTTCTTGCAAAATCTTAACAACGCTACTTCCAACAGTTCCAACCCCTACAATGCCTACCTTAATCATTTTTTTGAATCCTCTAAGCTTTTCAAATATCTCTTAATATTGCGTGCTGCTTGGCGGATGCGATTTTCGTTTTCTATCAAAGCAATTCTTACATACCCTTCGCCTGCTTCACCAAAACCATTTCCGGGACTTACTGCAATTTTTGCTTCAGTGAGTAGCTGTTTAGAAAATTCCATACTTCCCAAATGTTGTGCCACAGGAGGAATTTTTGCCCAAACAAACATCGTAGATCGAGGTTTTTCCATTGGCCAACCAGCATTGTTAAAACTTTCAACGAGCACATCTCTTCTTTTGCGATATTTTTCTCTGATTTCATCCACGCACTCTTGCGGACCATCCAAGGCGATAGTTGAAGCAACTTGTATAGGTGTAAACATACCATAATCAAACCACGATTTTATTTTTTGAAGTGCACCAACAAGTTTTTTATTTCCTACAACAAAACCAACACGCCATCCTGCCATATTGTAGCTTTTTGAAAGTGTATAAAATTCAACAGCAACGTCTTTGGCACCTTCTACTTGAAAAATGGATGGCGTCTCATAACCATCAAAAGATAAATCTGCATAAGCAATATCGCTGATTATGTAAAAGCGTTCTTCCTTGGCATAAGCCACTAATTCCTCATAAAATGAAACATCTGTTGTTACACATGTAGGATTGTGTGGGAAATTTACTACAACATATTTTGGTTTTGGGGCAGATTCACGAAACACTTTTTTGAGTTTTAAAAAAAACTGCTCTTTATCGAGCTCGTACTTTTCATTGTAGTCCAAACCAAACTTATGAACATTGCCTCCTGCAATCATAAAAGCATACGCATGAATGGGGTAGGCAGGGTCTGGAACAACTACTACATCGCCCGGATTTGTAATTGCTTGTGCAAGATGAACAAATCCTTCTTTACTTCCAAGAGTTGCTACTGCTTCGGTATTTGGGTCTAGTGTAACGCCATATTTTCTCAAGTACCAGTTGCAAATAGCTAAACGTAATTTATAAATTCCCTTGCTTACAGAATAACCATGTGTTCCATCTTTTTGGGCTGATTCTACAAGCTTATCAATAATATGCTGAGGAGTTTTGCCGTCGGGATTTCCCATTGAAAAATCAATAATATCATCCCCAGCCCGTCTTGCAGATAGTTTTAAATCGTTAATTTGGGCAAATACATACCCCGGCAATCTATCAATAGTATTAAATCTAATTTCATCAAACATTTGACTTTCCTTATAAAAGTTAGTTTTTAATCTGTACGGACAATCCGTGTTTTATATTGTCAAGTAGGTAGAGATCGCTTATTTTTACGTAATAACAATCAATTGGAATGGAAATCTTTACACCCTTTGTCGGAGTTTCCTCTTTCAGCTCTTTAATAACACGCAAACTTTCATCAAAGAAAATAACATTAGGAAACCATTTGTCAGCCAAATGAGCTTTGATAACAATTGTTTGCATATTTTTAACATCTATCCAATACGGTCTAATCGGCTTTGGAAGATCTACGAATGTGTCTAATTCGAGACTTTTTGCATCTACTTTGGCATTTTTCGAAGATATGGTGTAGTTCCAAAAGTGTTGTTCCGATATCGTAATATCTTCTATCTCACATCCTCTTTTTTTTAAAACCTGAGATAGCAGAACAGGATCAACAATGTGCTCAGTTTGTAAGGAAATCTTCCAATTTAGCCCATCACTGTTTTTTGTCATGCTCTCGGTTAAATAATAGCTATATCCTATAGCCTCCAAGGCTTCACTAATAACTTTTAAAAAAATCATAGAGTTGCTTTTGGTATTAAAGGCGATTTTAAGTGATATGGGTTTTTCATAAAACAATTTTAAGAGACCATTTTTCTTTAAAATTTCCAGAACTTTTATACTATCAACAAAACCTTCTTGATTTAAAAATTGATCCTTTTGAATAAACAAAACCTTGATAAGATTTTTTTGTTGTTCAAATTTTTCTTGCCCAATATAGCTTCTAATCTTCTCGTTTATATCACTTGAGGAAAACAAGCATGTACTCAGGAGGATAAAAACAAAGATTTTCTTTACCAATTTTTGCCTTTATTGAGTTCCAAAAATTCATTTGAAGAGAGACGCTTTATTTTTCCATCTTTAACTTCAAATTTAATACTTCCTTGCTCATTAAAATCTTCTTTTTTACCATCTATTACTATGCTAAAACGCCCATGTCCTGTTGAAATGAGTTGATTTTTGCTAATATCAACACTCATATTGCTATCAAAATTTTTAGATTTCTTATCATAGCTTGGTATATAGATAATACCAATCCATATTCTTTCTTTGGGTGCAAATATTATCTCTGAGGAGATATTATCTTCTTGTTCTTTGATGGGAATCATAGGATTTTCAATCTCTATTGAAATGTTTTCATCTGTTGAGGCGTTTTCATCTACAGATTCTGTATTGCTTTCGTTGCTATCTAAAATACTAACAGTAATTTCACTTTGATTTTTACTACTGTCTCTGACAATGTCTCTAATCACGGTGTCGCCCAAAACTTTTTGTGCTTCTTTAACTGAAGGCGTAGTATCATAAGAAGTATCAGTTTTGTTCGTGTCAAAGCCTGTTTGATTTAAAAAATTAACATTTGATTGAAAAATATAATAAGCCACAAAACAAAAAGAGATTAATGATACAAAAACAAAAAACACAATAATTTTTCTAAACGCACTTTCTGCCGAAGGAGCAACCACAAAAATTTTGTCATTTTTAAGCTCATCATCTTTGCGATTTTCATACCAATAGTTGTTAAAAGCATCAACCCATTCGCTTAAGTCAAGTTTGTATTCACGAGACAGAATCTTAATAAAGCCCAGTGTGTTGATTTTATTTAGTTTTTCAAATTCGCCATTTACCATATACTCAAGATATTTAACCTCTATATGGGTTTTCCTTGAAACTTCTCTTAGACCAATTTTTTCTAAAGCTTTAATTTTGTCCATTTATAATCCTGTCACACAATACGGCTGTTGCCGCACTTACATTCAAAGAGTCGAACTCCCTCGCCATATTTATTGACACTATAGCATTAAGTCTCTCTTTAACTTTTGCGGAAAGACCCTTGCCCTCACTTCCCATAATGAGGGCCTTTTTCTTGGAAAATTGTATTTTTCTGACGTCTGTACCGTTCATATCGGCTCCATACAAACCAAACCCCATTTGCTTTAACTCATGAATCATATCTAGCGTTGAAGGATAAAGCACTATGGGCAACTCAAAGGCAGCTCCACTGCTTGTTCTTACAATAGCTTCTAGATTTATGTTTTTTATACCGCTTATAATAACTGCATCTGCACCAAAAACATAAGCACTTCTCAAAATAGCTCCAATATTTCCCGTATCGGTAATTTCATTTAAAATTACCAAAAAAGAGCCTTTTTTTGCTTCCAAAAAAGAGGAGAATTCCAAATCCTCAATGTCCGCTATAAAGCCTTGATGATTTCCACCATGGCTTAAGGCTTGTGCTTTTTGATTGTCAATGGTGCAAATTTTATCTGTTGCTTTGGCTATTTTTGAGAAAAGTTTTTCATCGCACTTTTTTGGCAAATATACACACCTTATCCTTTTTGGATATTTTTGCAACACATGTAAAAATAGTTGTTTGCCGTATATAATCATGGGGCTTATTTTATCTAAAATCACTTAAAGTTTTATCTAAAAAGAGAATAGGGAAAAAATCTACTTTTTCTGAAGGTTTTCATACCAATATTTGATGGATTCTCCGGTTATTTTTGATAACAATTTTGCTTTTTGTTTTGGCGGTAAATCTAATGTTAGAATATCTTCAGCGGTAATAGGCTCGCCTCCAAATCTCTCTTTGGGAGAAATTATCACAACCCACTCGCCTTTTAAGTTGGTTTTTTCAAAAGCTTTTTGCACTTCGCAGGGGGTTCCAAAAAAACGCTTTTCAAAACGCTTTGTTGCCTCTTTTATAGCAAAAATATTTCTTAGTGGCTCACGTTGACAAAGTTCATCCATAAGCTTTTCAATCCTATGCGGAGACTCATATAAAATTGTCGGGTAATAAGAATTCAATATCTCGCTCAGTCCATCACTACGCTCTTGTCCTTTGTGAGGTAAAAAACCATAAAAGATAAAGCGAGAAGAGTTTATACCGCTCGTAGCATATGCCAAAATTGCGGCATTTGCTCCAGGAAGGACTTCGTATTTTAGTTTTTTTTCCTGGCAAAATTTTATAAAAATAGCCCCCGGATCGCTTATGCATGGCATTCCTGCGTCACTAAGATAAGCAACATTTTTATCAAAAACAGATAAGTCTATCTTGGATAAAACCGTCTCTTCATTGTGCGAGTGCATAGATATAAAATTTTCTACTTCGAAATGAATTTGGTGTTTTTTAGAAAGAAGGGAAAGAAGTTTTTTTGTAACTCTGGTGTCTTCGCAAAAAAGAGTGTGACAATCGGCAAGAAGTCTTAAGCTTCTTACCGAAATATCATCGATATTTCCTATCGGAGTAGGAATAAAATAGATCAAAATAAGTTATTAAAACTATTTAAGATTGTATTTCTTATTGAATTTCTCAACACGACCGGCAGCATCAACGATTTTCTCGCTACCTGTAAAAAACGGATGACAGCAACTGCAGATGTCAACCCTTATTTCAGGCTTGTTGGATAGTGTTTGAAAGGTGTTTCCACAAGCACATACTACTGTGCACTCTACATATTCTGGATGAATATCTTTTTTCATTTCGTTTCCTTGTAATTTATAAAAATAAATATATTATTTCTTCGACCGAGTTTAATAATCTTAGCCGTAGGGGATTGAATTATATCAGAAAATATTTATCATTTCAAGACTGTGTATTAGTCCATAACATATGGCACTGAGGGTTATTTTTTATCTGTGTAGTTTTCATATAATTTTTCTTATTGCCAGAGAAGCCAAAGCAAAGCCAAAAGCTCCAGTAACGCACATCAAGCTCCCAAGCTCTTTACATGTAGGCTCTTCGTCAGAAAAAACTGTTATAAAATCTCCCTCGAAATCACTTTTCTTAAGCTCGTAGCGAAACTTTTTTGCGAGTGCGTCGCCGTGTGTTTTCCAAATCGAGCAGTAGCGTACACGTGTCGGGTCGAGTTTTTTGGCACTTCCACTTGCACTTAAAAGTTTTTCAAAAGCCTTATGTGCGATAGCAACTTTAGCTCTCATGTCGTCAATCGCATCAATAACTACATCATAAGGAGCAAAATCAAAATCCTCCACCCACTCTGGCGTAATCAAAACTTCAATGGGCGTAATGCCCTTATATCGTCTAGCAAGGCTTGTCACTTTGACTTCGCCAATGGCTTCAGAGCCAAGCTGTCGGTTTTGATTTGAGATGTCAAATGTATCAAAATCCACAATCGTAATATCCTTCACTCCACTTCGATATAGTGCATCCAAGCAAACTCCACCGACTCCACCGACTCCCAAAAGTAAGATTTTAGCTTTTTGAATTTTTTCAAAATCATCGCCAAAAAGTGTGCGAACTCTTGAAAATCTATCCATCACTTTTTATCCATTTTTCAAGGTTTTCCAACTCGTCATGTGCTGTCATGTCAAGCTTGATGGGCGTGATAGAAACATAACCTTCATCGATAGCACTCATATCGCAGTCAGCTTTTTCGCCCTTTTTCCACTCCATCGTGTGAACGCCCAGCCAATAATACTCCTCGCCTCGTGGGTTTCGGTGCAAATGGGCATCATTGCCGTACATGCGATATCCTGCCCTAGTGACTTTGTAGCCTTTGCATTCATCTGCTTTTATCGGAGGGATGTTTACATTTAAAAAGCGTCGCTCGCCCAATGGAAACGAGCCTTGCAGTATCTTTTTTGCTAACTCGTAGACTGTTTGTTGCGCAAGAGAGTAGCCGTGCTCTTCTATATTTTGTGCTCCACCAACATAGACTTGCGAGATGGCGATGGCTGGAACTCCGTGCAAACACGCCTCCATAGCCGCACTTGCTGTTCCACTGTATGTTATATCTTCGCCGAGGTTTGAGCCTTTGTTGATACCGCTTACAACCAAATCAGGCTTTGAACTTCCCTCAAAAAGTGCGTTAAGTGAAAGATAGATACAGTCTGTCGGAGTGCCATCGTCTAGCTTGAAAAAGTCATCTTCTATGGAGATAAAGCGCAAAGGTCTTGTGAGTGTTAAAGAATGTCCGCAGGCTGATTTTTCGGTAGTCGGAGCAACTATCGTTACATGTCCCAAAGGGCGTAGGGCTTGAGCTAGTGCATGAAGTCCAGCACTCTCAAAACCATCATCGTTGGTAACCAAAATACGTTTCATAAAATGTAGCCTTGTTTTTGTTTGAATTATAGCGAAAGAGCAAAAAGTTTATATCAAGATGCACAAAGATTTAAAAATTATCAATTATTTTGTTTTAAATGTCATGGAAGTAGCATAAAAAAATGATTATATAAATTTTAAGTACCAAAACGGTACAATTACGGCAGATTCTAAAAAGGTTTGCCGTGATTAGTAGAAGCGATGCAGAATTAGCCGAAATTCTTAAAGTTGATAGAGTTACGGTTACGCGCTGGAAAAATCAAACACGATTCCCAAAATTTGACGAAGTTTTAAAATATGAAGAAATTTTAGGGTTGCCATTTGAATGTTTTATAAGCCGTGAACCAAACCTAGAAGCAATAAAAGAAAAACTTGAAATGCAGTTAAGGGCTGTTAAAAAAGCCATTAAAGAAAAAGAACAAGAGAGTCTTATATGAATGACCCAATCATCCAAATGGAAAAATTTTCATCCGATATGGTTGTTTATAATGATGGAGAAATAGAGTTAAAAGTTTCTGTAGATGAAGAAACGGTGTGGTTAAATAGAATTCAAATATCCGATTTGTTTGAGAGAGATGTAAAAACCATAGGCAAGCACATAAACAATGTTTTTGATGACGGCGAACTTGAGAAGTTTTCAGTTGTCGCAAATTTTGCGACAACTGCCCGTGATGGCAAAAGTTATAATGTTGAATATTACAATTTAGATGTCATCATCTCGGTTGGGTATAGAGTCAAATCACCAAAAGGTGTAAAATTTCGCCAATGGGCAACCTTAGTTCTCAAAAGCTACATACAAAATGGCTATGCTATCAACGCCCACAAAATAACAGAACAACGCCTATCTATTCTTGAAAATGATGTAACCACCATCAAGTCTCACATTAAAAATAACACCTTAGACTTCAAACAAGGCATCTTTTTTAATGGGCAGATATTTGACGCTTATGCACTTTTATCAGACCTGATAAACAGCGCGAAAGGCTCTATCGTATTGATAGATAACTACATTGACGCATCCATTCTGACACTCTTTTCCAAAAATCCCCATGTTACATGTACCCTCTACACCAGCGCCATTTCTAAACAACTGGAACTGGATATTCAAAAATATACCAAACAATACGGCAATCTCAGCGTTAAAACCACTAAAAACTTTCACGATAGATTTTTAATCTGCGATGAAACCGTGTACCACTTTGGCGCAAGCCTAAAAGACTTGGGACACAAAGTTTTTGCGGTCAATAAAATGAATATGTCGGCTAATGATATACTGAAGAATGTATAGACTTAATCTTTCCCCACTACATGTAAGCACTCAGAAGTAACTTGCCTTACTTTATCTTGCGTGCGCACATTATTCGGATTAAAACGCTTATAATCGGATTTTACAACGCTGTAACGTCCATAGCGTGATAGTATCGCTTTTATCTCTTCTTGGCTCATGTAGCCCTCGTTATTGTAGCTTACAAAGATGTATTTGAATTGTGCATTCCTGATTAGCTCTTCAAAGGCTACATGTACGCTTTTTTTGAGACAGTACGAACTCGTCTTACATGTACGTTCATTTTTTTAAGACATTTTTGACTATCATCTATCAAAATATTCCCATCTCTTATCAAAAAGGAAAACTATTGAAGATATTGGTTTCGTCACTAGAGCCATCGGCAAATTTACATTTAGAGCCTATCTTGAAAGCGTTGGGCGAGTGCGAGTTGTGCGGTATTTTTGATGAGAGATTTGGAGAACCACTTTTGCCAAGTCGTGCTTTTTCTATTATGGGGTTTTTGGATGCCATTCCCAAAATCAAAAAAGCCAAAGAGGCTATCAAGAAAATGGCACAGATGAGCCTACATGTAGACAAAGTTTTGCTCATAGACTCTCCAGCTTTCAACCTTCCTTTGGCAAAAGCCATAAAAGAGCTAAACCCAAATGTGAAAATCATCTACTATATTTTGCCTCAAGTTTGGGCGTGGAAAGCAAAAAGAGTGGCAAAAGTGGAAAAATACTGCGATGTATTGGCTTCAATCTTACCGTTTGAAAAGCAGTTTTACAGCAAAGCGACTTATGTTGGGCACCCGCTTTTGGACGAGATACCAACTTTTAAAAAGTCGTACGAAAAAACAGGCACCATAGCTTTTTTGCCCGGAAGTCGAAAAAGTGAGATAAAAACTCTTTTGCCCATCTATAAAGCGGTTTCCAAAACTTTGGGCAAGCGTTCTATTTTGGTTATTCCGCCACATTTTAGCGACACCGAGATAGAGCAGATTTATGGAGATGTAAGCCAATTTGAACTTTCAAAAAATACATATGATGCGTTTTTGAAAAGTGAATTTGCGTTTGTGTGTTCAGGCACGGCAACGCTTGAGGCGGCACTTGTTGGTGTTCCGTTTGTGTTGGCGTATAAGGCGAAATGGTTGGATTATGTCATCGCCAAAAGATTTGTCAAACTCTTACATGTAGGGCTTGCAAATATTCTGTTTGATTTTGAGAAACTTCCACCTCTACATGTAGAGCTTTTGCAAAAAGATGTAAACGTAGAAAATCTAATAAAAGCGTATAAAGATACCAATTTAGAGCTTTTTTTTAAGAGAGCATTAACGCTACGGACTCTTTTGAGACACGGTAGCAAAGAAGAGATGATAAAGATAATGAGTGTATAATTGAGCTTAGAAATGAAGGAGTATAGATGAATAATAAAGAGCCGATGACCGAATATGGCTATAAAAAATTGACTCATGAGCTGGAAGATTTGAAGAAAAAACAGCGTCCAGAAACCGTAATAGAGCTTGATATAGCTCGTAGTCATGGGGATTTGAAAGAAAATGCAGAGTATCACGCCGCCAAAGATAAGTTGGCTTTTATAGACTCAAGGATCGCAGAGCTAAGCAATATACTCTCAAAAACACATGTTATGGACCCTTCGTCTTATGAGCACGACAAGGTACGATTTGGCTCAACCGTTGTGTTGCTTGATACTTCAACAGAGCTTGAGGTTTCCTATACGATTGTAGGAAGTACCGAGAGTAACCCTGGCGAGGGCTTGATATCGTATCATGCGCCACTGTCAAAACAGCTTTTAGGTAAAGCGGAGGGCGATGAGGTGGTTTTGAGTTTGCCTTCTGGAAGACAAGATTATGAGATTGTAGAGATACGTTACGAAACTATTATTTTTGAGAGATAAACATGGAAAAAACAAAAGTTGCTATTATCGGTGCGAGTGGTTATACGGGACTTGAGTTGGTTAAACTTTTAGTAAGTCATCCTTACTTTGAGATTGCATATGTGGGCACGTCTGAAGGTGGTGTAAAACTAACAAATCTTCACCCTTCTTTGGTTGGTGTTATCGAACAAGATGTCCTTAAGAGTGATGCCAAAGAGATAGCCAAAGTTGCTAAGTTAGCATTTTTGGCATTGCCACATCAAGCAGCGATGGGTTTTGCAAAAGAGTTGTTGGCTTTGGGTGTTAAAGTGGTTGATTTGTCGGCGGATTATCGGTTGGGCGTTGAGGCGTATGAGAAGCATTATTGCGAACATGTAGACAAGGAAAATCTAAAACATGCGGTTTATGGATTGCCAGAAATTTTTAGGCAAGAGATAAAAAATGCTCAACTTGTGGCAAATCCAGGATGTTATCCAACTGCATCCATTTTGGCGATACTTCCGTTTTTAAAGTATATTAAAGAAGATGCACCGATATTTATAGATGCCAAAAGTGGAGTTTCTGGAGCTGGAAAAAAACTAAGCGAATCGGCGCATTTTGTAAACGTCAATGAAAACATCACAGCGTACAATCCTCTAAAACATCGACACTCTCCAGAGATAACCGAAAAACTTCAAAATGCTAGCGGTAAAAAACTTGAGGTCAACTTTGTTCCACATCTTCTTCCTATAACTAGAGGGATGTTGATTAGTGCTTATTTGGTGCTTGATGAAGATATAGATGCATCTGCGGTTTTAAAAGATTTTTATCAAAACGAAAAATTTGTAAGAGTTCGAAATACTCCTGTAAATGTAAAAACAACTGCAGGAACAAACTTTTGTGATGTTTTTGTAGCACAAAATGGACGCTCTGTTTTTGTCTCTTCAAGCATAGACAATCTACTTAGAGGTGCCTCTTCTCAAGCGGTGGTAAATGCCAACTTGATGTGCGGATACGAAGAGACTGCAGGAATACCAGTTATCGCCTATGTACCTTGAGATAAAAGAGGGGGCGGTTTTTATCGCCGATGCACATGAAAATGAAAGCACCAATGCTTTTTGGGATTTTCTAAAATTTGTAGAATCTGGCGACATCCAAACCCCTCAGCTTTTTTTGATGGGAGATATGTTTGACCTTTTAGTTGGCGAAGTCTCCTTCTGTGCAAATTTATACGCCAAATATATAGAACTTATCGAAAAAATATCTTTACATGTAGAGATTTATTATCTTGAGGGCAATCACGATTTCAACCTTAAAGACCTTTTTTCAAATGTTAAAGTTGTAAAAATAGAGTCGCAACCACTTGCATGTAGCCTTCCAAATGGACAAAAGATGCTTTTGCTACACGGCGATAAGTATGGCGACACTCTTCACAATATCTTTACATGTATCATCAGAAATAGTACTTTTTTGTCATTTCTAAATGTCGCAGACAAGGCAATGGACGGCTATATTTCAAAAAAAATCAAATCCAACCAGCGAAATAAAAAACTTTGCGAGAAGATACCAGATTTTAGAACAAAGGTTGAGCAAAAACTTTCAAGATATGACCTAAGCAACATCTCTTTGGTGGCAGAGGGGCACTATCATCAAAATAGCGTGTTGAGTTTTGAAAAGATAAGATATATTAACTTTTCATCTTTTGCGTGCAATCAAAGTTATTTTATTGTACAATCTTCGCAAGATACAGAATTTGCGCAAAAGCAATTAAGGGGTTGCAATGTTTGATGAAAACGTGCTAAAGGTAGGCTCCAATGAGATGGAGCTGGTTGATTTTCGTATATTTAAAAAAGAGGGCGAGCGCATTTACGAAGGCATTTACGGCGTAAATGTTGCTAAAGTTCGCGAAATTATCAAGATTCCTAACTTGACGGAACTTCCTGGAGTTCCGGCATATATTGAGGGAATTTTTGATTTAAGAGGTGTTGTTATTCCTGTTGTAAATCTTGCAAAATGGATGAACATTGAAGAGCCAAAAGATATAAACATTAAACCAAGAATTATCATCACAGAATTTAGCGATATTTTGATAGGTTTTGTAGTTCATGAGGCAAAACGTATTCGTCGTATTAGCTGGAAAGATATTGAGCCAGCATCGTTTGTGGCAAGTATGGGCTCACTTGATAGAAGCCAGATAACAGGCGTTACTCGTATTGAAAATGATGAAGTTTTACTGATTTTGGATTTGGAAAGTGTTGTTGAGGCTTTGGGTATCTATAAACCTAAAATTGACCTAGAAGACAGCGAGATAAACACAATAGATGGAACAGCTTTGGTGCTTGATGATAGCTCGATTGCTAGAAAGCTCGTAAGTGATGCCCTTAAAAAAATGGGAATGCGAGTTGTGGAAGCCAAAGATGGGGTCGAAGGTCTTGAAAAAATAGAAGAGCTGTATAACATCTATGGAAATCGATTGGGCAGTGAGTTGAAAATTATAGTTAGTGATGTTGAGATGCCACAAATGGATGGTTTTCATTTTGCTTCCAATATAAAAGAGGATGAGAGATTTAAGATGATACCTGTTGTATTCAACTCTTCTATTAGCGACCATTTTAGTGAACTAAGAGGAAAAGAGGCGGGCGGAGAAGCCTATTTGACAAAATTTGATGCATCGGTTTTTTACAAGGAAATTTCCAAAGTAATAAAATCGCACGTGAAAATCGATAAGTAAAGGCAGAACGATGGAAGATATTCAAGAAATTTTAGAAGATTTTTTGGTTGAAGCGTTTGAGCTTATCGAACAGATTGATCAAAATTTGGTAGAACTCGAATCAAACGCAGATGATTTAGATTTGTTAAACAGCATCTTTAGGGTTGCACATACGATTAAAGGCTCTTCCTCCTTTTTAGGATTTGAGATTCTTACGAGATTGACGCATCATATGGAAGATGTTCTTAACAAAGCACGAAAAGGTGAGTTAAAGCTTACAGGTGATGTGATGGATGTGGTATTAGAATCCATTGATATGATGAAAGCACTTTTGCACGCTATTAGAGATAGTGGAAACGATACTTCTATAGGAATGGACATAGCAGATATTTGTACCAGACTAGATGCTATATCTAATGGAGAAGATATTGCTGTTGAGAAAGTGGCTTCCCAAGAAGAGTCAATGGTTCAAGAAGAGGAGCACGTTGCTCAAAATGTTCCTGCTTTGATGAACAGTGGTCCGGAGTTGGATTATTCTAAGATGAGTGATAAAGAGGTTGAAGACGAGATAGAGAGACTTCTTAAAATTAGAAAAGAGGAAGACAAAAAAAGAAGAGAAGCCAAAAAAACAGAAGTAATACCAACTTCTGCTTCATCTTCAACAGAAAAAAGTTCGACACCAGCAGAAGAGAAAGAGAGTCCTCAAAAAACTGAAGCTCCTTCAAGACCTTCTGTTAGTGCATCTTCAACAACTGCACCAGCCAAAAAAGAGGCAACCGCACCAGCTACAGCTATGGAGCAGACAATAAGGGTTGAAGTTAAACGACTTGACCATTTGATGAATCTTATCGGCGAGCTTGTTTTGGGCAAAAATAGATTATTGAAAATTTATGATGACGTTGAAGAGCGTTATGAAGGCGAGAAGTTTCTTGAAGAGCTAAATCAAGTTGTTTCGTCCATATCTCTTGTAACTACTGATTTGCAAATAGCTGTTATGAAGACAAGAATGTTGCCAATAGCTAAAGTATTTAACAAATTTCCTCGTATGGTGCGAGACCTCTCAAGAGAGCTTGGAAAGGGTATTGAGCTTGAGATTTCGGGCGAAGAGACAGAGCTTGACAAGTCTATCGTTGAGGAGATTGGCGATCCATTAGTTCATATTATCAGAAATTCATGCGACCACGGTATTGAAGATGGAGTAACTCGAAAATCAAGAGGCAAATCAGAATCAGGACTTATTGAGCTAAAAGCTTATAACGAGGGAAATCATATTGTTATTGAGATAACCGATGATGGAAATGGACTTGACCCAGATATCTTGCGTTCTAAGGCGATAGAAAAAGGGATGATAACCGAGAGAGAAGCTGATGCGATGTCTGATAAAGAGGCCTTTACTCTTATATTTAAACCATCTTTATCAACATCCAAAAAAGTTACAAATGTTTCTGGTCGTGGCGTGGGAATGGATGTTGTTAAGACAAATATCGAAAAACTCAATGGCATTATAGATGTAGATAGTGAATTCGGCAGGGGAACGGTTATTAAGCTTAAAATTCCTTTGACATTGGCTATTATTCAAGCACTATTGGTTGGTGCACAAGAGGAGTATTATGCTATTCCGTTGGCATCTGTTTTAGAAACAGTTAGAATTCCTCTTGATGAGATTTATACTATTGAGGGCAAAAACGTTCTAAGGCTTAGGGACGAAGTTCTCTCATTGGTTCGTTTGTCGGATATTTTTGGAGTTAAGCAAGTATATGATAATTCAGAACATACATACGTAGTTGTTATAGGTTTAGCTGAGTCAAAACTCGGTGTTATAGTGGATACGCTTGTAGGACAAGAAGAGATTGTTATCAAGTCTATGGGCGATTATCTTCAAGGCATAGAGGGAATTGCTGGTGCAACTATAAGAGGAGATGGAAGGGTAACATTGATTGTTGATGTTGCTGCATTGATGGATTTGGCAAAAGGTATAAGTGTTGATATTCGAGCAGTTTCGGAAACTGCCGAAAAGATAAAATCATCCCCAAGCGACTATGTGGTTTTGGCGGTTGATGATAGCAAAATGGATAGAAACATTATGCGAAAATCCATGGAGCCTATTGGGGTAACTGTAATCGAGGCTTCCAATGGTCAAGAGGCTTTAGGAATCTTGAAATCAGGCGAGTACAATATTGATGCCATATTGATAGATATAGAGATGCCTAGAATGGATGGTTACACGTTGGCAGCAGAGATTAGAAAGTATTCAAAATATAAAAATCTACCTTTGATTGCTGTAACTTCTCGTACCTCGAAATCAGACAGATTAAGGGGTGTTGAGTCGGGCATGAGTGAGTATATCACTAAGCCTTATTCGCCAGAGTATCTTGAGAGCGTTGTGCGAAAAAATATAAAACTTTTATCGGAGTAGTAAAATGAGCGATAAATTAAATAAGATTATTCAAAAGCAAAAAAAGCAGATTGAAGAACCTCACAAAAAAGAGGATGATATCGTTCAGTTAGTTGGTTTTATTATCGGGCAAGAAGAGTATGCGGTGCCGATACTAAATATCCAAGAGATTATTAAACCGATAGAATACACTCGCGTTCCAAGTGTTCCTTCATATATATTGGGCGTTTTTAACCTAAGAGGAAGTGTTATTCCGTTGATTGATTTGCGTCGAAAGTTTAAAATGGAGCCCGCAAAAAATACAGATGATACACGCTATATCGTTATGAGAGGAAAAGACAATATCGCAGGTTTTGTTATAGATAGACTAACTGAAGCCATTCGTATAAATCGAAGCAAAATCGGACCTCCGCCGGAGACAATTCATAGCGACAAGGGTATGATTTATGGAATTGGTATGCGAGAGGATTATATTTTGACGATTTTAAAGGTCGAGGCACTTTTAAAAAGAGATTTTTAAACTCAAACAAAAGGAGGAAGTCACATCCTCCTTTATCTTCACTTTTCTGCTTTTTATTCCTTTGTTAATGGATTTTTTGTATTATGCTTGAAAATTAATAATTGCCAAAGGGTCTTTTAAATGAAATTATGTGTTTTTGATTTTGATTCTACTTTAATGGATGGCGAAACAATAGATTTTTTAGCCAAAGAGCTAGGATTGATAAAAGAGGTTTCTGCTATAACGGAACAAGCTATGCAAGGTAAGTTAGATTTTTTTGAAAGCCTCACAACAAGAGTTGGGTTGCTCAAGGGTTTAAACCTTAGAAAAGTAACCCATGTTTGTGAAAATCTTCCCTATATGCCAGGAGCAAAAGAGACGATTGAAGGACTTAAAAAGGCTGGATATAAAGTGGTTGTTTTTAGTGGCGGATTTAGAAATGCAACATCTTATGCCAAAAACATTTTGGGTTTTGATGCGGATTTTGCCAATATCCTACATGTAAGGGATGAGCATCTTAGCGGAATGGTTGGAGGAGATATGATGTTTAACTTTTCCAAAGGCGATATGCTTAAAAGAGTACAAGCACTTTTGGGTGTTCGAATTGAGGATACAATTGCCGTTGGCGATGGTGCAAATGACCTATCTATGTTTGAGCATGCTGGAAAAAGAGTTGCGTTTTGTGCTAAGCCCATCTTAAAAGAGGCCGCAAATATTGTGATTGACGAGAAAGATTTACGAAATTTATTAAAGTCTATATAGAGAGAAAAATATGTATAAAAAAGATAGTAATTTTGCACTTTGGTGTGATTTTGTTGAGAGAAGTTTTTTGGATGGAGAATTTGTAGAGCTGTTAAATAATAACATTGTTAATGGTGCTACAAGCAATCCTTCTATTTTTAAATCCGCCTTTTTAACCTCAAAGGCTTACGCAAAAGACAAAGAGGAACTTTTTGGCAAAAGCCCAAAAGAGATATATGAATCTTTAGCCATAGGCGACATTAAGAGCGCTGCTTCAAAGCTTTTGCCTTTATATGAGAGTGGAGATGATGGATTTATTAGTATTGAGGTTGATCCTTTTTTGTGTGATGATGTGGAAGGGACGATAGCGGAGGGCAAAAAGCTTTTTGAGCTTATAAATTTTCCTAACGTTATGATTAAAATTCCTGCGACTACAGCTGGTTTTAAAGCGATGGAGGCATTGATAAGTCAAGGCATAAATGTCAATGCAACGCTTGTTTTTTCGATGTTTCAAGCTGAAAAATGTTTGGAGGCTTTCAAAAAAGGCAATGACGAATTTTGTAAAAACAACACTAGCAAAGCATTACCAAAAGGTGTTATTAGCGTTTTTGTAAGTAGATTTGATAGAGAGTTGGATGACTTTTTTAGGGCTATAAATTTTCCTCAAAGCAGACTAGGGATTATGAATGCTTTGAGAATTTATCATTTGATAGAAGAGTATGGCTTGTCAAATATTCGTTGTCTTTTTGCAAGCACGGGTGTTAAAGGCGATGCTTTGAGTGCGGATTATTATATTAAAGAGTTATTGTGTAAAAATTCAATTAACACAGCACCGCTTTCTACTATCAAGTATTTTATCGCTCAGCCCAAAGAAGCGGTTGAAGTTGTTGTTGATAAGGAAGAGGTGGAGCTTTTTTTTGATAAACTAAGAAGCGATGCCAATATTGATATTGAGAAGGTTTGCTCAAAGCTTATGCAAGAGGGTCTAGGTGCTTTTAGAGAAGCGTTTGAAGAGATTTTGAAAGAGCTAAAGTAGTTCAAAGAAGGAGTTGGCATGTATACCCAAACCACAGGAGTAGATGTTAGTGAATTAACTTTTGAGATGACAAAAAAGCTAAAGTTCTATCTTAGCAAGCTTGTTGAATTCAAAGGAAGCGATTTACATCTAAAGACCGGTACCAACATTAGAGGCAGAATCAATGGAGAAATAGTCTCTTTATCTAAAGAGATTTTAACCCATGCTGATGGATTGACATTGGCAAAAGAGTTGCTGCGTGGAAGGTTTCCAGAGTTTGTGGAGAAGAAAAATATTGACTTTACCTTTAAGCTTAATGATGAGTACCGTTTTCGTGTAAATATCTTCTTTCAAGTCGATGGTGTATCGGCAGTTTTTCGTACAATTCCTATGAGTTTACCTACGATAGAATCTTTAGGCTTGCCTGTTGTCTTAAACTCTTTGTGTGATGTTTCGAGGGGTTTGGTTTTGGTAACAGGACCAACAGGAAGTGGTAAAACAACAACTCTAGCAGCTATGATTAATCGTATAAACAAGCTACAAAAAAAACATATTATTACTATCGAAGATCCGGTAGAGTTTGTCTACAAAGATGATTCTTGTATTATAAACCAAAGGGCAGTCGGACAAGATGCACTTACGTTTGCGGATTCTCTAAGAGCAGCTCTTCGTGAAGATCCAGATGTTATTTTGGTAGGCGAAATGAGAGATTTAGAGACTATCGAAACAGCGATGCATGCTGCAGAAACAGGTCACTTGGTTCTTTCTACTTTGCATACGATAGATGCTAAAGAGACTATAGGTAGGATTGTAGGAATGTTTCCCGGTAATGAACAAAATAGAATTAAGATGTCTCTCGCTTCTGTTTTGCAGGGAGTTGTGTGCCAAAGACTTGTTAAAACCATCCAAAAAGGAAGAACGGCAGCCGTTGAAGTTTTAGTTAAAAATGCTCGAATAGAGAGTATCATTATGGAGGGGCGAGAGATGGAGGTTCCAGATGCGTTAAGAGAGGGAAGGGATGTGTATAAGACGCAAACTTTTGATCAATCTCTTTTGGATTTGTATGCAGCAGGTCGAATTACCAGAGAAGAGGCAGTTAGAAGTGCAACCAGTAGAAATGATATAGCATTGGCATTGGACTATTATGATGCTGAAAAAGAAAACCAAGCAATGAGAAAAGGTAGAGAAAATATTGAAATCTCAGCAAGAGATGAAGAAGAAAAAGATAAGGATATTATAAACCTTAAACTATGATTTATAGTTTTTTTAGTTTATTTTATGTACAATTCGTTCCTCATTTTTCATAAAGGATAGATATGCTAGAAGGCATCATTAGAGAGAGTATCGACAAGAAGGCAACTAAGGCGCTTCGTAGAGATGGATATCTAATTGCAAATATATACGGCAAGGGACAAGAAAACGTTAATGCCGCATTTAAAGCAAACGAATTCATCAAAGCAGCAAAAACAAAAGACTCATTGGTTTTCCCTGTTAAAGTTGGAGGCAAAGAGTATAAAGTAGTAATTCAAGAGTATCAAAAAGAGCCAATCAACAGTAGCTTGCTACATGTAGATTTAAAAATAGCAATTGATGGTGTTGAAGGCAAGTATATGGTTCCTGTAAATTTGATTGGAATTCCAAAAGGAACAAAAAACAAAGGTGTTTTGATTCAATCTAAAAAGCGTTTAGCTGTTAAATGCAAACCAGAAAATCTTCCTAAAAGTTTTGATGTAGATGTTAGCGGTTTGGATGTAGGCGATGCAATTTTAGTTCGTGATGTCAAAGTTAGCAATGATTTAAAAATACTTGCTGAAGATAGAATTGCTGTAGCCGGAGTTATCAAGGCTAAGTAACGATTAGAAAGAGATGACACTAATCGTAGGTCTAGGTAATCCCGAAACCCAATATAAACAAAATAGACACAATATAGGTTTTCAGGTTGTTGATGCAATAATCAGCGACCTGAAAACAGCTTCTATTACAAAGAGTGCTTTTAAGGGCATTCTCTACAAAGACGACGACACCCTTTTTCTCAAGCCAACGACATATATGAATCTTTCAGGCGAAAGTGTTCGTGCTGTGAGTGACTATTTTAAAGTTGATAAATTGATTGTGATTCACGATGATTTGGATTTGCCTTTTGGAACATTGCGTTTTAAAAAAGGCGGAGGACATGGCGGACACAATGGGCTTCGCTCCATCGATGCACATATTGGAAGTGACTATATACGAGTGAGATTTGGCATTGGAAAGCCTCAAAGCAAAGAAGATGTAGCACGTTATGTGCTTTCAGATTTTTTGCCTTGCGAAAAAGAACATCTTAAGGATATAATCACTCAAGCCAAACAAGCGATATTTGCGTTAAAAGAGAGAGAATTGGAAGAAGTTGCTTCAAAGTACAGTTTAAAACAATCCTTTTGTCGTGGAGAGTAGCGATGAGATTGTTTGAAAAATATGTGATTAAAAACTATGTTAGCAATGTTTTTGTTATATTTGTTTCACTAGAGCTTTTTTATGTCGGAGTAGATTGGCTTAGTAATTATAAGACAATACCAGATTCTGCAAACTTGCAAATTTTATATTTTCTTTTTCAAGCACTAAGTGCTATAAATTATGTTTTGCCACTTTCTATTGTTTTTGGAATGATTGTGACAAAATTTGCACTAATAAAATCCAACGAACTTATTTGTATGTATGCTAGCGGTATTACCAAGCGCTCATTGGTGATACCGTTTTTTCTTACCTCTTTGGTTTTGACACTTTTGTATATTGGACTCAACTGTACACCTTTTGTGTATGCTTATGAGTATGGTTCAAATTTGCGTAAATACAATCGCATATCTAACGGCTCTGGTGAGCTTTTTTTAAAAAATGGCGACCAGTATGTATTTGTAAAAAAACTTGACCCTCTTAAAAAAACTGTGTTTGGAATTACAATATTTGATGCCTCCAATGGAGATGTTCAAAAAATAACAAAAGCCCAAAGTGGCTATTTTGTGGATAATTTTTGGCTTTTGCAAGACGTCAATATTACGGACAAGCCAATTGCGAAAAGCCTTAGCGATATTGGCTTAAAAACCACGATTAAGTCGAAAATGACGGCATTGGAAAATTTTAAACCTAAGATTATTGACAATATATATCAAGGTCAATATATTCTTTCAATATTAGATGCAATAGAGGCTATGACCTTCTTTGAGGAACAAGGGGTAAATACAAGCAGAATCAAAGCGATGCTTTTTTCACAACTTTTTCCCCCTCTATTTGCTCCTTTTTTAATTGTTATTTTATATTTTAATTCGCCCATTAGCAGTAGATATTTTAATACAGCGTTTCTCTCTTTTGTTTTTGCTTTTGTAACTCTAGCTGTTTGGGGAGGGTTGTTTTTATTAAGTAAGCTTTCACTCAACACAGTTATTCCCTCAGAGATAGGAATTCTTGCACCCATTATTGTTTTGGGGCTTTTGGCATTACATTTTTATTACAAAGAAAAATAGATATCTTCTATCACAGCTCTTGATTTAAGCAGTTTTAATAATCTTTTTCTAAAGTTTTCGATAAAATAAATCGCATTCTACTGCACCACCACGATAATTAAGGGTAAATATGATTAATTTTGCGAATTTGGCAGACAAATACGGCACACCTTTGTATGTCTACAACTTTGATACTATCACAGAGAGATTTAATTTACTAAAAGACTCTTTTAAAGCACGAAAATCATTAATCTGTTTTGCGGTTAAGGCAAACTCTAACTTGTCTGTTTTGAAACATATTGCAAGCCTAGGTGGAGGATGTGATTGTGTCTCTATCGGAGAGGTAAAAAGAGCTTTACATGCAGGAATTGCTAAGTATAAGATTATTTATAGTGGCGTAGGCAAAAGAGATGACGAGATAGAAGAGGCTCTAAAAAAAGATATTTTAATGCTTAACCTTGAGAGCGAAGAGGAGATGGCACGTGTTGAGGCAATCGCATCAAAACTGCGAGTGGTGGCTCGCATTAGTGTCAGGGTAAATCCAAATATTGATGTCAAAACTCATCCGTATATCTCCACAGGATTGCATGAAAACAAATTTGGTGTTGAGGTAGATGTTGCAAAGCGTATGTATATCAAAGCTAAATATTCAGAATTTTTAGAGCCAGTGGGGATTCATTTTCATATTGGAAGTCAGATTGTTGAAGTTGAGCCTTTTAGGGAGGCTGGTGTTGTACTCTCAAGCTTGTTGAGATCTTTAAGGGCACTTGATATTGATATTAAATTTTTTGACATCGGTGGCGGAGTAGGCATACGTTATGAAAACGAAGAGACCATCTCTTTGTATGAGTATGCACAATCCATACTTGCCTCTTTGGGCGGAGTGGATGTGACTATTGTTTGTGAACCAGGGCGTTATTTGGTCGGCGAGTGTGGTTATTTTTTAACAAAAGTGCTATATGAAAAAAACAATGGCGTTAAGCGTTTTGTGGTAGTTGATGGTGCTATGAATGATCTCATAAGACCTAGTTTGTATAGTGCCTACCATGAAGTTGAGCTTTTAAATAGCTCAAATGAGGATGTTAGCGAGGCTGATATCGTTGGACCTATTTGTGAAAGCGGTGATTTTTTGGCAAAAAAAAGAGCACTTCCAAAAACAAAGCACAATGACCTGATTGTAGTTAAAAATGCTGGAGCCTATGGTTTTACGATGAGTAGCAACTACAACACTAGAGCTAGAGTTGCAGAGGTTGCACTTGAAGGCGAAAATGATAGATTGATTAGAAGGCGTGAAAGTTTTGAAGATATAATTGCTTTGGAAAAAGACTTTCTATGAGTTATCTCATTGATGTTCAAGGAACTTTGATTGATGATGAAAATAAAAAACCCATTGAAGGTGCGATAGATTTTATAAATGCACTAAATCAAGCAAAAATACCTTATGTTGTGGTAACTAATAATACAAAACTAACTAGCGAGGCATTTTATAAATTTTTAGTTGATTTGGGGTTTGATATCCCGAAAGAGAACTATTTAGACCCTTTTATGAGTTTGGAAAAGATTTTAAATACGCATGAAACTCTTTGCTTTGGAGCTGACGAATTCTTACATGTAATGACAACGTTAGGGTATGAATTGCAAGCTAAAAAACCAAAAGCGGTAGTGATTGCGAGTAAAAAAGATTTTAGTGCAGATGAGTATGCTTTGATGATAGAGAGTGTTTTGGATGGAGCTAGGCTTGTAGGAATGCACGCTACAAGTATTTATAAAAAAGACAAAAGAAGATATCCAGGCGTTGGAGCCATTTTGGAGATGGTCTCATATGCAACTGGGGTAAAGTACGAAGTGGTCGGAAAGCCAAGTTCACTTTTTTACGCACAAGCAAAAGAGCTTTTAAAATCGCAAGGATGGAGTCCGTCTCAAGGTAAGCCAATCATGATAAGTGATGATGTGATTGGGGATTTGGTTGGTGCAAAACAAGAGGATATAAAGACAATTTTGGTTTTAAGCGGAAAGTGCAAAACCGAAAAAGAGGTTCTACATGTAAGGACGATGCTAGATTGTATTGTTCCTAGCATCAAAGATGTTAAGGTGACCAAAAATGGATAAACTTGAGGTATATCGCAAAGAGATTGATGCAATTGATGATGAGATATTAAAGCTTTTAAATCAGCGCATGGAGATAGTGCGAAATGTTGGTATTTTAAAGCAGACTTCAAGAACAGCGATTTATCGACCTGAGCGTGAAAAACAGATACTAGATCGTTTAAAATCTGCCAATATTGGACTGCTAAAACCATCTGCTATTGATGCTATATTTTTAGAAGTTTTTGCCGTTAGTCGTACGTTGGAATTTCCAGAGAAAATCGCCTACATGGGACCAGAGGGAAGCTATACGCATCAAGTTGCCGAGAGTCGTTTCGGTGCTATGGGCAACTATATCGGCGTAAACTCCATCGAGGCGGTTTTTCATGTTTTGCAAAATAAAGAGGCAAAATATGGCGTTGTGCCTATTGAGAACAATACCGAAGGTGCGGTTGGAACGACCTTGGATTGTTTGGGAAAGTTTGATTCAAAAATCGTTGCTGAAATTTACATGGATATTCACCACTCTTTTGCGACTGCTTGTGAAGATATCAAGGATGTGCAAGTTATCTATTCGCATCCTCAAGGGTACAATCAGTGCAGGCGATTTTTGGAGGAGCATTTTTTATTGGGCGTTGAATTTATACCCACAAAATCAACTGCTGAGGCTGCCAAAAAAGCCCATGAAAATCCAAAATCAGCAGCTATTTGCTCACACATAGCTGCAAAACTTTACAATGTTCCAGTATTGTTTGAAACGATTGAGGACAATTTGGCAAATCGGACGAGGTTTATTATTTTAAGTGATTTTAAAAATACAAAAGGTCTAAAAAACAAAACCTCTATTTTGGCAAAAACCGCAAATAAGCCTGGAGGGTTGGTTGAGTTTTTGCAGACGTTTCAGGCTCAAAATGTAAACCTTACTAAAATAGAATCCCGCCCAACAAAAGAGAGAGGTTTTCAAACAGTTTTTTATATGGATTTTGAAGGGCATATTGATGATGAAAATGTCCAAAAAGTATTGGAAGAAAATAAAGAGAGATACGATATTAAATGGCTCGGTAGCTATATTTGTGGAGGAGAATAGATGAAATTTAACGCAGTATTGGACAATCTAAAAATTTACGAAGCAGGCAAGCCAATCGAGCTAGTGGTAAGAGAGTATGGTATCGATTCCAAGGATGTTATCAAGCTAGCTAGTAACGAAAACCCTAGAGGATGCAGTCCTAAAGTTATTGAGGCGGTTCAAAAAGATGCCTCAAAAATGAATCTTTATCCAGATGATAGTATGTATGAGTTAAAAGAGGGACTTGCTAAGCGTTTTAACGTAGGTAGTAAAAATATCATAATAGGTGCAGGAAGCGACCAAGTGATTTCATTTGCAGTTCATGCAAAATCAAACCCAAATACGGCTGTTTTGATGGCTAGAACAACATTTGCCATGTATGAGATTTATACAAGACAAACAGGAGCAAAAATTTTAAAAACTCCTTCCCATACTCACAATTTGCCTGAGATGCTTGAAATGTATCAGCAAAACAAAGATATATCCATAATCTTTTTGTGTTTGCCAAACAATCCTCTAGGTGAGTGTTTAGATACTAAAGACATAGAGGCATTTTTGGAAAAAATCAATCA
This sequence comes from Sulfurospirillaceae bacterium, assembly GCA_028692875.1. Taxonomy (GTDB): domain Bacteria; phylum Campylobacterota; class Campylobacteria; order Campylobacterales; family Sulfurospirillaceae; genus JAQUWL01. The sequence goes on from JAQUWL010000001.1 coordinate 100,629, forward strand.
AGATACGTTGGTAATTATTGATGGAGCTTATCAGGAGTATGGTAGTTTTAAAGACAAAAACAAAGCTATAAATCCAAAAGAGTTAATAAAAAAATATCCAAACACAATCTACATGGGGACATTTTCTAAAGCTTATGGACTCGGTGGTATGAGGTGCGGTTATGGTATAGCACAAGCTGATATTATCGAAGCGTTACATAAACTTAGAGCACCTTTTAATATCACAAATCTATCGCTTAAGGCTGCTATCGTTGCTTTGCAAGATGAGGCATTTGTTCAAAAATGTATGGCAGAAAATTTTCAAGAGATGAAGCGATATGAAGTTTTTGCCAAAGAGCTAGGATTTGATTTTATCGATAGCTACACAAATTTTATCACTTTGGAATTTGATAATTCCAAAAAATCCTCGGATATTGCCGAAAAACTTTTGAAAAAAGGTATAATCGTAAGAAATCTTGGTGCATATGACATGAACGCTATTCGAGTTACCATTGGTACTCCAGAGCAAAATAGTAGATTTTTTGAACTATTTAGAACAGTTTACATGTAGAAAACGGAAGGCTAAATGGACTTTAGAACACTCTTAAATCAAATAGCGGCATTGATACAAAATCTAACAATGCGACAACGTATTGTTGCTGGGTTGTCGGTATTTGTAGTTATTGCCTTTTTAGCATTTTTAACCCTATACCGAAACAACAACTCTATGGTCGCAAACGGTTATGGTGTTTTGTTTGAAAATACAACTCCTAGCGATTCGGCTTTAATTATTCAACAGCTGGAAAAAGATGGTGTTCCATATAAAATCTTAAACGAAGGCACGATAGCTGTTCCTTCGTCTTCGGTTTATAAAGAGCGTATTGCTATCGCCTCTTTGGGTATTCCTAAAAATAGCAAGGTTGGTTTTGAGATTTTTGATAAGACGGAGTTCGGTGCAACAGATTTTGAGCAAAAAATCAAACATCTAAGAGCACTTGAGGGAGAACTTGCTAGAACTATTGAAGGGTTAACTCCTATTGCAAAAGCTAGTGTTCATATTGCTATTCCAAAAGAGACTGTGTTCGCACAAAAACAGGCTCCAGCAACTGCATCTATCGTTTTAAATATTAAGTCAAGTATGAACCTTTCACTTAAGCAGATTGTTGGTATTAAAAATCTTGTAGCCTCTTCCATCTCAAATTTAGACCCAGAAAATGTATCTGTTGTAAACCAAAATGGTGAAACATTGGGAGATAAAGATGGAGCTGATTTTCAATCTGAGCTTGTAAAGAGCCAAGTAAAGTATAAAAAAGAGTTTGAAAGCAATTTTGAGCAGAAAATCGTAAATGTTTTAGCACCTGTTATTGGTGGTGTAGACAAAGTAGTGGCTAAAGTAACTATTGATTTTGATTTTTCACAAGAAAACTCTGTAAGCGAAGTGTATGACCCCAACTCTGTTCCTAGAAGTGAGCAAAGCGTTGAGGAGAAAAGGGAAGGTAAAGAGCCTCAAGATGTGGGCGGAGTTCCAGGAGCCATAAGCAATATCGGACCTGTTCAAGGACTTGAAAGCACTAAAAAAAGTGAGACTTACCAAAAAAGCTCTACCACTACAAATTATGAAATTTCAAAAAAAGTTATCAACACAAAAGATGAGTTTGCAAAAGTAAAAAGACTTACTACTGCCGTAGTGGTTGATGGAACTTATGGATATCCTTTGGATAAAGATGGAAAGAAAAAGAGTGAAATGGAGTATATGCCTTTAACGCAAGAGCAGTTAAATTCCATCAAAGAGATTGTGAAACAAACAGTAGGATTTAATCCTAAACGTGGTGATGAGGTAACTGTTAGCAATTTTGAGTTTAAGCCGTTACAAGGAGATGGTACGCGAGCACCTACACAAGATTTTGTAAACAAAGTAAGCTATTATCTAGCTCCTTTAGCACCTATTGCTAAGTTCCTTGTTGTTGGCTTATTGTTATTTGCTTTTTACAAAAAAGTTATCGTGCCGTTTGCAGAAAAAATGCTTGAACATAAAGTTGAAGACTACATAGACGAGTCTTCTGAAAGTGTTCAAGAAGAAGAGGATAGTGCAGAGGATACATTGGAAAAATTCAAACAAGCACGCAAAAAAGTAGAAGACCAGTTGGGCATCGGTAAGGATTTTAACGAAGAAGAGTTAAGATATGATGTTTTACTTGAGAAGTTAAAAACATTAGCAGATCAAAGAAGTGAAGAGGTTGCCGGACTTCTCCAATCTATGTTGCGAAATGAAACTGATTATGAGTCTAAGAATTCATCGAAGGATATAGGATAATGAAACTGACGGATTCTCAAAAAAACCAATATGATGAATTGACGATGCCTGAAAAGGCAGCTATTTTATTGATTCAGTTGGGCGAAGAGACGACAGCAAATCTTTTTTCACATATGGAGATAGACTCTGTTACTGAGATTTCAAAGCATATTGCTACGGTTAAAAATATTGACAAGCAAGTTGCCAATGCAGTACTCGAAGAGTTTTATGCTATTTTGCAATCAAACCAATACATAAGAAGTGGCGGCATGGAGTATGCCAAGGAGATTTTGTATCGAACATTTGGAGCAGAAGGTGCACAAAAGATTTTAGAAAAACTCTCCAAGTCTATGGAAAATACACAAAGTTTCGGTTATCTATCGCAGATAAAGCCACAGCAGTTAGGCGATTTTATTATTAAAGAGCATCCTCAAACTGTCGCACTTATATTGGCTCATATGGATCCTATGAGTGCAGCAGAAACTCTATCTTTCTTCCCAGATGAGTTAAGAAGCGAAGTAACCATAAGAATGGCAAATCTAGGCGATATCTCCCCTTCTGTTGTAAAAAGAGTATCAGCGGTTTTGGAAAATAAGCTCGAGTCTCTTACATCGTACAAAGTTGAGGTGGGCGGACCTCGTGCGGTTGCTGAAATACTAAATAGATTGGGGCAAAAAGCATCTAAAACTACCATTTCATATATTGAGCAAGTGGATGAAAGATTGGCTACGGTTATTAAAGAGATGATGTTTACTTTTGAAGATATTACCAAACTTGATGGTAATGCGATACGAGAAATTTTGAAAGTTGCCGATAAAAAAGATCTTATGGTAGCACTTAAAGGCTCTGGGGATGAGCTTAAAAATAAGTTTTTTGAAAATATGTCTCAACGTGCACAAGAGGCGTTTTCAGAAGAGATGAACTTTTTAGGTGCAGTTAGGGTAAGGGATGTTGAGGACTCACAAAGAAGAATTGTGGAAGAGGTTCAAAAACTTGCAGAACAAGGTATAGTTCAAATAGGCGAAGCGGAAGAGATGATAGAGTAAAAAATGAAAAATCTTATTGATAGAGAAAAATTAGAAGAGCATGTTATACAGCGGTATAGATTTAAAATTTTAGGTGGTACCCATCAAGAGCCACAAGAAGAGTTACCTGCTACTGCTCCTAGCGAATTTTTTGAAAATGATTTGAATTTTCAACCACAAATAACAAATCCTATGGATGAGCCTCTAATGCCTCCTAAGTCGGATGAAGGGCAAATGTTATTTGTAGAGGAGTTGCTTCGAAAAACAGACGAACTATCTAGCAATATGATAAAACTTCAAATGCAAATGGAAAAGCAAGAAGAAGAGTTTAAGAACAGACTAAATGAAGAGATTGCAAGGGAGCAAGAGAAGTCTTTTGCTGATGGTTTTAGAAAAGCAAAAGAGGAGAGCGAGAAATCCACAGAGGAAGTTCGCTCAAAATATATCAAATCCATTGCAAAGTTAGAAGATACATGTAAGAAAAGAGATGCTTTTTTTGAGAAGATGCAAAATGATATTGTAAGCACATCCATAGAGATTGCCAAAGAAGTTATTAAAAAAGAGATATTGTCTTCAAGTTCAAAAGTTGCGATTGAGCTTTCAAAAGAGTTGCTTAAAGAGATTAAAGATGCTCAGAAAATTGAACTAAAGGTTAATCCAAAAGATTTTGAAACACTAAGAGAGCAGTATGAAAAAGAGAGTAAAATAGTTGTAGAGGCAGATGACTCTGTTGCATTAGGTGGGGTTATTTTGCTTAGTGATGCCGGAAATTTGGATGGAACCATTGCGACCAGATTGGAAAAAATAAAAAATTTAATGCAGGACAATTAAAACTACTTATGAAAAACATCAAGAAAAAGACGATTCAAGAGCTAAAAGACGAGTGTGTGTTGTTGCGAGAAAAAATCATACAAACAGTAAGCAAGAACGGAGGTCACTTAAGTAGTAATGTGGGTGCGGTTGAGCTAATTGTAGCTATGCATTACGTCTTTGATGCTACAACAGATCCTTTTATATTTGATGTTAGTCATCAGTCTTATGCGCATAAGCTTCTTACTGATAGGTGGGATAGTTTTGATACATTGCGTAAGATAGATGGAATAAGCGGATACACAAAACCTCAAGAATCTTCATTTGATTATTTTATTGCAGGACATAGTTCTACATCGATTTCTTTGGCAGTAGGTGCGGCTAAAGCGATTTTTCTTAAAGGCGAGCAGACAAAAAGAGTTCCAGTTGCGTTAATAGGCGATGGCTCAATGAGTGCGGGTATGGCATATGAGGCTCTTAACGAGCTGGGGTATCGCAAATACCCAGTAGTTGTTATTTTGAATGACAATAAAATGAGCATCGCAAAACCTATTGGTGCAATTAGTAATTTTTTATCCCACGCAATGGCTGGAAATTTTTATCAAAAAGTCAAAAAAATTAGTGAGCAAATTTTGCAATATTTGCCAGATAGTGCGACTTATATGGCGAAAAAATTTGAAGAGAGTTTAAAGCTCATTACTCCTGGGATGCTTTTTGAGGAGCTGGGGATCGACTACATCGGTCCAGTTGATGGTCACAATATAGAATCGCTCATTAAGGCTTTTGAGGCAGCAAAGAGTCTAAAAAAACCTGTTATAGTTCATGCGCAAACACTCAAAGGCAAAGGTTATGAGATAGCCGAAGGTTTTTATGAAAACTGGCATGGCGTTGGACCTTTTGATGTGGTAAGTGGGAAAGCCATTAGAAAAGAGAGTTTAAAAAATGCTACAACAATGTTTAGTGAAGCGTTAATGTCTTTGGCTAAAAAGCATGAAAACGTTGTTGGTGTAACGGCTGCGATGCCAAGTGGAACAGGACTTGATAAACTTATTTCTGCTTTTCCAAATAGATTTTGGGATGTTGCTATTGCAGAACAACATGCGGTAACATCTATGTGTGCGATGGCAAAAGAGGGATACAAGCCTTTTATTGCTATCTATTCAACATTTTTACAACGTGGATATGACCAAGTGATTCACGATGCATGCATTATGAATCTAAACGTTGTTTTTGCTATTGATAGAGCGGGTATTGTCGGAGAGGATGGCGAAACCCACCAAGGTGTTTTTGATATATCTTACCTTTCAGCCATTCCAAATATGACACTTTTGGCACCACGAGATGAGCAGAGTATGCACGAGGCTATCTCGTATGCTTATATTCACGAAGGACCCATTGCTATTCGCTATCCTAGAGGTGCTTTTAGTGCTCAAAATACAATAACACAACCTGCTTCTTACATGTATGGAAAAGCACAAGTTCTTAAAGAGGGTACAGATGACGTTTTGTTTTTAGGATATGGCGATGGTGTTGGAAAAGCTCTTTTGTGTGCCCAAATGGTTAAAAAAGAGGGTTTGGATGTCGGAGTAATTGATCTTTGTTTTGCAAAACCACTAGACAAAGAGCTACTTTTTGAGAGTTCAAAAACGTATAAAAAATGGTACGTGTTTAGCGAAAGCTCTAAGATAGGAGGAGTTGGCTCTTTGCTCTTGTCTTTAAAAGAGGAGTTGTCGCTTGATGTTCAGATAAAAAGTTTTGAATATCAGGACTCTTTTATAGCACATGGAGCAACTTCTCTCATTGAGCAATCATTGGGCTTGTCGCCAGACCAGTTGGCTGAAAAAGTTTTAAAAGATACAATAAAAATTAATTAATAATTACTATTAGTTGATAACGCCTTGGCACAATTAATAAAAATTATGACACTATCTCGGAAGAGGAGTTCGTTATGGATACTTTTTTGGATATTTTAAAAGCAAAAAAATTAAAAGCTACACCCCAGAGAATCTCTATTTTAAAAGAGCTCAATAGAGATTATCATCCTACCATGGAAGAGTTGTATTTGGCCATTAAAAAGGATAGTCCATCCATATCTTTGGCAACAGTTTATAAAAATATTGCAACCTTAAAATCTGAAGACGTTGTAATTGAGCTGATGATGCCAAATGGAAAAACACGGTATGATTTGATACACAAGCCCCACATTCATCTTGTATGTAAACGATGCAACTCCATAGAAGATATTAGCAACACAGAAGATGCAATATGTTGTAAAACAAATCTTGAAAAAGATGTTAATGTAAAAATAATTAGATTTGATATTTCCGTTACGATAGATGGTTGCAAAAGGTGTATGTAAGAGCTTATATAAGCTCTTACATGTAGAGATATTTTAAAGTGCGTCTGAGTTGTTGGCAAGATATTGTGCAACTCCTTCGGTTGAGGCTGTCATTCCCTTATCGCCCTTGTGCCAGCCAGCAGGGCATACTTCCCCATATTCATTCGTAAATAACATAGTATCTACCATTCGTATCATCTCGTCAATATTTCTTCCAAGAGGTAGGTCATTAACAACAGCATGTCTCACGGTACCATCTTTGTCAATCAAAAAAGAGCCTCTTAAAGCAACCCCTTCATTGAATAAAATATCATAATCCCTCGATATCTTCTTGGTAATGTCTGCAACTAGAGGAAATCTAACCTGTCCTATGCCACCTTGATTGATTGGTGTATTTTTCCATGCAAAATGTGAAAACTGAGAATCCACAGATACGCCGATGACATTTATACCCCTGCTGGTAAATTCATCTAGTCTTTTATCAAAAGCAATGATTTCCGATGGGCACACAAATGTAAAATCTAAAGGATAAAAAAACAAAACGGTACCTTTTGAACCAAAATTCTCATAAAGGTTAAAATCATCAACAATGCTATTGTTGCCCAAGACAGCCGTTGCTGTAAAATCTGGTGCCTTATTTGTAACTAACATAAACACTCCTTAAATAATAATTTTTATTAATAAGGAAAGTATACAATTAAAATTTTCAACTTTATTTAAATACTAAGACTACTATTTTTGTCTCAGTCAATAAAAATATCACGTTCTAAACTCTGAAAGCTTTAGATTTAGCTCCTCTGTCATGTTATTTAAATGTTCTGCCGCATTTGCTATGTCGTTGACACTTTGTGTATTTTGGCTTGATATTTGATTTATTTCAGATATGTCAGTTATCATTTCCTCTATATCTTTGCTTGTTCTAAGATAGTTTTCCACTGTTTTATCTGAAACAGTTGTTGCTTGACTCATGGCATCGAACATGCTTTTAATTTTAGATTCAACATTGTTTGCAGAGGTGGCTAGGGATTCGACTTTTTGAGAATTTTTGGTCATTTGGTCACTGCTATCAACGATAGCTTGAACAATAACATTAATTGTAGCGTTAATTTCTTGTAAGCTTTTTTGAGTACGTTCAGCCAGTTTTCGCACTTCATCTGCTACAACCGCAAAGCCTCTTCCATGTTCTCCGGCACGTGCTGCTTCGATAGCCGCATTAAGTGCTAGAAGGTTCGTTTGCTCGGCAATATCGCCAATAACAACAAGTACATTTTTTACCTGTTCCGCATCAGAGCTTAATTGTTGAATCTTTTGTGCCAACTCAACCTCCTTGGAAGCACTCTCTTGTATATCATTTGTTAAAGATAATACGACTGAATTTGCTTCTTTAAGATAGTTGTTTGCCTCAGTCAAGCCTTTTTTGCCCTCTTTGGCCTCATTTATTCCTATACCTATTTTATTTTTTAATATATCTGCTTTTTTGGTTGCTTGGTTGACAATCCTTGTAGAGTTTTCTAGTGCATCTTGTACTTTTGATGATGAAGAGTATAGATTGTTGGAGATGGTTGAGTTGCCGCTAGATAAGTTTTTTGCGTCACTTATGATGATGCGCACTTTCTCAATAAAACGATTGACTTGTTCACTTGCTTTGGCTATCTCGTCAGAGCCTATAACATTTAATTTTCGAGTCAAATCGCCATCTTGGCTGGAGAGCTCTTTAGCTTTTTCTATCAAATTATTAAGAGGATTGGTAATAATTTTATTAATAGCAGACCATAGGAGCAAAATCATAAAAATAGTCATACCAATAGATACAAAAATCAGAGTGTTTCTTAGTTCATCGTTTGTTTTTTGAAAATCTTTTACATTTGCTTTGGCTACTAATATCCAGTTCCATTTATCGAATGCTTTAAATCCTATAATCTTTTCTTCGCCATTTTCTGAAATTTTAAGTATCCCATTTTTTACTTCAATTATTTTATTGTCTATTTGAGAATTTACACTAGATCCATCATTTTTGGGGTGAATATCGTAAGATTTGTTTTGTGTGTTTATGGCATAAAAATAGCCATTTTCGCCAAGTTTCATTTTTTTAATACCTTCTTTTAGGGTATTTAGACCATCTGAAAAGTTGTATCCAATAAATAAAATTCCCAGTATTTTATCATCTTCAATGATTGGGGCATATACGGTAACATAATTTTTACCAAATAGTCTAGCTGTCCCAATATATTTTTGTTTATTCATTATGGATTCATAAGCAGGACTTTTTTTGTCTAAAAATGTTCCTACTGCTCTGTTTCCATCTTCTTTTTTAAGTGAAGTGGAAATCCTAACAAAGTCGTCTCCGCTTCGTGCAAAAATAGTTGCCACAGCACCTGTTAAATTGGTAAAAACTTCAACTTTTGTCAAGTTGTTGTTAAGAATAAATCCGCTTGAAGAAAGTGTAGGTGTTTCCACGCCATTTACGCTAACTTTTTCATCAGGATTGAGATTGAAAAAACCAAAACTTGATTCGAAGATGTTGTAAAATTTAATAGCTGTCTCTTCAAGTGCACTATTGTACATTTGAACCGTTTGCTCGAGACTTAATATGTTTGAGTTAATTTTTTCTTGTGTTTGATTATTGATATAGCGTGCTAGATATATATTGATGTATACAATAAAAGCAAACATAAGTACAGATATGACAAGAATCTGAAAAAGAGTCATTTTTTTTGCTATGGAATTCATGATATATTCCTTCTGTTGAACGTAGATACAAGATATTATCTAAAAAAACCTTTTGCGATATTTATTCTTTATGTCTAGGTTTTTAAAATTATTTTTAATACCAATTTTAATTTACTTTGGGTATAGTTTTTGACCGATTATAAAATATTGAATCAAAAAAAGGAGAAGATTATGGCAGTAAAGATAACTGATATATGTATTAGTTGTGGTGCGTGTATTGATGAGTGTCCAGTAAGTGCTATTGTGGATGACGGTGATAACCCAACAGGAGCCGATACTTATTATGTTTATGCGGATAAGTGCGTTGAGTGTGTTGGATACAATGACTCTCCAGCTTGTGCTCAAGCGTGTCCGACAGAGGGATGTATCGTTTGGGACGCTGTGTCTGCAGGTCAACCTTCAAGAGATGACATAGGTGCAGATATGAGAAAAGGCAATACGCCTTGTGTTGATTAAGTCAATTTTAATTAAAAAAGAGGGTTAGCCCCCTCTTTTTTAGAATATTTATTTTTTAATTAAAATTAAAACTTTTTTCTGCTATACTCCCACCTTCCAAAACCCGTAATATTTAAAAAGATATTTTCATTTACTATAAAAACAGGAGACAATTGTGCAAAGAACATTATCAATAATCAAGCCTGATGCGGTCGCAAAGAACGTAATCGGAAAAATTATCGACAGATTTGAGTCAAATGGACTAAAAATTGCCGGAATGAAAAAAATCCAGCTCAGCGAAGCGGATGCAGGTGCGTTTTATGCTATCCATGCGCAAAGACCATTTTTTGGTGAATTGGTAAAGTTTATGACAAGTGGTCCTGTGGTAGTGATGGTTTTAGAGGGTGAAAATGCAGTAGCAAAAAACCGTGAACTTATGGGCGCTACAAATCCAAAAGAGGCTTTGCCTGGAACTATTCGTGCAGATTTTGCTCAAAGTATAGATGCAAATGCAGTACATGGAAGTGATAGTTTGGAAAATGCAAAAAATGAGATTAACTTCTTTTTTGCAGGAAGAGAAATTTTATAAGTAATGGATATAGAATTCAAAAAAATTCCTTTATCTGGAATAAGTTTTGAAGTTTCTTTAAATGATGTTAAATTTGTCGGAAACGCCAAAAAAAACGATAGTTCATTAGTTGTTTGCAAAGGAAAATTGATAGGTTCTGCTCCTCACATTTGCGATAGGTGTGGAGAGACGCATACAATCAGCCTAAACGAAGAGGTTGAGGTTTATGCCAATGATGGAATCTATAGCCATAGCGAAGAGCTTTTGAATGTTATAGAATTTTTTGACGGTGCGATAAATTTTGATACAATGCTTCAAAGCGAATTAGAAGCATTTATGAGCGACTACCATTATTGTAGTCAATGCGAACAAAAACAAGGAGATTAAAATGGCAGTTCCAAAGAGACGAGTGAGCAAAACAAGAGCGGCAAAAAGAAGAACACACTACACAGTAACACTTCCAGTACCGGTAAAAGATAGTGATGGTACATGGAAAATGCCTCACAGAATTAACAAGACTACAGGCGCATATAAAAACTAGATGATAACAATAGCAGTTGATGCTATGGGCGGAGACTTTGGTCCCGCTCCAATCATCGAAGGAACCCTTCAAGCCTTAAAAGAGAAAAATTTTAAAGCTATACTTGTTGGTAAAACGGACGACATAAAACCACTTATCCCTCGCGAATATTTAAGCAGAGTATCTTTTTTGGATGCTTCAGATGTTTTAGAGATGAATGAAGCAGCCACAAACGCACTAAAAAGGAAAGAGACATCCATTTATAAAGCGGTTGATTTGGTTAAAAACAAAGAGGCAAATGCTGTTGTTTCCATGGGGCATAGCGGTGCAACAATGAGTTTAGCGACCTTAAGAATAGGTAGGCTTAAAGGGGTTTTAAGACCTGCTATTGCGACAGTGATGCCAACAGCAATCATGGGTAAACCTAGTTTAGTGCTTGATGTTGGAGCAAATGTTGATTGTAGGGCAGAAAATCTTTTTCAATTTGCCATAATGGGCGAGGCATATGCAAAAGATGTTCTTAAAATCCAAAATACAAAAATCGGATTGTTGTCTAATGGCGAAGAGGATACTAAAGGCAGTGAGATGACTAAAGAGGCCTATAAAATGCTTTTTCCTCTTGAGAGTTTTATCGGAAATGTCGAGGGAAACAATATTTTTGATGGTTCTGTTGATGTGATTGTTTGCGATGGTTTTGTGGGCAATATTATGCTTAAAACCAGCGAAGGCGTAGCAGAGTCTATTACAAAAATTATCAAGCAAAATATCAAAAAATCTCCACTAGCTATCGCAGGCTCAATGCTAATGAGAAAAGTTTTTGCGATTTTAAGGAAGCAAGTAGATTATGCAGAATATGGTGGCGCACCGTTAATTGGAATAAATGGATGTGCTATTATTGGGCATGGTAAGAGCAATCCAAAAGCTATTAAGAACGCTATTTTCCAAGCTATTAACTTTTCAAGCTCAAATATTAACGAAGATATAGAAAAAAAATTGGCACAATTTGAGCCACAAGGGGTATAAGTTTGTACGCATCTCTTAAATCTATCGGAGGGTATGCTCCAAAAAACATTCTAAGTAATGCGGACCTTGAAAAAATGGTTGACACAACGGATGAGTGGATTGAAAAACGTACAGGTATAAAAGAGAGACGAATAGCCTCCAAAGATGAAGATACGAGCGATTTGGGTGTAAAAGCAGCACTTTTAGCGATTGAGCGAGCTGGAATAGACAAAGACGAGATAGATCTTATTATTTGTGCTACTTTGTCGCCTGATTATCTTTGTATGCCTTCCACTGCGTGTGTTATTGCTGGAAAATTGGATATCCAAAACGTTATGGCATTTGACATTAGTGCTGCATGTAGTGGTTTTGTCTATATGCTTTCTATGGCAAAAGCCTTTATAGAATCAGGTGCTAAGAAAAATATTTTGTTGATTGGTGCTGAAAAAATAAGTAGCGTTGTGGACTATACAGACAGAGGAACTTGCATCCTTTTTGGCGATGGTGCAGGAGCTGCGATAATTGGTGTTACCGAAGATAAAAATGAAGCTATTATTGATATACATGCTTCAGCAGATGGCAGATATGGCGATTTGCTGATAACTCCAGGTTGTGGCTCAAAGTATCCATGTTCGCAAGAGACGCTTGATAAAAAGTTAAATTTTATCAAGATGAGCGGAAATGATGTTTATAAGATAGCTGTTAAAACACTAACGAGTGACGTTATTGATATTTTAGAGAGCAATAATTTGAGCGTATCTCAGATAGACCACTTTATACCACATCAAGCAAATTTTAGAATCATTGAAGCTGTGCGTGCAAAACTTGATTTTCCTGTTGAAAAAACCGTACTTACTGTTGCAAAATATGGCAACACCTCCGCTGCTTCTATTCCGATGGCGATTAATGACGCTTACGAAGAGGGTCGTATCAAGAAGGGCGACTTAATGTTGCTTGATACTTTTGGTGGTGGATTTACTTGGGCGAGTGCTCTTGTGCGTTTTGGCGGAAACTAATTTTTAAGACACGTTAACCTTTTATTTATCCCTAGTAAGTAAAATTTTGTAAATGTAACTTACAAAAGGATTCTTTGTGATTGAAGAGTTTACCCAATTAAAAAAAGAAATTTCCAAAGTTATTGTTGGTCACTCGGCGATGTTAGATTCTCTTATCGTCGCATTGTTGTGTGAAGGGCATGTTCTTATAGAAGGTGTCCCAGGGCTTGCAAAAACAACGACTATTAACGCTTTAGCTAAAGCTTTGGGATTAAGTTTTGGAAGAGTTCAGTTTACTCCAGACCTTCTTCCTAGCGATATTGTTGGGGCGCAAATATACAGTCCCAAAACCTCCGAATTTAAAACAAAAAAAGGCCCCATCTTTACCAATCTTTTGTTGGCAGATGAGATTAACCGAGCACCCGCAAAAGTTCAATCTGCCTTGCTTGAGGGAATGCAAGAGCATCAAGTTACTATAGGCGAGGAGAGCTTTGAGTTGCCTAGACCGTTTTTTGTTCTTGCAACTCAAAATCCGCTTGAATCCGAAGGCACTTATGCCTTGCCAGAAGCACAACTTGATAGATTTATGATGAAAATTCTTTTAAAATACAACACGAAAGCCGAAGAGATAGAGTTGGCTAGACGAATATCACTTCAAAGTAATGAGGCTATACAAAATGTGTTGGATTTGCCTACACTTTTGCAGATGCAACAACAACTTAAAGCCGTACATATAGACTCTCAAGTTGAAGAGTATATCGCTGATATCGTTTTTGCTACAAGAAATCCTCAAGACTATGGTATGCCAAAATTGCAAGAGCTTATACGTTTCGGGGCTAGTCCTAGGGCGACCATTGACCTAAACAAGGCTTCTAGGGCTTATGCTATGATGCAAGGCAAGGATTATGTAACTCCTGTGGACGTTGTTAGTGTGGCAAAAGAGGTAATGCGTCATAGAATAATATTGAGCTATGAAGCACAAGCTGAAAATATTGACGTTGATACCATTTTGGATGAAATCATACAAACTTTACCACTACCATAATGCAAACGCTACGCTATGATGCCCTAATTGCAAGGGCAAAAAAATCTGTTTTTGGCGAAACCGCTGGCAATAACACCTCTTTAAAGGAGGGCGATGGTTATGATTTTGCTCAAATACGTCCTTACATGTACGGCGATAATGTGCGTCGAATTGATTGGAAAAGTAGTGCCAAAACAGGAGAGATTCAGCTACGAAGTTTTTTTGAAGAAAAAGAGATCAATGTTCACGTAGTGGCTCAAATGAATGGAAGTATGCATTTTGGTATAAAACGCATGAAGCAAGAAGTTATGGCAGAAGTAGTTGCTATTATCGGATTTAGTGCGGTTAAGAATTCTGATAATTTTTCACTCTGCATCTTTGGCGAGAAGTTGCTCTGGAGCTCAACCCCATCCAAAAAAGAGGCAGGGGTAAGAAGAGCCGTAAAAGAGCTTTTGAGTATTAGCCCCATTGGTCGCAAACTCAATGAAGACTCGATTAAGCATTATGCACTCAACCAGATAAAAAAACGCTCACTACTTTTTATTGTGGGAGATTTTTTTGAGATACCTCATATTGAGGCGGTTGCAAAAAAACATGAGATTGTCATTGTTAAAATCAGAGACAAATTTGAAGAAAAACCTCTACATGTAGGAAGTGTGATGGTTGTTGATCCTCAAACGTTAAAATCAGAAAAAATAACGCTAAATAGTGATTTTATCGACTCTTATACCAAAAGACAAAAGCAGTTTGAAAAAGAGCTTGGCGGATATTTTAAGAAAAACAATATGCGAAATATCACAGTATATACTGATGAAAATCCATATATAAAACTTTGCTCAATGATGGGTCGCATATGATGGAAGAGTTGCGAGATATAAAGGGTTTGGTGGCGATTGAAGATAGTTCGCTTTTGATATTTATAGCTCTTACATGTAGCCTTGTTTTGCTCGCTTTTATGTTTGTGCGATGGCTCCTGAAGTGGCGTAAAAGAGGGCAAAAACACAATCAAATCGCTATTGCTAAAGATATGCTTCAAAATCTTGACATAAGTAACTCTAAAGAGACTTCATATAAGATTGGCAAGTGGGGAAGGCTTTTGTGTGCAGAAAACCCAGAACACATAGCACTTTTTGAAAAAATTTTTGAATTGACAAATTCCTACAAATACCAAAAAGAGGTTCCGCCCTTTGGCGAGAAAGAAAAAAATCTTATTCAAGAGTTTGTGAGTAAAGTCGTATGAATAATTTTACTTTTGAATATCCCGCTGTTTTTTTACTATTGATTCCTTTTGTTCTATGTGCCATTTTTTGCAAACAACGAGCAACTTCATTTTATATACCGCATATTTTAAATATGCCTTTACATGTAAAGAAAACAAGGCTTAGCGCCATACTAAAATGGATAAGTCTTACTCTTATCGTTACGGCTTTGGCTTCACCCGTAATACAAAGTGAAAGTACTCCAAAACGATACTCTCATGCCTTGATGCTTTTGATGGACGTTAGTGAATCGATGGTTCGAGGAGCTTTGGGTTTTGGGCAGATGGGCAGATATGAAAATAAGTTTGATATGTCCAAATATTTGGCAAGCGAGTTTATCTTAAAGCGTGAAAATGACAATGTTGGCGTTATCGTTTTTGGCGATTTTGCATATGTTGCTTCTCCTTTGACGTTTGACCACAAAAGTGCATCCAGACTTTTGGAGACCATTTTGCCAGGCGTGGCGGGGCGGAAAACGGCGATGTATGACGCTCTGTTTTTGTCGACAAGGCTACTTCAAAAAAGTGAAGCCAAAGAAAAAGTGGCGATTTTATTGACCGATGGTTTCAATACCGCTGGAAAGGTGCCGTTTAACGTGGCATTGCGTGCCATACAGAGCGAAAAAATCAAAGTTTATACCATAGGCATAGGACGAGAGGGCGAATATGACGAGGCGGTTTTAAGGCATATTGCAAAGCAAAGTGGAGGGGATTTTTATAAGGCGAAAGATGAAAAGACTTTGCAGTTGATTTATGAGCAGATAGATAAGCAGGAAAAGAGTCTTCTAAAGTCCCAAACCATAGTGCGTTATGAATATCTCTACATGTATCCATTGTCATTCGGATTTGTCACGCTTTTGGGCTATCTTTTGATGGTTTTAAAGGAGCAAGAGTGAGTTTGGTTTATCCATATTTTCTTTTTGGATTGTTTGTCATAGCTCTTGTTGCGATGAGCGAGAAGTGGATATATAGCAAAGAGCGTTTTGTGGATATAGCTACACTAAAACATCTGATAGTTGGAGATGGAACATCTTTACATGTAAGAAAGAAAATAGGAATTTACACAGCGTTGGTTTTGGTTGTTATCGCCCTTTGCAGACCAGTTTTGATGAGTTTTCAAGAGAGTGAAAAAGTCGATGCAAAAGGTGTTTATCTAGGAATCGCACTAGATATTTCAAAATCCATGCTCGCACACGACATATACCCAAATAGGCTCGATTTTGCTAAGAAAAATATCGAAACATTGATAAGCCAACTACCTCACGCAACAATTTCAATCAGTGCTTTTTCGGCTTCAGCCTTTTTGGTTTCACCTTTTAGCGAAGATAAAGATACGTTGCGTTTTTTGCTAAAACATCTAAATCAAGACTCGATTACAAGCGAGGGAAGCTCGATACTTTCGGCTTTAAAAGCTATGAAACAACTTTATGAGCCTTTTGATTTTGGAGTTAAAGATATTTTACTCGTGAGTGATGGGGCTGATGGAAGAGAGATAAAAGAGGCAGTTGAATTTGCCAAAAAAGAGAATTTTGTTGTTCATATTTTTGCAGTTGGAACTCAAAAAGGCTCGCCCATATATGCCCAAAATAAAGAGCTACTAAAAGATGCTCAAGGCAATATCGTTATCAGCAAAAGAGATGATAGTATGGCGATGTTGTCGGATGCAACAGGTGGTGTTTTTGTTGCAAGTGTTGGAGAGAGCACTGATATAAAGTGGCTCGTCTCAAATATAGAGAAAAAAATTCAAAAAAGAGAGATGAAAACAGAGCAAAACATTCCTTCCAAAGAGTTATTTTACTATCCACTCTTTTTTGCTATTGCAGTTTTGTTTATAAGTATGTTTGGCTTTTCGTTTCGCCATAAATCAATGGCAAGTGTTTTGTTTTTGGTATATTTGTCAAACTTGCCTTTACATGCAGGGATATTTGATTTTTTAACGATTGGTAAAGGAGAAAAAGCTTACGAAAAAGGTGCGTTTGAAGAGGCTCAAAAAGCCTATGAGAAGCTAAATAAAACACCCGCTTCCATGTACAATCTAGCAAATACAAAATACAAACAAGGCAACTATAAAGAGGCACTTAAGGCGTACGAAGAGGCTAAAACAGAAGCATCATCTTTTGAGCAAAAAAGGCTTTACAACAAAGCCAACACATTAGCAAAGCTTCAAAAAATTGATGAGGCGATAAAGAGTTACGAAGAGGCTTTAAATATAGGAGAGGATGAGGATGCGAGATTTAATTTGGAGTTGCTAAAAAAACAGCAAAAACAAAAAGAGCAACAGCAACAAAAAGAGTCTCAAGATGAGCCAAAAAAAGATGACAAAACCGACCAAAGTAAACAAAAAGATGGTTCATCACAAAAACAAGAGCCTCAAAAAGAGGAAAAAAATGATAAAAAAGATGGCAACAAAGAAGAGTCTAAAGAGTTACCAAAAGATAAAATACAAGACTCTTTAATGAGTGAGCAAGAGGCGAAAAAATGGGAAAAGCTTTTGCAAAATCAAGAGATTCCAACACGTCCACATGAGATGGTTAAGGGCGAAATAAAGGATGAGAAAAATGCAGTTACATGGTAGATTTTGGTTTTTGTTATGGATGGCAACAACAACGCTTTTTGGAGCACAAGCATTTTTGCAAAACCCATCTATATACGAAGGTCAAGAGGCTATTTTGGTTTTAAAAGCCACGGGTGAAAAGATTGAATTTCCGAATATTTCAAGCATTGAAGGCAACGATATCGTCTCAAAACAAGAGAGGCAAAGTGTCGAATTTATAAATGGAAAGGTCAAAAAAGAGGTTGAAAAAAGATTTGGTTTTTATCCAAAACAGGACTTTGAAATACCCTCATATGAGATTATTGTCGATGGAAAAAAGGAGCTGACAGAGCCTATTAGGGTGGTGTTGAAAAAAGAAAATGAACAGCCTAAAAGTAGCAGTACAAAAGAGCCTTTTTCTCTTTTAATGCGAGTTTCCAATGAAAATCCAATGCAAAATGAGGCGGTAAAACTTGATATTGTTTTTAAGCGGGATAAGCGTTTAGAAGTTGTTGATATAAGATTTTCTCCTCCAGTTCTTGATGGCTTTTGGGTTAAAGAGGGCGAGAAAAAGCCTGTTTATGAAGAAGACGGTTTTATGGTTCACTCCCTTAGCTATTATGTTTTCCCCCAAAAAGCGGGAGATTTGAGTATTGAAAAAGCAAAAATAGAGTTAGCTCTTCCGCAAAGAGATAGCTCAAACGATATGTTTAGAATGTTTGTCTCCCAAGTACGTTGGAAGAGTGTTTTCTCAAATCCAATAACCTTACATGTAGAGCCACTTGAAGGAACAAATCTTTATGGCGATTTTTCACTAAATATTACTGCGGATAAGCGTGAAATTGGCAAAAATGAGGCAGTTAATGTTTTGGTTGAGATAAAAGGCGAGGGTAATTTTGATGATATTTCTAGTTTTTCACTTGTTGCAAAAGGTGCCAATATTTTTGCAGATGAGCCAAAAGTAAAAAGCTATATTCAAAAAGATAAACTAATGGGACAATGGAGCCAAAAATTTTCTTTGAGTGGGGCGCAAGATTTTACGATAGAGCCTTTAGTGCTTACCTTTTTTGATGCAAAAAAAAGAGCTCTTAAGACTCTTAAGACCGAGCCTATTGATATCAAAGTATCTGGGGATGCTCAAAAAGAAGAGTCGATAAAGTATATTTTTAAAACAGAATCAAACCAAAGTGCACCAATCCAAGAGACGCAAAATGTTGCTAAAAATGGCTTTGATATGGTTAGTTTTGCATTTGGTTTTGCATTGGCAATAGCACTTTTGGTCGGATTTTTTATTTTTAAAAAGGTGTTTAGTTTTAAAAAATTTCAATATAGCGAAAGAGCACTACTTAAGATGTTTTTAAAACATAAGGGCAAAAACGAAGCGATAGATAAAATCATCATGGAATTAGAGGAGAATATTTATCGAGGTGGCACAAATCGTATCAATAAGCGTGCCACCAAAAAGATATTAGAGGATTTTGTGTAGAGTGGTTGCGTTGCTCATCCACTGCTCTAGACCTTCCCAATTTTCAGATTCTAGCATCTGCTTAGATTTTTCTAATTGTTGTTGAAAAATAGTTATGGATTTTAGAAGATTTTCTCTGTTTTGTTTAAAGATATCAACCCACATGTGAGGCGAACTTTTGGCGATTCGGCTCATATCCTTAAATCCACCACCGGCCAACAGCAAGATGCTCTTTGGATCTTCTTGTTTCATTACGGTATTTGCCAAAGCGTAACTGACGGCATGTGGAAGGTGTGATATAAATGAAGCGTGTTCGTCATGTGAGGTTGGATTCATAAAGACTATTTTCATTCCGATATGAGAAAATATCTGTATAGCTCTATTTTTATGCAAATCCTCACTATGTTCAGTATCACATAGAACGACAACTTTGTCGTGGTATAGCTCTTTTGTTGCGGCACTTGGACCAAATTTTTCCGTGCCAGCCATCGGGTGAGCACCGATAAAATTTTTGCGTATTTTTGTTGGAACAGACTTTAAAATCTTCTCTTTAGTGCTTCCCAAGTCGATAATAGTTGTTTTTTCTGGTATGTCTTCTAGCTCTTGAATGGTTTTGATGATGCTTTCAACAGGTATTGCCAAGAAGATAACATCACACTGTTTTATCTCTTTAAACGAGGCAATTTCATGAATTAGACCCAGCTTTAAAGCTTCTTCGCAGTGTACTAAATTGTGATCAAATCCATAAACTTTTGAGACAAGTTTAGTGTTTTGAAGTGCAAGCCCCAAAGAACCGCCCATAAGCCCTAGTCCAACGATACCTACTGTCATAACTTTTCTCCGAAATAGCTTTCTTTACAAATAATTAATTATTAGAATGGTACTATATCTTTTTATGATTTTAAAGCATCTAAAATTACACAATAGGGCAGACTTGTATGAAAAAATTATTGGCATTGTTTCTCATGGTTGCGACATCATTGTATTCAGCAACATTAAAGAGTATCAAGTTTGACGGATTGGTACACCTTTCTAGCGAAGTTGCTAGAGAGATGGTAGATATGTCTATTGGTGATACACTAGATATGGAAAAGATAGATAAAGCGGTTAAAACACTATATAGACAGAACTATTTTAAAGATGTTTGGGTTGAAGATGCTGGGGAAGGAAATTTAGTTTTTCATGTAAAAGAAAAATCAGTAATAGCAAAAGTTGAGTTTTCTGGTATTTCCGATAGTGATAAAGAGGATATCGCAGGAGTTGCGGGTGTCAAGAAAGGCGAGATATATGATGCTGATAAATCAGATAGCGGAAAAACAAAAATTATCAAATTTTTTGAGGACAAGGGCTATTTTGATACCGTTGTAGAGGCTAGCACGACAGATCTTAACGATAAATCTTTGGCACTAGAATATTTAATTAACCGCGGTGAAAATATTATTATCAATGATGTCTCTTTATGTGGTGCTAAAAAATTAAAATATTCGGATGTTGAGCCTACAATAGCAAACAAATCAGAAGAGATGTTTTCGTGGATGTGGGGTTTTAACGATGGAAAGTTAAGACTAACAGATTTAGAGTATGATTCGCATCGTATACGAGATGTGTATATGCAAAACGGCTATTTGGATGCAAAAGTAAGTGCGCCTTTTTTAAAAACTTATCTAGACAGCTACAAGGCACAATTAACGTACAATGTTCAAGAGGGTGAGCAATATGTTGTTGGAGCGATTGAGATTGATATTCCAGAAAATATGATTGATGTTGCAAAAACCATAGAAGAGATGAATTTGCAATCAGGTAAAGTATTTAATATTTCTCGTTTGCGAAAAGACATTAATATTATTGAGACAAAAGTTGCAGACCTTGGCTATGCGTTTGTTAAAATTACTCCAGATATCAAAAATGATTCCGCAAAACATATAGCAAATATTACCTACAAAGTTATTCCTGGTGAAAAAGTTTATATCAATAATGTGAGAATAGCAGGAAATAGTAGAACCATAGATAGAATAATAAGAAGAGAAGTTTTCCTAGCCAACGGAGATTTGTATAAGCGAACGGATATTATAGATTCAAAAAGCTCTCTAAAGCGAACGGGTTACTTTGAGGATGTTGAAATTAAAGAAGAGCGTATTGGACAAAATTCTGTTGATATTGTAGTTACTGTAGAAGAGGCTTCAACAGGAGCTATCAGCGGAGGTGTAGGCTATGGCTCATCAGATGGATTGTTGCTAAATGCTAGCATAGCTGATTCTAATATTTTTGGCTCAGGAATGAGAGCATCTATTGATGCGGAGAGAAGCGATAAAGAGCTAAGTGGTGCAATATCGCTTTCTAATCCAAGAGTGTTTGACTCAGCTTATAGTTTGGGTGGAAGAATTTATCAAACAAATTATGACTATTACGATTATGAAGAGAAAAATAAAGGATTTAATGTTTTCACAGGAAGAAAACTTACAAGAACGCTGAAGGCAAATTTAGGCTATATTTTGGAAACATCTAGGCTTTCTGATTTATCATCTACGATTGATCCATCTCTTTACCGTACCGACGAGACGATTAAAAGCTCTATTGTCCCAGGCGTCTCTTATGACAGTACGGATGATTTTTATCTTCCTAGGCAGGGCATAAGAGCTAGTGTTAGTAGTGAGTTTGCTGGTATTGGTGGTGATGAGGAGTTCTTAAGCAATATTGCTAGATTTAATACCTATTACGGACTTAATGACTTAATAGATTATGATTTGATTATTCGCTATAAGGCACAAGCTAGATACGTTTTGGATAATGGGTATTTGCCAATTTCTGAAAAGGTATATATGGGCGGTGTAAAATCCATTAGAGGTTATGACTCAAGCTCTATCTCACCTAAAAACTCTAGCGGAGCTTTGCTGGGTGGTACTATGATGTTTGCCAACTCCATAGAGGCAAGTTTTCCACTATTGCAAAGACTCAAGATGAGAGGAACAGTTTTTCTTGATTACGGAATGATAGGCGAGGATGATTTGAGTATTAAGCGAGGCGGTACAGGTGTAGCACTTGAATGGATTTCGCCATTAGGCCCAATAGGGCTTATTTTTGCCAAGCCTTTAATGAAAGAGTCAAACGATAGAACATCCTCTTTTGAATTTACTATCGGTCAACAATTCTAAAAAACAATAAGCTGTACCATAGGATCAATTTTTGTGGTGCAGCATCTTCTGCTTCGTCTATGTGTTAGGTTTAATTACTATGGCAAAAGATATGGGCTTGGTTAATTGTTTTATATGTTCTTTTGCTAAAAAAAGCCTATTTTCACTGTGTATTATAAGTGTGTGATTTTCATAGCTAAACTCAATTTTGCCTCTGCTTGAGTCGGTATTGATGCATTTTGCCAAAGAGAGAAGAAAACTTAACCAGTTTACAACTTCAATATTGGGAAGTAGCTCTTTAAATTCCATTACCTCTTCATATGAAGGGAGTTTGTTTGTGTGAAATTTCGTTAGAATAGCTATTAAGGCCTTTTGTTTGTGAGAAAATCCATAGTTTAGTGTATTGATAATAAAATAAAAACTGTGAAGATTTGCTTGATAAAAATTTAGGTTCGTTCCTATATTGTAAACCTCTGCTGCAACACATAAAGGCTCTTTAAATTCGCTTGGGATACCATGCAAAGGCGTTAGTGTGTCAAAAAGTTTTGCTACAATTTTTCGTGTATAAGCATCATTGTTTTGGCATATAGAAAATCTATCCTTTAAGCTTCTTAGACTTAGTTTAAAATTTGAACCAAAAGTGTAGTTAGAATTTCTAAGCAAATCATGCAGATAAGCACCCTCTCTAACTCCAGCCCCACTTGTAATTGTTGATGATGATTTTAATTTTTTATAGAGTGTTTGAAAGATAATGCAACCCTCTCTCATGGTGTCGTATCTATCTTTTCTAACACCCAATTCTTTAAGCCCAAAAACATCAGATGCAATAATAGTGCTAATAAAAGCATCCTGTTTCTCTATTTCGTATTCAAAAGCATGAACAGTTTTAATTGGATATTTTTCTCGCTCTATAATGATTTTAGAAAGAGATCGAAGCGTTCCACCAATTCCAATAATTGTTTTTGAGTAAAACTCTTGAGGAATTTTTTCTACCTCTTTGTTGATAAAGTTTATTATGGACTCAAGAGGGCTTTTTTTGTCGAAAAAGAGTTCTTTTAGTCTAACTGTTCCGATATTTAGAGATATGGTGTGAGTAATATTTCCATTTTCTATTTTTGCAAGCTCTGTTGAGCCTCCGCCGATATCTACAGTAACGGCATCATCTATCTTGTGAAGGTAGTTGATAGCACCGATAGCACCATAATAGGCTTCTGTTTTGCCATCAATTATTTTTATGTTAATTCCAACCTCGTCTTTTATTTTTTTAATAAAATCTTTGGAGTTTGGAGCGTCTCTAAGTGCAGAAGTTGCGATGCAAAGAGTTTTTTGGCACTTTAAATTTTGGATTATTTTTTTAAATTCGCTCAGGGAGTTGGTGGCTCTTTGCATGGCACCATCTTGAAGAACGCCATTAAGTTCATAAGCACCCTCCCCAAGCCTTACTCTGCTCTTTGTTTCATTTATAAGATGAAATGCAAATCGGCTACTTTTTTCAAAAACCGCTATTCTGGCTGAGTTGGAGCCAATATCTATAACAGCAGTTTTTTTTGCCATTAATTATCGCTGTTGAGTTGTTCAAACTTTAGTTTCAACTCTTCAACGCTCTCTACATTATCTGGGTCTGAAATAATGCAATCCACCGGACAAACAGATATACATGCAGGCTCATCGTAGTGTCCTACGCATTCAGTACAAATATCGGGGTCAATAACATAAATAGGATCAGACTCTTCGATAGCCTCGTTTGGACACTCATCTCTACAAGCATCACATGCTATACATTCATCGGTTATTAATAGCGACATTTTTAATTTCCTTGCGGTTTTTTTAGAAAGGTTTATACACTAAAAATGCTTTAACGAAATTGAAAGGATTTTTTTTAAATTTTTTTTGAAGAGGGAATCATAAGTGTTGCTATAGCTCCTTGTCTATCTGTTCTGTTTTTGAGTGATATTGTGGCTCCTATTGCATCAGATGCGCTCTTCGCTAGAAAAAGCCCCAACCCTGCTCCTGATTGTGTTCCGTACCTTTTAAATGGTGCAAAAAGGTCTTTTGTTTCATCAATTCCAATGCCCTCATCAACAACCTCAATAACAAAAAAATCTTTTGTTAGATAACTTTTTATTGTGATAGAACCAAATTCTGGAGTAAATTTTATGGCATTTTGGACAAAATTTTGCAAAATATGAATCAATAGTGTCGGCTGAATAACTATTTTATGGCTTTTTGGAGATATTTTTTCGACAATTTTTTTATTTTCTAGGTGAGCTAGTATCTTATAGTTGTTAGACTGTTCTTTTAAAAAGTCAATCAAATCGATTTCAACAGGCTGCTCAAATTGTGCACCTTCTTGCCTGCCAATTTCCAAAATACTGCTTATCATTTTATTCATCTCATCAATCGACTTGTTGCAATTCCTTAGTGCTTCAATATATTTTTCGCTCTCCCTTGTTTTTAAAAGAGTAACATCATTTTTGGTTTTCATAACAGCCAAGGGTGTTTTAAGCTCATGCGCCGTTCCGATAAAAAGCTCTTTTTGAGAATTGACAAAAATCAATATACGCTCCACAAGCTTATTGATACTGTTTCCCAATGGTAAAAATTCATCTGGAAGGCTTTTGGGATCTATTTTTTTTAAAAAATTTTCATTCATATTGGCAAGCTTATTGGTAAGTGCTCGAATCGGCAAAATAAGCATGCGAGACAAAAAAAGTGCGTAAAAAAGTATTAAGAAAATTGCTGTTAAATTTATAAAAAGGATGTTTTTAAGAATTTTGTTTAAAAGCTCATCTGTATTGGATATGTTTTTGGTTATAGAGATAAAACTTGACCTTTTCTTGTCCAATGGATAAAAAATAGTTAGGTATTTTTTTTTGTCACTTTCGCTGTATTCGTAAGATTGTATAAATGGTTTATTGACCTTTATGGCAACTGATACTTTAAAATCTTGAGAGTTTAAAGAGGATAACGGGTCAAAAATATTAAAGTCTTTTCCCTCAACTGCACTTGTTCTTGATGCTGCGATTGATTTTGCTTGTTTAAGGAGTTGTTGATTTACGTCTTCTAGGATGGATATTTTAATGTAGTTATATAAAATGATAGAGAAAATCACAATTAGTGTCGCCGAAGCAGACACTAATTGTAGTATAAAGCTGTTTCTTATACTTTTTTTGGAAAACAAAATCTATAACCTCTTCGTCTGACAGTCTCTATCGTTGAAATTTCAAGAGGTTTGTCCATCTTCTGACGAATTTGGTTAATGGCAACTTCGATAACATTTGGGGTTACAAGTTCTGGTTCTTCCCAGATAGCATCTAGCAACTGCTCTTTAGAGACAATTTGGTCACTGTGGCGTGCAAGGTGTGTCAGAACTTCAAAAGGCTTGCCTTTAAGCTCTATCTCCTGACCCTTGTATGTAATTTTTTCTTCGTCTGGGTCAATAGTAAGATCATCGATTTTAATTACATTTGTACCGCCAAATCGAAGTCTTGCCTCAATACGAGCTACTAAAATGTCAAAGTCAAAAGGCTTTCTTATATAGTCATCCGCACCTGCTTTAAGTGCTTTTATTTCGCTCTCTTTGTCATCTTTTGCTGACAAAATAACTGCTGCCGTACGAGGGGATTTTTGTTTAATCATGCTGATTAGATCAACGCCATCACCGTCTGGCAACATCCAATCCGCAAGTACTAAGTCGTAATTTCGGATACCGATATAATATTCAGCATCTTTAAAATTTTCGGAACTATCAGTTTGATATCCGAATTCCTGAAGACCTTCTGCTATGGTTTTGTTTAACGTAACCTCATCTTCTACTATTAAAATTCGCATTATTATTCCTTAATCTCTAAAATTTAAGCGAAATTATAACATAATTTTAGCTAGATTTAAAGTTTTTTTAATAAAAATTTAATTTTTCTTATAGCTTACTTTAAGAATTGCCCCTACTGTGGCATTTTGCAAGATGTCTGGTTTTGATACGCTAATACTTAGTTTTAGTATCTGCGGATATTTTTTCTTTAAATTTTTAGAAATTTTTTTTAAAGCATCTTCTAGAAGCAGATATTTTTTCTGTTGCACGTCTTGAGTGATATATTCGCAAATATCAATATAATTTATAAAAAAATTATTTTTATATTTGTAGGATATTTTTACGTCAAAACAAACACGCTGAGAAGTAACTCTTTCGCTCTCCAATATCCCAATAATTGCCTCAAATATTAGATTTTTGATAAAAATTTTCATCATTTGCCTATATGACTTTTGCCTCTTCATTTTTAACAAGTCTTATAATGTTTGGAATGTGTTTATATATGATGATAATAGCGATAATAATCAGTGGTGCATGTGTTTTAATGCCTTCAATCTCTGGATGAATGATAAAGGAAGAGAGCATAAACGCTACCAACGCTAAAAGCGATGACAAAGAGGATATTTTAAATATTTTCCCCACAACAAACCATGTGATAAGTGCCACAAGCATCTCTAGAGGAAGCATAAAAAACAAAACTCCAGCCGCAGTTGCAACGCCTTTTCCGCCTTCAAACTTAAGATATGGACTGTAGCAGTGCCCCAAGATAGCAAAAATAGAAATGGCCCACAAAGTAGCCTCGCTAAGACCTATTAGGGTACCAACAATTAGAATTAAAACGCCCTTTAGTGCATCCAAAAGAAGTGTGGCAATTGCTAGTTTTTTTGCCAATGTAGGATTTGTCTCCTTTATGGCTCTTAGAACATTTGTAGCTCCAATGCTTCCGCTACCTGCATTTCTAATGTCAAAATCAGCAAATTTTTTCGCCAACAGCAATCCAAATGGTATGCCACCCACTAGATAACTTAATATATAAAATTGTACATTGATGTTAAAAAGTGCGTCCATATATTATCCTTATTTTGCAATCGCAAAATTATATCAGTTGTTTGGTTATTGTTGCCTTTAACATTGCTTTTGCTATAATTTGAGACATTTTAATTTACTAATATTTAAAGGATTTTTAGTTGATTTTAGAGTCTTTAAAAGATGATATTTTAGCACTTAAAAAAGAGCTACATGTAAGCATTGTTGCTCATTTTTATCAAAAAGATGAAGTTTTTAATATTGCGGATTTTGTGGGCGATTCTTTGCAATTGGCACAATGGGCATCCAAAGATGCAAATCCTTACCTTCTTTTTTGCGGTGTTGGTTTTATGGGGCAAAGCGTGAAGATATTGGCTCCTCAAAAGAGAGTTTTTATGCCCCGCATTGCATGTTGTGCTATGGCTCGTATGATAGACGTAGATTATTTTGATGCCAATGTTAAGCTACTGAATGATGCTGGAATTTTAGATAAAAATATTTTGCCAATTACCTATATAAACTCTTCTGCGGAAGTAAAGGCAAGAGTTGGTCAAATGGGCGGTATGGTTTGTACCAGCTCCAATGCAAAAAAGATAATCACTCAAGCGCTTAAGAGTGGCAAAAAGATATTTTTTGTGCCTGATTGTTGTTTGGGGCAAAATATCGCTATTGAAATGGGTTTAAAATCCGCAGTTATTGGCAAGGATGCTGATTTTGCAAAAGCAGACATTATCTGCTACAACGGTTTTTGCTCGGTTCATCAACTTTTTGATGTTGAAGATATAGCATTTTATCGTCAAAAATATCCAAATATTAAAATAGCAACTCATCCTGAATGCAAACCAGAGGTGTGTCAGTTGTCAGATTTTGTAGGCTCGACCAGTCAGATTATTGAGTATGTCAAAGGTTTGCCGTTGGAGCAAAAAGTGGCTATTGGAACTGAGTACAATATGATTAAAAGGTTGAGAAAAGACAACACTTATGTTCTCTCTTCGACAAAGCCAGAGTGTCCAACGATGAACGAAACAACGCTGCAAGATGTATACAATACGCTTCTTTCTATCAAGGATGGGCGTTTTGAAAATGAAATAACGCTTGATGAAGAAACAAGAAAGTGGGCATATGTTGCCTTGAACAGGATGTTTGAATTATGATAAAACAGTTTGTATTGGATGCTCTCAAAGAAGATATTGGCAGAGGTGATTTGTTTAGTTTGGTGGCACAAGATGGTATTTGTGATGCAAAAATCATCGCTAAAGAAGAGGGAATTTTAGCTGGCGAGGTCTATGCGAAAGCGTTGTGTGAAGCCAAAAATATTGAGATTGTGTTCAATTTAGGCGATGGAGAAAAAATCGCCAAAAATGATGTGATAGCAACTCTTAACGGAGATATAAAAACACTACTTATTTGTGAAAGAACGCTTTTAAACCTACTTCAGCATGCCAGCGGAATCGCTACAAATACCTATGCCTTCAAGAAGGCTTTGGGAGAGAGCAATATTAAACTTTTGGATACACGAAAAACACGACCGTTGCTACGAAATTTTGAAAAATACGCTGTACGATGTGGCGGTGGCTACAACCATCGAATGGGGCTTGATGATTGTTTGATGCTTAAAGACACGCATCTTAAAACCATACCAAACCTCAAAGAGTTTATGACTAAGTGTAGAGAAAAATTGCCCTTTACATGTAAGGTTGAGATAGAGTGCGAAGATGTCGCTTTTTCTAAAGAGGCGATGGAGTGCGGGGCTGATATCGTTATGTGTGACAATATGAATGAAAAACAAATATGTGAAGTAGTGGCGATAAGAGATGAGTTTTTTAAGCATGTGTTGATAGAAATTAGTGGCAATGTTACAAAAGAAAATATTGCCAAATATGCTACATGTAGAGCTGATGCCATAAGTAGTGGTAGTTTGATTCATCATGCGGTATGGCTTGATTTTTCTATGAAAATCACTAGCAAATAGTCTTTACATGTAAGGAATAAATAGTGGCTGATGATCAAGAAAAGACAGAAGAGGCCAGTTCTAAAAAGATAGAAGACGCAAGAAAAGAGGGCAATGTTCCTAAGAGTCAAGATGCTAGTAGTTTTGTGACTTTGGTGGTCGGTATCAGTGTTTTAATTGCTCTTTTTGTGTTTATTAAAAATAGAATGGTCGGTCTTTATCTATATTATCAGGCATTTTATTTTGTGGATTTAGACAAAAATAGTATTTTGCAACTCTCTATGGTAACTTTTCGAGAAGTTATTTTTATGGTTATTCCTCTTGCTGTTGCAGTTGCCATCGCCGGTGTTTTAGCCGGTGTTATGCAGATAGGATTTCTTTTTTCATCCAAGCCTTTAGTTCCTGATTTGAAAAAGATTGATCCTATAAAAGGGCTTAAAAATCTTATATCTATGAAAAAGATGATTGAGTCGCTCAAGATGATTATAAAAGTCTCGATGGTAATGTGGATAGCTTACTATTTTATTTTAACATTTGTAAAAGAGTTGCCTACAGTTATCTTTTTTCCTATTTTTGATCAACTTGATTGGCTTAAGAGCAAAGCGATGATTTTAGGCTCTGTTATGTTAATTCTTTTTTTGGCTCTTGCATTGTTTGATTTGATGTTTGTGCGGTATAACTATTTTAAAGATTTACGCATGAGCAAACAAGAGGTAAAAGATGAATACAAGCAGATGGAGGGCGACCCTCAGATTAAAGCAAGAATTCGAAGAATTCAAATAGAGATGACTCGAAAACGGATGATGCAAGAAGTTCCTCAAGCTGATGTGGTTATAACAAACCCAACTCACTTTGCAGTAGCCATTCGTTACAATCAAGAAAAAGAGGATGCTCCTAAAGTTGTGGCGAAGGGGACAGACTTTTTGGCGTTAAAGATTAAAGAAATTGCTATGAATTACAATATTCAAATCGTTGAAAATCCTCCTTTAGCTAGAGAGTTGTATAAAAAGTGTGATATCAATGCGACTATTCCTGAAAATCTATATAAAGCAGTGGCTGAGGTTTTGGCATTTGTTTACAAAACATCCAAAAAAGGCTCCACAAACAAATAGCCATTCTCAATAATTTTTCAGTCAATTTTAAGTATAATATTGACTTTGAATAAATGGGAGATGCTATGTACAAACAAGCATGGAAAAAGATGCTTGAAGCAAAACATATTCTTCTAGTATCACATGTTCATCCTGATGGAGATACTCTTGGAAGTGTTTTGGGATTGTATGATGTACTTAAAAAGCAGAAAAAAAAAGTTACTGCATATAACGATGCTAAAGTTTTGCCCCAGATTTATGACTTTTTGCCCCATTTTTCAAGCATAAAATGCAATATGCCAGAAGATGTTGACTTGGTTGTTTGTTGCGATTGTGGAAGCTTTGATAGACTAAAAATTGCTCGAAGCAACTATGAAATTATAAACATAGACCATCATACAACAAATACCATGTTTGGCGATATAAATGTTGTTAACGATACTTTTTCAAGTGCCGGAATGGTTGTATATGAGCTTTTGATAACCAACAGAGTAAACATTTCAAAAGAGTGTGCAACGGCTCTGTATACATCAGTAGCGGAAGATACGGGATTTTTCTTGTACGGAAATGTGAATGCTATGACTTTTTTTGTAGCTTCAAAATTGGTCAGCTTTGGAGCCAATCCGCAAGAGATTGCCCATAATCTGAAACAAAGAGAGTCTTTAGCAAAGATTCGTTTATATGGTCATATGTTAAGTAATTTTGAGTTACATGTACAAGGGCAAATCGCCTCAATCGTGATAGATAAAAACATTTTAAGCGCCACGGGTGCAAATATTGCCGACACAAAAAATAGTGTCTCAATGTTGAGAAATATGGCTTGCGTTAAGGTAGCTTTTATGCTTGTAGAAAAAGAGGATGGCTATAAAGTCTCAATGCGAAGCAAAGATGCTTTTGATATTTCTAGCATAGCCTCTAGCTTTGGTGGCGGTGGACACAAAAACGCCTCTGGATTTGAGTGTGAAGGGCTGGATGCTTCAATTCTTAAGGCGATGATAATAAAAAAAATAAAAAAGGTTATTGAATGATGAAAAGAAAAAACAACTTTATGATAGTTCTTTTATTGCTATTTTTGGCGACATTTGTAGGACTTTTTTTCTATATTTATAGCTCATCTTTTTTTGAAAGAGAAGCTCCTATAGTGCATTTGCCAAATAAAGTGGATTGGAACTTAAAAGACCCACTTAAGGTAAAAGTAGAGGACAACAGAGCCCTTAGATTTGTGCGAGCAATGTTGGCAGATGGTCAAAATACTATAACTTTGGATAAAAAAGAGATAACTAATGGCGAGAGAACTATTGAGCTTGGCATTACGATGCCAAAGACAGGCTTTACTGCCAATAAAAAGAGTTTCGAATTGATTGTTGAGGCTGTTGATGCAAGCAAATGGAACTTTTTTTCTGGCAATAAAACAGTTCAAAAAACAACAGTTTATATTGATACAAAACGCCCAGAAGTCTCTGTTTTGTCAAACTCATATAAGATTATTAGAGGTGGTGTAGCAACAGTTATTTTTAGGGCTCAAGATGAAAATATGAAACAATTATACATTGAGACATCTTCTGGAAAAAGGTTTTATCCCACTCCTTTTTACGGAGACAATTATTATATATCATTATTGGCTTGGCCTAGCATTGAAGAAAAATTTAGTGCTAGTGTAATAGCTGTAGATAGAGCTGGAAACAGCACAAAGGCTCACATTCCATATTTTTTACAAGATAAAAAATATAAAGCTTCTATGTTGCAACTCAAAGATGCTTTTTTGGATGGAAAAATAAAAGAGATGGTGGATGATTTTGGTACGCCAGAGATTATAAAAGCGGATAAATTGGAAAAGTTTAAATTTGTTAATGAGACATTGCGAAAAGCCAATGAGACTATTATCTCAAAGATGGCTTCCCCTGTTCCAACAGAGAAAATAACGGATTTTACAATTAAGCCTTTTTATCCACTAAAAAATGGTGCTGCTGTAGCAAGTTTTGGAGATCACAGATTGTATGAGTATGACAAAGTGCCTGTTAGTGAGTCATATCATGTTGGTATTGATCTAGCAAGTACGGCACAAGCAAATATTCAAGTCTCTAGTGACGGAGTTGTAGTTTATGCCCAAGAAAATGGCATATATGGCGGAAATATGATTATATCTCATGGTTTGGGTGTTTACTCTTTGTATGGGCATTGCTCGACATTCCTTGCAAAAGAGGGCGATACTGTAAAAAGTGGAGATGTAATAGCTAAAACAGGAGTTACAGGATTGGCACTTGGAGATCATTTGCATTTTGGTATATTGGTTCAAGGTGTCGAAGTTAGACCGGAAGAGTGGATGGATAAGTCTTGGCTTGAAGATAATATTTATGGTGTTATAAAGGCTGCAAAAAAGATAATAGACAAATGAAAGTAACGCAAAAAAATCTAAGAGTGTTTCATATTTTGGTTAATGAAGAGACTGCTTTTTTGGACTATTTCAATAAAAATAGTGTATTATTGAAGGAATTCTTTTTGCTTTTAGAAGGAAGAGTTACGCCAAAAATATGCTCTATTTTGGATAAGGCTCAAGTCTGTTATAAAGATATAAGCAGTTGTTCATTGCGCCTTAGTGGTGTAAAAAAAGATGAATTGCCCGCTCAAGAACAAAAGGGAATAGAGCAAAAAGAGCCTATCGCTACTTCAAAAGAGGGCTTGAAGCTTAAAGTATATGATAGACCTATTCGCTCTGGCGAAGAGATTTCTCAAGATGTTCCAGTTGTTATTTTTGGTCGTATAAATAGTGGCTCAAAACTTTTTTGCCAAGATAGCGTGAGCGTTTATGGTGTAATAGACGGTCTTGTGCAGTGCGATGGAGAGTATATGGTGCTAAATGGTATCGGCGAGAGAGGAAATGTTATTTTTAATGGCGAGATTATTGAGAAAGAGAGTGTAAAACATAATGTTTTGCAAAAAATTACCATTCGCAACCATAGAGTCGAAATAAAGGAAGTTGTTTGAGACAAACCACCATAACCAAATCAGTTAGTGGCGTTGGTATAGGATTGCACAAGGGCGAACCTATACAAATAACGCTAGAGCCGATGGAGGCCGATGGTGGTATAGTGTTTTATAGAAAAGATGTAGAACTTAGCGTTAAAGCGGTGCCAACTAATGTTGTAAATACGCAAATGGCAACAGTTATAGGTAATTCATCACACTACATATCAACGATAGAGCATCTTTTGTCTGCTATTTACGCATATGGCATTGACAATATCAGAATCGTTCTAGATGGTGCAGAAGTTCCGGTTATGGATGGCAGTAGTGCTAGTTTTTGTATGATGTTAGATGAAGCCGAAACTAGAGAGCTTCAAGTACGAAAAAATATTTTAATTATTAAGCGTGAAGTTGAGGTTAGAGATGGTCAAAAATACGCTAAAGTATACCCCTCTCTAAGCCCATCTTACTCCTTTGCGATAGAGTTTAACCATCCCGTAATAGGTCGACAAGAACATCATTTTGAATTTAGCAAGAAAAACTTTTTAGAGGAGATTGCTAGAGCACGTACGTTTGGATTTTTAAAAGATGTACAGATGCTAAGAAGCAGAGGATTGGCACTTGGAGGCTCATTGGATAATGCGGTTGTGATGGATGATAAGAAAATTTTAAATCCAGAAGGGCTACGTTATTCAAACGAGTTTGTGCGTCATAAGATTTTAGATGCTATTGGCGATTTGGCATTGCTGGGTGCCCCATTTATAGGAAACTACGAGTCATTTGCTGGAAGTCATCATCTTAACCATGAGTTGACCAAGGAGATTTTGAAAGATCCTAGCAACTATGAAATCAAAAGTTCATCTGCTGAGATGGCACAAGAGTTTAAAAAGGTGTTTGCATAAAGCCTAAAGTTGAAATAGCGGTTATTTCGCTATCTTCGCCATTATTGGTGGGGGTTTATAAAAACAATATACTCATAAGAAGCTACAACTCAGACGAGAAAACAAGCGATGCTTTGCCTAAAATGTTCAAAGAAATTTTAGAAAATTTCATCTGCTCAAAACTTTTTTTCTTGAGAGGTCCAGGAAGTTTTATGGCAATCAAGATTACTTATGTTTTTTTAAAAACGATTTCTATCGCAACAGGTGCAAAACTCTATGCGAGCGATGGCTTTACATGTAATGACAATCAACCGATTAAAGCACTAAAAAACTTATATTTCATCAAGGAAAATGATGAGATAAAGACAAAAATATTCACGCAAGAGATACCTCAAATCTTTTTTTTGCCTGAGTGTTTAGACGAAACGCTTTTCAACCAAGAGATTGAGCCTCTATATGTACTTCCAGCGGTTTAGGAGAAGTTGATTGAAGATAAGAATACCAGCCACCAGTGCCAATCTAGGACCTGGATTTGACTGTTTAGGATTGGCAATAGCCCTTTACAATAATGTTCAAATTAAGCCCTCAGGCTACTACAGCGTTTCTATTAGAGGCGAGGGCGAAGAGAATATAAAACTGAAAAAAAACAATATTTTTGTATCTATTTTTTATGAGGTTTATCAAGAGCTTAGAGGTAAAAAAGAGCCTTTTAGATTTGAGTTTGAAAATAAAATTCCTTTTTCAAGAGGTATGGGCAGTAGCTCAGCAGTTATAGTAGGAGCTATAGCTAGCGCATATGAGATGGCTGGACTCAAAGTCGATAAAGACGCTGTCCTAAACAGAGCCTTAGTATACGAATCGCATCCTGACAATATTGCACCAGCAGTATATGGTGGATTTACAGCCTCTTTAGTGGAGGACAAAAAAGTAAAAACAATACGAAAGCCTTTGAGTAGTGAGATTAAAGCAGTTATGGTTATTCCTGATCGCTCCATGTCAACTGCACACTCTAGAATGCAACTACCTAAGGTGTATTCTATGAAAAATGTGGTCTACAATCTATCAAGAGCCTCCGTGCTAAGTGCAGCGTTTATGAGTGAAAATTGGGATATGTTAAGAGATGCTTCTAGGGATTGTATGCACGAATATAGAAGGATGAAGCAGATGAGAGAGTTGTTTAAGGTTAGGGATGTGGCACTAGATTGTGGTGCTTTAATGAGCACCCTTTCTGGTAGTGGTTCTTCGTTTTTCAATCTAGCAAAAGAAGAGGATGCTCAAAGGTTGGTCGTGGCACTTAAAAGCGAATTTGAAATGTTTAGAGTCGAGGAATTCGATTTTGACAATAACGGCTTTGAGATAACTCAAAGCTGAAAAACAGATAAGTTTCGATATAATCAATGGCTAAAATTAATAAGCCCATGCGAATGTGTATTGTTTGCAAGCAAAGAGGTGCTCAAGATACTCTTTTAAGATTGCAAGCACAAGAGGGAGAACTGGTTGGATTTACTAAAATCGGTAGAAGTTTTTATCTTTGCGCAGATTGCATAGATAAAAATGATAAGCGGCTTATAAAAATATTAAATAATAAATGCAAAAAAAATCACAAAAGCATTGCAGAGTTTGGGATAATTTTGAAGGAGATTGGTACGAATGGATAAGGTGCGTATTCACGAAATAGCAAAAGAGCTAGGCATCAAAAGCAAAGATGTGGCAGAAAAGGCAGTAGAGATAGGATTAGATGTGAAGGCCTCTTCCGCAATCAGTCCTGAAGAGGCTGAAGCATTGATGAACTACGTGCTTACAGGCGAATATGTGGGAAATTCAAAACCGACACCAGAAGTAAAGTCTCCCAAAGAGGAAGAGAAAAAGGCTCAAGAAAAGCCCAAAGAAAAACCAAAAACCGAGTCAAAGCCTGTTGCCAAAGAGATAAAAACTAAAACAATTGAGCCAAAAAAAGTAGTACAAGAGCAGGTAGTTGAAGAAGAAGCTCAAGAGCAATCTCTAGATATATCTGAGGCTACCAATGTGCGAAAACGAAGAGGATTGGTAATTGTTAAGAAAAAGAAACCAGAAGTTGAAGCAAAAGAGGCAGAGCAGTATAGCCCAGCACCTTCTTCTTACGGCTCTTATTCGGCTAGCTTAAATAAGCCTAGAACCATGGAGTCAGTTTTTAATACAACACAGCAAGAGATGGCCAAGAAGAAAAAGAAGATAAAAAAAGCACCTGCAGAGAGAAAAACTACAAATGTTGAGAAAATTGATATCTCTTTTGATGTGGATATGCGAGATGTAGAGATTGATCTAGAGGAAAATGTAGTTGTTTTGCCGGACTTTAGTACTTATGTGGATAAAAACGAAGAGGCTAAAAAGAAAAAAGTAATCGACCCTACGCAGATACGAACTACAAAAAAAACCAACTTTGTTATGCAAGGCATTCAAAGACAAACCAAAAAAAGACGCAGAAGACCAACCCTAACTCAAGACTCTGCTGCGGTGGATGCGATTGAGATACCAGAAGATATTCGTGTGTACGAGTTTGCCGAAAAGATAAATAAACAACCTAGCGATGTAATCAGAGAGCTTTTTAACCTTGGTGTTATGTGTACTAAAAATGACTTTTTGGATAAAGATTCTATAGAGATTTTGGCGGAAGCATTTGAAGTTAGCGTAGTTACAGTAAACAATCAAGAAGCGTTTGACTATGTTAAAGTTTATGAAGAAAATCAAGACAATAGTGATGATATCGAAAGAGCCCCAGTTGTAACCATTATGGGACATGTAGACCATGGTAAAACATCACTTTTGGACTATATAAGAAGTGCTAAAGTAGCTGCTGGCGAGGCTGGTGGTATTACGCAACATGTTGGTGCTTATATGGTTGAGAAAAATGGAAGAAAAATTACTTTCATCGATACTCCTGGTCACGAAGCCTTTACCGAGATGCGTTCTCGTGGTGCAAAGGTAACAGATATTGTTATCGTTGTGGTTGCGGCAGATGATGGTGTAAAACCTCAAACAAAAGAGGCAGTTGAGCATGCAAAATCAGCAGGTGTTCCTATAATCATTGCAGTTAATAAAATGGACAAAGAAGCGGCCAATCCAGACTTAGTAAAAGCACAACTTGCCGAGATGGGCATAAACCCTGTTGAGTGGGGTGGAGAGTATGAGTTTGTGCCAGTTTCTGCGAAAACAGGAATGGGAATCGAAGACCTTTTAGAGGTAATATTGATACAAGCAGATATGCTAGAGCTTAAAGCCAATCCGAAAAAAGATGTTAAAGGTACCGTTATAGAGAGCTCACTTGAAAAAGGAAGAGGTCCTGTGGCGACTATCGTAGTGCAAGATGGCACGATAAGAGTTGGAGATATTGTAGTTGCTGGAGTGGCATTTGGAAAAGTAAAAGCTCTTTTGAGTGATACCGGCAAAGTTGTTAAAGAGGCTATTCCTGGAGAGCCTGTTGTTGTTTTGGGATTGAGTGAGGTTCCATCTGCTGGCGAAACACTTATAAGTGTCAAGAGTGACAAGATAGCACGAGAGTTTGCTAAGAAAAAAGCAGAATATTTGCGTCAAAAAGAGCTTTCGAAAACTACCAAAGTTAGCCTTGATGATCTTGGCGATATGATAGCCGAAGGTGCGTTAAAAACATTACCAGTTATCGTAAAAGCCGATGTTCAAGGAAGTTTGGAGGCAATCAAGGGAAGTTTAGAGAAAATCAGAAATGCTGAAACAAAAGTGAACATTATAAGCTCAGGTGTTGGTGGCATTACCGAGAGCGACGTGGCAATGGCGAGTGCAAGTTCAAACTGTATTATCTTGGGTTTCCATGTACGACCAACTGGTATTGTCAAAGAAAAGGCAAAAACACTCGGCGTGGATATACGAACTTACAATATTATTTATGATTTGATTGATGACATAACAGGCGTAGTTACTGGTATGATGGCTCCAGTTATGCGTGAAGAAAATATCGGTCAAGCACAAGTTCGTGAAGTATTTTCTGTGCCAAAACTCGGATTTATCGCTGGATGTATCGTAACAGATGGCACTATCAACCGTGGTGTAAAAATAAGAGTTATTCGTGATGGTGTTATCGTTCACGAGGGTTCTGTCTCTTCGTTGAAGCGTTTTAAAGATGATGTTAGAGAAGTTACCAAAGGTTACGAGTGTGGTGTTGGAATTGAAGGCTTTAGCGGTATGAAGGTTGGCGATTATATTGAAAGCTTTAAAGAGGTTGAAGAAAAAGCAAAACTATGATGGACAAAAGCATAAAGATTCAACGTACTGAGAGTGTTTTAAGAGAGTTGATTCCTGAGGCGCTTGCAACGCTTGATGATGAGATGCTACGTGGTGTTTGCGTGGTTGAGGTGGAGTGCAGTAGAGGCAAGTATGATGCTACTGTTTATGTAGACCCTATGATGTATGATGCCAAAGAGAGAGCGTATATTTTAAATCATCTTGACAAAGTAAAAAGAGTCATTCAAAATCACTGTATGCAAGCTGAGGGGTGGTTTCGTTGTCCAAATTTTAAATTTAAATTTGATGACACTCTTGAGAAGCAAAACAAGATGGATGCACTTTTTGCAAAAGTAGAAGAAGAGTTAAAAAAAGGCAAAAAAAGCGATGATTAGCGAAGAAAACTTATCAAAATTGATTGAGCAGTGCCATGTGTCGCTGTATGATTATGAAGTAACGAGTGAGTTTGAAAAAAGAATTTTTCGTATCTATATAACTTCTAAAAAAGGCGTTACGCTAGATGATTGTGCACATGTAAGTAGAATTTTATCTCCTATTTTTGATGTTGAGCCTCCTTTGGATGGCGAATATACACTTGAAATAAGCTCTCCAGGGGTTGAGAGAAAACTCTTAAAGCCAGAGCACTTCAAAGCATCTTTGGGGGAAAAAGTAAAAATTAAACTTACCAATAAAGAAAAAATAATCGCCATTTTGGAGTCGTATGAAAACAGTGCTATTGTCTTGGTTTTGGATAATGGCGAGAAGATGCGTATAAATTTAAGCGATATTGAAAAAGCAAGAACTTACTTTGAATGGTAGAGCAAAACGACCATAACTTGATGCGAGTCGCCTTGAATGTCGCATGGGCATATCAAGGATTGACTTTTCCAAATCCAGCCGTTGGTGCAGTTGTTAGCGATGAAGATGGGAAAATCCTTGGAATCGGAGCACATCGGCGTTCTGGTTTGCCTCACGCAGAGGTTGAAGCCCTAAAAGAGGCTTACAAATCTCTTTCAAATGACCATCTTATCGACTCTATCGAGGATTCTTCGCAACTTCATAATTTTTTAAAGACAAACCACCAAAATCTTTTTCACAATCTCATCTTACATGTAACACTAGAGCCTTGCAATCACTACGGAAAAACACCGCCTTGTTCCCAGTTGATTTATGATTTGGGATTTAAAAAAGTGGTTATCGGCTCTTTGGATAGAACAAAAGAGGCTAGAGGTGGCGGAGATTTTTTAAAAAGCAAAGGTGTTGAGGTTGTTTATGGCTGTCTTGAAAAAGAGTGCGATATGCTTTTGGAGCCTTTTATGGCTTGGCAAAAAGAGGAGCCTTTTGTATTTTTTAAAATCGCCTTGAGTGCAAATGGTGTTGCAAAAGGTGGAATTATCAGTTGTGAAGCATCAAGAAAAAGAGTTCATCAATTACGCGATAAGTGCGATTTGCTCGTTATTGGTGGCAATACCGTGCGAACCGATAGACCGATTTTAGATGCGAGATTGTGCGATGGAAAAGCACCCGATATTTTGATTTACTCGCACCATAAAAATTTTGATAAAACAATTCCTCTTTTTGGTGTAGAGAATCGAAAAGTATTTATTGAAAACTCTTTGGATAAAATAAAAAACTACAAAATGGTTATGGTTGAAGGTGGGCAAAATATGCTAGATGTGCTTGAAAAACAACTTCGATGGTTTTTAATATTTCGCTCTTTTGAAAACAAAGAGGGAGAAAAGATTGTCTTGCCACCAGTGCAAGAGATTTTTTCTTGCCAAATTGAAACGGATAAGATGAGTTGGTTTTATCGCAATGAGTGAATTTTTTATTGCAGAAGCTTTAATCGTTCTTTTTTCTGGCATAATCCATGGAGTTCTCGGATTTGGCTTCCCGATGATAGCTACTCCACTTCTAGCTACTTTTATGGACTTGAAAAAAGCGGTACTTTATACACTGTTGCCAACTATTGTTGTTAATGGCTCAAGTATCAAAAGAGACAACTCTGTTTTTGGCATTTTTAAAGAGTATAAACTGTTGATATTCTCTGTTTTATGCGGAAGTATTGCCGGTGCTACAGTTCTCGTCTTTTTTTATACAGATTATTACAAGTTGCTTTTGGCGTTGGTTATACTTTTGTATCTCAATAGACAAAAGCTTAATATCTCTTTGACCCTACAGGTAGAGCGAAACAGGCAAATAACAACTTGCGTAATGGGTTTTTTAAGTGGCTTGGTGGGCGGTATAGCTAATATTATGATACCGGTTCTTATCATTTTGGTTTTAGAATTTAAGCTAGAGAAGAAAAAATCCATAGGCGTTATGAATTTTTGTTTTCTCTCAAATAAGTTTGTTCAGGCTTTAATGTTTGGCATCAATGGCAGTTTTAATGCTCAAAATATTGTTTTTATCCTCCCGCTTATCTTGTTGGCGCTTTTTGGATTTGTACTAGGAAGCAAAATGCAAGACAAGATAGATGAAACGTTGTATAAAAAAATCCTACATGTGGCTTTGTGGATTTTGTCTTTTTATCTTATTTTTTCAACGCTAATATAAAGAAGGAAAACCATGAAAAAATTTACAATCACTCCGCCAACACCTCCTTTAAAAGAGGGCACAAAGGGGTATTTTCTCTCTCAAGTCCATCAACCTTTTTTTGTGTTCGGCATTGTTTGGGCGGTCGTATCTATGGTTGTTTTTGGAGTAGCGTATAAGGGCGTTTTGCCTCTACATGTGAGCCCTTCACATTTTCACACGTATAGCTTGATTTTTATCGTTTTTAGCCACTTTTTCCATGGCTTTTTGCTTACAGTTTTTTCAAAATTTTGTGCTGGCGAAGCGGTTAAAAAAGAGTTCTATATACCCATTTTTTACATGTATCAAGTAGGCTCTTTTTTTGTTACATGTGGCGTGATTTTTTCTATATATCTTTTTTTGGCTGGTGTTGTTATTTTACTTTTTGCCCAAACAAGGGTTGTGTATAAACTTTTTGAGATGCACAGATACGGCAAAGCAACACTTAAGAAAGACCCATTTTGGATACTTATCGCCCACTCTTTTGGACTATCTTCTCACGCTTTATTTGTGTATGGTTTTTTAATGGATGCAAATCAGCAAAATGTTGCATGGTATGAGGTTGCGTGGAGCAATGCTTTTTGGATGTATAGCATTTTTTTGGCATTTGTTGTGGCTCAAAGGATGATACCTTTTTTCTCACACTCTTTAGCAGAAAAAAATAGTACTTTTCTTCCATTGGTTTTTGTTTTGTTTGCATTTAAGACGGTGGCGATTTCGCTTGATATCTCTTTTTTAAAGATGGCAATAGATGTCATTTTGGCGATATTTTTATTAAAGGAGATACTACGCTGGAAGCTTTCGCCATTTAGCTCTCCTGCTATTTTATGGGTATTGCACATTGCTTTATTTTGGCTACCAATAGGTTTGCTTATAGGCTCATTTGAATCTTACATGCAGAGAAGCTTTTTGTATTTTGGCGAACATCTTGTTGCGCTTGGATTTTTAACAACTGTTTTGGTAGGTTTTGGAACTCGGGTTGCGCTGGGTCATTCAAAACAAGCTCCACATGCCGACAGATACGCTGTTTTTCTGTTTGTTTTAACACAAGTTGTTTTGCTAAGTCGCGCTATGTATTCGATGGCAATCGGGTATGATTTGAAAATGCTTTGGCTGTTCGATGCATCTATGACTTTTTGGGTTTTGTTGTTTGTTTTGTGGGCACTTAGATATGCTCCTGTTTTGATAAATGGTAAAAAAATATCCTAAGGAAAAACCGATGAGTACGCTTAAATTTGACGTTTCCATTACCAATGCAAGCAAGGGTTTTGCATTGATGTTGATACTCTGGCACCATCTTTTTTATGAGATGCCTCAATATGGTTTTATTGTTCATCAAAGCGCACTTTTGGCAAAAGTCTGTGTAGCGATTTATGTGGTGCTGAGTGGCTATGGACTTGCTGAGTCGGTTAAAAATAAGCCCTTGCAGTTATGGTCGTTTTACAAAAGACGAGTCGTGAAACTCTACTCAACGTATTGGTTTATCGCTCTAATTTTTGTGCCTATTGGCGTGTTTTTTATGGGACGGACATTGCAGAGTGTTTTTGGTGAATATGCTCTTGCAAAATTTGGTGTTCAGATGCTCGGACTTCATATGTTTAGCGACGTTGGATATGGTTATAACGCAACGTGGTGGTTTATGAGTTTGATCGTTGCTTTGTATCTTATTTTTCCTCTGCTTAATCTATCTTTGAAGCACTTTCCGATAACAGTGTTAGTTTTGAGTGCTTGTATTTTGTTTACAGATTTGCCTGTGCTTAATGATTGGATATTTCCTTTTGCTGTGGGCATTTATCTTTCTCAGACAAACGGCTTTTCATATATCTTCGATAAACTACAAACGCTCGGTTTTTGGCGTTTTGTCGTGTTAGTGTTAGCGTTAATAGGCGTGGCGTATTATAGACAAAATGGCTATATATTCGATGGTATAAAGATAGATGCACTGTTTGCTGTGGTTGTTGTTTTGCTAACAACTGAAGCTGTTGTGTCATCGGCTTGGATAAGACGTGCCTTGGAATTTATAGGAGTTCACTCGTTCAATATCTTTTTATTTCACACTTTTATCTACTACTACTATTGGGGCGAGGCTATATATTATTTTAAAAATCCTGTTTTGATTTTTGCGGTACTTTTGGGTATTTGTTTGGTTGTATCTATAGCACTAGAGGCTGTAAAAAAACGTCTGCCGTTTTTCGGATAATATAAAAATGGCTCTTAAAGAGGTATATTTTTCTTACAAAGAGTATATGCGTCAACGCTATAAAGAGCCACTTTTTAGTGTTCCTGTGGATGTGGATTTTGGTTGCCCAAATCGAGCAGTTGATGGCAGCGGAGGGT
Organism: Sulfurospirillaceae bacterium; assembly: GCA_028692875.1. GTDB lineage: Bacteria > Campylobacterota > Campylobacteria > Campylobacterales > Sulfurospirillaceae > JAQUWL01. Next base: position 143,603 of record JAQUWL010000001.1, read on the forward strand.
GTACTTTCTGTCCTGAACATGGTGTGCGTTCGGCTCAAACAAAAGATGCCAAAAACATAGAAGAGCAGATACAAAAAGCTATCGCTTTTGCTAAAAAACGCTACAAAGCCAAATCATTTTCACTCTATCTTCAAGCTTACACTGGAACATTTGCCTCTGTTTTAAAGCAAAAAGAGGTCTATGAAAAACTTTTATCTTTTTATCCTTTTAAGGCTTTACATGTAGGAACGAGACCAGATTGTTTAAGTGAGCAAACGCTGGATTTTTTGCAAGAACTCAATCAAAAAATCGATGTCTATGTTGAGCTAGGCGTGCAAAGCATGAGTGATAAAACTCTTTTTGCCATCAATCGTGGGCACGATAAAGCGTGTTCGATTGACGCTATTGAGCGTTTACACGTAAAGGGTTTGAAAGTTTTTGCTCATATCATCGTGGGGTTGCCAGACGAGGAGCGAAAAGATTGGCTTTATAGCGTTGATGAGCTTGTTAAACTTGGCATCGATGGTATCAAGATACACAATCTTCACATCATTGAGCATACCCAACTTGCAAGTCAGTATACTCAAGAGCCATTTAAAACTTTTGACGAATATGAATACGCAGAAGAAATTATCGAAATCCTAAGGCGAATTCCCTCAAATATTTCTATTGTTCGCTTTTCGACCGATACTCCAAAACGTGAGCTTATCGCTCCACTTTGGAAGATGCACAAAGGGCAATTTGGAGAATATATCGCTAAAACGATGCACTATCGAGGCATAAAACAAGGCGATGAAGTTGAGGTGGTTGAAACGAAGGAGTTGACACAACCAAAAACAGTACAACTTGAAGATGGAAGCGTGACGTTTTGGAGTGAAGATTATCGAGATTATTATCATCCAAAAGCTGGAGCTTATAGACAAGCAAGAGAGCTTTTTGTTGCAAGGTCTGGGTTAAAAGAGCGACTAGAAAATGGCGATGTGAGACTTTTGGATATCGGTTTTGGTATGGGATATAACACGCTTGAAGCCCTGAAAATCTCACACCAAATCTCACAACACGCTATACATGTAAGTGCTATCGAGCAAAACAGAATGCTTTTAAAACAAAGTGTGAAAGTTGTTTTTGAGTCTTTACATGTAGAGATGCTGGAGAGTCTTTTTGCGACATCGGTTTTTGAAAATATCAACTTTCTCAACGTCGAAGCACGTTATGGTGTGAGACTTTTGAACGTGCCGTTTGATGTTATCTTTTTGGACCCATTTTTGGAGAGCAATAACGCCTCGCTCGTAACTCTGGAGTTTTTTCAAGCTTTGCGAAAACTTTTAAAACCAGATGGCGTTTTGGTCGCCTCAACTTCCTTACATGTAAGCCAAATCGGACTAAGACAAGCTGGCTTTGATGTGAGCCTTGCCAACATCGAGGGAAGTGACATCAAAGGGATTGTTGCCAAAATAGCGACATCTAGCAGTTTTGAAGAGGGGATACCGTATCGTGACCCTAATGGAGTGTTGAGTGATAAGGAGATAGAAAGTCAACATCAAAAGAGAAGTTTGATATAATTATATTAAGATTTGGGAGGCATTGATGAAATTTGAATGGGATACTAAAAAAGCACTGTCAAATCTGTAAAAACATTGTATTTCATTTGAGGAAGCAAGCACAGTATTTGGTGATTTTTTATCAATTACGATAGAAGACCCCTTGCATTCCCAAGAGGAAAATAGATTTATTTTGATAGGAAAGTCGATAGCTTTAAGCACGCTTATAGTTGTTCATATCGAGCAAAGTGAGAGCATTCGTATCATCTCGGCTCGAAAGGCAACCAAAAAAGAACAAAAGATATATGAGGACCAAAAATGAAAACAAAAATTGAGATGTTGCCAGAATATGATTTTAGTAAGGGTATTCGTGGAAAATATGCTAAAGCATACCAAGAAGGTGTCAATATTGTGAAGTTGGATGACGATGTTGGTGCAGTATTTTCAGATGCCAAAGCAGTGAATGAAGCACTTAGAACATTTATCAAACTCTTTTCTAATGTAAAACCAACTGTGGGGGCACATTAAATGGATTTTATTAGAAAAATATTATTTATACCTATTGCATTTATGGCTTCCATTTTGGCAGGTATTTTTGGTTTTTATTTTGGCCAAATATCAGAAAGTTTTTTTGTTATTGATATAGGTATGCCACAAGGAGCAAGTGGTATATTTTCAGCCTTAGCCTTTGTTGTTGTTGGATTAAAACTATATCCCAATCCAACAAATCAAATTAAAAACTTACTTGCTATTTTAATAATTATATTTGGTATTGTTTCTTCATTTGGTTCTTACATGAGTGGAGATATTGGTATCATAACAGGAGTAGCAATGATTCTTGGTGGCATAGGGGCTTTTAGAATGAGTGTTGAAAAATTATCAATTATTTAAGTATTACAATTTGAATTAAATATTTTAAATAAAAATTAAAGTATTTCCCAATCTAAATCCATTTTCAGATTTTAGTGTCATAACCTTATCTTCAAATACAACTATAAGATAATCTCTAACATGAGTGTTTTCAATATTATTTCTTTGGCAATAGCCAAGATTAAAAGGGGTCAGGTCTAAACTTTAAACTTTTCAAAGAAAAATGTGGCATATAATGCTCTGATTTTTCTTTACATGTAAGTTAAAAGGGGTCGGAGCTTGAATTTTAACTTTTTGCAACAAAAAAAGCTATATTTCCTTACATGTAAAGAAACTTTACCCAAACAACTCCGCATGAGAGCCAATTCTCACAAGGTTGAGTATGCTTTCATCAATCCTATATATGACCAGCAAATCACCGCTGATGTGAAACTCTCTAAAGTTTGCCCAATTTCCTTCAAGTGCATGCTCAAGCGCTTCTGGTGGTAAAGGTTCATTTTGGATGATTCTAGCTGTATAGACGATAAACTTTACAAAATGCTTTTCGCTCATTTTTGAATGTGAAAAGTCTTTCGTAAACTGTTTATGCCTCTTAATGCTTAGCATGTTTTTGGCTTTCAAATTCCGCTTTCAATTGCTCGATAGAGGTTTCCTCCATATTGATTCCCTTCAAAACCTCATTCATAACTTGTGCTGTTTTTTCGTTGGGAATTTTGAGTTCAAAAGGGATGCCATTTTCGCTTTTTACTTTGGCTAAAAACATATTGATTGCTTGTGAAGTGCTAATGCCAAGTTGTTTAAAGATAGCTTCTGCTGAATTTTTCAACTCTACATCGCATCTAGCTCTTATGGTTGCTTCAAGTGCCATGTTAACTCCTTATTTTTTTAAATTGTAGCACAATTTTGCTACAAAAATCAATTATAGAACGAATATATTAAGCGAGTATTTTAAAAGCCTATTTATAAATATTGCAATCAAAAATGAAGAGATAATTGCTATACAATGTAAACATTCATCTGCAAATAATGTTTTTGATAAACAAGCAATATATCAATTGCATACAGAAGCAAGAGAATTTTATAAACCAACAAAGTTAATGGCTATTACAAATTCAAGTTTTAATCAAAATGCCATGAATTTAGCAAAAATGCATGGCATAGAAATCGTGGATAGATTCAATTTAACTGTATATTAATCTATCAAGTAAAAAAAGTTTTATTTTAAAGTTAAAAAGGGAGCTTCATTTTTAACTTTTTCCAAAACATAGCGTACGCTTATTGACTATTAACGTACGCCAATGTATGATTTGGTAAAACTTTGCAAAGGAGCTTTATCATGGTTGTTACTCCTTCAAAACTTAGGGAAAATCTTTACAATCTTCTTGATAGCGTCCTCGAAAAAGGTGAACTTATCGAGATTTCACGTAAGGGACAGATTTTGCGTATAGTTGCTCAAAAACGTCCTTTACGATTTGACAATATCATTCCTAAAAAAATCACCTCAGCAGAAGATAAAGACCTTATCAATGTGGATTGGGAGGACGGATGGAAGCCCTTTATTTAGATACCCATGTAGTATATGCTATGGCAAAAGGCAGTCCACTTTTAACAAAAGATGACAAAATACTTTCTCATTTTGGCGGGGCGATATGGTAAAAAGTTATGTCTGATTTAAATAGTAGTTTTTACAGATGGGATGAGGATGTTTTGGTTTTAAATATTTTGGGTAAACCAAGTGCCAAAAAAGACGCTATCGGTAAGCCAATGGGCGATAAACTCAAAGTCAGCGTTACATCTGCTCCAGAAGATGGAAAGGCGACTGAACACATGATAAAGTTTTTAGCAAAAGAGTTTGGGGTAAGCAAGTCAGATATCGAAATTGTTTTCGGACAAGCAACTATCCAAAAGCGTTTTCGGATAAAAAATCCAAAAAAGCTACCGTCTATCATCGAGAAACCCTAGCTACTCAAGAGTATAGCTATCCATTTTGTGCGTGGAAGGGTGTGCAGTGCCATAGCGATGGACATAGTGATAGGTACTGCTAAAAACATTCCGATAGGTCCCAAAACCCAGCCCCAAAAAATAAGCGACAAAAGCACAACCAAAGGAGAAAGTCCAAGCCCTTTGCCTAAAAATCGAGGCTCCAAAATATTTCCAATAAGAACATTTACGACAAGAAAAATGGCGATAACAGCCACTGTTGTTGAGGTGTCGTATTCGATAAGTGAAACCAAAATCGCAGGAATAGATGCAACAATAGAGCCAATAGCTGGAATGTAGTTGAGCAAAAATGCGATAAGACCAAAAAGTATGGCATATTTAACTCCAAAAACCCACAATAACAAACCTATGATAATGCCCGTTGCAAGACTTGAGATGGATTTTATAAGCAAATAGTGTTTGAGGTTTTCTATAAAATTCATAATTCCCTCTGTCTCTTTTGAGTCGTTGCCTAAAAGCAGACGCATTTTTACTCGCAAACTTGTTGTCTCAAAGAGGATAAAAGCGACAATCAAAAAGATTAAAAAAGAGCTTGAGAGAAGTTTGCTAAGAGAGCGAAGTATGCTCGTTGTTGTGCTTAAAAGTTGTGCTGGTTGGAGATACTCTGGCGTTTGCAAAAAGTCAATTTCTGCTCCATTGTTTGGAAAAAAAGCATTTGCTTTTTGTAGTAGCGACATAAGGCGGTCTTGAAAGTTTGGAAGCTGGCTAATAAAAGTATCAAGAGCGTTTCCTATCATGATAACCATAATGCTCAAAATGCCAACAACGCCGAGTGCAACCATAAAAAAAGCTACAAGTCGTGGCAATCCTTTGTTTTGAAGCCAAAAAACAGCAGGTGCAGCTATAACAGCTATAAATATTGCCAACAAAATAGGGGCGACAATCTCTTGAGCGGTTCGCATACCAGCGATGATGATAATAAAAGAGGCAAAAAGCACAAGCGGATGTTGACGTTGAGGGGTTTTGCAAGACATGATAGCCCTTTAAAATATTATTTTAAAATGATACCATAGCTTTAAAAAGAAAAAACTCTAGTTTAAATGGACTGCACAGCAAAGATACAGCTTAAAGGTCTAAAAAAAGATAATCCGCTATAATAATCCTAAAAAACTTCAAGGAAATTTTTAATGAAAACCTATGCATGTGGACATATAAATCCCGATACAGACAGTGTTTGCTCGGCTATTGCGTTGGCATATCTTAAAACTCAAATAGGAGAGCCATGTATTCCAGCTTGTCAAGGAGGATTGAGTCCTGAGAGCGAGTTTGTTTTAAGTACTTTTGGGCTTGAAAAGCCTGAACTTAAAAATGACTTTTCAGGCGAAAATCTTTACATAACAGACTATTCAGACCTAGCGCAAGCACCACATAATCTCAAAGAGACAAATATCTTAGGCATCGTTGACCATCATAAACTAGGCGATATAACAACTTCTACACCGCTTGAGTGCTGGATACGACCTGTGGGATGTACATGTACGATTGTTAAGGAGATGTTTGAGCACCACAAGGTGGAGATTCCAAAAAATATAGCAGGTGCCATGATGTTGGCAATCCTAAGCGATACGGTTTTGTTCAAATCCCCTACATGTACAAAAGCCGATACTAAAGCGGTTAAAGAGCTAGCACAAATCGCAGGCGTTGAAGACTTTAAAGCTTTGGGTATGGAGATGTTTTTGGTCAAATCCGCAGTAAAAGGAGCAACTCCTAGAACTTTATTATTGCGTGATTATAAAGATTTTGAGATGGGTGGAAACAAGATAGGCATCGGTCAGCTTGAAGTTGTGGACTTGAAAGTGTTTGACGATATGAAAGAGGCACTTTTTGCCGATATGAAAGCATATAAAGCCGAAGGCGGAAGACATACTGTTATGCTTTTATTGACCGATATCATTACCGAGGGTTCGCAGTTTTTAGTTGTAAGTGACGATGAGAGTAAGGTTGAGAGTGCATTTGGCAAAAAACTTGAAAATCATCAAATGTGGGTTGATGGGGTTCTGAGCCGTAAAAAACAGGTTATTCCAGTGATGGAAAAACAGTTCTAATTATTTAAAAAAGAAGATGCTATGCATACATGTGAGATTGAGCGAAAATTTGTACTCAAGAGTCCCCAAAAGGCTCTGAGTTATCTTAAAAAATTGGCTGTACATCTTGAAAAACAGGCTATAGTGCAAGTTTATACAAAAATCTCACGTGATATGGAAGAGCGTGTTAGAATGTCTGGAGATATCTACATATGGGGCAGAAAGTTTGGCGAAGGACTTGTGCGCAAAGAGGAAGAGAAGATAGTTAAAAAGAGTTTTTTCAAAAAAGCGATGAAAAAAATACTCGGCAATCCTATCGTTAAAACTCGCTATATATTTACCCTTGAGCAGAGCGAAAAATATATCGTAGATATCTACAAAAAGCCATTTCGTGGATTTGCTACATTGGAAGTTGAGTTTACATCTTTGCGTTTAGCAAGCACTTTTTGCTTAGATAACAAAATAGAAGTTTTGTATGATGCAACGGAAGATGAGAGATATAAAAATAAAAATCTAGCACTTTTTGGATTGCCAAGCTCTTATGATTTTGAGCTTGAAGATGTGTTTAAAAAGTGTGATACGATAGGCTCTAAAAAATTGGATTTTGCCTTTTTGGGTGGAATGAATACGCACAAAGTTCTTAGAATTTTGCTCTATCGAGAGGTTCAGTTTTTTGAAAAATATGCCATCAAGTTTGCCCAAGGTAAAAAAAAGGCTTTGGTTAAGATTTTGGAGCGAGTTCAAAACATAAAAGAGATTTTGAGTCTTTCAAAAAAGGTTTTTGACCAAAGAATCGTTGAGTGTTGTTTTTGGAGATTTTTGGAGATTGAGTCATATTTGATTGAAAAAAAAGGAAAAAGATTTATAGCTTTTGTCGGAACTAAAGATTACGAAGAGCTTTTATTGGATTTGAAATTTTTTCTTAGTGAGTATGGGAATTTTTATTTATCCAAAGAGGGTAATATGCCGATACTGTTTTTTGTAAAAGAGATGAGCAAGAGCAAAGATTCTTGCGTTGTTAAAAAACTAAAAAGCGCAATAGCCAAAACGGCTTAATTTGCATTTTAAAAGAGGATAGTTATGAAAAAAGTGATTGGTATGTTGGTTTTGCCATTCTTGTTACTGTTTGTATTTTCAGGTTGTGCAACATCTGAACTTAAAGTCTCCTCTACTATGTCAAAAAGTATTTTTATGACACCGCCTTCTCAAGACAGAAGAAGCGTGTTTGTTTATGTCAAAAACACAAGCTCTCATCCTGTTCAGCTGGAGCATAAGATTGTAGAGGTTCTCTATGCCCGTGGTTACAGCATCGTAACCAACCCAGATGATGCAAACTATGTTTTGATGGCAAATGTTTTATACCTTGATAAGTTGCGTGAAAACTCTACTTCGCAAGGTGCTATCATGGGTGGTATGGCTGGTTTGGTGCTAAACTCTGGTGCTGGTAGCGGACGTTCTGTTTTGGGTGCTGGTATTTTGGGTGCACTTTTGGGCGGTTTTATAGCAAACACCAGTGAAGATACGATTTATCAAATGCAAGTAGATGTTTCTGTGCGTGAAAAAACAATAGAGAGGGTTCTTTCAAGTAGCTCAGTTTCGTCGGGAAGTGCAAAAATCGACAGTTACGATTATGGCAGAAGTAGCTATTTGGGTGGCGGAACAACCCAGTCGTTTCAAGGTGACTATATAGAGCATCGAACTGTTGTGGTTGGCGAAGCGGTCAAGATGGATTTGAGCTTTGAAGAGGCTATTCCAGTTTTGGAACATAAGATAGCCAAGCAAATCGCCAATATTTTTTAATGACAGACAGATAAGGATTTTTTTTGGAAGAACAGGACAAGCAAAAGAAGATAGTCAAGATGTTTGATGACATCGCAGGAACCTACGATAGGGCTAACCGAGTTTTAAGTATGGGTATCGATATCCAATGGCGAAAAAGGGCTTGTGATGAGACTTTCTCACGCTACGCTAAGCCTATAGAGCTTATCGTTGATGTGGCATGTGGCACAGGCGATATGATGGGGTATTGGGCGAAACAAGCCAAAAAAGCGGGACGTGAGATTGGGAAGATTTTGGGGGTTGACCCTTCAGTTGGCATGACTGATGTGGGCAAGCAAAAATTTCCAGAATTTGAATTTGTCATCTCTGAAGCAACCTCTTTGCCTATTGCAGATGCAAGTGCAGATATCTTAAGCATAAGCTACGGCATCCGAAATGTAGTACGTCGCCAAGATGCTTTTAGTGAGTTTGCTCGTGTGGTAAAACAAGGCGGTTATGTGGTTATCTTAGAGTTTACCAAAGATGACAAAAAAGGCTTTTTCTTTGGCGTTAAAGATTTTTATATGAATAAAATTTTGCCATTTTTGGGCGGATTTATCTCTAAAAACAAAGAAGCCTATGAGTATCTGCCAAACTCTATTGAAGGTTTTTTAACCTCTTCGATGCTTCAAAAAGAGCTAGATATCGCAGGGTTTGAAACAGAGTTTGTCAAAAGTTTTTCTATGGATATATCGACTTTGGTTATTGCCAAAAAACGATGAGCCAACCTCAAAGCGTCTCTAGCCTTAATAACCAAATAAAATCACTTCTTGAGAGTACTTTCTTACATGTAAGCGTGGAGGGCGAAGTATCCAGACCTACTTATCATAGCTCTGGGCATCTATATTTTACCCTTAAAGATAGCGATTCTTCTATCTCATGTGTGATGTTTAAAGGCAATACAAAATCCTTAAAATTTCAAGTAGAAGAGGGGATGGCTGTCGTCATTCACGGCTCTATTTCAGTATTTGCTCCACGGGGAAGTTATCAGATAAACTGTCTTAGTCTTGAGCCTTCAGGAAGTGGTGCTTTGGCAAAAGCTTATGAGCAACTCAAAGCAAAGCTAAGCGCTAAGGGCTATTTTGAAGCAGGGCGTAAAAAAGCTTTACCAAAGGTGGTTAAGCACATCGCATTGGTAACTTCAGGCACAGGTGCGGCGTTGCAAGATATGATTCGTGTGGCGACAAATCGTTGGCCACTTCTTAAGATAACTTTGATAGATACTTTAGTGCAAGGCGAGGGTGCAAAGAACTCTATCGCTTCAAATATCGCACTTGCCGATAGCCTACATGTAGATGTTATAGTTGTGGGCAGAGGCGGTGGTAGTATAGAGGATTTGTGGGCGTTCAATGAAGAGATAGTAGCAGACGCACTCTTTACATGTAAGACGCCTGTTGTTTCTGCGGTGGGACATGAGATAGATTATGTGATAAGTGATTTTATAGCAGACCTTAGAGCACCAACTCCTTCGGCGGCGATGGAGATGATATTGCCCGATAAAAGTGAAATGCTACTTCGCGTTGATGGGATGATGGAGCAGATGAACAGCCTCTTTGCAAGGCTTTTGCGTTCAAAAATGGAGAGTTTAGCCCAGCTTAAAATGCAATTTGCAAAGCGTTCCATTGATGAAAAACTCTCTTTATGGCGCAGTGAAATCAATCTTTTAAAACGTCAATACGATGAGCGTATGAGCATGTTGTTTCGTGAAAAATCACAAAAACTTTTCCAGTTTCATCAGCAAATAAGTTTTCAAGCCAAACAAAATATATCCAAAAAAGAGCAAATCCTATCTTCTTTTACGATAGCTTTACACTCTAAAGAGCCAACACGTGAGTTAAAAGCATGTTATGCACAAGTGGTAAAAGACGGTAAAAAGATTGCACTAGAAAGAGTTAACGAGGGAGATATTTTTGAGCTTCAAACACCGCAAGTGATACTTAAAGCAAAAGCCCTAGAAAAATCAAATCCAACACCCTAGACAATCCACTTCAAATCTTTAAGTGAGCAAATCATAATGTTATTAAATCCAACATGTCGATATTCTATTGTTATATCGGAGTCGCTATACGCACGGATAAGATTTTGAGGAAATGGGTCATCTTCAAGCTCTTTACCTCCAAGAACTAAAAAATCATCCCCGTGAATCCTGAAAACCAAATTTGCGCAATAGCGTTTTATAAGGATTTGTGCAAACTCTCTGATAAAGTCATTTCCATCTTCCCAGCCATTTTTTTTGTTGTATTGGGAGGTGTTTTTTAGGTAAAAAACACTTATGCGATTGTACTCTTTGTTCTGCGAGTTTTTAACCAAAATAGCATTGAGATAATTGTCGTTGTAAGCTCCAGTTAGTGCGTCTTTGAAAAAATATGCAACTCTTTCTTCTTCGATTTTAGTATGTGGGAACTGCTCTTTTTCTATTGAGTCTGTCCAAATATTTTCTGAAGGTAAAATTCTAAGTGCTACCGAGACGATATCTGGATGAAACTGCCTACCACTTAACTTTTCAAGCTCGTCCAAAGCCTCTTCTTTTGTTTTTCTTGTTTTGTAAATGCGGTTGCTTGTCATTGCATCAAAAGCATCTGCCAAAATCATAATATGCGACAATAGCGGTATCTCATCGGCTTTTTTACCATGCGGATAGCCTTTGCCATCATAGCGTTCGTGGTGGTATCTTATGATTTCGGAGTGCTTTTTAAAAAAAGATATTTGATTTAGGATTTCATAACCAACCATTAAATGCTCTTGAATCAATTTGTATTCGAGTTTATCAAGTCTGCTGGGTTTTAGTAAAATGGCATCAGGTGTGACTATTTTGCCTATATCGTGCAACATCGCTGATTCGTACAATAAATCAACCTCTTTTTTTTCAATATCCATAGCATCAGCGATGATTTTACAATAATGTGCAACTCTCTTAGCGTGACCTGCTGTATAAGAATCCCTTTTTTCGGTAATATCCACCAAAGATAAAAGCATCTGCTCTAGGCTTTGGTTGTGTTGCATCATAAGTTGTGATGTTTTCTCTTTGCTGTGATATAGCTCCTCAATATCTCTAAGGCTCATAATGACAGAATTAATAACTCCATTTTTGTCTTCAATCGGATAGTAGTGTTTATCAACATGTAGGACTTTTCCGTTTGAAAATTTGTCTATAGAGCTTGATGTTTGAAGACGAACTTTCTCGCCCGCAAAAGCACTGATAAGATTGGCTTTGGTTATTTTTTCAAAATGCTCCTTATTAACAAAATCTTCGAGTTTTTGATGCTCAATCTCCTCTTTGGAGGTATTTAGAAGTTTGCAAAAAGCACTATTGACTTCGCAAAGTCTAAAATCTTTATCAACTACCGCCATCATATCCGAAGAGGCGTTAAATATCTTCTCGTAAATGGCAAGCTTTTCCTGATTTGCTTGAATATTTACAAGAGAGGCGTGTGATTTGATGGCTGATTTTAGTGTTAAATAGAGCTTTAAAGTATCGTTGCTAATATGCGTTTGATAGTCGTCAATATCGTAGTTTTCGATAATTTCACGTTCATAGATTGGATTTTGTCGAACTGCTCTAATAATAATACGAGTAAGTGTGTTGTGTAAAGTTTCTCGAATCGCTTTAATAAGTTTAAGTGCTTCTTTGTGGTCTTTGCTTGCAGTATCAATAAAAACAACAGCTATATCTGGATGTTGAAGCACCATTTCATGAGATTCTTGATAGTTGTTTGCTTGCAAGAAGAGTATGTGCCTGTCTTCAAAAACCTTGCCCTGCATCTGTTCGCATGTAAGTGCAAAATTTATAGGCTTGCAGTTAGCCATTAAAACTTTCCAAGGCATGTTAAAACACGCCTGTTCGCTCTGTGTCTCGATTTGAAATTTTTTGTCTTTTTGAGTCATTAGCTTCTCTTTTTAAAATACTGTTTTATTCAAAGACACGTAATCATACATCAAGTAAAATTAATTAAACTTTATAATGTAATTATTTTGTATTCAATATAGTTTTATATTTGTAGAAGTATAATCACAACGTGAGCATCCTGATAAATCGGTTATTTTTAAAGGCGAAAAAATGATAAAAAAAATAAATTGTGAGGAATTTGTCTTAAATATACTGGGAACATTGGATGGAAAGCGAGCACGCATTATTGAGTATGTGTTACACAATTTAACCGAGAATTGTGAATTTATAGGAACATATGATCAAATAGCAAAAGAGTTAAGAGCTAGCAAGCCAACTGTTGTAAACACATTTAAAAAATTACGTGAAAACAATGTTTTGGTTAGGCTTAAAAATGGTCGCTATAGGGTTAAGAGCGATCTTTTTAACAACTCCTGCACCAATTCGAATCGTTGTATAAACTAGGTATTTATTTGATTTTTGTTGAAAATGCTAGGACTCTATTTTGAAGCTTCTTTCTTTTAAAACGATTTTAATCTTAGTTATTTTAGTTTTTGGTGTAAGATATTATCAATCAACATGGAAAACCGACGTGCAAAATAGTTCATTATCTCGGCAGACTAAGATTCTTGCATTCGGCGATAGCTTGACCTCGGGATATGGTGTTTTGCCAGAGCAAAGCTACCCCTCACTTTTAAGTGAACTCTTACATGTAAAGGTTTTTAATGAGGGTATTTCTGGAGAGTTAAGCTCACAAGGTCTTGCAAGATTGCCTTCTTTGCTTGAGAGGTACCAGCCAGATATATTACTTTTGTGCCACGGGGCTAATGATATTTTGCAAAGAAAGGGTTTAGTGCAAGCCAAAGCCAATATTGGTGAAATGGTAGATATGGCACAAAAAAGAGGGATATACGTTTTATTGATAGGCGTTCCACTCTACGATATACTCTCTTTTGAAACCGCCTCTTTTTATTATGAGATAGCCAAAGAGAAAGGGCTGACGATTGAAGATAAAACGCTTGAGAAGATTATGGTTTCTCCCGAGTTAAAATCTGACCAAGTCCATCCCAACGCAAAAGGCTACAATTTTATGGCAAAAAGCATTGCTAAACTTTTGGTTAAACATTACAAAAAATAGTTTTCTACTTCATATATCCCATTAGGCTGAAAATCGGAAGTCTACTACTACTTTCAATCTTTTTCATCCATTTTTCTACAGAGTCAGGTTTTTCCCATACTGGATTTTTAACCATCGCTAACACTTCGACTTTTTTCTTAGCCTCACTTATAGAGCCAATCTCATCAATCAGCTTAACATTTAGGGCTTTTTGAGCGATAAAAACTTTGGCATTGGCAAATGTGTCGGACTTGCTTACATCTAACCCTCTTGCTTCGCTAACATCTTTTACAAAAAGTGTATATGCATCGTCAATGAGTTCCTTTAGTGCATCTTTCTCTTTTTGTGTCCACTCTCTTGTAAAAGTGCCCATCTGCTTGTACTCTCCAGCGGTAACGATTTGCTCAGATATTCCGAGTTTTGTGGCAAGCTCTTTTATGTTTGGTGCTTGAAAAAGCACACCGATAGAGCCTATAAAAGCACCAGGATTTGCGATAATGTAATCCGCCCATATGGAGGCATAGTAGCTTCCACTAGTCATACTTCCGCCAGCATATGCAACTACTGGTTTTTTGGTTTTTAAGCGTTTTATTGCCATTGAAAGCTCAATAGAAGGAGCCAAAGCACCACCTGGAGAGTCTACATGTAAGAGTACGCCTTTTATGTTGTCATTTTTTTCGGCTTTTTCAACTGCCTCTAAAATATCTTCAGTGTTTAAAATCTCCCCCTCAATCTTAACAATAGCAAGATTTGGGTTGCTTAACTCATCTTGTGCACCAAATATAAGCACCAATAGCAGTATAAAAATCATCGCTTTAAAATGATTTTGGATGTAGTTCAATATGGCTCCTAGCCACAAAAACGGTGCTTTAATTATCGTTAACATTTTATTTCTCCATCAATAATAGTCCAATGTGTTTTTTTGGTATGTAGTATAAGCTGTATGGGTATCTGTTTTTCATCTTCTACATGTTGAGGTAGCGTTAGTGCAATCATATCTGCGCAAAGCCCTTTTTCAATCTTTCCACACGCAAGATTTAAAGCTTTCGCAGCGTTACATGTAGAGGCTTTTATAAGATTTTTGGATATCTCCTCTAAAGAAGATTTGTCGTGTATCATTAGGGCAAAACGCATCTCATCCCAAAGGCTAAGCGATATGTTGGAGCTAAGCCCATCCGTTCCTAGCGTAAATGCTACATCTTTTTGCATAAGGGTTTCGATATCAAGTTTTCCAACGCCTAAAAGTCGGTTAGACACTGGACAATGTGTAATGTATGAGCCTTCGTTTATGATTTTGTTTAGCTCTTCAGGCGTGGCTTGTGTGCAGTGTGTAAAAAGTGTGGAGATACCATCAAAAAGCTCCAGATACTCCATCGCACTACTTAGCGGTCTTGCGTTTGGCAAAAAGTTATTGAAAAATTGAGCAAATTCCCCCGTGCCACTATCTAACCAAGCACGCTCCGCAGGACTTTCCATAAAATGAGTGGAGACATTTAATCTCTCTTTTTTGGCGATACTAAGTGCATTTTTTGCCAAAATCGGATGGGTTGAATAAGGTGCATGTATCGAGATGGCAGGGAAAAAACGATTTGATGCACAATCAAAACTCTGGTGAAGTCGTGAGCGAAAATCGCCAAACATAACATCGACCGTATCTGGACGTGAACCCAAAACTTCGTTGAAAAAGACAACCCTTTGAGAAGCTTTAGCGCAAGCCTCAAGCTCGCCTCCAAAACTGCTGATAGCACCCAGTGAAGTTGTTCCGCAAAAGAGCATTGCGTTTAACTCTTTTGTCATACACTCCATAGTCGAATCGCCCACTATGTCGTCTCTTTTTTGGATTACCGAATCAAGCCAAGGGATAAAGCTTCCATACTTTAAAAGTGTTCTGTTTGAAGAGAATTCAAGGTGTACATGTGGGTTGATAAGACCCGGCATAATGAGAGTGTTTTTAGGCGCTTTTGTTACTTCTGCTTGAGGATATTTTTTCTCCAAAGTATCTTGCGTTCCAACCTCTATAATATTCTCATCAAAACAGATAGCACCATCTCGTATAATGTCGAAATTATCGTTACATGTAAGGATATAATCAGCCTCTAAAATCTTCACTTTTTCTACCAACTTTTGCGTTAAAATTTTCGTAATTGTAGCGTAAATTTAACTTATACCAAATCTCACCAACCTTCCATACGAAAGAGAGATAAGGAGCATTTAGCTACAAGGCAACATTGAGAAGCTTTGCTTTTTGCAAAGCAAACAATGTTAACGAAGTAGATGAGTACTCATTGTCTCTCCCAAAGGGCAAAACGATAGATATCGCATTTCTTCGTTACCCCTTCTTTACATAGCTTTGGCTATGCCTTCAAAGTGGTGCCTTGAACTACTCATCTCTAGTTTTGCTTTCATAGGGAAGGTTGGTGAGATTTGGTATTATGACTCCTTGTGCTATAATGTAATCCTTTAAATTTACACAAGGATTTTGTATGAAAGTAGTCGTGATTCAAGGACCAAATTTGAACATGTTAGGACACCGAGAGCAAGGAATATACGGAGCTATGAAGCTTGAAACCATCCACGCTCAAATGGAGTCTGTGGCAAAACAAAACAATTTAGAAATCGAATTTTTTCAGTCAAATTTGGAGGGCGAAATCGTCGATAAAATCCAAGAGTGTCTAGGTGATGCCGATGGTATCATCATCAATCCAGCAGCCTATACTCACACATCAATCGCCATCAGAGATGCTTTGAGTGCAGTTTCTTTGCCAGCAGTTGAAGTGCATATTAGCAATATTTATCGCAGAGAAGAGTTTCGTCATACCAGCATGACCGCTCCTGTTTGCACAGGACAAATCAGTGGTTTTGGGCCGTTTGGCTACCATTTGGCTTTGATTTCGATGATGCAAATACTAAGTGAAGTCCAAGCCATAAGACAAGAGCAAGAAAAAACACAAAAAGCCTAAATGAAAAATTATGCCCTTAAAGACGAGAATGCCGTTTTTTATGAATGCGGTTTCTCGTGTGACAATCAAGTTTTTTTAAAATTTGGAAGTGAAGCATTTTTTATTACCGATGCAAGGTACACTCAAGAGGCGAAAGAGTCTATCAAAAATGCTATGGTTGTCGAGGGCGAGCGAGGCGTTTTATTTAAGAGTGTGCGAGAGTTAATACGCAAAGCAAGGGTTAAAAAACTTGCGTACGACCCCAAAGAGTGGAGTGTTGATGCGTTTGAAAAACTTAGCCATAAGCTACATGTAGAGTTTTATAAAGTCCCGTCTTTATCGCATAAAAAACGAATTATTAAAACCCAGCAAGAGCAAGATTTTTTAAGAACAGCTTCACGTTTGGGAGCACAAGCTTTTGCGACTTATGAAGCGTTTTTGAGAAAAAAAGGTTTGGGGCTAAGTGAGCAGGAGTTGCATTGGGAGGCGCAAGCTATTTTGAAAAATAGAGGCTCTTTGGAGTTGAGTTTTTCGCCCATTGTTGCTATCAATGCTAACGCCTCAAAACCTCATGCTTTGCCTGCTCAGACAAAATTGCAAAAGGGCGATTTGTTGTTGTTGGATGCGGGCATCAAATATGAGCGATACTGCTCAGATAGAACTCGCACAGCATGTTTTGATGAGAATTTTTCTTTTAATAAGAGTAAATCCAGATTTTCCAATGCAACTGCACAAAAAGTTTATGACACTGTTTTGAAAGCACAAGAAAAAGCCTTGTCGGCTATCAAGGTTGGAGTTAAGGCGAAAAAGATAGATAAAATAGCAAGAGATGTTATTGATAAGGCTGGATTTGGGGATTTTTTTATCCACTCGACAGGACATGGCGTAGGACTTGATATACACGAGCTTCCAACCATCTCTTCACATTCAGAAAGCATTATTGAAGAGGGGATGGTTTTTACGGTTGAGCCAGGGATTTATATCCCAAATGAGCTAGGCGTGCGTATCGAGGATATGATTATTGTGACATCCAGTGGAGCTGAGGTAATAGGTTGAGGTATAAAAAAATAGGCGAAAATCTTGCTTGGGCAAGAGAGCCTTTTTTCCCTCTTTTTGCTAAAACCAAAGTAGCCTACAAACATACGGCTATTGTTGGGGTTGGCGGAAATGAGGGCGATGTTTTAAAGCGTTTTTCGAGACTTTATGTCCATTTTTGTCGTGATAGGAGGGTTTTTGTGCAAGAGAGTTCTGCTATCTTGAAAAATCCACCTTTTGGTTTTATGGAGCAAAATGATTTTTACAATGCCGTTTTGGTAGTTAAAACTTCATTGAGCCCAAAAAATTTGCTAAAAATGCTTTTACATGTAGAGACGCTTTTTGGTCGCAAAAGAAGTTTTAAAAATGCACCTAGAACGATTGATTTAGATATAATATTTTTTGACGCAAAGCGGTATAAACAAAAAGGACTTGTCATTCCTCATCCTTGCTGGAGTGAGAGATTGAGTGTGACACTTCCTCTAAATACACTGAAACGTTTTAACAAGGATTGGAAGCGGTGAAATACATTACTTTTAGCGCAGAGACACCCGCCGAAGCACTTAAAAAAGCTCAAATAGAATATGGCGACAATGCTCTGCTAGTTAGCACGAAGCAGATTCGCAAAAAGACTATAAACACAACAGCTCTTTATGAGGTAACGGTTGCAGTGGATGAGCAAAAAACACCATCTCGTCCAAGACATACAGGACGTAAAATTCCGTATGGCGATGATGAGGATGTTATGGTAAGCATTACCGAAGCTGCTAGACAGATATCTCAAATCGCCAATGTTACAACTCCTAGCACAGGAGGTTTTGGCGAAAAAAATAGCACACAAAAGTCTCAAACAGATGTTAATGGCCCAGAGCTAGGAGATATCAAGAGCGAAATCTCAAAACTTGCCGATAAAATTAAACTGATCCAAGAGATGTTTTGGGAAGAAAAATCTCCCTCAAGAGGCAATCTTGTTATTCCTTCGGAGTTTTCCGAAATCTACAAACTTGCCAAACTTAGTGGTATGGGAAGTGACCACTTAGACAATATAATGAATCTCACATTGACGCATATGCCATCTCGCATGCGAAATAGTAGCGAAACAATTAAGCGATATTTTCAAGTGCTTTTACGAAAATTAGTTCCTATACGAGTAGAGTCTGAGATAGCAAAAGGTGCTAAAAAGTTGATTATGTTTGTGGGACCAACTGGTGTTGGTAAAACTACAACTATTGCAAAGTTGGCGGCTCGCTACTCTTATATCCAAGAAAAACGAAGCAAAGTGGGCATTATTACGCTAGATACATATCGAATAGGTGCGGTAGAACAACTATTTCAATATGCTAAAATGATGCGACTACCGATAGAAGATGTGGTTGATCCAAATGACTTCAACCATGCACTGAACTCTTTGGGGCATTGTGACGTTGTTTTGATAGATACAGTTGGAAGCTCACAATACGACAAAGAAAAATTGCAAAAATTACACCGTTTTTTACAACAAAGCGACTATCAAATTGATGTCAATTTGGTTCTTTCTGCGGGAAGCAAGTTGGAAGATTTAAAAGAGATTTATAAGAGCTTTTCGTTTTTAAATATTGACACGCTTGTTTTTACAAAATTTGATGAAACCAAAGTTTTTGGAACGATATTTTCTTTGATTTACGATACGGAAAAACCAGCTAGTTATTTTTCAATAGGTCAGGAAGTCCCTGATGACATTGTCCCTGCTTCAAGCGATTTTTTGGTCGAATGTATGCTGGACGGATTTGAAAAAAAGAGGAAAGAGCATGCAAAATCAAGCAAATAGACTTCAAGAGATTGTTGGAAATTCCTCTTCGGCAAATAAAAATAAAAATACCAAATTTATAGCCATCACTAGTGGCAAAGGTGGAGTTGGGAAAAGTACAATTAGTGCAAATATGGCAAATATTTTAGCCGAAAATGGTTATCGTGTAGCACTTTTTGATGCGGATATCGGTTTGGCAAATCTAGATGTTATCTTAAATGTACGGATTGATAAAAATATGCTTCATGTGCTTAAAGGCGAGTGTTCTTTGTCGGATATTATCGTGCAAGTGAAAAAAAATCTTATTTTAATTCCAGGTGAAAGTGGAGATGAAATCTTAAAATATTCCGAACAGTTTTTGTATGAGAGGTTTTTCCAAGAGACTAGTGCATTGGATGATTTGGATTTTGTTATTATCGACACAGGAGCAGGTATCGGAGATCATATTCAGCTTTTTTTAGAGGCTGCTGATGAGGTTATTGTCGTGACTGTTCCAGATCCAGCTGCCATCACTGATGCGTATGCGACCATTAAGATTACGAGCAAATCTCAGCCAAATATTCATATGATTTTAAATATGACCAAAAACGAGCGAGAGGCTCAATTGATATTTGACAAAATCAACAAAGTAGCAATGGCAAATATCGGAGGCGGTCTAAAGCTAAACTTGATAGGCAAATTGCCTGAAGATAAAATTATCGCAAAAAGCGTAAAGCAAAGAACGCTATTTACCAATGATGCTCCAAATTCCCAAGCCTCTATGGATATGAAAAAAATTGTCAACAATCTAGTTTATAAATTGGAACGGAAAGTGCTTAAAAGCGGTATGGATAGAAGCTTTGGAGGCTTCTTTAAGCGACTAATAGAACAGTTTTAGTCTGTTTTTTAAAAGGTAAAAATAGGTGCGTACAGAAAATTTTATCTATTTTATTACAATATGTGGTTTTTTTATCGGGCTAGTTTTTTCTATATTGAATTTTGATGACCCTGAGAGCATATTGTTTTATACGCTTGAAATTACGCTAGTTTTTTACCTCATCATACATGTAGCTGCGATGAATTTCTTTGATGTAAACTACCTGAAAAAGGCGATTTTTAACAAGCAACAGCATGAAGATATTGGGGATTATTTTATTAAAGAGCTAGAAGTTAGAGAGAGGGTTATGGACAATTTATTGTCGAGCATAGAAAAGATGAATAAAAAATATGAAACCATTATGAAAGGCTCTATTGACAGTGATGAACCAGCCCAAGAAGCCGCCTAATCCATATTCGCAAAGTATTAAGAAAGAACAAGATGACCTTGTTGTTCAGTATCTTCCTGCAGTTCGTGCTATGGCATTTAGATTGCGGGAGAGGTTGCCCTCTTCTGTGGATGTTAATGATTTGATTTCAATTGGAACCGAAGAGGCTATTAAGCTTTCGAGAAGGTACGACAAGGAACAAAACGACTCATTTTGGGGCTATGCTAAAAAACGAGTTTATGGCTCAATGTTGGATTTTTTACGCTCTTTAGATACGATGAGTCGCTCAAATAGAAGATTGATTAAGGCGGTTGATCACGAAATTAACGCATATTTTGGAGAGCATGGAAAAGAGCCAGATGATGAGTATCTTGCTAAAGCACTAGGCGAAGACATAGAGAAGATAGCAGAGGCTAGAAATAGTTCTATGATAGTCTCTTTGATGCCACTAAATGAGCAGATTACTGTTTTATCTTCAGAAGATACCCAAGAGAGAGTGGAAAAAGACGAATTATTGCAAATCATAAGTGATATTTTAAGTAAGTTTGATGAGCGAGAGCAGATGATTATACAGTTGTACTATTTTGAGGAGTTAAACCTTAAAGAGATTAGTTCTATTTTGGATATTAGCGAATCTAGGATTTCGCAGATTCATAAAAAATTACTGACCAAAATCAGGGAGAAATTAGGGATAGACAATGGCTGATATACTAAGTCAAGAAGAGATTGATGCCTTACTTGAAGTGGTCGATGGAGAAGATGACAGTGCTTTTTCATCTGATGACGAAGATAGCGACAATAGACAAGTTATTCTTTATGATTTTAAGCGACCAAACAGGGTATCCAAAGAACAACTTCGTGCCGTAAAGGGTATTCATGACAAAATGGCAAGAAATTTAGCTTCGCAAATATCTTCCATTATGCGCAGTATCGTTGAGATTCAGCTTCACTCCGTAGACCAAATGACCTATGGCGAATTTTTGATGTCACTCCCAAGCCCTACGAGTTTTAACGTATTTTCCATTAAGCCACTAGATGGCAGTTGTGTTATCGAGGTAAATCCTTCCATCGCTTTTCCAATGATAGACAGACTTTTAGGAGGACTCGGTGAAGCGTACGAGTCAACTAGAGAATTAACGGATATCGAGCTAAATCTCTTAGATGCGATTTTGCGTATAGTGATGCAAAGACTTAAAGAGGCATGGGCACCGATTACTGACATGTATCCAACGGTTGAAACAAAAGAGTCTAGCCCTAATGTTGTACAGATTGTCTCTCAAAATGAAATTGTCATAATGGTAGTTATGGAGATTATTATTGGTAACTCTAGCGGAATGATAAACCTTTGTTATCCTGTTATTTATCTTGAGCCGATTTTGTCACGTCTTGCAAATCGCGATATTATGTTGGGCGAGACAAGTGCCAAAAAAAGCCGAAACAAAGAGTTAAATGCACTTATCGGGCGAGCAGAAGTTTTCAATGAAGCAGTTATTGGAAAAGCAGAGCTTAGCGTGGCGGAGTTTTTGGATTTGAAAAAAGGCGATATCATACGACTTGATAGAAGTGCTGATGACCATGCAATAGTGGTTATTGACAATAAAGATCTTTTTTTGGCAGAGATTGGATTGCATCGTTTTAGAAAATCCATCAAGATACAAAAATTGATTAAAACAGATAAAGACGATATAAAAAGTGCACTTGAAAAACTTGAGAATTTTAGGCAATCCAAGATAGCATCAGCTTATGAAAGCTAAAAAAAGGGGACATGGTGAGTAAATTTGTAGAGTTATTGCAACAAGAGATAGTTTCTACTATCGAAGGGTTGACAGGCATTGGTCCTAAAGTCTCTTTAAATACGGAAGAGAATTTTGATACCAAAACAAAACTTATCCCTCCTCTTGCTAAGATGAATGTTACGGTTTCAGGCGAAGCACAAGGCAAAATGTGTGTCACTATGGCAGCTGGTGTTGCTACTGCTATAGGCGACATGATGCTAGGTGGTGACGGTGCAGAAAAAGAGGAGATGGACTCGGATGATTTGGATGCTACAAAAGAGATAGTATCAAACATACTAGGCTCATTTTCAACCTCTTTGGGTGGGCAAAAAAATATGCCCAAACTCAATTTTAAAGTTGATTCTGTCGAGTTTATAGGCTCTAACGGAGCTGTTGATTTTTCTTCGTTCGATAAGCTAGTGATATACAATATATCTATGAAAAGCACACAAGATACAATGGCATTTGCACTAGATGCCAAGCTTAGTGCTTTTGTAAATCCAGCTACGAAAGAGACTCAAGAAGAGCCATCATTAGAGGCAGAAGTTAAAAAAAGTAGCTCAAACAGTAGCAACATCAGTCAAGAAGAGATTGCAAATATTGATCTTATAAAAGATGTTAAGCTTCCAATACGTGTTAGAATCGGCTCTAAAAAGATGCTTTTAAAAGATGTTTTAAGTATGGATATTGGCTCAGTGATAGAGCTAGACCAGCTTGCTAATGACCCATTGGAGATTTTGGTTGGAGATAAGGTTATAGCTATGGGCGAGGTTGTGATAGTAGATGGAAACTTTGGTGTGCAAATTGGCGATATTGGAAGTAGGCGAGAACGCTTGGAAAAACTAAAATAATTTTTATTGGCGGTTAATGGAACATTGTAAATATATTAAAGATTTAGAGCGCTCAAATGAGTGGAGCGTTTTACGCATTATGTCGGACTTTGTTAAAGGGTTTGATGAGCTTAAAGACTTAGGACCTTCAGTTACTTTTTTTGGAAGTGCACGTTTTGATAGTGAAAATCCATACTATAAACAAGCCAATCTGTTAGCAAGAATGTTGGGTAAAAAGGGTTATGCTGTCGTTACAGGCGGGTCTGCTGGTATTATGGAGGCTGCCAATAAAGGGGCTTATGAGGTAAGAGACCATAAACATTGTGAGTCAGTTGGATTAAATATTAGCTTGCCATCAGAGCAAGCAGGAAATAAATTTACTACAAAAAGTTTGACGTTTGATTATTTTTTTGTGCGTAAAGTTATGCTGGTAAAATACTCTATAGCTTATGTGATTTTTCCTGGCGGTTTTGGCACATTGGATGAATTTTTTGAAGCTTTAACGCTTGTGCAAACTCACAAAGTTGCCAAAATAAGCATCTTTTTGGTGGGTAAGTCGTATTGGGAGAAGTTGTTTGATTTTATCCTAACAACCATGGTGGAGCATAACACAATAAAAAAAGAAGATGTGGAGTTGATAACTTTTACGGATGACTTAGAATACATATCTAAAGAGATTGACAATAGCTTAGTACTGCATCTTAACGAGTTGAAAAATTTTGGGTTAGATCATACAAATTATTATAAACGGGCAATGGAGTTTCTCTCCAATCAGCAATAGGGGTGTGGGTTGAAAATATTGGTTGCTATGAGCGGAGGTATCGACTCTACGGTTTGTGCATATAAGCTTAAACAAGAGGGGCATACCATAGAAGGTGTCTATATGAAGCTTCACGATGATGAAGAGGCACATAAAGAAAATATCAAAAAAGTAGCCAAAGTAGCTGATTATTTGAAGATTAAATACCATGTTTTGGATTTGAAAGAGCGTTTTTGCGAGTTTGTGTATGACCCTTTTGTGAGAGACTATGTGTTGGGACTTACCCCAAATCCTTGTGTATTGTGCAATAGATATATAAAACTGGGTGCTTTGATAGAGTATGCTAAAGAGCTTGGTATGGACAAATTAGCAACAGGGCACTATGCGCAAATAAAAGACGGAATGATTGAAGAGGCAGTTGATAAAAGCAAGGATCAGAGCTATTTTTTGGCAAATGTTAAAAAAGAAAATCTCTTACGTGTTATTTTTCCGCTAGGGGGAATGTACAAAGAAGATATTAAAGAATTTGCCTCAAAAATAGATATTTTAAAAGAGTTTGCTACGCAAAAAGAGAGCAGTGAAATCTGTTTCGTACCTCAAACTTATATCGAAATACTCCAAAAACATATTAATGTGGATATGCCTGGAAAAGTTGTCAACACAAGTGGCGAAGTTGTCGGCGAGCATAAGGGCTATATGCATTATACTATCGGCAAAAGAAGAGGTTTTAGTGTAAAAGGTGCACTTGATCCGCACTATGTTGTAGATATCAATCCAACCAAAAATGAAATCGTCGTTGGCTCCAAAGAGGCACTTAATGTTAAAACATTTGAGGTTAAAAATCTAAACATGTTTAAAGATGGAGATGTTTTTGAGTGCTCCGTAAAAATACGATATCGAAGTTCAAAATGTGCTTGTCGAGTAAATATAGATACAGATAAAGCGACCGTTACGCTTTTTGATAGCGTACAAGGTTTGGCACCTGGGCAGGCCGCTGTTTTTTATGATGGTAATACTGTTATTGGTTGCGGTTGGATTGTCTAAAGCGGGTTGGAAATACATTTAAAAAGCTCTGCTATACTTTTCATACCTTGTTTTTGAGAGGATGATATGTTTCAAAAAATTTTTATAGCATCGCTTTTTTTACTATCTTTTTTAAAGGCAGAGTGTTTTTATACGGTTGATATTGACGCCTTCCCCAAAGAGCATACTTTAAAAATAAAAGCTCAAATATACGACCCTTCTCGTAGTGTTTTAGTGGATGTATCTTCTTTGGCATCACCCCAAAGAGAGCTTCTTGAACAGAAGATGTTTGATGGCTCAAATAAGTTAGAGTTTTCATACACCATAAAAGATGAGACCCACATAAGGGAAGATTTTATCTCTTTGACATACCCTTGGCTACCTATGACTCCATCTCTTTGCAAATACACATTGCGTGTTAAAACACCAAAAGATTTTGTCGTGATTGCCGAAGCAGAATCAATACAAGAGCATATAAATGCACAAGCAAAAACGACAGAGCTTAAGCTTGAAAAGCCTATAGATAGACCATCTCTTATCGCTTCAAATAAGTTTGAAACCAAACAGCTTAAACGAGATGAGTTGACGCTTAAAACATATTTTTTTAAAGAGCATACGCATTTAGCAGATGCTTATTTGGAAAAGACAAAAAGTTTTATCGAGGGATACGAGAAAATTTTAGGAAAATTTCCCTTTAGCTCTTTTTCTATCGTAGAAAATCTTTTTCAAACAGGCTACTCTATGCCAACCTTTACGCTTATCGGCGATAAAATCATTGACAAATCCTATCTAATAGAACGCTCTTTAGGTCATGAGATATTGCATCAATGGTTTGGAAACTCCTTGTTTGTGGACGAAAAAGGTGGTAATTGGACGGAAGGATTGACTACATTTTTATCTGATTATCATTTTGAAAATGCTAAAAACGAGGGGTTGAGATACCGCAAAGAGGCTATTTCAAAATATCTTTTAAATACAAGAAAAGATAGTGAACGAAGTCTTGATAACTTTTATTATGGTGCGGATAAAGCAAGCAAAACTTTGGGTTACGATAAAGGGATGTTTTTTTGGTATATGCTCTCACGAGAGATGGGCGAAGAGCGTTTTTTGGCGTATTTGTCAAAATTTTATGCGATAAATCGCTTTTCAAAAGTCTCTTACGAAGATTTTAGAGATTTTTTTCAGCTTCAAACCAACAGCTCTTTAGTTCTGTTTTTTGATGAATGGGTCTATAAAAAAGGGGTTTTGAGTTTTGATATAACGCAACCTAGCGTTCAATGGACGGGAGACTCTTATGAAATCTCGTTTGATGTGATACAAGATATAAATGCTTCACGAATCTTTACACTACCCCTACATGTAAAGAGTGAAAAAGATGAAAATATTTTCGATGTACTGATAAATAAACAGACAAAATCTATCAAGCTAAACACAAGTCAAAGACCCATTTCGCTAGACATAGACCCCAAAACGAAGCTTTTTAGAAACTTTTTTGAAGATGAAAAACTTCATACGCTTGAGGCACTACAGCAAAGCGACCATCTTTTGGTTGTAAGTGACAAGACAATCAAATCTTTGCCTTTTGAAAATTATAAACAAGTAGCCACAGATGAGTTGAGTTTTAAGGAGTTAAAAAACAGTGATGTTGTCTTTCTCAATGATTCGCTAAGTGATTTCAATAGATTTATTATGCCTTTTAAGCCTTTGGAAGAGGCTTCATGGCAATTGAATGTATTTGCAAATCCGTGGAACAAAGCCAGGAGTGTTGCGTATGTGAAAAGTGGGCTTGACGCACTTGATGCAAGATTGAAGCACCGCTTGAAGTATTATGGTGCTTATAGTGCTTTGGCATTTAACGATACAACCACCATTTTAAAGCAAAAGCCCGACATTAAAGGTGTTTGGAGCATTGAGCTTGCGAAGAAACAAAGCGTTGTGGAAGTTCCAAAATCATTTGATTTTGATAGTTTGATAGCTAAAATATCGGGAAAAAGAGTTATATTTGTGGGTGAGATGCATACAAATTATGCACATCATATTAATCAACTTGAGGTTGTCAAGCACATACATGCAAAAAATCAAAATTTAGTTATTGCGCTAGAGATGTTTCAAAAAGACTTTCAGCCCTTTTTGGATGATTATGTGGCCAAGAAAATTGATTTGGTGGAGATGTTAAAAGGGACAGAATACTTTAAAAGATGGAGCTATGAGCCTTACATGTATATGCCTATTTTTGAGTATGCTAGAGAAAATGGCATTAAGCTTTTGGCGATGAATCAACAACAAGAGATAACAAAAAAGACTACAAAACAGGCACTTATGGGGCTTAGTAAAAAAGAGAGGGAAAATCTTCCTGAAGCCCTAGATTTTACAAATGATGTTTACAAAGAACGATTGAGCGATTTTTTTAAAAATGCACACAAAACAAACGATAGCAATGTAACGGTCGATACGGATTACATGTACCAATCTCAAGTATTATGGGATGAAACCATGGCGTACAATATCGCCAAAACACTTCAAGAAGACCCTTTGCGACAAGTTGTGGTTTTGGTTGGAGCAGGACACTTGCAAAGTTTTCATGGTATTCCAGATAGGTTAAAAAGAAGAGTAGATGTTCCTATTGCGGTTATTTTGCAAGATGTTGAGGCGAGTGAAAAGATTGCGGATTTTATTTTGTATACTTCTCCCATCGAGGGCAAAAAAAGTAAAAAATTGGGTATATATTTGGACAAAAGTTCCCTGAAAATTGATAAAATTATTCAAAATGAACGAGCAGATAAGATGGGTATTAAAAAGGGAGATATTATCGTTAGTTGCAATGGTTTTTGGACAAAAGAGTTAACCGATTTGAAGTTGGCTCTTTTTGCAAGCGATATTAGAAATGAAAAAATTCGTGTCGATGTAAAAAGAGGCGAAAAAATATTGACTCTTGAAGAGAAATAATTAAGAGAGATTTTAATTGGAAAATGACAAAAAACGCATACCTTTTGGGCAGATTAATCCGAAAAAGAAAAATGCAGTATTTCTAGCGATTTATGCAAAAGAGTTTTCTCCTTGGAAATATTTTAAAGATGACATTAGCTCTATCCGTTGTCCAGCAGTTATAATGATAGACAGATGGGATGGAAGAATGGGCTTTCCCGGCGGCACAGTCGAAAAAGGAGAACCTCTGCTAGAAGCACTAAGGCGTGAAATAAAAGAGGAGATTGGCATCAATGTAAAAACGGATAAGGTTGTTGAAATAGCCTCTCACGAATGGGAAATTGTCACTCATTTTTATGGGCTTGAAGTTCTTGAGATAGAGTTTATGCACATCTATTACCATATTTTAAATAGCTTTTCTCGCTCAATTTTATTGCATGCTTATGACGAGGGAGATACATCGCATTTTATGTCAGAGACAACAGGTATAAAATTTGTTCCTATTGTTGAGCATGGGGGCAAGGGAATTAATAAGTTTTTAGAAAATAGTTTTGCAGGCTCGACAAAAGAAGATTTAAAAATATTTTTGGAAGAGGTTTTGGAGTATCAGGTGTCCCAAAAAGAGATGAAGGGATAAATATCCCTCCATAGAAGCGTTATCGGTTTTTGTTTCCTTTATTTGATCGAGATTGTCTGCTTTCAAATAGCTTTTCTCTGCCCTCTACTAGTTCTTGCTGGGTAATTTTGCCATCTTTATTTGTGTCAAAAAATCCAAAAACAGGCGAATTTTCGGCATTTCTCATTGGCCTACCTTCTTGAGCTCTTGCTTCCATCTTCTGTGCTCTTATGGCATTGAACTCTTCTTCACTAATGACACCATCTTTGTTTTTGTCATAAGCTTTGAAACTTGTAGGTCCCTTTGCGGTAACATCCTTCGCACATGATAGTGTTGCGATAAGGCTTAGAAGTGCTAAAGCACTAATTATTGTCTTCATTGTTCATCTCCTTGTTTGATTTTGGTTACATTTTTAGTTTTTATAAGTTCAAAAAGTTGTTCTGGAGATATCGCATTTTCTTTTGCAATCTCTTCAATAGTTTTTTCTTTGGAGGCTCCTTTGATGTTTTTAGCATCAAATTTTCGCATTAAATTCTCGAGATTCATACCAGTTTGTTCGGTAAATTCTTCAAGAGTCGATAGTTCAGCATGGCCATAAGGTGCTCTTGTAGAGCTTTTTTTCTCCCAACTGCTTTTAACATCATCATGAAAATCCAAAAATTCTTCAAAAGCGGGGTAATAGTTAAGCGTGCCAATAAAAAAGAAAAAATTTAACACAAGTGCTAAAATAAGCTCTTTATTCAATAGTGAAAACGCTCTGCTTTTGTTTTTAAGATATGCTATCAATGGTTTCCAGTTGAGATATATATGAAAAACCATAAGAGTAAAAAAAAGAAGAGAAAAAGTTATGTGTAGGTTTTCGTATTGTGTTTTATCAAGCCCCAAGATGTCCCAATTTGTCCAGTTCGCAACTCTTCCTTTGGGAGCTATAAATAATATAACACCCGTGAATGTCATCATTAAAAAACTAAGTGTAAGACTAAGGGATATAAAGCGTCTCAAGTTATACATGGTGCTCCTTTAAAGTATATAAGCAACATTATGACACTCTTTTGTTAAGGGAATGTTAACGAGAAAGCATAAAATGAATGAGATTTTAAGTGCCTTTTTTGTAGAATAAAACACTTTTGACTTTAAAGGAAAAATTTATGCGAGGATATAAGGTCTTTACGGGAACTGCCAACCCCGAGTTTGCAAAAAGAGTGGCAAAGCACCTTTCTCTTCCTCTGTCCGCTGCTGAAATTAAAACATTTAGTGATGGTGAAATTAGTGTTCAAATCAGCGAAAGCGTAAGAGGAAAGGATGTTTTTATTATCCAATCCACTTGTGCTCCTGCCAATATTAACCTAATGGAGTTGTTAATTTTGACAGATGCACTTCGCCGAAGCTCTGCTAGTACGATTACCGCTATTATGCCCTATTTTGGATATGCAAGACAAGATAGAAAAGCCGCACCTCGCGTGCCTATTACGGCAAAGTTAGTTGCCAATATGATACAAACGGCAGGTATCGATAGAGTTGTTACTATTGATTTGCATGCGGGACAAATTCAAGGATTTTTTGATATCCCTGTTGATAACTTGTATGGCTCTATTATCTTTAATGAGTATATAAAATCTAAAAATTTTAAAAACCCTATAATCGCAAGCCCAGATATTGGCGGTGTTGCGAGAGCTAGAAGTTTTGCAAAACTTTTGGGAGTGGATATGGTTATTGTTGATAAACGTCGTGAAAGAGCTAATGAATCTGAAGTTATGAATATTATCGGAGATGTGGCTGGAAAAGATGTTATTTTGGTTGATGATATGATAGATACCGCTGGAACTATCGTGAAAGCTGCGGAGGTGTTAAAGAAAAAAGGCGCTACAAGTGTGATGGCATGTTGTACGCATCCAGTTTTGAGTGGTCCTGCATATGAGCGTTTGGAAAATGATGCTTTGGATGAGCTAGTGGTTTCCGATACGATTCCTTTGTCGAAAAAAATGGACAAAATCAAAGTCCTAAGTGTAGCTCCGACTTTCGCAGAGGTGATTAGACGTGTCTATCACAATGAAAGTGTTAATGGATTGTTTGTCTAAAAATGCAAAAAAATATACGAAATTTTTCAATTATTGCCCATATAGATCATGGCAAAAGTACCTTAGCTGATAGGCTTATTCAAGAGTGTGGTGCGGTGAGTGCTCGAGAGATGACCGCACAAATGATGGACACGATGGACATCGAAAAAGAGAGAGGTATAACCATCAAGGCACAAAGTGTGCGTTTAACTTACGTGAAAGATGGCGAGCCGTATATCTTGAACTTGATTGACACTCCTGGACATGTGGATTTTTCCTATGAAGTGAGTCGCTCACTAGCTTCAAGCGATGGAGCACTTTTGGTGGTGGATGCAAGCCAAGGCGTTGAAGCACAGACTATAGCTAATGTTTATATTGCCATAGAGCATAACCTTGAAATCATCCCTGTTATCAACAAGATAGACCTACCTGCTGCGGAGCCTGAACGGGTCAAGGAGGAGATAGAGCATACTATCGGACTTGATTGTTCTCACGCTATTGATGTAAGTGCCAAAAGTGGTATTGGTATTCGTGAACTTTTGGATGCCATTGTTGAGCGTATTCCAGCACCTGTTGGCGACAGCAAAGCCCCAACCAAAGCGTTGATTTACGATAGTTGGTTTGATAACTATTTGGGTGCATTGGCATTGGTGCGAGTCTACGATGGAGAGATAAAAAAAGGTCAAGAGATTTATGTTATGGGTACTAAGAAGAAGCATGAAGTGCTCAATTTGATGTATCCACACCCTTTGGTGTTGCAAAAAACCCCTGTGCTAAGAACGGGCGAGGTGGGTATAGTTATTTTGGGACTTAAAAATGTCGGCGATGTTAAAGTGGGAGACACTATTACAGACAATCGCCATAAAACAGCTACGCCTATCGGTGGGTTTAAAGAGGTCAAACAGTTTGTTTTTGCAGGAATCTATCCCATAGAGACAGACAGATTTGAAGAGCTTCGTGATGCACTTGATAAGCTAAAACTAAATGACGCAAGTATCTCTTATGAGCCTGAAACCTCGGTCGCTTTAGGATTTGGTTTTCGTGTTGGCTTTTTGGGATTGCTTCATATGGAGGTTATTAAAGAGAGGCTTGAGCGTGAATTTGACCTCGACCTTATAGCAACTGCACCTACAGTAACCTACAAAGTACATAAAACTGATGGCACTATTTTAGACATCCAAAATCCTAGCCAACTACCTCCCATAAATGAGATGCAAGAGATTCAAGAGCCGTACGTTAAGGCAACTGTTATTACACCGACAGATTTTTTGGGCAATATTATTACATTATTGAACAACAAGCGAGGAATTCAGCAGAAGATGGATTATCTTAGTGTAAATCGTGTTTTGCTTGAATATGCGATTCCGCTTAATGAAATAGTTATGGATTTTTACGACAAGCTGAAATCCATGAGTAAGGGCTATGCGAGTTTTGATTATGAGCCTATCGGGTATCGTGAGGGAGACCTTGTAAAACTTGATATATTGGTTGCAGGCGAAGTTGTTGATGCACTTTCTATCATCGTTCCAAGAGTTAGTGCGCAGACAAAAGGGCGTGATTTTGTAAAGGCGATGAAAGAAATTGTGCCAAGACAGCTTTTTGAAGTTGCCATTCAAGCTAGTATCGGCAATAAGGTCATAGCAAGAGAGACAGTTAAGTCAATGGGTAAAAATGTTACCGCAAAGTGCTATGGCGGCGATATCACTAGAAAAAGAAAACTACTTGAAAAACAAAAAGAGGGTAAAAAACGTATGAAATCCATCGGCAAAGTACAACTTCCTCAAGAGGCGTTTTTGACCGTTTTGAAGATGGACTAGAGTTTTTACAATGCGTTGCCGTCTTTGTCTTTCGCTAAGTCGGCAATGTATCTGTCAAAAATGTTTGCAAACCACACTTACCCCAACACCTTCACAACGTATTTTGAAAAACGGTCTTAAGGTTTACTCCTTTTACAAATACAGTGAAATAGCACCCCTGCTACATACAAAACACACCATATCTGGCTCGGAGGTTTTTTCTATTTTGGCTCGTCATGCATTGTTGTCATTTGCCAAAAGTTTTAATTTTCCTGTGGGTGTTTATGCGATACCCGTTGATGATAGAGTGGATTCTGGATATTCGCATAGTGCAGTTTTAGCTCACGAGCTTCGCAGTGTTTTTACTCCACTTTATGGAGTTATGCGTGCACGAAATACGCAGAGTTATTCAGGTAAAACTTTGGCTTTTAGAGAGCAAAATCCTAGAGATTTTTTACTTAAATGTAAGAGTGGTTTAGATGTTGTTTTGGTAGATGATATTGTAACTACTGGAACAACATTGATGGAGGCTCAAAGAGTACTTGAAAAAAGCGAAGTAAATCTTCTTTTTGCCCTTGTTTTAGCGGATGCGAAGGAGGATTTTTAAATGTTTTGCTAATTTGTTTATAGGAATAGAAATTTATAAAATTTGACCTAAAATTTGATTTCTGCCTTTTTCTTTTGCAATATAAAGCAATTTATCCGCAGATGCAACAAGGGTTTTTTCGCTTATTTGAGCACTAGGAAGTATCGTTGATACGCCTATACTTACTGTTAGTGTCGGCATTATGGGGGATTTTTCATTTGGTATTTGCAAATCAGTTATATCTTTAAGCAGTCTGTTTAGCATCTTCATAGAGGTTTTAAAATCGGTATTGCCAAATATTATTGCAAACTCTTCGCCTCCATATCTAGCACAAAGGTCGCTTGGTCTTTTTGTAAATTTTTTGACAAGGAGACCAATTTTTTTTAGACACTCATCTCCAGCTTGATGACCATAAGTATCATTGATAAGCTTAAAGTAGTCAATATCAATAATCGCCAAAGTTATGGGCAGTTGCAATCTTAAACAACGTCTCCATTCCTCTTTTAAAAAATTATCAAAATAGCGACGATTTGGAATATTTGTTAAACCATCAATGCGGGATAAATTTAAAACCGCCTCTTCTGCAATTTTTCTTTGAGTTATGTTTTTATGTGAAATAACAAGGTATGTGTTGTTTTCAAACAAGAAAGGAGTTACGGACATTATAAACCACCGCTTCTCTTTTGGGCTGTGGCAAGGATATTCAAAGTAAAACATAGGTATTTCAGAAGCTATTACTTTGCGTATTCCCACACTTGCTTTCTGACCAAAATGATCACCCATTTTAGCCGAATCATCACATACTTTAAGATAGTTTATAGTTGTCCAGTCGGCTTTGGATTTGCATTGATTATTTTGACCAAAAGATATCCAGCTTTGATTTACAAATACAATGTTTCCAGCCAAATCAATAACCGCTATTTGCTCTACTATAGAATCTAAAATGGATTTTAAAAACACAGATGAAGTTGTCATAATATCTCCTAAAGGGGTCAGGTCTAAACTTTTAACTTTTTATGTTTGTATGCTACAATGATACCAAAAAAAGTGAGTGCATATGCCAAGAAAATTACGCATCGAATTTTGTGGATATCACCATGTTTACAACAGAGGTGTTGCCAAGGGTAATGTTTTTTTAGACGAGCAAGATAAAGTTAAGTTTATAGAGTTTATGGCACTAGTTTCAAAAGAGTACAAGTTTAACATTCACTCTTTTTGCTTGATGAATAATCACTATCATATTTTGGTTGAAAACAAGAAAGAAAACCTTTCGCAAGGTATGCGCCAACTCAATTCCCAATACGCAAGCTACTTTAATAAGCGCTATGGCAGGACGGGGCATCTTTGGCAGGGTCGGTATAATTCGTGGTATGTGATGGATGAAAAGTATCTTTTTACACTTTTCCGCTACATCGAATCCAATCCATTAAAAGCAAAACTTAGTGAAAGGATAGGCGAATATAAATATTGTGCTAGTTATGGAATACTAAAAGATGCAATTCCTCCATTTTTGCAAAATTCCTTTGTGCTAAGAGATTTTAATGCCAGCGAGTTTTTTAGTGCTATTGAAGTTTCCATAACTAAAGAAGAGCTTGAGAAGATAGATGCTTTTCACAAGCGAAGATTTAAGCTTCAAGACGAGGACATGGTGGAGATAAAAAGAGAAAAATTGCCCAATCACTTCTTACATGTAAAGAGTAAACTAGACCGAAACAGTGCCATCCAAAAAGCTTATGAAGACGGATATAGCAAAAGTGATATAGCTAGAGAACTCTCCTTGAGTGTTGCTGGAG
The DNA here is from genome assembly GCA_028692875.1 of Sulfurospirillaceae bacterium. Taxonomy (GTDB): domain Bacteria; phylum Campylobacterota; class Campylobacteria; order Campylobacterales; family Sulfurospirillaceae; genus JAQUWL01. The sequence continues at coordinate 178,004 of JAQUWL010000001.1, forward strand.
TGAGTAAAATTATAAAAAAGTTAAAAGTTTAGACCTGACCCCTATTTGGGTTTAATGTTGTTTAGGATAGAATAAGAAAAATTCAAATAAGAGGTTAGTGTATGGACAATATTTTTGATTCCAACCAAGATATACAATCTATAAATATCGAAGATTCGATAAAGACAAGTTATCTTGACTACTCAATGAGCGTTATCATAGGGCGTGCGCTTCCAGATGCAAGAGATGGACTAAAGCCCGTTCACCGTAGAATTTTATATGCGATGAACGACCTAGGCGTTGGTTCAAGAAGCCCATACAAAAAATCCGCTCGTATCGTGGGTGATGTTATCGGTAAGTACCACCCACACGGAGATACCGCTGTTTATGATGCACTTGTTCGTATGGCACAACCTTTTTCAATGCGTGTGCCAACAGTTGATGGTCAGGGAAACTTTGGCTCGATTGATGGCGATAATGCGGCGGCAATGCGTTATACCGAAGCAAGGATGACCTCTTTAGCAGAGGAGTTATTGAGGGATTTAGATAAAGATACAGTGGATTTCGTTCCAAACTACGATGATAGTATGAGCGAGCCAGATGTTCTTCCAGCACGCGTGCCAAACCTTCTTTTAAACGGCTCAAGTGGTATTGCTGTTGGTATGGCAACAAATATTCCTCCACACTGTATGGATGAGTTGATTGGTGGATTACTTTTATTGATAGAAAATCCAGATGCTACGCTTGATGAGATAATGGAGCACATAAAGGGTCCAGATTTTCCAACAAGAGGTATCATTTTTGGCAAAAAAGGGATTTTGGAAGCATACAGAACAGGGCGAGGTCGTGTTAAAATTAGAGCAAAAGTGCATATTGAGAAAAAAAATCACAAAGATATTATCGTCATTGATGAACTTCCTTATCAAGTAAACAAATCCCGTCTTATAGAGCAAATCGTTGCTCTTGTAAAAGATAAGCAAGTTGATGGTATCAGCGAGATACGAGATGAGTCAGACAGAGATGGCATAAGGGTAGTTTTGGAGCTTAAGCGTGAAGCTATGAGTGAAATCGTACTTAACAATCTTTATAAATCCACAAATCTTGAAGTAACTTTTGGTGTTATTTTGCTTGCTATTGAAAACAAAGAGCCAAAAGTTTTCTCATTGATTGAGTTGTTGCAACTCTTTTTGAAACACCGCAAAACAGTTATTATCCGTCGTACGATTTTTGATTTGGAAAAGGCAAAAGCAAAAGCACATATTTTAGAGGGCTTAAAGATAGCGCTTGACAATATTGATGAAATTATCGCTCTTATCAAGGCAAGCGAAGACACAAAGAGTGCCAAAGATGGGCTGATGGAGAAGTTCAATCTTAGTGAACTTCAAGCCGGCGCTATTTTGGATATGAAACTTCAACGTCTTACAGGACTTGAGCGAGAAAAAATAGACAATGAATTGGCTGCTTTAATGCAAGAGATAGCGAAGTTGAGTGCTATTTTGAAGAGCGAGTCGTTGTTAAATGATTTGATTAAAGCAGAGCTAGTCGAAATCAAAGACAAATTTAAATCTCCAAGAATTACCGAAATCATAGAAGACTATGACGATATCGAAGTGGAAGATTTGATACCAAATGAGTCAATGGTTGTAACTATTACTCATAGAGGCTACATCAAACGTGTGCCATCAAAACAGTATGAGAAGCAAAAGCGTGGCGGTAAGGGCAAGATAGCTATTACGACATATGATGACGATTTTATTGAGAGCTTCTTTGTTTCTGATACGCATGATACGTTGATGTTTGTAACCGATCGTGGACAGTTGTATTGGTTAAAAGTGTATCGTATTCCTGAGGGTAGCAGAACAGCAAAGGGTAAAGCGGTTGTAAATCTCATACAGCTACAGCCTGACGAGAAAATTATGGCGATTATCCCAACTACGGATTTTGATGAGAACAAATCTTTAGCGTTCTTCACAAAAAATGGTGTTGTAAAACGTACCAATTTGAGTGAGTTTAAAAATATTCGCTCAGTTGGTGTTAGAGCTATAACTTTGGATGATGATGATGAGCTAGTAACTGCTAAAGTTGTTATGCCAGAGACGCAAAATCTTTTCATTGTGACAAAAAAAGGTATGTGTATCAGATTTAATGTTGATGATGCAAGAGAGATAGGAAGAACCGCAAGAGGTGTTGCGGGCATACGTTTCAAAGAGCCAAATGATTGCGTTGTTGGGGCAACTGTTATCTATAACGACCAAGAAGAGTTGCTAACGGTTAGTGAGAAAGGTATAGGCAAGAGAACTACCGCCGAAGAGTATAGATTGCAAAATCGAGGCGGAAAAGGCGTGATTGCTATGAAACTTACTCCAAAAACTGCCGATTTGGTTGCAGTAGTTATAGTTGATGAAGACAAAGACCTTATGGCACTAACAAGTAGTGGCAAGATGATACGTGTCGATATGCAGAGTATTCGCAAAGCAGGACGCAACACAAGTGGCGTTAAGGTTGTACATGTAGAAGATGGTGACGTAGTTGCCAATATCGCAAGATGTCCGAAAATTGAGTCCGAAGAAGATGATGAAGAAGAGGGTGCACAAGAGGGCGAAACGACATTAATTGATAACATTACGGATGTGGAATAAATATTGCTTAAGGTAATAAAATTATCTAAAAAGGTAAACGTATGACTAGACATATGATGGCGCTACTTGCTGGCGTTGGGGCTATGGCACTCATTTCTGGGTGCAGTGTAGGTTCTCAGCCAGAGCCTAAAAAACCTGAGGTTGTTGTTCAAAAAGTTGACAAAGCAGAGATTAAAAAGGCTATTGAAGAGGAAAAGTATGCTCTTATGATGGACAACAATATGGAAAAAACATTTGTTGTTTATGGCGAAGGCATTGCTCCTACTAATACCATTTCTCCTGCACAAGCGATGGCGCTAGCAAAGCGTGCTGCTATTACTGATGGATATCGTCAGCTGGGCGAAAAGTTATTTGGTATTAGAGTAAATGCCAAAGAGACTATTAAAGATGCGGCACTTAGAGACTCTCGTATCACTACTCAAGTTAATGGCTTGATTAAAGATGCGGCTGTTACAGATAATAATTTTAAAGACGGCTTATATGTCGTTAGAATGGAACTGACTATGAGCGGAAAAAGGTGGAAAGAAATTTTCTCTTACTAGCATTTGTTTGCTCAGCAATATTCGGTGGCGACACCTTTATACTCTCGTATAAAATCGCCACCGTTAATAACGTAGCAGTTTTTGAAGAAAAAAATATCTCGCCTGTAATGACCTATAAAAAAGGCAACTATGAGTACGTTTGTACCATTTCTCAAAAAAAACCTCAAAATCAAACTACTTTAAAATATCTCGAGGAAAACTTTAATTCACTTATTGAGTGTTTTTATGGGTCGTCTTCACGTGTTTTAGCGCAAGGCAAAATGACCGAAAACAGCATAAAAGATGAGGTTCAGCTTACTGTTGGACCATTGCGGTTTACAGTAGATTTTAAAGATGAATCTGCTAATATAAGTCTCCTTAGATAACGATAATTAGGCGAAATAATGCGGATAGCTATTGTGGAAGATGATATAAATATGCGAAAATCTTTAGAGATTGCACTCGGTGAATACAAAGAATTTAGCATTGTCTCCTACAAAAGTGCACTTGATGCTCTCAAAAAACTTGACGAAAATATTGATCTGATTGTTACAGATATCAATATGCCTGGAATGGATGGTATCGAGTTTGTTAAAAAACTTGATGGTGTCTATGACATTATTATTATCACGGGAAATGCTACGCTAAATCGTGCCATTGAATCTGTACGATTGGGTGTGAAAGATTTTATCACGAAGCCTTTTGAGATAGATACTTTGGTGGATGCGATAAAAAGACATGTAAAAATAAGTGCTAAAGTTAAACAAAAAAGCGATATAAGCGTAAATGCAAAAGATGAGCCAAGGGATTTTGTGGCGACATCGCCAGCTTTAGAAAAAGCCTTACATGTAGCAAAAAAAGCTGCTAGAACGACAGCTAGTATTTTATTGCTCGGCGAGAGCGG
>JAQUWL010000011.1 GCA_028692875.1 Sulfurospirillaceae bacterium
ATGAAAGATTTAATAGAACCTTGCAAGAACAGTTCGTTGATTACTATGATGATTTACTTTTTACCGACATTGATGAATTTAACAAAAAAATGGCTGATTGGCTCATTGATTACAACACCATAATCCCCCATCATGGTTTACATATGAAAACTCCTGTACAATACCTCCTAGAAACTAACCCTCAGTGCCATATGTTATGGACTAATACATGATATTGATTATATTTTAAAATTATCATAAAATTAAAACAATTATTTTTAATAACAAAGGGGCAAAAGTGAGAAAAAAAATATATTTTTCAAAGTCTATTAAAGTCAAATTGACACTAATGGCAATTGTAATAATAATAGGAATGACAATAGGCTTGCTTGCAATGCTACAGCAAACAAACAAGCTGGAAGATAAATACTGTGAAACTTCGGCTGTTCTGGAGCTAAATGTAAAAATACAACAAGGAATATCAAGCACACTTATTCTCGAAAGATTGTTGACAAATATTTTAGTTGATGAAAGCCACAAAGACACTTTGCATGCAGAATACTCAAAGAACATATCTCTAATAAAAAAACAAATTGAGGAACTCAACTCAAGCGAAGTTAAAAAAATATCACAAGGCTTTGAGCTTTTCCATATTCGTAAAAATATGAACAATTTCGATGTTTTTGCAAATGCACTTTCAACAAAAATTTCCATGGGCTCAATTCCCACAAAAGAAGAAATTGGGTTTATGATAACAAAAGGGGGAGAACTGCGAAATGCTTTATCCGAATGGAAAGAAAGAAGTCTTAAAAAAATTGCCACGCAAAAAAAAGAATATAAAGACGACCTAAAACAAGCAATGATTGTGCAACTTTTATCTTCTGTTATGATAATGCTCATAGTTATTATCGTTTTTGCATGGACAATAAAAAATATCAGACAATCGATTCTTACCACAACAAATGCACTTCAAACATTTTTTGCATACGTCAATAAGAAGACAAAAGACGTTTTATATCTGGATGAAAACACAGACGAAGAGTTTGCCAAAATGGCAACAGAGATAAATATAAATATCAAAAAAACAGAACAGCATATGCAAGATGAAAATGCATTTATAAGAAGCGTTGAACAGTTTTGTGAAGACATTGAATCAGGAAATTTTGCCTCCGCAAATGTTGCTGAAACAAATATAGAAGAGTTTAAAGAACTCAAAAATTTACTTGAAAATATGAAAAAAACGTTAGTTGCGAATGTGGCGGAAAATCTTTCTGAGCTGTCAATGGTAATGTCTGCTTTTAGCAAATATGATTTTACAAACAGAACACCTCAGTTAGGCAAGGTTGCAGAATCTTTAAATTTATTAGGAGATACAATCTGCGAGATGCTGAAAAGCTCTCTTTCTGCTGGTGAGATTTTACAAAAACAGTCTGATGAACTTTTAAAAAGCATCGCACAATTGGCGAACAGCTCACAAGAACAAGCAAATGACCTTGAAACATCTGCAAATTCACTACAGAACATAGAGCAATCAATGGTTGCAGTTAATGAAAAAACAAATCAAATTATCAACCAAAGCGAAGAAATTAAAAATGTTATTGCAATCATAAGCGATATTGCCGACCAAACAAATCTACTTGCACTAAATGCCGCCATTGAAGCCGCACGTGCAGGAGAACACGGCAGAGGATTTGCTGTTGTCGCTGATGAAGTAAGAAAGCTAGCAGAGAGAACACAAAAATCTTTGGCTGAAATTGAAGTAAGCACAAATGTTCTTGTGCAGGGACTCAACGAAGTCGGAGAATCTATTACGAAACAGACAAATTTTGTTGAAATAGTTGCCAAATCTGTCGGTCAAATTGATAAAAAAACACAAGAAAACGCAAATATTGCAGAAAAAAATAGACTCGTTGCTAGCAACGTTGCGGATAAGGCAAGAGAGCTTGCAAGTATTTCTAAAAATTACAAAATGAGAAAATAATAAAAAAGCAAACAACCACTTATTTTTTCTAGACTACCCTTTATGTTATATTTAAACATAAAGGGTATTTAGATGCTAAATGCTTTTTAAATTTAACAATTTTATTGTATAAATCTAAATCTTTTACAAAAAACGATACTTAACGTATTGTTGCCAATTAGGATAAAAATGCACAATAAAAAATTTAACAAATCACAAGTCTCTACCATCTCACTCGCTCACATGGTACACGATACATACACCTCTTTTTTAGCACCCATCTTGCCACTACTTATAGAAAAACTTAGTATGTCACTTTCAATAAGTGCATTTTTGGATATCGCCGGAAGGATTCCTGCTCTTTTCAACCCACTTCTAGGGCTTATCGCCGAAAAAACAGGTGTCAAATACTTCGTCATAATAACACCTTGCATTACCGCAATCTGCATGAGTCTGATAGGACTTGCCCCATCATATACCGTTCTTTTTATTTTGCTATTTACAACAGGCATAAGCTCCGCACTCTTTCATGTTCCCTCTCCAGTGATGATAAAAGAGGCATCTGGGAACAAAGTGGGAACGGGCATGAGTTGTTTTATGGTTGGCGGGGAACTCGCAAGAACAGCTGGACCTCTACTTGTAACTGCTGGCGTTAGTCTTTGGGGTCTTGAGGGACTCTACAAGTTAATGCCTTTGGGCATCTTGGCATCGGTTGTTTTATATATAAAACTCAAAGATTTTGACATAAACCGAGCCCCAAAAAAACCAAAAGAAAAAGGCGACACAAGAAGGCTTTTAAAAAATATTATCCTCTTTTTATCGTTACAGGCTCTTTTATGCTTTTCCAGTCTGGTATGAAAAGCTCTCTCACGCTATACCTTCCTATATATCTGACAGGTCAAGGACAAAGCTTGTGGTATTCGAGTATCTCCTTGTCTTTACTTCAGTTTTTCGGAGTTGTTGGTACGTTTCTTTTTGGGAACTTGTCTGATAAATTTGGCAGAAAAAACACGCTTATCTTTTCAAGCATAGGATCAACACTAAGCATGTCGCTTTTTGTCTATTTTGGCAACATGTATATCCTTGCGATACTAGGAATTTTTCTTTTCGCCTCTGGTCCAATACTAATGGCAACCGTTCAAGACACAAACTCTCATGTGCCAACATTTATGAACAGTCTTTACATGTCTATCAACTTTGGCGTTAGCTCTGTCGTAGTGTTTTGCGTAGGTGTTCTGGGCGATAAATACGGACTCAATACAACATATATCATTTGCAATATCCTTGCTATTGGATGTATCCCGACGGCATTTTTTCTAACGAGATACATCCGATAAAGAATGGTTTTTACACTTTTCCTTTTTCGTACCACTTTCTAAGCCACACATCAAGTGGATACATAAACTTGTAAATAGCAGGCACAACCAGTAGTGTCAATACTGTTGAGCTGACAAGTCCGCCGATAATAGCCAATGCCATCGGGGCATTGCTCTCATGTCCAGCCCCTCCTCCAAAAGCAAGTGGCAACATCGCACCGATCATTGCAAATGTTGTCATAGATATAGGACGAAGGCGTCTTTCTCCAGCTTCCAAAAGAGCACTGTCTACGTCTTTTCCATCTTTTATAGCGCGGTTAGCAAAATCAACAACCAAAATAGCATTTTTGCCAACCATTCCCAATAATAAAATGATACCTATCATAACAAAAAGACTAAACGAGTTGCCACTAAGATAAAGTGCTACCATAACGCCAGTAAACGACAAAGGCATCGAAACCATGATGATAAATGGCTGAATAAGCGACTCATAAAGAGCTGCCAAAATAAGATAAATCAAAATAACAGCCAACAAAACAGCAGCACCAAAAGCCTTGGTTGTGTCATTCATATTTTCCACATCGCCCGTATAGCGATAGCGATAGCCCTCTGGCAAAATATCTTTAATATTGGCATCTACAACTTCGACTATTTTATCCAAAGAGATACCAAAAAGATTTGCCGTAACCAACACTTTACGCTCTCTATCAAAACGGTTAATCGACGCAGTGCCAGTTCCCTCTTCTAAAACAATTAGCCCCTCAAGAGATACGAACTCGCCACTACTATTTCGCACTTGCAACTTTTTCAAATCCTCAACAGATTTGCGAAATGTATCGCCAAAACGCAAAGTTATATCAAACTGCCGTCCATTGTCCTCATAGTAAGATATAGCACTGTCACTCGAATATGCTGACCCTAAAATAGCAGCAATATCCTTAACACTAACACCGACACGCTGGGCATTTTCACGCAAAATCCTAATCTGCATTTCAGGCTGACCGCTTTGATAATCTCTATCCACATCTACGATACCGTCTGTCTTTTTTAACAGTGCCATCAACTTAGAAGATGTCTGCTCTAGCACATTTAAATCCTCGCCCGTGATAACAATCTGAACAGGAGCAGTTGTAGCACCTGTGTCGAAATCATCCACCTTTTCAACTGCTATTATCATATCTTTTATATCTCTAAACTTTTCTCGATATCGCTGAATAATATCCTCTTGTGTTGCCTTTCTCTGGACAACAGGCTTTAGCTTTGCATAAATTCTGGCTTTATGAATCTCTTGTGCTGAGTTATAGCCAATAGAAACGATAGAATACTCGATATTTTCATCATTTTTTAGCTCCAAATCTATCGGCACTACTCTGTCTTTCATACTCTCTAGGTTTATTCCAACGGGTGCTTTTATGCTTATTTGAAATTCACTATTGTCTTGCATCGGCAAAAAAGTCATACCCACTTTGAGCTGAGTTGAAGCGATAAGCAGACCAACAGTCGCAACCAAAGTCAATGTTTTAAAGCGTAAAAGTGGCTTTAAAAGCCATACATAACTTTTATCCATCGCCTTCAAAAGTGGTTCTGTCGCATAATAAAACCAACTCTCTTTTGCACTCAAAATCCGTGCACCAACAGACGGGATAAACATTATGGCAACAAGATAAGATATGACGATACCTGAAGCCACTGTCATCGCAAATGAATTAAAAAACATACCAACAATGCCATCCATAAAAGCAACAGGGATAAATACCGCTAGCAGTACTGATGAGATAGCAAGGATGGAAAACGCAACCTCTTTTATACCCTCAAATGATGCTTGAAAAGGATTTTTCCCCTCTTCCATCTTTTTCATAATATTTTCGATAACAACAATAGCATCATCAATAAAAATACCAATCGCCAAAGTCAAACCAATAAGCGTCAAACGGTTTAAATCATATCCGAGTGCGTCCATAATGGCAAAAGTACCGATAACCGATGTGGGAATTGCCAAAGCTGAAACAATAGTAGCGGTAAAATTTCTCAAAAATACAAACACGATAAAAATAGAGAGAAATGCTCCAAAAACAAGATCAAATCTCACATTATTGATGTTTACCATAATTTTTTCGGACTGGTCTTGAAGGATTTTAATCTCATACTCTTTTCCAGCAAGCATTTGGAGTTTTGGCATAACTTTCTTAACATCGCTGATGATATTAAGAACATTTTCGCCAGCTATTTTTTTAATCTCCAAAGTAATACCACGCTGTCCGTTGTAGGATGAAAAACTTTTTGCATCACTCAATCCATCGCTAATAGTAGCAATATCCTTAAGTCTAACACCTGGCTTTACCAAAAGGTCTCTCATCTCATCAATATTTTTAGCATCACCTTCAGCTTTAATAATAATCTCTTTTGTCTCGCTTATAAACTTTCCAGCACCTTGCTTGATGTTTTGCTTCTGAATAATAGCACTCACTTCGGAGGCTGAAAGATTGTATTTGTTTAGTAAAAATGGGTCAATAAATACACGAATCTCTCTATCTTGATATCCTAGTATATTTACCTCGCCAACACCTTTTATGCGTTGAAGCTGGGGTTTGAGTTTTTCATCTGCTAGCCTCATCAGCGAAGTAGCATCGCCCTCTTTTCCAGCTATAAAAAGACTTATGACACTTCCTGAGGCTCCAAGCTTTTTAACAACAGGCTTGTCAACCTCAACAGGAAGGTTTAGTGCACCTATCTTGTCACGAACATCGTTTGTTGCGATATCAAGATTTTTGTTAAGCTTAAACTGTATCGTTACAGCACTAAAACCCTCATAGCTTGTTGACATCAACTTATCTATGCCATCCACGCCAGAGACTGCCTCTTCTATCTTGTCGGTCACTTTGGACTCCACCGTAGAGGCATCCGCACCTTTATAGGTTGTTTGAATAGTCACAATAGGAAAATCCACATTTGGAAAAAGATTTGTTGGCATCGTGTTGTACGACATAAGACCAAAAACGATAAAAGTAAGAACGCCCATAAGTGTTGTGATTGGGCGATTTATAGCTAGTTTGTACATATGCTATTCCACACTTATCATGCCATTACCAAAGAGACCTATCATCAAATTGTTAGTCTTGACCTCTGCTTGCATCTCTCTAGTGCTAGCATTTACAATGGGATAAACTTTACTGATTTTGCCCTCATATGTTGTGTCGCTACCATCAACTTTATATACAAATTTCTGACCTATTTTTATTTTTTGCCAATATTTTTCGTCAAATTTCAACACCAATTTAATATCATTTGGACTTACAACATTTAGCAATTTTGTTTGTGAACCCAAAACGATATTGCCAAGCTCTGTCATTTTTTTAGCCACCACCAAATCATAAGGTGCAAAAAGCTGGGTTTTAGAAAACTGTATCTCTTTAAGTCTTAGGGTATTGTGTGCATTTTTTAAATTTAAAGCCGTAATATCCCTATCATACGCATAATTTTCAAATTTTTCTTTGTCGATGACATCAGCTATTGCTTTATATCTGTCGTATGTTTTTTGGGAATGTTCTGCATTTTTCCGAGCTATCTCAAGAGCTACTTTTGCATTTTCAAGCTCCTGTTTTTCCTGAGAATTTTCCAGACTTAAAAGCACTCCACCTTTTTTGACTTTGTCGCCAATCTCTACATGTAGAGCTCCAACAACACCCGAAATAGAAAGTCCTAACTCAGAATTTTTTTCACTTACAACGTCAAAAGTTGCATAGACTTCTTGTGCAAAAGCAGACTGAAACATTATAAAAATAAAAAATAAAAATTTTCTCACTGAACAACTCCTTTTATCTCAACACCAGCTTGGTAAAATGCGACGGCTTTTTTATACTCAAAATCAAACAATGCGGTTTTCAGTTGGGCTTGAGCATCATATCTATCACTCAACGCATCCAAATAAGCAACATTGTTTACGATACCGTTTTGAAACTTTTTCTTGACAAGCTCATAGGTTGCCAAAGAAGCCTCAAGCCTTGCCTTTTGGGCATCGATTTTTGATGTGGCGATTTCAAGCTCTTTTTGCGCCAATCGAAGAGCTACTTTTGCTCTACTTTTTGCATAATCCAAATTTGTTTTGGCAGATAAATACTCTTTTTGAGCAGATTCATACGATGCGTTTGTGCTTCCAAAATCAAATATTTTCCAACTCATGCTCAACTGCAAAGTGTTTTGATTGTCATAACCTGTATCGTACATTTTATTGTCATAACCATTTTCAAATCTCGAATAAATATTTTCTATCGCAAACGTTGGATATAGTGACGACTTGGCACTTTTTGCGTTAAAACTTGCACTTTTTACCGCCTCTTCTTGCGATAAAATATCTAGCCTTGCTCCATCTTCTTTGGCTTTTTCAAATACTTTTATAGTAGAGCCATTTTCAACACTAACTTCTTTTCCGCTCAAATGTTCCAACATGTAAAGAGCATTTGACATCGCCAACTCGATAGACATAAGTGCTACTTTTGATTGGGCGATTTGGGAGATGATTTTTTGTACTTCATCATTTGTTGCACTTCCTACACTAAGGTATTTTTCAAGGCGATATTTTTCCGCCAAAAGTTGCTCCATCTCCTGCTCTTTTGCTATTTTTGCCTCATTTTGCGCCAACCACTCATAGTAATACTGAACCGTTTGCAATGCCACATCGTTTTGTATGCCTTGAACCTCATATTGGGCTTTTTTTATCAAAGCACTGTTTTGTTCATACAAAGCCTCTCTTTTTCCACCATCATAGAGTATGTAGGATATCTTTGCTTGTCCTGCGAGCGTATCGTTTGGCGTGCTTGGAGTCTCTTTTGCATTGTTTGCGTACGATGCACCTATGCTTACATGTGGAAGATACGCACTTTTTGTGGATTGCTCTTTTTGCTTTGTCGCCTCAAGACTATATAAAGATGCTTGAACAGCTTGATTTTGCTGTGCCATCTCAACCAATTTATCTAAGTTTCCACCAAAAGCAAATACACTTAAAGCCAAAAAAAGAGCTATTTTTTTCATTTCATTTCCTTTATAAAACTATCAAGTAAAAATATAAGTTGTTTGCGTAAAAGCACTGTTGCCTTAGAAAAGCTTAGATTTCTTGCTTTTGCCAAACAGACCATACCCTTAATCATCAAGATAATAGTTGTTGCCAAAGAATCAAAATCTAAAGTGCAAATCTCATTTTTTTCAACGCTTTGTTTTAAAGCACCCATAACAAAATCAAAATCTTTTTGAAAAAATCTACCAGAATAATCAGCCAAAATACCCGTATCATCCACTAAAACGGCACCCAAAAATTGCTGAAAAAGCACTAACATCCTATCGCCCTCTTGAGCAAACTCAGGATACTCAAAATAACGCATAATCTTCTCTTTGATGTTCATCTTTTCGTGACATTCACTCATAAATTTTTGACAATGTGCTTCAGCAAACATATCCCACACATAAAAGATGATCTCTTCTTTGTTTTTAAAATAAAGGTAAACCGTTCCTTTGCCTATATTTGAGGCTTTGGCTATCTCCTCAATACTCACTTGTCGCAACCCTTTTTGGCAAAAAAGTTCCACCGAGGCTTGTGCTATTGCAAGCTTTTTTTCTTCTCTATCAACGTGCTTTGGCACAAAATCTCCTTTTATGACTGACCGTCAGTCATTTTTTGGAGTTTATCTTTTAAAAATAAACAAGTCAAGCCATAAGCCATTGAAAATCTTAATGGCTTATTTAAAGGGTAGTAATTATTAAAAAATAAAAACTTCGTTTTTGCCCTTTTTTTTGACTTCATACATTGCATTATCTGCATCTTTTAAAATTTCATCAATAGTTTTTTTATTATCAAGAAAGATTGTTCCACCAATACTTGCCGTACAACTATATGTCAATTTTCCATTTGCTGTTTCAAAAAAATACTCCTGCGAAAGTGCGTCTAAAAGTTTTTTTCCTATCTTTTGCAGTTGATCTCTAGCCTCGTTCTCATCTCCTCCTAACTTTGTAGCAAGAACAACGAACTCATCGCCACCAAAACGTGCAACCGTGTCACCACTTCGCAAACTTGTTGTAAATCTTGTTGCTACTTTACAAAGAAGTTTATCGCCGATATCGTGTCCTTGTGTATCATTAAGAGTCTTAAAGTTATCAAGGTCAATAAACAACAATCCACCATATTCTGGATTTCGGTTACGCATCGCCACAACACAACCAAGTCGATCAAGTAGCAATTTTCGGTTTGGCAAATCCGTCAGTGCATCGTAATACGCAAGATGTTCTATTATGCATCTGTCATGTTTTTCTTTCATACGCTGCTTAAGTAAAAAATAAACCGCAATCATCAGCAGAGTTATTGCAATAAAACCCAAAACCAAAAGCATCGTATATCTTTTTTGCATAAAGGTCAACTCTGAAATCTCACCATAGCTAACACCGTATCCTGCAAGCTGGTTTGAGATATCATAGATAGCATGAAAACTAGCAACATATCCGATTGAATCTTTTATTAAAAGTACAGAAAAGTGTTTGCCTTTTTGAAGTTTTTCTTGAAAAGACGGCTCTTCTTTGAGTGCTTGATTTATATTTTTTACTACAGAAGAACTCAGCGTCTTTGTTCCGGCAGAAGAGAGTTTCGCATTTTCAAAAACAAAATCTTCAGAAAAAGGAGAAGAGGTAAAATACTCTTTGTGCTTTTCAAATACCAAATCAGTTGCGATGCTTTTTTTCATCAATAAAATATTGTTTTGAAAAGGAAGAAGCTTTGAGAGTTCATTTTCAATACTCTCATATGGAAGCGAAAGCTCTACGCTCCCAAGATGCTCTCCTTGCCCATTAATAATTGGAAAAACGTAGCGAAACCCTGGATAAACTTTTCCCCCTTCAAATCCAATAGCAACTTTTTTGTCAAAATTTGCCATCTTGATACTCGGTCGGATATGAGCAAGAGGGTCTCCATACTCCAGTGGCGAATGAAAACGTAAAAAACTATGCCCATCAGGCGTGTGAAAATGAAATTGACGGATGCCAAAAGGAGCAAGCGTCTCACTATATAAAGGATTCAACATCTCGTAAAGTTCTACTCTAAGGCTTTCTTGAGTTTTTTTATCGGCATATTTTGCCTTTTTCAAAATATCCAAAACCAATGGCTGATTGATTGAGTATTTAAAATAGTTTTCGATAGAAACACGGTACATTTGAGTAACGGATCTATAGACAAGTTCAAGATTTTTATTTTGAGTTGCTGCCAAGATGCTCTTTTCTTTTTGCATTGCGTTAAACGTATACCCAAAAAAAAGTCCGTAGGCAAAAAGTCCCAAAAACAGTGTCAATAAAAAAGTATTTCGCATCAAACTTTATCCTCACAAGTTCTCAAGATATGTCCCGCATTTTTAATATAATAAACCGTCGCAAATTGAATAAAAAAATCTCTACATGTAGAGGCATCAATAATCGCATCAAACTCCCCTAAATAGACTTCGATATGAACGCCTTTTTGTTGAAGCTCTTGCAGTTTTTTTACATCCCAAACATAATTTAAAAGCATATCCAACTCTTCTGAAGTACCTTTTTTAAAGTATGACTCAAGACTATAAGATAATGGATATGCCACGCTTTTTAAAAATTGCTCGCAATACTCTTTTGTGTTTTTGGCAAAAGAGAGCGTTTGGAGTTTTTTAAACTTAGCATCACGATTTTGAAAAAAAGCTGGAGAAAAAAGCTGAAGCGTATCAACCCTATGCTTACATGTAAGAACATACTCAAATGCTTGTATCGCACCATAGCTAAAACCAGCCACGCTAAAGTCATTTTTCAAAAGCCAAGGCTCAAAAAGCTCCTCTTCTCCATAAAAACAAAAGCCACTAAAGTATCGCATCAACCATCTCTTTGAGTCTTTCACGAGTAATGCTTTCACTCTCACACATCTCCTGAGAAACAGCATTTAGGGCGGTTTCCATACCCTCTAAAAATGTCTGGGTTTCCTTGAAAGCCTCTTCCAAAATCGTCAATATATCTTGCTCAACTGGCAATAATCTCTCACCCATACCATAAAGCTCGACCATCTCTTTTGCTATCTCTCTTGCTCTCATCAAATCATCTGTTGCATTTGAAAATTTCTCACCATATTTTATTTTTGTTGCAACCATTCCAGCAAGATAGACTTTGATTTTGCAAAGCATTTGCGTTTTGGATTCTATCTCTCTATCTACATCTTTAAGTCTATCGTTTACGATACCTATCTTGTCAAAATCAATCTCAAACCAAAATGCACACAACGCTTTGGCGGATTGATACAGTGCTTGAATCTTTTTCTCATCATCAGAAAAACTCAAAACTTTCTTTTTGCCCATCAAAACCTTTTGACGAACCGCAACAAAATCAGACGTCTCAATAACTTTAGAGTCTCTTCTTAGTGCATTAATGGCAGCTTCATTTACAAATGTCGCCAAAGCCGCTCCACTAAAACCAACACTCATATTTGCCAACTCATCCACATTTGCCACACATGGTTTATTTGCAAGATAGGCTTTTAGTATATCCAGCCTATCATTTCTATCTGGCAGTGGGATAAAAATACGTCTATCAAAACGCCCTGAACGCAAAAGTGCCTCATCTATAACTTCCATTTTGTTTGTCGCACCAATAACGATAACGCCACTACTGTCTTCAAATCCATCCATCTCTGTTAAAAGCTGATTTAGCGTGGATTCTCTCTCGTCATTTCGCATACCACCTCTTGCTTTGCCAACAGCATCTATCTCATCAATAAATATAATGCTCGGTGCATTTGCTTTTGCTTGAGAGAAAAGCTCTCGAACTCTTTTGGCTCCCATGCCGACATAAATCTGCACAAAAGTCGCCCCGCTTTGATAAAAAAATGGCACGCTAGCCTCGCCTGCTACGGCTTTTGCTATCATCGTCTTGCCGACCCCTGGAGGTCCCACAAGCAAAACACCACGAGGTAGAGTGATACCGTATTTTTTGTATTTTGCTGGGGATTTTAAAAAATCTACAATCTCTTCAAGCTCCTCTTTAACATCTTTAATTCCAGCCACATCGCTAAATTTTATATTTGAGCGCACAGGTCTTATAGCTGAGCTAAAAAACTGTTCAACACCATAAGACTTTTCTCTGCTCTCTTGCTCTTTTTCTATCTCTTGAGCTCTTTTTTTTCTAGCATATGCAAGAACACCGAGAAACACTAAACACAAAATTCCGATAGCAAATATATCTTCCAAAAATCTATTTTCTTGCTCAACCTCAACAGGAATGCTCTTTAAAAGTTGTTGAAAATCAACACCTTGTTTTACAATCGAATACTTTCCCTCGTTTGTGTGCAAAATAATTTCATTGCCATTTAAAACCGATTTGTAAATCAAGCCTTGTTTGAGTAGGCTTTCATATGCAACCAAGCCGATGGATTTTGGGCTATTTTTCACATAAACAACTGCAAAAAGCAGTGCTAAAACACTAAATGCCATAAGTGAAATAAGTAACTTTTTAGATTTTAAAATTTGCATAATTTGCATCCTTTTTGGCTTCAAAAAACTCTACATGTAACCACTCTTTGGATATATCTTGCTTTGAGTTGATGATAACTTTGTTGTAGTATTGGTCAAAACCACTGTATGTATCACCTTTTTTATCTTCCACTAAAACATCCAAGGAGCTCTTTAGTGCTTTTCTAAAATTATAATTTTTCTTCTCGACCAAATCCTCAACCTGTTTAAGTCTAGCTTTGGCAACATCTCCTTTAAGTGTCTCTTTCATTTTTGCCGAAGGTGTGCCATCTCGCTTAGAATAGATAAACGTGTGAATATGCGTCAAAGGAAACCTCTCTAACATCGAATACGCCTCTTGCCAAAGCACCTCGCTTTCGCCTGGATGCCCTACTATAAAATCCGTTCCGAGTGCATAGCCTTTGTCCGCCAAAAACTCAAACAACATCAAATCTTTAGCCACATGGTTGCGACGACGCATAATCTTTAGCATCTCCTGCGAAGTATGTTGCAATGCTACATGTAGATGTCTCTCCAGCCACGGCTCATCAAGAACTTCATAAAAACGCTCATCTATCTGAACAGGCTCGATACTCCCAAGCCTTACCCTTCTAACCCCTTGAATTTTGCCTATTTTATGAAGCAAAGCCCCAAGCGAGCTATGCGTATCCTTGCCGTAACTGCCGATATTTGTACCCGTAAGCACAAACTCGCCATAGCCATTTCGAGCCAATTTTTCTATCTGCTCAACGATAAGCTTTTCATCTTGACTTCTCGCATCGCCTCTTACGTAAGGAATGATGCAATAGCTACAACGAAAATCACACCCTTCTTGTATCTTAATAAACGCTTTTGTTTTGCCTGCATAATCTTGCACAATCGTCTTATCTAAAGTCTCCAAATCACCCAATTTAAAAAATTTTTCATCACTTTTTAAAAGCGTGTTTATCTTCTCTTTTTCAGAATGCCCCATCACGCCAAAAACTTTTTCATTTGCAAAAAGCTCTTCGCCCTTGCTCAAAGCACCACATCCAGCGATAACAACTCTTTTGCCATGCTTGTTTGCTGAATTGATATAACTCCTAACGCCACTATCGGCACCATTTGTAACTGTGCAAGAATTTACCACTACGATATCGGCTTTTTCTTCGCTATTTACTACTTCAAAGTCTTTCAAATTTTCTATCATAATTTGGGTATCGTAAATATTGGTACGACAACCAAATGTTTTAAAAAAGACTTTTTTCACTATCACTCTTTGGCACCTCAAGGAAGGTTGGTGCTATAACTTTTTTCTGTGAACCCATATTGATATTTTGTGTTGGGTAGGCTATTTTTATATCGTCTTCAGCATTGAAAGCGTCGATTATTTCGGCACTAATCGTACTTCGCAAAGTAAGGGTTGCGTAGGCATTGGTCATATACCAAGCACTAATGCAAAAACCTTGTGGTTCTATAAAAGAGAAGATGCGAGGCTCAACGTTGGTATTTTTCAAACTATACTGACTTCTTAGTTTATTTAACTGTTTTCGCGCTATGTCCGTATAGCCTTTTGAATATTTTTTGACAATCTCTCGCACAAGATGAGTTGCTTTTTTATGGTTTGAATCGAACGTGATAAAAACATCAATTCCATCCCAAACTGTTCGCAATGTTCCGTGGGTATAGTTGGATATCAAAGTGGTAAATATATAGTTATTTGGGATAAAAACAACCCTTCCAGAGCGTCTATTTTCCTGATATGTTGTCAAAGTAATATCTTCCAAAATAGTCATTCTAAGCAATGAAATATCTATGATATCGCCAACATATCGAATCCCATCTTTCAAAACCATCAAGCGATCGCCCACATGAAAGCTCCCGCCAAAAGTGATAACAGTCCATCCAAGTATACTCATAAACCAATCTTTCATAGCAATAGCAATACCAGCAGATGCAAATCCTAAAACCGTCACTATATACGCAACATTATCTATGTACGAAAAAAGTAAAATAAAAATAATCAACGTAAAATTGACAAAATTGATGACTTTGTTTGCCATGTAAAAACGTTCATTATCTTCGATATATTTTTTAGCACCGAGTTTAAAAAGTAAAGAAATCACAATGACAATCACAATGACAATACCGATAATAAAAGCTCTTTTGATTTGTGCTGAGATATCTTGGTTGACTCTTATGGTTACCTCTTCAACTTTTTTTGCACTAAGGTTATAAGTTGTATTTGCTATCTCCATTGCTGATCGAAAAGCATCTATCTCCTGCTGAGTCTCATTATATGCTTCTTCATTTTCTTTTGTTGGCTCAATTTGTGTTATGCTTGTTTGAAGCTCCTGTTTTTCAGATAACTTTTCAAGCAAAACGCTTAAACGTTCTATTTTTGTCTTATAAGCATCATTATCTTGCTTGATTTGCTTAATATAAGAAAATGCCGAGATGATAGCCAAAGGATTGGATATACGTTGATACATCGGAATCTCAAGCGGCTCGATAAGCTTTGCAAATGGGGAGTTTTGAAATTCGCCCAGCAACTCCAGCTGTTTTTCCAATAGCTCTTTTTTGTCCGAAAGTTTATCGTATCTCTCTTTGGATGTTTTATCTTTTTTGGATTTGTAATTTTTAACCTCGCTATTTACGATAGCCAACTCTTCGGCGAGCTTTTGATACGTTATATAGTTTTCATAACGCTTAAACCAAAGATTGTCTTTTATGGCATCATCAATCAAAGATATCTTTTTTTTAAGAGCCTCTATCTTGTAAGAGTTTTCAAAATTAACCGCTGTTGTTGCATTGACTTCTGCCACCAAAAAGGAGACCAAAGCAACCAATCCAAATATAATATTTTTAATCATTGGCTTCCCTTATAGAGGCAATAACTGTTGCCTTGTCGATATCGTTTTTTATGGCATATGAGCCTATAGAGCATGGCAAAATAAATTTTATAGAGTTGTTGGCACTTTTTTTATCAAGAAAAAAAGCATCATAAAAAGAGTCATAACTAGCTGGAGTGTAAGAAGTTGGCAGATTGTATTTTTTTAACAATGCCTTAACTCTATCAAATTCAGATTTAGATATCAACCCTAACTTTTGAGCTAAACAATTAGCCATAACCATACCTATCGCAACCGCCTCACCATGTAAGTATTTTTCATACTTTGTCTCATTTTCTACAACATGTGCAAACGTATGCCCATAGTTCAAAACTGCTCTTATTCCCATCTCTTTTTCATCTTGCGCTACCACGTCAGATTTTATGCGGATACTAGAAGTTATCGCATAATCCAAATCCTCATGTGTATTTAAATCAGCCTTTTCAAGCCATGCAAAAAAATCAGCATCAAAAGTTACTGCCATCTTGACAATCTCCGCAACTCCAGCTGAGAACTCTCTTTTTGGAAGTGTTTTTAAAAAAGCACTCTCACAATAAACTGCACGAGGTTGCCAAAATGAGCCGATAAGATTTTTACCAAAAGCGTTATTGATGCCTGTTTTACCTCCAACACTTGCATCCACTTGTGACAAAAGTGTCGTAGGAATCTGGATAAAGTCAATACCTCTTTGAAAAATAGATGCGGCAAAACCTGTCATATCACCTATAACACCACCACCAAAGGCTATAAGTACGGATTTTCTATCTAGTCTATGCTCGAAACATTTTTCCAATATCGTGTTTAGAGTTTCAAAATTTTTGTACACCTCCCCATCAGGAACGGTTATTACATGGAACTCTTTGACGTGCAAAAGAGAAAGAAGTTTTTCAAGATGTAGTGATGCCACGGTTGGATTTGTTACAATCATAACTTTAGCATCAATATCTAAACGATCAAGTTCATTCACAAAAACGGTGTATTTTTTTGGTTTGACACAACTCAGATTAACAGGTATTTTCATTGATTTAATCCAATTTTTTTGAATTAATAATACTAAAAAAGAGCTTAAAACACCATAATCAATCCCCATAATTTAGGGATTTTATTTATGTAGTCACAGGAATAAAAAGCTGATAATTGTCCGAAAGCTTAAAATACAATTTTTCCATATCGGTAGAGAAAATGGAAAAAATATTGGAATCTAAAATCTTCACGCTAAAAGGCAAAAACTGTAAAATATCGTCTCTTGACCTTAGTTTTATTAACGGATTTTTTTGTGCTCCGACTATCTCCACATCACGCCCAAAAAGCTTCGATAGGTTTTCAAAATGCTCTGCTAGATTGCTTTTGCTGAAGTCATTTTCAGGATTGTAATCATAAAGCTTAACTTTTAAATCAAGCTGTTTTGAGAGATCAAAAATAACAGAGGACTCTTTTTCTATCTCATCACTATCTCCTGTCAAGATGATTCCTTCATTAAGATTTAAAAAGCCTTTTGTTCCAATCTTTAAAACTGGTATTTTAGTATTGTAGAGAGTTTTTATATATCTAGAAAAAAAAGAACTATTAACAACAATTAATCCAATGTCTAGCCTTCTAGCGTCTTCAGCAATCGTTTTCTTTATGGACGTCTCATAGTAGTCAACGGTAACGCTAATATGGCTATTCTCATAACTTTTTATCTTCATGAAAACTTTGGAAAAAGTAGGATTTATAACCTTGATATAAAGTTTTTTATTGTTTATCTTTGCATGTAACAAAAAGGCATCATTCAGTAAAGTATCTATCTTCTTTTCGCTCATACTAAACATATCTATAAGACAATATATACTTGAGCCAAAAGGCGAAGGAAACTGTCCTAGCTCTTTTTTAACACTACGAAAAACACTCTGTAAAACGATAGGATCTCCAACCGTTAAAAGAACATCGTTTGGCAAAATCATCAAGGTCGGGCGAGGCAAAATAAGCGTATTGGCTCTATAAATAGCAGCTATTTTCCACTTTTTCTGCTCAATGCTTGCCACATGGCGGTACACATAAGAACTTCCAATAGGAACACTTATCTCCATTACCTCACCTATTCCAAGACCTACATTTTGCGCAACAACAGGCACTCCAGGTATGTGATCTTTTAACCTACTTGCCAAAATCTCTCTGGAGTCAAGCATAAAAACTCGCTTATCATCAATCTCTAAATCCCACTTGCTCATAATAATAATCTGAATTTTTTTATCCAAAAGCCTTATATTTTTATATGTAACAAGGGTGTCCATTTTTTTGGACATCATAACCATAGCTTGAAAATACTGATCATTAAAAACAAGTGCAAGTTTTTCAAAGCTAGTTGGATCAAAGTGATATGCTTTAAAATTTTCGGGCAATTTTTTTGGCAACTCATCTTTTTTGCATGTTATAAGCGTATAGTTATTTTCTCCCGTATCATTATCTATAACTCTTTCTAAAAATTGTTTAGCTAGAATACCGCTGGCAATAATCAGGATTTTCTTCATTTTTGCTCCATAATTTTACAAGGGGGTATTATAGCAAAATGCAGTTTCAAGTCGACCATCAAGACAATCAAGCCAGAGCATGCACTATTAAAACTGCTCATAGCACGATACAAACGCCTGTTTTTATGCCTGTTGGCACAGTTGGAAGCGTCAAGAGCTTAGATGCCAAAGATATGGCTGAAGAGCTGGGTGCAAAGATTATCCTAGGTAACACATACCATCTTTACTTAAGACCAAATGATAAAGTTATTAAACATTTTGGGGGACTTCATGGCTTTACCAAATTTCCAAACAGTTTTCTAACAGATAGCGGTGGATTTCAAGCTTTTAGCCTTAGCGACATATCAAAAGCAGATGAAAACGGCATCACTTTTAAAAGCCATATTGACGGCTCTACACACTATTTCACACCAGAAAAAGTACTGGATATTCAATACAATTTTAACTCAGATATTATGATGATTTTAGATGATTTGGTGGCACTTCCAGCCGCTAAAGAACGCATAGCACTCTCCATTAAAAGAACAACTTCATGGGCACAAAGAGCGATTGATTATCATGTTGCAAACAAAAACAAGGGTATCGGCATTGAGCAAAATATATTTGCGATTATTCAAGGCGGAACAGACAAAGAGTTTCGCAAAATATCCGCCAATGAGCTATGTGCGATGCAAGAGTATGACGGCTTTGCCATCGGTGGACTTAGTGTGGGCGAACTGAACAATGAAATGTACAACACTGTAGAATTTACAACGCAGTTTATGCCAAAAGATAAACCACGATACCTTATGGGCGTGGGAACGCCTGAGGATTTGGTTGAAAATGTGGAACGAGGAGTCGATATGTTCGACTGCGTTATGCCAACAAGAAATGCACGAAACGGAACACTTTTTACCTCTTTTGGCAAAGTCAACATCAAATCCGCTCGCTATATTTTAGATGATTCTCCAATCGACCCAGAATGCACATGCCATACATGTAAGAACTATTCAAGAGGATATTTGAATCATCTTTTTAAAGCGAGAGAGCTTGTGTTTTTTAGACTCGCCTCACTTCACAATCTACACTATTATCTAACCCTTATGAAGCAGATGAGAGAGGCGATAAGCGAGGGTGCTTTTTTTGAATTTAAGAGAAATTTTTATCAAAAAAGAGGAAAATAAAGAGTAAGATAATCTTAGTTCACTCAAGGCTACACAATGAATGGATATTTTAATGAAGGTACTGAATTTAGGGCTATATTCGAAGAAGCGGCTATTGGCATAGCAAAAACATCTCTTGATGGCTACTTTTTAGAGGTCAATAACGCATTTTGCTCCATGTTTGGCTACACTCATGTTGAGATGATAGGACTTTCCATAAGGGAGATATCCCACTCTCAAGAGATAGAATCCGACCGAAAAATTTTGCAAGAGCTTATTGAGGGAACAAAAACACAAGCCTCTGTAGAAAAAAGATGTATCCATAAAAATGGCAATATCGTCTGGACAAATATCTATGTTTCTCTTGTAAAAGACGTCGATAAAAATCCACTTTATTTTATCTCTGCAAATATAAACATAACCGAAAAAAAACTTGTCCAACAGCAAAACGAAATGCTCAAAAATCAATTTATAAATTTTTTGGAACAGACAACAGACTTTATCTACTTTAAAGATATAAATAGTCGCATTCTCTTTTGTTCTCAAAATATGGCAAACATCACGGGTCACGCTAGATGGCAAGATATGATAGGCAAACATGATTTTGAAATATTCCCACCAGATACGGCAAAAATCTACTACGAAGAGGAGTTTCCTGTCTTTAAGGGCGTTCCACTTCTTAATAAAATCGACCCTTATTATGATGAAAAAGGTGAAAAAAGGTGGGTTCTAACCAACAAATGGCCACTTAAAGATAAGAACAACGATATCGTAGGTATTTTTGGCATAAGCAGAGATATAACGGAACAGAAAAATGCACAAGAACAGCTTACCCACCAGCAATCAAAAATGGCATCAATGGGTGAAATGATGAGTATGATAACCCATCAATGGAGACAGCCAATATCCATTGTATCTATGATTGCAAATTCGATAATGGCGGATGTTGAGCTTGAAGAGCAAATAAAACCAGAAGCTCTTCTAGAGTCAATGTCAAAGATAAATCTTCAGGTACAGTATCTTTCTGAAACGATAAACGACTTTAGAAACTTCTTTAAGCCAGACAATGAAAAACAGATAGAGGACATAAAAGAGGTCGTTGCAAAAACGATTGATATTATCAAAAAAAGTCTTGATGAAAACCGTATATCAGTAGAGATACAAACGCCACATATCGAGGCAAAAATATTTAAAAATGAGCTGATTCAAGTTCTTATAAATATCATAATAAACGCAAAAGACGCTATCGTTGCCTCTTCTGGAAAAAATGGAACAATATCCATAAAAGCCTCACAAATCGAAAATCTTATACATATATCCATCGAAGATAATGGCGGTGGCATACCTGAAGAGTTTTTGGAAAAGATAGGCAATCCAAACATTACCACAAAAGAGTCAAGCGGAACAGGGATAGGTCTTTACATGTCAAGACTGATTCTAAAAAACCATTTTAACGGAGATATATCTTGGAAAAACACAGGAAATGGAGCTATATTTACCGCAACATTCCCTGCAAATCTGCAAAACTAGTGGGATATCCTCTCTAAGACAGAAGATTCGTGTGCACCCAAACCCTCGGCTCGAGCAAGCATGGCACATGCTGGACCAATCTCTTTAATTCCCTTTTCGCTCATACTTATAATGGAAGATTTTTTCAAGAAATTGTCCACGCCCAAAGGCGAATAAAATCTTGCCGTTCCACCTGTTGGAAGCGTATGATTTGGCCCTGCTATATAATCACCTATGGGCTCAGGCGTATATCTTCCCATAAAAATAGCACCTGCATGCTTGATGGACGGCAATAGATCAAAAGGGTGCGTTGTCATTACCTCAAGATGTTCTGGAGCAATTTGGTTCATCAGCATAACCGCCTCATCCATATCTTTTGTCACAATAATTGCCGCCCTATCTCTAACAGAAACTTCGGCTATTGCTTTACGATTGAGAGTTTCAAGCCATTGAAATATCTTCTCTCTAGTTTGAAGTGCTACATTTCGACAAGGTGTTATCAAGATTGAGCTTGCCATCTCATCGTGTTCGGCTTGACTTAGCATATCAATCGCCAAATAATTTGGATCTGCACTGATATCCGCCAAAATACCGATTTCACTAGGACCGGCTATCATATCGATATTGACCTCGCCAAAAACCATCTTTTTTGCAGTAGCTACGAAGATATTTCCAGGTCCTGTAACCACATCAACTTTTGGAATACTTTGCGTTCCAAATGCCATAGCACCTATCGCACTTGCGCCTCCAACTTTATATGCCTTTTTAATACCACAAAGATGCATTGCCGCCAACAAAAGATGATTAAGTTTATTGTGCGGAGCAGGCGTACAGACAATAATCTCCTCAACGCCCGCCACAATAGCTGGTATTGCGTTCATCAAAAGAGAGCTTGGATAAGCTGCCTTTCCACCGGGAATATAAAGCCCTGCCCTATCTACCGGAGTAACTTTTTGACCTAAAACATTGCCATTTTTCTCAAAATCAAGCCACGATTTTGGCAATAACTTCTCATGATATGCTCTAATACGTTCATATGCCAACTGCAAAGATTCTTTTAGTGGCACACTCAATCCATCATAGGCAAAACGCATATCATTTAAGGAAATGCTAAGTTCTTCGATTTTTGAAGGTTCCCATTGATCAAATTTTGCCACATGCTTCATCAGTGCCACATCACCTTCGATTTTAATCTCAAAAATGATATCGGCAACGGCTTTGGATACGTTGTCCATATCCATATGTCCTCTTTTAAGCAATATGTCAAATTTTTTTCTAAAATCAATCTCGCCAGTATCTAAAAACTGCATAATCTTCCTTGTTTGTATCTCTTAAATATATTTGGCTAACTTCTGTTGATACAGTTCAAATCTTCAAAAGCTCTTTGTAGTCTTGCTACAACACTTTGCTCTCCAGCTCTTAGCCATTTTCTTGGGTCATAATACTTCTTGTTTGGCTTATCTTCGCCCTCTGGATTTCCAATTTGACCTTGAAGATAAGGTTGATATTTTTCAACATATCCCTTTACGCCATCCCAAAAAGCCCATTGAGTATCTGTATCAATATTCATCTTGACAACACCATAGCTCACAGCCTCTGCGATATCTGCCAACTCCGAACCGCTTCCGCCGTGAAATACAAAACTAACAGGATTTTTAGAAGTAGCGTATTTTTGTTCGATGTATTTTTGGGAGTTATCTAAAATCTTTGGCGTAAGATGCACATTTCCAGGCTTATAGACTCCATGAACATTGCCAAAAGAGGCGGCAATAGTAAATCTATCACTAATAGCACTCAATCTCTCGTAAGCATACGCTACATCTTGTGGTTGCGTATAGAGTGCTGAGTTATCCATATGCGTATTGTCCACGCCATCTTCCTCGCCACCAGTACAGCCTAGCTCTATCTCAAGCGTCATACCAATCTTACTCATACGCTTTAGATAAGTCTCACATGTAGAGATATTTTGCTCCAAAGGCTCTTCTGACAAGTCCAACATGTGAGAGCTATAAAGAGGTTTTCCCATTTTTTTAAAATACTCTTCACCAGCATCTAGCAATGCATCAATCCATGGCAAAAGTTTTCGTGCGGCATGGTCAGTATGCAAAATCACAGCAACACCGTAAGCTTCAGCCAAAGTGTGTACATGTAAGGCTCCACTAATAGCCCCCAAAACACCTGCTTGAGCACCTGCGCCCTTGCCTGCGTAAAATTCTGCACCACCATTTGAGAATTGTACCACTATCGGAGAATTCGCCACCTTTGCTGATTCTAAAACAGCGTTAATGGAATCCGTACCAACGACATTGACTGCAGGCAAGGCAAAATGATTTGCCTTCGCTACTTCAAAAATCTTCTGTACATCATCGCCTGTAACTACGCCCGGTTTTACAAAATCAAAAATCTTAGCATTGACCATGACACAGACCTCTATTTAAGTTTAATTTTTGCACCTTTTCTAAGTGCTTCTGCTTTATTAGAGACATGAACACGAAATTTTTCCATTTTTAAATTGTTTTCAATTTGTGCTTTTACTACATCAAAACCAACTTTTTCGCCATCTTTTTTATCTTCAACCAAAATAATATGGTAGCCATATTGTGTTTGAACAGGAGTTTTTGTGTACTCTTTACCCTTAAGCGCAAATGCTGCATCACTAAAAGGTTTTACCATCTGCTCTGCTGCAAACCAACCCAAATCACCACCATTTTTTCCACTTGGTCCTGTTGATTTTGTAGTTGCAAACTCTGTAAATTTCTCCACAAGCTTATCGCCACTAAAAGCTGCTAACTCTTTAATAACATCTTTGGCTTCTTGTTCTGTTTTTAGCAAAATATGTCTTGCTTTTACAGTAGCAGGTTGAACAAATTTATCTGCATTTTTCTCATAAAACTCTTTAACTTCTTTCTCGTCAGCTTTCATACTCTCAAAAACTTTTTTCATCCATACTTCTAGCGCCAAATCTTTTTTGATTTTTTTCAAAGCCTCTTGATAATCTTTGTCTTTATCAATCCCGCCCTTTATAGCCTCAGCTGTCAAAAGCTTTCTCTCTATGGCTTGCTCCAATACTTTTTGCTTAACATCTGCTGGTAAAGCGTCATATTTTGCACCGGGCATTGAGCGAAGAAGCATTTGGATATCTTCATCTGCCACATCCTCGCCATTAACATTTGCATAAATTGCCGCATTTAAACTCACGCCACATACCAAAGCAGCTAAACTGCTCATAAAAATCTTTTTCACTACTATCCTTTTTTGTTATTTGTATCCACCTTGATGCAAAAACACCAAAACAGACTCTATTTTGCGAATTTTACCGACTATTCATTTAAAACCATATTATGCCCTCCAAAGGATAATAAATAGTGAACAAAGTGCTTTTGGATATAATTTTAGAGATTTTGACTGGGATAAAAAAATGATTAAAAATGCTACATGTAAAGAGATACAAGAGATTAAAAAATCCCTAATTGCTCACTACAAAGGAGCAACTACGGAGTTGCGGTACAAAAACCTTTATGAGCTTTTAGTATGTGTTATCCTCTCAGCTCAATGCACCGACAAACGAGTAAACATCATCACTCCCTCTTTTTTCAAAAGATATCCAGATGTAGTATCTCTAAGTCAAGCGGAACTTCAAGATATCAAGGAAGAGATTAAATCATGCTCTTTTTTCAACAATAAAGCCACTCATCTTCTAGCTATGGCACAATCTGTGGTAAACAATTTTAACGCAGAAATTCCTCTGGATGAGAAAAAACTTTTGACGCTTAAGGGAGTTGGGCAAAAAACAGCTCACGTGGTACTCATCGAATATGCTCAAAAAAATCTTATGGCAGTTGATACACACGTTTTTAGAGTTTCTCATAGACTTGGACTTTCTCGTGCAAAAACCGCTATTGAAACCGAAAAAGATCTTAGTAAAAAATTTAAAACCTCGCTACACGAACTTCATCAAGCAATGGTTCTTTTTGGGCGATATATTTGCAAGTCTAAAAATCCAAAATGCGATAACGACTGTTTTTTAACATCTTTTTGCAAAACAAAACAGACATTCAAAGCGACCTAAAAACCGTATGTAGTTTAATAAAAATTAATAATGTTTAATGTAATTAAATGTTTTAGACAAAATAGCACAATTTTGGCACTAATTTGCGATATAATTTTTGCAGGAAGAGGGTCTTAACTTTATCCACAATCCATAATCCGCTACCTCTTCCTCCCCCATCTTGCTTTTTATCCTGTAACGGTATCTATCCATTTAATGGAGCAGCCCATCGAAGGGTGTTGTATTTTCGGAGGCTCTTGTTTTCCAAAAAGCAACATTATCGCCTCTCTTAGCTCTTCATTGTTGACATTTTTTTCATCCCTCCAGTTATCATCTATTCGTCCATGATAATAGAGTTTCCCATCAGCATCAAACAAAAACAGATCGGGCGTACATGTAGCCTTAAGCGACCTAACAACCTCTTGTTCGCTATCTATAAGATAAGGAAAACCTAAGCCTAGCTCTTTTATCTTGTCTAGCATATGAGCAGGAGAATCTTCTGGATAGTTTGGGTGGATATTTGGGTTAATGGCAACCGTGTTAACGTCAACTTTTTTTGCAAAAACACTCAATTTTTCCAATCTTTTCCATATCGCATTAGCATAAGGGCAGTGATTGCACATTACTGCCACAATCAGACCATTTTTACCCATCAAAGAGGAGCTATCAAACACTTCCCCTAGCGGGTTCTCCAAACTAAAACATTCTAATTTATCGCCAAGCTCAATATCTTTTGAGTATACAAGTGCCATCATTTATCCTTTTATTATTTCTCTAACAATTCTTGCCATCTTGACAACCGAAGCCATATCGCACTCCTCTCTTAAAGAGTGAGGAAATCGTATAGTCGGTCCCATAGAAACTGCTTCAATTTTTTTATTTTGAGCATCAATAAGAGCACCGCACTCAAGCCCTGCATGTATAGCCTTAAATGTACACTCTGGATATACAGTCTCAACGATACTCTTAACATAATTTGCAAAGTCTCCAATAAAAGGCTTCCAAGGCTTATGCTTTGCCTCGCTTTCAACTAAAAAGCTTAAGACTTCAAAAAATACCCTAGTCTCTTTTTCAAGACCATCCAAACTCTTCTCCTCCATTGCTCTAGCCATACACTCAATTGTTAAAAAACCATCTTTACAACCAACAATGCCGATATTTATGCTTTTTGAAGGGATTAACAAATCCTTATCGTAACTCCTAACTCCTTGCGCAAACGCAGACAAAGAGCGTATCAACAGTCCACCGTTTTGGATATAAACATCACTTTTAAAGTCTAAAACCTCTTCTATTAAAATTCTAGAGTCTTGCACTTTTGGCATCTTTTCTGAAGCAACTATCGTAAAGGCATTTTGAGCAATAGAATTTCTTCTCTCTCCCCCTTCAATATGGATAATTTTCACATCATGCAATAAAAGCTCATTTGCCAAAACTTTGATAGCAGAAGGTATATGCTTGTCAATATCTATGCCAGAATGTCCGCCTTTGAGTGGTTTTGTACTTATTTTAAATAATTTAGCTTTACTATCCAAAGGAGCATATAAAATTGGCATTTTTGCGAGGATATCGATAGAGCCAGCACAACCTACATAGATTTCACCCTCCTCTTCTGCATCAAGATTTAACAGATTTGGGGATTTTATTTGCATTTTAAGATTCATAGCACCAACAAGTCCGACCTCTTCATCGGAAGTAAAAAGACATTCCAAATCCTTGCTGTTGTCCATACAATCAAGCATAATAGCCATTCCCATACCATTGTCGGCACCCAAAGTTGAATTTTTTGCTCTTATTGTCCCACTATTTTCAACAATCTCTATATTTGGAGCATCTCCTATGCACACCATATCATAATGTGCTTGCAGACAAACCTTGGGCTCACCTTTTACACACAAAACATTTTTAAAGCTGTCTGTAAAAACTTCAAAACCTTTTGACTTAGCGTGCTCAACGATGTATTCAAACATCAAAGAAGCATTGTGGCTACACCTAGGAATACTAGAAATTTTCTTGAAATAGTCATATATTTTATTCACACAAATCCCCTATAAAACATCAAAAATCTTATACCATTTTAACAAATGAAATGCTAATATTGTCCTCATGAAAACAATATTAAAAAATTTCCTGCTCGTTATTTTACCCATTATTTTCAGCGGTTGCTTTTATGTTAATGACAGAGGAGTATCGGATCGCTACTACAATGGATGCAAAGAGTACTATGACTCACTAGGCAACTACCATAAAGATTGCGATGAAAATATTGTCGAATTCAAAGAAATCCCAAAAAGCATAGAAAGAAGTGTAAATAAAGCCACTAAATCATTTACGGAATAAAATGTATCTTGATGACATAAGACAAGAGAGACTCAAATGGCTACTTTGGAAGGACATCAGGCCTCTTAGAGAACTGCTTTTGCAACTCCCCGACCTAAAACACACACAATGCGATTTTGGCGATACTATTAAACTTTTTGACCAAGATATAACAGAAAAACAAAAAGAGTTTATCTTTCATATCGCAAAAGAGTTAAAACCTTGGCGAAAAGGACCTTTTGAGGTATTTGGAACATTTATAGATACGGAGTGGCGAAGTTTTATAAAATACAATCTTCTGGAGCCGTATTTCAGCCTTGAGGGTAAAAAAGTTGCCGATATTGGTTGCAACAATGGATATTATCTATTTAGAATGCTATCTCAAAAACCAAAAAAACTGGTCGGATTTGACCCATCCGCACTATACAAAACCCAATTTGACTTTATAAACCATTTTCTAAAAACAGATATTTTATATGAAATGTTAGGTGTTGAGCATCTCCCTTTTTATGAAGAAAAGTTTGATGTTATATTTTGCCTAGGCGTCTTGTATCACAGAAGTGACCCTGTAAATACTCTAAAAAACCTACATGTAGGACTGGAAAAAGATGGGGAGCTGATACTTGATACCTTTATGATAGATGGCCACGAATCCATAGCATTGTGCCCAAATAAAACCTACTCCAAAATTCCGAATGTCTATTTTGTTCCGACGATTAAAGCACTTGAGGGATGGTTTGAGAGGGCAAAATTTAGAGATTTTGAAATTTTAGAGATTAAAAAAACCGATGCAAATGAACAGCGAAAAACCGACTGGATACATGGAGAGAGTCTTGAAAACTTTTTAGATTCAAAAAATCCAAACCTTACCATCGAAGGCTATCCTGCACCAAAAAGAGTTTACGTTAAAGCAAAACGGTAATTTGACCGATTTTGTGTTAAAGAAGTAAAGCAAGGATGCTACATGGCGAAAAACCCCATAAAACTAGCTGAAGACGAGATTGAAAAACTCAACGATTTTGATGTAGATTTTGAAGATGATACTTTAGAAGAAGGTGAAGAGGGATACGAAATTCACGACCTTTCGCTTTCTGAAAATCTCAATACACACAATAAAACAAAAAGCAATTTGTGCGGAAACATCCTAAGACTAGAGAGTGGTTTTTCAAAAGTCTCTTTACAAACCATTCCAGATATGGCAGTTGACGAATTTGGATTAGTACATAGCGGTTTTATATTTGGTTCAGCAGAGTTTGCGGCAGTATCAGCGGTCAATGAAGAAAATGTCGTAGTAATAGGCTCAAGAGTAAAGTTTTTTGCTCCTGCAAAAGTAGGGGATTTGGTAGAGTTTGAAGCTAAAGCCAAATTTGAAGACTCACGAAAAAGAGAGATAAAAGTCATAGGAAAAATAAATGAGATAAAAGTTTTTGAGGGTGTTTTTCAGGCGGTTGTTTTGGAAAATCATATACTCAAAACAAGACTGAAAGACTTAGCCTAAAGATAGTTCTATCGCTTTTTTTGAAAACTATCTTTGATTTTAAAATACCCAGACAAAGCGAACATGCTTAGTATTTGCACAACATGATAAATCAAAGCAAAACAAAAAGAGTCCTCTTCTTTAATACCAAAATAGCTCATCACAAATACGACAGTCGCTTCATATACGCCTATTCCTGCAGGAGATGAAGGTAGAGCAAGTCCAAAAGCCGAGATAACAAAAACAAGAAAAACTTTTGAAAAAGATAGAGTAAAATTTGAAAAATATACGATAAAAGCGTACATAAACAAAACATACAAAAGATATAAAAAAGCTGTAACCAAAAATGCCTTTAAGAGTCTTGACTTGGAGATTCTCAAAATATTTATAAAAATCTTAATAGCAAAACTTTTTATCGCTCTTAAGGGAAGTTTTTTGAGTAAAAAAAGTGTTTTTTTCGGATATTTTATAGATATATAAAAAAGAATTGTTCCAAATGCAAAAGCAGAGATTGCAGGCACCAATCCCTCAAAAAACTGTGTCTCCTTGCCAAAAAAAATTATAAAAAATGTAAAAATTACCAAAAGTAAAAGATCTAAAAATCGCTCTATAATGAGCGAACCGTAGGAGCTTGTAAGTTTTATGCCAAAATAGTGCTTGAGATGATATGGCTTATAAAAATCCCCAGCCCTTGCTGGTGCGATTTGATTTATTACCATAGATAAGAGATTTACTTTATAGGACTCTTTAAAACTTATTTGCGAACCTGTTAAAATCTGCCAACGAAATGCCACCAGTACAAAGTTAAAAGCTGTGATAGCAAAAACATACACAACAGCCCAAAAACTATATGTTTTTAAACTATCAAGCAATAGTGTTATATCAATCTTAAAATACAGATAGCCTAAAGCCAAAAGTACAACAGAAAAACTAATCAATTTACTCATCAAAGCTAATTTCCCTTTACGCTTAAAACGATGGCATTGTATCTGATTTTGGTTGACAAAAAAGTGATTTTATATGTACCGCAACCATTGTGGAAGATTTTTCTGCTCTTCAAAAACCGTTGTAGTTTCGCCATGTCCTGGATAAACTCTCCAATTTACCTTAAAATCTAAAAATTTTTTAATGCTTTTTTTCATAGCCGATGCGTCACTATATGGAAAATCAACCCTGCCGATAGAGTTTTTAAAAACAAAATCTCCGCTAAAAAAAGCATCTTTTATCAAAATAGCACTGCATCCTGGCGTGTGTCCTGGAAAATGGATAAAACCAATCTCAACACCATCTATCGAAAAACTTTTATCCCCATCCACTTGAACATCTGCACTACTCAAAGGAACGCCTTGCGAAAAAATATCATCTTCAAGCATAAAAACATCCGCTTTTGGGGCATATATAGGAATATTTAAACTACGCTTAAGCTCTGCATTACTCCAAACGTGATCAAAATGTCCGTGCGTATTTAAAATCGCAACTGGATTTTTAGCATTTTTCAAAACCCATGATGTCGCACCAACACCCGGATCGATAATAAAATCTTTACAATCAACACTCACGATATAACAGTTGGTGCCATAAGCACCCATAGCCATACTATTTATATCCATAGAACCTGCCTTTTCTTTTTAATAAGCCACATGTAAAATCTTTTTGTGCTGTTTTTTAAGACACCATTATATTCTTAATTAAAAATATTACTATTAAAAGAAATAATTAATTTTTTCTTTAGTATAATGACATTGACTCACAAGCACTAAAAAAGGTCTAAAAAACGTGAAAAAATACAATCTTATCGAGACTTTTTTAGTAAAATTTTTACAAGAAGAGGTTTTTAAAACTGGTCTTAAGCGTGCAGTTGTTGGAATCAGTGGTGGAATAGACTCCGCTGTTGTTTCTGTGCTTGCTCAAAAGGCGTTTGGCGACTCTTTTTTAGGCGTTATGATGCCCTCTTCCTACTCTAGCCAAAATAGTCTGGATGACGCTCTATCCTTATGTCAAAAATTTAATATAAAATATGAAAAAATATCAATAGCAGAGCTTGTAAGTAGCTACTTTATGGATAAAAAAGCGGACAATCTTCGTATAGGAAATTTTAGTGCAAGAATGAGAATGTCCGTTTTGTACGATATTTCATCTCGTGAAAATGCCTTAGTTTTGGGCACTAGCAACAAAAGCGAATTATTGTTAGGTTACGGAACAATCTTTGGCGACCTTGCAAGTGCTATCAATCCAATAGGCGATATGTACAAAACAGAGATTTTTGAATTTGCAAGTCATCTTGGCATTCCTCAATCCATAATAGACAAAGCACCTTCTGCGGACTTGTGGGAGGGGCAAAGTGATGAGAGCGATTTGGGCTTTAGCTATTCACAATTAGACAAGATATTGCATTTATATGTGGATAAAAGAATGAGCAAAGAGGAGCTTTTAGCAGATGGCTATGAAAAAAATATCATAGAATCAGTTATTAGCAGAATATACAAAAACCAATTTAAAAGAAAGCCACCGATAGTCGCAAAACTTAGCGAAAGAACCATAGGGCATGACTTTTTATATCCTAGAGACATAAAGCTCTAAACATAAGGAAAGCACAAATGAAAGAGATTCCGTTTTACAAACCGTTTATAGACAACAGAGAAAAGACGCTCATCAATGAGGTTTTAGACTTAGAAAAAACAACCAAAAAAGTCGATGTGTTAGAGAAAGATTTTACAAAATATATTGGTTGCGAGCATGCCATCTCTACATGTAACGGTACGGCGGCAATGCATCTTGCAATGTGTGCATTAGATCTTAAAAGAGGCGACAAGATCATCTGCTCGGTCAACTCATTTCCTAGCGTTGCAGAAGTGGTTCGCCATTTTGACGCAGAGCCTATATTTGTAGATATTGACAAAGACGACTTCAATATCGATATAGACCAGCTAGAAAATGTCCTAAAAAACAACTCAACAAAAAAACTCAAAGGTGCTTTTATCACACATGTAGCGGGACAACCTACAGACATGGACAAAATCTACGACCTCGCATCAAGCTATGATATAAAAATTATCGAAGATGCTTCTGGTGCTCTTGGAGGAACCTACAAAGGCTCCAAAATAGGCTCAACGGGTGCAGATATAACCACCTTTAGATTTAGTCCGCAAATGCGACATGCGATATCAAGCGGTGGAGTTTTGGCTACCGACAATGATGAGTTAGCTCAAAGAGCCAAACTACTTAGAAATCATGCCATCGTAAATGAAGGCTGGGATAAATACGGAAACCTAGGATATGTATATGACGTTATTGATATTGGCATGAAATACGATTTAAATGAACTTAATGCCGCATATGCAATAGGTCAGCTAGAAAAAAATGAAAAATTTATCAAAAGACGCATAGAGATAGCTCAAATATACGACAAAGAACTTGCTGATTGTCCGCATGTATCAACACCGATTAAAAAAAGAGAGCATATCTATTCTCAATATATTATAAAAATTGATAAAAACAGAGATGGATTTGCAAGAGAGCTTAAAGAAAAGGGGATTTGCACCTCTTTACACTTTATACCTTTGCACTTACTAACATATTACAAGCAAAAATATTCACTAAGGGTCAATGATTTTCCAAAAGCACTTGGAAACTATCAACAAATTTTATCTTTGCCAATATATGCAAACCTAAGCGATAAAGAGGTCTACTATATCTGCGAAAATATCAAAGAGATAGCCAAACATCGTGTATAACAAACACAAATTCATAGCGTGGGTTGAAGAGTATCTTTTTAGACCACGCTCTATTTTTCAAAAAATCCTATCTTTTTTAATGCTTCCTTTCTCTTATATTTACTGTGCGATTGTTATAGCAAAACGGCAAAAAGCAAAAGAGATTGACCTTAAAATTCCGATTATTAGCATTGGAAACTTAACCGTTGGAGGAAGTGGAAAAACACCATTTTGTATAGCTTTAGCCAAAGAGTATGAAAATGTTGCTATAGTCCTTAGGGGTTACAAAAGAGGCTCTCATGGCACTCTTGTTGTGTCAGATGGGACAACTATCAAATGTGATGTTGTAGCCTGCGGTGACGAAGCGATGCTTTACGCTAAGTCACTTCCAAAAAATGTTGTTATAGTTTGTGAAGACAGAATCGAAGGTATCACTGTAGCAAAAAAAATGGGTGTAAAAATTATTTTCCTAGATGATGGATTTTCCAAAAGTCACATTAAAAAATTTGATATATTGCTCAAGCCAAATCCAGAACCAACGAATAGTTTTTGCCTTCCTAGCGGACCATACAGAGAGCCTAAGTTCTTATATGATGAGGCGGATTTGACATTAAGCGAAGGCGTTGATTTTCAAAGAGTTGTGACTCTAAAAAACCCAACTGAGCGTATGATACTAGTTACTGCCATCTCAAAGCCATATAGACTAGACCCCTATCTTCCAGACAATCTTATAGCAAAAATCGCCTTTTCTGATCACTACATGCATGAAGTGGATGAGCTGGTAGATTTGATGAAAAAGCACAAAGCAACCTCCATCCTAACCACCCAAAAAGATGCCGTAAAGATGATATCTCCTAGATTAACACTCTCTATTTTGGAGCTTGAAATCACCATATCTCAACATGTAAAAGAGAAGATAAACGCTTTTTTATCTCAATTTCGATAAAATTCTCCCATTTAATAAACATATCAGTCTTTATAAAAACCTCTCAAACAAGGATTAAAAAGTGCAAAAAAAGATACAACAAGCTCAAATACTTATGGACGCACTACCCTACATAAAGCAATTTAGAAAGCAAACTATAGTCGTTAAATATGGCGGTGCTGCACAAATCAATCCTGTTTTAAAAGAGAAATTTGCACAAGATATCGTTTTACTTTACCTTGTTGGTATCAAGCCTGTTATCGTACATGGTGGTGGCAAAAAAATAAACTCAATGCTGGAAAAGCTTGATGTACAAAGTAGTTTTATAGATGGTCTTCGTGTAACCAACGAGCAAGTGATGGAAGTGGTTGAAATGGTGCTTAGTGGAAATATCAACAAAGAGATTACAACACTGCTAAATCACCACGGAGCAAAAGCCATTGGCATATCTGGCAAGGATGCAAATTTTATCAAAGCAAAACCAGAAGACGATGGAAAATATGGTCTTGTTGGCGACATAACTTTTGTCGATAAAGACATTATAAAAAATCTTCTCAAAGAAAAATTTATCCCAGTTATCGCTCCAGTAGCATCTGGCGATGACATAACTCATCCAGGATACAACATAAACGCTGATTTGGCGGCTAGCAAAATAGCTGTTGCGATTAAGGCAAAAAAAATTATCTTTTTAACAGACACTCAAGGCGTATTGGACAAAGAAGGCAATCTCATATCCTCGCTGGACAAAGATAAGATTAAAAAACTTAAAGCCGATGGCACTATTTCGGGTGGCATGATTCCAAAACTTGACGCTTGCCTAGAGACTATTCGTGGTGGTGTGCAAAGTGCCCATATCATAGATGGACGCATTGAGCACTCAATACTTTTGGAGCTATTTACAAATGATGGCATAGGAACAATTATCAAATGACAAGGAAAATAATGTTTATTGAAACTAGAGGAAATGACGGGAAAAACTCACAAAAAGTACCATTTTCATATGCGATTTTAAATCCAAGTGCAAGTTTTGGAGGCCTTTATGTGCCAGAAACGCTGCCAAAGATAACTCAGGAGTTACTTGAAAAGTGGACAGACAAAAGCTATAAAGAGATTACATGTGACGTGCTAAAACTTTTTAATATCGACATTGAAGATGATGTAATACAAGAAGCCGTAAATCTTTATGACAATTTTGATGACGGTAAAAATCCTACACCACTGACACAAATCAAAGATGACCTTTTTGTAAATGAGTTATATCATGGTCCAACTAGAGCTTTTAAAGATATGGCATTGCAACCATTTGGACACATCCTCTCTTCGCTAGCACAAAAAGAAGATGAGAGTTATCTTATATTGGCAGCCACTAGTGGCGACACAGGACCTGCCACCCTTTATACATTTTCAAATAAGAAAAATATTCGAGTTGTGTGTCTTTATCCAAATGGTGGAACCAGTGATGTGCAACGCCTTCAAATGACAACAGCTGAGGGTAAAAATCTAAAAGTTATCGGTATCAACGGAAACTTTGATGACGCCCAAAACACGCTAAAATCACTACTTAGCTCGGCAACTTTTAAGGCAGAACTTGCCAGACAAAACATCAAGTTAAGTGCTGCAAATTCTGTCAATTTTGGCAGAATTATCTTTCAAATTGTTTACCATATTTACGCATATATTGCTCTTGCTAAACAGCAAAAGATAACTATTGGAAATCCTTTTTATACGATTGTACCTAGTGGTAATTTTGGAAACGCTTTAGGAGCTTACTATGCCAAAAAAATGGGACTTCCTGTTGAAAAAATACTGATAGCATCTAACATAAATAACATCTTAACCGACCTTATAACAACAGGCGTTTATGACTTAAGGGAGCGAAAACTCCTTCAAACAACCTCGCCTGCAATGGATATCCTTATATCATCAAATGTCGAGAGGATTTTAAGCGACAAATATGGCTCCAAAAGAACAAAAGAGTTGATGGAATCACTCAAAAATGACAAATACTACGCCTTGACAAAAGAAGAGCTTGAGAAGCTTCAAGAAGATTTTGTAGCGTTTTATTCTGATGATCTTTTTGCCAAAAAAATCATCAAAGAGTTTTCAGACAAAGGCTACATCATGGATCCACACACTGCCACATGTATCAAGGCTTATCGTGAATACAAAAACAAAAAGATACCTTACGTGCTTTGTTCAACCGCAGAATGGACAAAGTTTGCCCCCACGATGTACAACGCCATCAAAGAGGACTATAAACACTACAGCGACAAAGAGGCACTTGAGGGCATCAGTAAGTCTTTACATGTAGAGATTCCAAAATGTATCGGCGAGCTTTTTGGCAAAAAAGTTTTACATGAAGACGTAGTTGGAAAAGAGGCGATTGAGCCTATTATTTTTGATTTTTTAAAAAGAACAAACTAAGGAAAAGACGTGATTATAATTCCTGCGAGAATGGCGTCAACACGATTTCCAAACAAAGTACTTGCCGACATAAATGGCTTGCCTATGTTTATCGCAACAGCAAAACAGGTTGAAAAACTCGACAATGTAGCAATCGCTACGGATTCTAGCAAAGTGGTGGATATCGCAAAAGAGTACGGATTTGAGGCTATTTTAACCTCAAATGAACATCAAAGCGGAACAGATCGTATCAACGAAGCTGCTCAAAAACTTCTTCTTGATGAAAACGAGGTCATTGTCAATGTTCAAGCTGACGAGCCTTTTATAGAGCCATCAGTTGTGCAAAAAGTAATTAAAAGAGTCAAAAAAGCGCAAGAGTTAAAAGAAGATATTATGATGACCAGTTGCTACAAGCTTATAGACAAATCGTTTGCGACAGACCCAAATCATGTAAAAGTTATAGTGGATTATCAAAACTATGCAATCTATTTTTCACGCAGTAAAATTCCATACGACAGAGAAGAACATCTTGAATATTTTGGGCATTTAGGCATATACGGCTTTACAAAACGCTCTTTGCAAGAGTTTTGTGCTCTGCCATGCTCTCCATTGGAAAACATAGAAAAGCTTGAACAACTTAGGGCTATATATTTTGGTAAAAAAATAGCTATGATTATGGTAGAGAGCCGAAGTTTTGGTATCGATACGACAGAGGATTTAAAAAAGGCGCTTGAAATTTTTAAGCACTAAGAGTCAATAGCTATTTGTTCAAAACAATCCTTGGAAATATCAAAACGATACGCCTCCAAAGGGTTGTTTCCAACCTGAAATATGATTTTACAAGATTCAAATCCAGACTTCTTTAGCCCTTTTTCAACAACCTCCAAAATAAAAGCTCTTGTGCTAAAAAGATGTGTCGTTGCTTTCCCCTCATACGTTGAAACCTCACCGCCAACAGGGGTAAAACCCTCTTTTTTAAGATGCTTTTCAAATATAAGCCTATCTTTCAAATCAACAACATCAACAATCAAAATAACTTGCAAAACCTTTTCCTTAAAAAACTTTTTCCAATATCAAAAGAAACTCTTCAGGCGACTTATAACCAACCACGCGTAAAGTCTCAAGCTCTTTT
This sequence comes from Sulfurospirillaceae bacterium, assembly GCA_028692875.1. GTDB lineage: Bacteria > Campylobacterota > Campylobacteria > Campylobacterales > Sulfurospirillaceae > JAQUWL01. Next base: position 36,795 of record JAQUWL010000011.1, read on the forward strand.
TGGTCTTTAAAAAAGAGTATAGCTGGCGGTCCAAATATGCCAAACTCCTTCATTATCGCCTTGTCATCATCACTGTTTTGGGTTACATCAACTTTTAAAAGCAAAAAATCGTTCATTTTTTCACGCACACCATCTGCTGGAAATGTATTTTTCTCCAGCTCCACACAACTCACACACCAAGAAGCATAAAAATCCAAAAGAATAGGTTTTTTAGCACTCTTGATAATTTCATTTAGCTGTGCGAGTGTTTGCACCTTTTGAAACTTATCTTTAGTTGTAACTGCTGTATTACCCACACTTTTTTGTGTTAATCTCTCCAAAGGCTGAAGCATATTTGTTGAGCCACTAAAAAGCCCTACCAGCAAAGCAACTGCATACACAAACATCACTAAAGCAATGCTCTTAAAGAGCCTCTTCCAAGAAGATTCACTCTCTAGCACATCAAACGCTCCCAAGTATACAGAAGAGCTCAAAATTAAAACTGCCCACAATAGCACAGAAATATTTTCATCCACAACTCTTGATATCATCCAAACCGCAACACCAAGCATTAAAATACCAAAAACGCTTTTTACATTCTCCATCCATTTTCCAGGGCGTGGCATGTATTTCCCAGCCGCTGTTCCTATTATTACCAACGGCAATCCCATACCCAAACTCATCATAAAAAGAGCAGCTCCACCAAGCAATGCATCCCCACTTTGCCCGATATATATCAATGCACCAGCCAAGGGAGCCGCCACGCAAGGACCAACGATAAGTGCTGATAAAAAGCTCATAACTGAAACTCCAAAAATACCACGACCTTGCATATGGTCAGATGTTTTTGTGAGTTTTGACTGTATAAAATTTGGCATTTGGATATCGTAAAAACCAAACATAGATAAAGATAGCAAAACAAAAATAGCACTAAAAATCGAAATTATCCAAGGATTTTGAAAAGCAATTTGAAGGTTTGCCCCAAAAAGTCCAGCCAAAACTCCAGCTATCGTATAGGCAACAGCCATTGCAAAAACATATACTAGCGACAGCACAAAACCTCTTTTGGTGTTCATATGCTCATTGGCTTGAGAAACAACGATAGATGAGAGAATCGGAATCATAGGAAAAACGCAAGGCGTTAAAGACAAAAGCAGTCCAAATCCAAAAAAGCTCAAAAGAACAAATAAAAAACTCTCGTCAGCAAAAGAATCAGCTATATCGTCTTGTTCTGATTGTGTTTTTTTGCCATTTTTTAAAACAAGGGCAAATGTTTTTTTCATCGGCTGATAGCAAATGCCACCCTCTGAACATCCCTGAAAAGAGACTTGAAGGGTAAGTTTTTTTGTGCCAACAGTCTCACTTAGAAGAGTATTTAAAATTAAAATCTCAAAAGAGCTATCAATCGCGCTATAGCTTCCAATCTGTTTAATATTTGGTCGTTTTATCAACTCATCCAAAGAGACTTTTTTCGGTTCAATAATATCAAACTTTAGCTTATCAGCATAAAGATATATCTTCTCACCCAATGCAAATTTAAGGATAACAGCATCCTCTTTTTGCTCAACAACTACCGAAAACGCCTCTTGCGGAGTTAAAATTTTTTGATTTGTAGTGGCAAAAACTGAAGATAAAAGAAAAAGAAAAAGAAGAAAAAAATGATATAAAAAACGCATACTAAGCCTTTAAATCGTGCTGAATTGGTTAAACATTCTATCAAATTATTGTAAACTATTTCTAAATTTAAACGATTTATCGTTTAAATAAGTCAAATTGATGATATACTCACAATTATTTCAATTTTTGCATAATACAAAAGGAAGCTAAAGATGGCTAAAAATAAAAGTAAAAAAAATAAAATTGAGAAAATTCATGTTTTGGAAAAAGATTTCGATATTTCAGATGTAGAAGACGAATATATAAACACGGAAGAAAAAGATGGAATGGTAAAGGTTTGGGTTAAAAAAAGCAGTATAAAATACCAAAAAGAGCTCAGAAGACTTCAGGTTGAGCTTTTAAAATTTCAAAATTATGTTAAAAGCAAAGGACTTAGGGTTGTCATACTTCTTGAAGGCAGAGATGCCGCTGGAAAAGGTGGAACAATAAAACGGATTACAGAACATCTTAACCCGAGAGGTGCAAGAGTTGTTGCACTTGAAAAGCCTTCCGATAAAGAGAAAACGCAGTGGTATTTTCAACGCTATGTCGAACATCTTCCATCTTCTGGTGAGATAGTTTTATTTGACAGGTCTTGGTACAACCGTGCTGGAGTAGAGCCTGTTATGGGGTTTTGTACACAAGAACAACATAAGGAGTTTTTGAGAGAAGTACCAAAATTTGAAACCATGATAGCCAACTCAGGTATTATATTTTTTAAATTCTATTTCTCAGTCAACAAGGATGAACAGGCAAGAAGATTTAAAGAGAGAAAAACAGATCCTCTAAAACAATACAAACTATCCCCCGTTGATGAAAAATCTCAAGAATTATGGGATCAGTATACAATTGCAAAATACTCGATGCTACTCTCGTCAAATAACCCAAGATGTCCATGGATAATCGTACTATCAGACAATAAAAAGAAAGCACGCACAAACACAATCAAACACATATTGTCAAACGTAGAATATCCAGACAAAATCAATAAAAAATACCTAAAAACTGATTTAGAGATTATAAGATCTGGAAAAGAAGAGATAGAGATGATGGAGAAAAGCCTAAAAAATGATGATTTAAGTCGTCTTAATGGATAGTACTTACTGTCTCCCCGCTTTTACTTAATCATAACAGCGGGGAGATAAAATTTATTATTCTACTTCTGCATCTATGACATCGTCGTCTTTTTTGCTTGACTCTTTAGAAGCCTCACCCTCTTTTTTCTCATCTTTTTTATACATAGCCTCTGCAAGTTTGTGGCTAGCTTCGCTTAGGGATTTAACTTTGGCATCAATTTCTTCTTTAGTCACATCTTCTTTTGCCAATATCTCCTTGAGAGCCTTAAGCTCATTCTCTATTTTTGATTTGTCTTCCGCACTTATGCTATCACCTAACTCACTGAGTGATTTTTCGGTTTGGTGTGCCAATGCATCGGCCTGATTTCTAGCATCAACAGTCTCTTTGCGTTTTTTATCCTCTTCTTTGTGAAGCTCAGCATCTTTAACCATCTTTTCAATCTCGGTCTCATCTAAACCTGAACTTCCAGAAATTTTAATCTCTTGCGCCTTGCCAGTTGCTTTATCTTTAGCAGAAACAGTTAAAATACCATTGGCATCGATGTCAAAAGAAACTTCGATTTGTGGCACACCTCTAGGGGCTGGAGGAATACTCTCAAGATTGAACTGACCCAAAGATTTGTTGTCTCTTGCGAACTCACGCTCACCTTGAAGTGCATGAATTGTTACGGCTGGTTGATTATCTTCTGCTGTTGAAAAGACTTGAGATTTTTTAACAGGAATAGTTGTTCCCTTCTCGATCAACTTCGTCATAACACCACCTAATGTCTCAATACCAAGACTTAGAGGGGTTACATCCAAAAGAAGAATATCTTTTACGTCGCCCTTTATAACAGCACCTTGAATCGCAGCACCAATAGCCACAACCTCATCTGGATTTACTGATTTATTTAACTCTTTTTCAAAAAATGCTTTAACTTTTTGCTGAACCAAAGGAACACGAGTTGATCCCCCAACCATAACGATTTCTTTAATTTCTGACTTTTTCAAAGATGAGTCATTGACTACTTCTTTGATTTTCTTAATTGTTAAATCTACCAAATCTTCAATCATCGACTCAAATTTTGCACGGGTTAGTTTTTTAACCAAATGCTTTGGACCACTTGCATCAGCAGTAATAAATGGTAAATTAATCTCTGTTTCCATAGACGAAGACAGCTCTTTTTTTGCATTTTCGGCTGCTTCTTTAAGACGTTGAAGTGCCATAACATCAGCTTTTAAATCCATGCCGTTCTCATTTTTAAACTCTAATGCCAACCAGTCAATTAGGCGGTTATCAAAATCATCACCACCTAAAAATGCATCACCACCTGTTGAGAGAACTTCAACAACATTATCACCCGTTTCAAGTACAGTAACGTCAAATGTACCACCACCTAAGTCATAAACAACAATTTTCTCAGCCTCTTTTTTATCCAAACCATAAGAAAGCGCAGCCGCTGTTGGCTCATTGATAATTCTTAAAACATTAAGACCTGCAATCGTACCTGCTTCTTTGGTTGCTTTACGTTGAGAATCATTAAAGTAAGCAGGAACCGTAATAACAGCGTCCGTTACCTCTTCACCTAGAAAACTCTCTGCATCTTCTTTAAGTTTCATCAACACTTTTGCGCTGATTTCTTGTGGCGTATAAACTTTACCATCAATTTCAATGGCACATGCACCATTTCTATCAACCACTGCGTAAGGAAGACGTTTTTTAGCTTCATTTGCTTTTTCTTCATTACTCATTAAACCCATAATTCTTTTAATAGAGTAGATGGTACGTTTTGGGTTAGTGACCGCTTGACGCTTTGCGGTATCGCCAACTAAAACCTCTTCTTTATCGGTAAATGCAACAACAGATGGTGTTGTATTTTTACCCTCTTTGTTTGGGATAACTTTGCTCTCGCCTCTTTCAAAAATAGCAACACAAGAGTTTGTCGTTCCCAAGTCTATACCAATTACTTTTCCCATTTTTTATCCTTTTTATTTTTATTTTTATTTTTACATTCTTAAGCGGTAAGCAAAGCCCGCCTAAGAACCACCTTATGCACGAAGCAAAGCTTCTGTATGCTCTTTAATTCTCTACTATTTTGCGATACTTACCATTGCTGGGCGCAAAACCCTATCTTTGATTTTGTAACCTTTTTGAAAAACTTGCAAAATCTCTCCAGTACTCTTGCCCTCACTCTCCATCTGCATAATCGCCTCATGAAAATTAGGATCAAACTCCATATTTGTGTCCACCAAAACGATACCATGCTTCTCAAATGTCTTCCTAAACTGCTCCACTGTTAGTCCTATACCCTCTTTTACCTTATTTAACAAGTCACTACTATCTAGTTCTTGATTTTCTCCTGAAACCATGGCAATCTCAAGTGCATCAATCACAGGCAAAAGATCCCTTGCAAAAACTTCGTGAGCATAACTTACAGCTTGTATTTTTTCTTTCTCAAGTCGTCTTTTAATGTTATCAAAATCAGCACTAGCTCTTAAGTACTTATCTTCAAGTTCTGCTATTTTGGCTTTTAAAATATCCTCTTGAGACTCTTGCTCTATCAAACCCTCAACTTCCACAGCAGACTCCTCAGTTGAGCAAACCTCCTGTTCAACTTCGGTCTCAATTTTCTCTTTCTCTTTTGCTTTTTCTTTGCTCACATATTACTCCTTGGCTTTGTTTAAAAAACTTTTAAAATCACTCTCAATTCTTCCGAAACAAAAGAGTTTCATATCATCATCTCTAAACCTAGCACGATGCTTTATGGCCATACATCCTTTTGGCATAAAGCCATCGAAATAAACACCATCTTCAAGTGACTCACAAAATTCAGAGTTTAAAAGCTTGTCTACAAATCTAGCATCTTTAAAATCTCTAGCTATCGCATAAACCTCATTTTCTCCCTCTCTAACAACATGTGATTGGGCAAAAATATCTTCAAGTTTGTCATGGAGCTCATAAAGCCCAACTTGTGAACAAATACGCTTTAAATCCTTCATGCTACACCCAACAAGACCAGAGAGAAACGCTTTAATTTTTTCATTGTATTTTAACACTACTTCATAGCCATCAAATACCAAAATAAGAAAACGACCATCCACGCTAACAATTTCATTGAACATAGGTTTACAACTCTTCTCAAGCGTACAAAATATGCCAAAATCCTTAGCACAATCAGAAATCCTATCTACATTTCCTATCTCAAGGGACTCAAATGGATTTAGATTTTCTCGCCAATAATCAACAAGCGCTCCGTAAGTAGGAATACGACCGCTACTTACATGTAACTGTGCAAGATGACCCTCTTGCGATAATTTCTTAAAATATATTCTTATGGTTGATGGCGACATCTCCATTGTCATCTTCATTTGCAATTCAGAAGAACCGATAGGAAGTTTTGATTTTATATACTCTTGAATAATCGCCTCAAGAATAAAATCTTGTTTTTTAATACTTTTCATAACATTAGCACTCTTCCTCTTTAATTGCTGATTGAATTATACAACATTGAGTGGATTATTGTCAAGTATATACCTTTAGCCAAATAGACTAAAGTTGTTTTAGTCAATAAGACATATATAGCATAGTTTTAAGAAAATTTTATTGATGAGAAAATTCTACATGTAGCTTGAGTTAAATGTGGTTTTTGTGTTTTCTTTTTGATTTAAGAAATGATTTGATAAATATTTTTATATCTTTGGCGGATTCATGAAGTCTTAAAAAAAATCTCTCCCTCTCCTTAAGTGATACAAAAACTTCGTTAAGTGCTTGTCTTTCTCTCTGTGTTAAGGTGCTCACTTATTCTCCTTCAATTCACTGCAAATCTTTTTTGCAACACGCAACAAGTCGTCATCGTCCAACTCGCCTAGCATCTTAAAGATAGCCGTAGCTGCTTGAGGTTGAGAATTACCAAGTCGCCAATCCTGATAGGTTCTCATAGATATGCCAAGTCTATCTGCCATCTCACGCTGGGATATCTTTTTTCCTAGGAATTTTGACTCTACCGCATTGTGAAGGACATTAAATATATCATTTGTCTTCATGCGAAGATTTTATCCTAGTCTATTTTAATTGCACCTAAATATAATCAAAACATACAAAATTATATCTAAAAAATTATATTTTAGTGCTATTTTACTCTTTAAAATAGATATTTTATACATTTTTCTGCTATTTGATTATAAAATTTATTTGTTTTATACGAAAAACAGTATAAAACATTAGTATAAAAACTTTAAAATATTGATTTAAGATAGTAATGTTTATTTAAGGTAGGCGGATAATGGGATTAAAATTTGGGAAGTAAAAAAGGCGGGTAGTATCTACTAGCCCGCCAGAAGCACTATTTGTCTCTGATAGAAAGTTCTTTAATAACCTGAGTGTATTTTTCGAAATCTTTTCTCTTAAGATAAGACAACAATCTCTTTCTTTGACCTACAAGCTTAAGCAAACCTAGTCTTGAAGAGTGATCTTTAACATTGATTTTCAAATGCCCTGTCAAATCATTTATTCTAAATGAAAGAAGTGCTATTTGAACCTCTGGAGAACCTGTATCTCCCTCTTTTCTGGCAAATTTGGAAACAATTTCCAATTTTTTAGCCGAATCCAAAGCCATCGTGACCTCCTGATTGGTATATATATTTTGCTTTAAAAGCTTCGAATTATATCCAAAAAAACAAAAGAATAGTTTAAAGTTAAAATATAACCGTAGCTATTTCCAATATACTGATTTAGACAAAATGATTAAAGCAAATAATAGTTTTTATTTAGTACAATGTTTGTCTTATTTAACAACAAACATTAGGAAGAGTATATGCTATTGACAAAGGCTAGTGAATATGCACTATTATCATTAATTGTCATCTCTCAGAAAGATGCTCCGCAAGATGTCGATACGCTATCTTCTAAGCTGGGTATATCAAAAAGTTTTTTAGCAAAAATTCTTCAGTCCCTAGCAAAAGAGGGTTTTCTTAAGTCGTTTAAAGGTGCTCATGGTGGTTTTATGTTAGCTGACAAGCCAGAAACACTTTCAATTAAAAAAATTATCGAGTGTGCTGAAAAAAAACCTACAGTTGTGTTTGAGTGTGCAACCTCTTCAAAATGTTGCCCCAACAATAGAGGCGACATTTGCAAGGTTCGCCCATTTATGCACAAGCTCCAAACAAAAATTGATGTGTTTTTGGATAACATGACACTTAAAGATATTATAGAAATTTAGGGGTTTTTATTGGCAAAAAATCAATCAACACTTCTAACTCGTGTTGCACCATTCTTAGAGCCTATTATCAAATCAAAAGATTTGACTATTGTAGTCTTTATTGTTGCGATTTTAGCTATTATTATCGTTCCTTTGCCAAGTGCGATGCTAGATTTTTTCCTTACTATATCTATATCCATATCTGTTCTTATTATTCTTATCTCTTTATACATACCAAAACCAACGGATTTAACGACATTTCCGACACTTATTCTTATCATAACACTCTATCGACTTGCTCTTAATATAGCAACAACAAGAATGATTTTGAGCAATGGGCACCTAGGAACAAATGCGGTCAGCGATATCATCTCAAGCTTTGGGGAATTTGTCGTTGGCGGAAACTATGTTATCGGCATTGTTGTCTTTTCTATTTTGGTTCTTATTAACTTTATGGTTATTACCAAAGGATCAACAAGGGTTGCTGAGGTTTCAGCACGTTTTACATTGGATGCAATGCCTGGAAAACAGATGGCGATCGATGCTGACTTGAACGCTGGATTGATTGATGAAAAAACCGCAAGAGCTAGACGAGAGGCGATTATCCAAGAGGCAAGCTTTTATGGTGCAATGGACGGCTCAAGTAAATTTATAAAAGGTGACGCAGTTGCTGGCATTATCATAACTATCATCAATATCATAGGTGGCTTCCTTATCGGGGCTTTTCAACATGACCTTGATATGCAAACAAGCATCCAAACATACACTATACTAACAATAGGCGATGGTTTAGTTTCTCAACTTCCAGCACTCATTACCTCTACGGCAACAGCCATCATCATTACTCGCTCCAATAGATCTGATGAGAGTTTTACCGATGGAGCCATGAATCAGCTTTTTGGAGAGTATAAAACACTCCTTATTGTAGGTTTTATACTGATGATGTTTGCCATAGTTCCTGGACTTCCCACTATTTCACTAGGCTTTGTAGGTCTAATTTTTCTCTCGCTGGGTTATTTGGTTAAAAATACGCAAGAGGGTGGCTCTTTGCTAGAGCAAGTTTTCTCCTCAAGTAAAATTTCTGCACAAAAATCAAAACAAGAAGCAACAGAAAAAACAACTCCACAAACCCCCAGAAAAAGCCCTGAAGAGTTAAAAAAAGAGGAAGAAAATGCTCTAAATGATATCCTAAAGCTTGAAGTTTTAGAGCTAGATTTGGGCTATCAACTTATCAAGCTTGCCGATCCCGCACAAGGCGGAGATTTACTTGATAGGGTTAAAAGCACTAGACGTAAAATTGCAGCTGATTTTGGATATTTAATACCTCAAGTACGCATTAGAGACAATCTTCACCTAAGTCCAAACACCTACCAACTCCTCCTAAAAGGCAACGAGATAGGAAATGGAGAGATATATCCAGATAAATTTTTGGCGATGGATAGTGGCTTGGCAACTGAAAAAATACAAGGAATTGCCACCAAAGAGCCAGCGTTTGGACTTGATGCTATTTGGATAGATCCAAAAATAAAAGAAGATGCTATCATTAAAGGCTACACTACAGTTGATCCTGCAACCGTTATCTCTACGCACTTGAGCGAGCTTATCAAAAAACATTCTGAAGAGCTTTTAACACGTCAAGAAGTTCAAAGCCTAGTAGACAAAACTCAAAAAGATTATCCTGTGGTAGTTAGCGACTGCCTAAGAGTTGCAAATATAGGTCTAATTCAAAAAGTTCTTAAAGCCTTGTTGCACGAAAAGATACCAATCAAAGACCTGCTAACGATTTTAGAAACTATTAGTGATATTGCGGAGGTTACAAAAAATACAGGCATTATAGTTGAGCAAGTACGAGCAAAACTCTCTCGCACCATCACGAAACTCTACAAAGACGAGGATGGAATACTAAAACTCATCACTTTCAATGCCTCAACCGAGCAAAAACTATTGGATGCTTTGCACGAGAGAGATGGCGTTAGGGATTTACTATTAAACATAGGACAGATAAATACCTTAGTCCAACATGTAAGCGAAGAGGCAACAAAACTACTTCAAAAAGGTATTGCTCCTGTTGTGATTATTGTTGATCCACTGCTTCGCAAATCGCTCTCTGATATTTTTGAAAAATTTGGTCTTGAGGTTGTTGTGCTTTCACATGCAGAGATAGACTCTAGTTCAAAATTTGAAGTTTTAGCAACCATTGAAATTGAAAAACTCTAACACAAACTCAAGGACAAAAATGAACCATAAAATGTACCACCTTTCTCATACTGATTTGGACGGATACGCTTGCCAGATGGTTACGGCAATGTATTTTAAAAATATCTCTTTTTATAATTCCAACTACGGCAAAGAGATAAATGAGTGCTTTGATAGCATTTTAAAAGAGATACAAATCTCCAATGATATGCAACATATTATATTAATCACTGATGTAAATCTAACAATGGAGCAAGCAAAAGAGTTTAACTCCAAAGTAAACTTATGTGAAAAAGATGTTTTACTGCTATTGCTAGATCACCACAAAAGCGGTCAAGAGTGTTCCGATGAATATGAGTGGTATTTTATGGATCCGACACGAAGCGCAACCAAAATAACATATGACTTTTTTGCATCAATTTTTGAGCCAAATGAAGAGATGGAACATTTTGTAAATATTGTTAATTCAGTAGATATATGGCTTGAGGACAAACAAGAGTTTGAACTCGGAAAGGTTCTTTTGGGTCTCGTTAGCGGTGCAAGAGAGGTCAATAGAATAATGTTTCCGCAAGAAAATACAGACTATATCTTCTCACTACTAAATCAGAGTCAAAAATTTTTCAAAAAAGAAAATCCACACATCGTTTTAGACGATCACGTTCACAAACTAAAAAAATACTTTTTTAAACACAAAAACAACACAGACGACACTTTAAGCAATCTTGTCTCAAACTATATAGTTAAACTATTAACAAAAAACAAAGACAAAATGCAGATAATCTACAAAGAATACAAAGGTATACTCACATACAATATAGGTAGCGTATCTGTTATCGGCAATGATTTTCTTAATGCCAATCCTGATATTGATTTTTTCATGGACGTAACTTCTAAAAAAACGATTAGTCTTAGGTCTAATGGGAAAGTCGATGTGAGTAAAATGGCAGCACATATTGCCAATGGTGGCGGTCATCCCAACGCTAGTGGAGGACTATTAAACACTTTTAAAGATAGTTTTATCTATGATGATATCAAAAGTCAAATTGTAAATATTATTTCAAGCAAAGGGTAGGCAATGGCAAATCAAAAAATAGAAATTGAGCTAGAAAAAGCGGAGGCTGAAATCGAAGAGTTAGCTATGCAACTCTCTGATATGCTAGGTGCTGCTCTTTACTTCGCCGGAGCAAAAAAAGAGGATTTGCAAAAAGCGATAGATGCTTATTTGCAAGGATTGGATGAAGTTCTTGATGATGAAGAGGACGATGACTCAGAGATGGGACTAGAAGAGATTATAGAAGTAATAGAGCACATTAAACGCAAAAACCCAAAACTATTTGGTCGATAATATAGGTCTCTAACGAGTACCTATTTTATCGCCACAAATGTTACAAAATTACCCCATTTAAAAAATGTTTCCACAGTTTTAAATCCAGCGTTTTTAACCATTTTTTTATTTTCTTCTTCCGTATATGGAACTAAAACATTCTCTAAAGCTTCTCTTTTTTGAGAGATTTCAAAGTCGCTATAACCTTGCTTCTTCTTAAATGCATGGTACAAATCTATCATCTGTTTTCCCAACGCTTTGTCTTCAAAAACAATTTTTTCGCTAAAAACAAAAATACCATCTTTATTTAAAGAGTTATATATCTTACTTACAAAATCAGCTCTTTCAATCGGACGAATAAACTGCAACATATAATTAGCGATAATAACATCTTGCAACGCAAAGTCGGCACTCAAGATATCTTCGCAACGCAAAGCTATAGGTGCGTTATACGCCAAAATCTTTCTTTTGGCGATATCAAGCATCGCCTCAGCATTGTCAATACCAACAAGGTTGTAAGTTTTATTGCTCTTTTTCCATAGTGCCAAAAGGGTATTTGCGGTTGAGCAACCCAAGTCCAATATTGAAGCATTGCTCTTTACATGTAAGCATATAAAATCACTCACAAACTCAATAACTTCCTTATAAAATGGCACGGAGCGATCTAGCATATCATCAAAAACAATAGCCACATTTTCGTCAAATTCAAACTGCTTTTTAATCGGCTTTGTAAATACTTTATCCATAATCTACTCTTGTTCTAAAAAATCCATCAGATAGAGCTTGCAAGAACTGAGTCTCTCTTTGGCATTTTTAATATCTTTGCAAATCTGCTCTTTTAGCTGACGCAAGTTCGAAAATTTTATATTTTCTCTCAAAAAATCTACAAAAAATATCTCAGCCAATGTCACATTTTCGATTTTTTCATTTATTATGTGCGTCTCTATCGAAAAGAGATTGTCCGTGCTTTGCCTTACTCCGATAAAAGATACAGAGTCATAAACACTAAAACCAATGCGTGTACGAGTTGCATAAACACCCTCTTTGGGAAAAAGATAATCCCTCACTTTTAGGTTAAGTGTAGGAAAGGTCTCTTTTTTCCCAATTCCTTGCCCTTGAATCACATCGCCTTGAATCGCATACTCCCTGCCCAAAAATCCATTTGCTTTTACAATATCCCCACACTTTATCAACTCTCTTATAGTGCTCGAATGAACTGAAATATTTTTATATTTAAACTCTTCAACAATCTCGACTTCGCCATCATACATATTCTTTAGCATCTGGGCATCGCAAGATTTATTAGCACCAAATTTAAAATCATACCCAACAACAATCTTTTTTAAAGCTGGGAACTCTTTCTTTAAAAGCTCAATAAATTCTGCTCCGCTTAAATTTTTTAGTTTTAAAAAATGATAGAACATGCATGGATATTTTGAATACTCGCTACGCTTAACACCAGGCGTTAGATTGGCTTGATCTTTATCTACAACAAAGAGAGCTCCATTTTTGCCAAGCCTCTTAATAAGCTCTTTGTGACCTAAATGCACACCATCAAAACTGCCTATAGCAACGGTATCTACACTATCTTTTCTCAAAATAGTAGAATGTTTCTGCATTCCCTTCTTTTCCTTTTACAACTGATTCTTTTTGAGCAACTAAACTCCAGCCCATCGTAACTGCTTGTGAGACAAACTTATCTTGTGCTCGTTTGATGGCTACCATATCTTTTACTACGCCTTTTGTGGTACGTTTAACATCTTTTCCAACTTCAAATTGTGGCTTAAAAAGAAGAATGATATCTTTTTTTGCCAACCTATCAATATCTTGTAAAATTTGTGCAATGCCGATAAACGACACGTCACATGTAACGATATCATACTGCTTTGATGGGCAAAAAGCTCTTATGTCAGTCTGCTCATATAAGAAAACTTTAGGATTAAGACGAAGAGAGTTATGTAGCTGATTTGTTCCAACATCAACCGCTGTAACACTCATTGCACCTTCTTCTATCAATACTTGAACAAAACCTCCTGTACTGCTTCCTATGTCTAGACATTCTAGGTTTTCAACGCTTAATGACTGTACGTCTTGCAAAAATCCTCTAAGCTTTAACCCACCCCTACTGACATATTCCGACATCTTCTGAATGTCTACAACATCACTCTCTTGCACATCAAAAGATGGTTTTCGCACTACACTATTGTTAACGTAAACGCTACCCTCTTTGATATACTCCGATGCTTTATTGCGACTCTCAACTTGATGATGAGAGACTAAATATTGGTCAAGTCTCAAGATATCCCCTTTAACATCTTACGCATCTGCTCTTCACTTAAAATACTCACGCCAAGAGCCAAGGCTTTATCGTATTTACTACCTGCGTCTTCTCCGCAAATCACAAAATCAGTTTTTTTGGAAACGCTAGATACGATTTTGGCTCCAAAACTCTCCAACTCTTTTTTAATTTCATCCCTTGAGACACTCAAAGCACCTGTTATAACAACACTTTTGTCCGTAAATGGCGAATCAATAACGCTTTGCATTTGAGGCTCTTTAGGCTCAATAATCGCCATCAGCTCAATAAGTTTATCTTTGTTTACATGTAAGAATTCTTTCAAACTCTGCACCATCTCTTTGCCAAAACCCTCAATGCTCAACACCTCTTCTTCGCTTGCTTCAATCCACGCAAGTCCAAATCTTTGAGCTATCTTTTTTGCCGCAACCTCTCCGATATGCTCAATCCCCAAGGCGTTTATAAAACGATTAAGCTCACAGTGTCTGCTCTGTTCAATAGCTTGCAATAGATTTAGTGCTTTTTTTTCTTTAAATCCTTCCAACTGTAATAATGCTTCCAAATCCAAAGAGTATAAATCCTTAACTTCCAAAACAAGCCTATTTGCAAAAAGTTGCTCCACAATCTTATCGCCAAGTCCGTCAATATTTAGACATTTTTTAGAGGCAAAATGGATAATCGCATTTACTACCCTATCCTCACAAGCCAAATTTTGACACTTTATAAGCGCTCCTTCGTCCAAAAGCTCTTGATTGCATTTTGGACAATTCGTAGGACGCACAACTTTTTGCTCACTGCCATCCCTTCGCTCCTCTAAAACTTTTACGATTTTAGGAATCACATCGCCACTTCGTATAATAACAACACTATCGCCTTGTCTTATATCTTTACGCTCTATCTCGTCAAAATTGTGAAGTGTAGCACGCTCTACAACAACGCCCTCTATATTTACAGGCTCAACCTCAGCAACTGGAGTTACAACGCCTGTTCTTCCAACTTGCAATGTAATACTTTTTATTTTCGTTACTTTTTCAATAGCGGGAAATTTAAATGCCACCATCCAGCGTGGATTTTTGACCGTATAGCCAAGCTCCTCTTGCAAGGCAATCTCATCAACTTTAATGACCATTCCATCCATCATCATCTCAATCTCATCACGCTTTTCAATAAGCTCATAGTACAACTCTAAAACATCATTTAAACTCTTCGTGACAATCATCCTAGGCGGTTTCAAAAAACCTAGTGCATAAACAAAATCCATTTTTTCACTTAAGCGAGTATAAGCTAGGCTATTTTTACCGATACCCCACGGATAAAAAACCAATTTTCTCTTCGCTGTTATAGCCGTGTCTAGCTGTCTAAGACTACCTGAAGAGGCATTTCTAGGATTTGCAAACAAAGGCTCACCCAAACGCAACCTCTCTTCATTGATGGCTTCAAAATCGCTCTTGCGAATTACCACCTCGCCACGAATCTCAATCAACCCATCATATGCCACTTCCAAAGGAACAGAGGCGATAGTTTTTATATTTTCCGTAACATCCTCGCCAACACTTCCATCTCCTCTAGTGATAGCTTGTTTTAGCAGACCATTTTCATAGATGATATTTAAACTTGCTCCATCAAATTTTGGCTCACAGTAAAAGGTAAAATCTTCTTTGGTCTTCTTAACTCTTGCAATCCAATCTTGAAGCTCTTGAGTGTTGAAAACATCTTCCATACTCCACATTCGAGCGATATGACTTGCTTTTTCAAACCCATCCAAAACAAGTCCTCCAACCCTCTTGGTCGGACTCGCATTATCGCACAATAGAGGATTTTTCTTCTCAAATTCTAAAATTTCATGATAAAGTTTATCGTACTCTTCATCGCTAGCTTCAGGGTTATCGTAAAGATAATACGCCTCAGCCCAACGCTTTAAAATGGCTATTTTTTCAAGATATTGCTCATGTGTCATTGTTATATTTCTCTTGCTTGTTTATCTATTTGAAAAATTATTGTATCAAAAATTTTATACATTTTTATGACATTTTATGACGTAAGATAACTGCTGTAAAGCAGTTTTAGCAACGTCAATCCGACCATGGTTAAAAAGGCTCCTCTGATAAAACCAACCTCTTTTTTAATAACCATATTTGAGCCCATATAAGCTCCCAAAATTTGACCTATTGCCATAACAAAACCTGCAATCCAAAGAACATTTCCACTCCATATAAAAACACCCAAAGAGACTATGTTACTTGTAAAATTCATAATCTTAGTATGTGCTGTAGCTTTTTTTAGATTGAGTCCCAAAAGTCCTACAAACGCAATAGTCCAAAACGTACCAGTTCCAGGCCCGAAAAATCCATCGTAAAAACCAATTCCCAAACCAAAGATAAGATAAAAACTATTTGCTTTAAGTAGAGCATGTTTGTCGATTTCGCCCATATTTGGAGAAAAAAGTATATATGCAAATATCATCGCCAACATCACTGGAATCGCCCTAGATAGCAGTGAAGCATCAATCAGTAAAATAGCGTAAGTTCCAGCAACTGCACCAATAAAAGTATAAAAAATTCCCCACATCACTTCGTTGTACGCAATAAATCCCTTACGCACAAAATTTAGCGATGCCATACCGCTACCAAAAGTTGCTTGCAGTTTATTTGTCGCCAAAGCTACATGTGGAGGCATTCCAGAGGCTAGCAAAACAGGAATAGTGATAATCCCGCCACCTCCAGCAATCGCATCAATAAAACCCGCCACGAAACCTGTCGCAATAAAAATAAGATAAAAATAAAACTCAAGCTCCATCGGATTTTGAGTCCTCAGCTTCTAGCTTGCTGGGCTGTTTGTTGGCAATTTGAAATGTTGAGTTTCTTATTTTTCTCATAATCTCACGCTTAACACCACTTAAAACATAACGTCTATCGCCGCCTTGCACTCTTGCTTTTTCGCATCCTCCACACTCGTTGCAGACAAAAAATGTTGTCTTTTCATGTAGATTTGAAGTTGCTTTACAGTTTTCATCATCACACATCAAAGCAGAAGAGCAAACAGGGCAATAGCACCATAAAAGAGTTATATTATCGCCTCTGTATTGCCATTTCCATATTACATTGTGAAACTCATCTTGTTTGTATTTTTTGTACTTTGGCTCTAAAAGTTTATATACAACAAAGGGAAATCCTAAAATAATTACCACGATTGAAAATACCAATACCTCAACAATCCAAAGCGGTATATCATATAACGCACTAATGCGTGGCAATAGGTCTATTATTTTGTCCATTTAAATCTAATCCTAAAAAATTTTATTTATTGCTTGGGCTACATGTAGCGCTTGTGCGTGCTCTTTTACATCATGCACACGAATAATACTAGCGCCGTTTTCCACAGCCCTAAGATGAATTGCAAGTGTTCCAGCGAGCCTATCTTTAACATCACAAGGGTAGATTTTGTCTATGAGAGACTTTCTGCTAGCACCCATCAAAAGAGGATAGCCAAAATGCAAAAAATGTGCGTGATGTTTTATAAGCAAAAGGTTATGCTCTAAAGTTTTTCCAAAACCTATGCCGGTATCCAAAATCATTTTTTTAATCCCAAAACTCTTTGCTTTTTCTATTCGCTTAGTAAAAAAATCATCAACTTCAAGGATAACATTGTCGTATTTTGGGCTTTCTTGCATCGTTTGAGGTAAGCCTTTTTTGTGCATCAAAACAACTGTCGCATCAAACAATGAAACTATTTTTGCAACCTCATCATTTTCCAAAGCCGTTATATCATTAACGATGCTAAATCCTCTCTCAAGTGCATAACGCAAACAAAGAGGCGAATAACTATCTAGTGAAAATTGTGCTTTTTCATAAAGCTTTTTGGCATAAATAGCATCAACCACATCTTGGATGCGAGCCAGCTCCTCCTCTTGCGAAATCGCCACACTTCCAGGTCTTGAAGAGACACCACCAATATCTACAATATCTGCACCATCTTCAATCATCTTTTCTACATGTAGCAATGCTTGCTCTTTGGAAAAACGACTATTTTTGTAAAAACTATCTTTATTTGTATTGACAACACCCATAATTGAAACTTTAGAGTCTGGCAACATTAAAAAAGAGGTTATTTTGTCTGCAAATGTCTTAAGTCCAAATGGCTGTACTTTCTCTTTTTTTGACAAAACTCTTAGTTGTGCATCTGTTGCCATAAGTATCGCATCAACAGTTGCATCCTTACATGTAATAGTATCTTTTGGCACTGCCAAATCCGCACCGATAGACAAAGCATCTTGCTTAAGAATATTTGCCGCTGGAGATTTTATGCCTTCAATGTACAAAAGATTTATTTTTGATTTTTGTCGCATAATGACGCTTCCCTCGTGAGTTACGCCTATTTTATTAAAAAGTGCTTCAAGATTTGTATGCTCATCCAGTCTATAAAGTCTCATTGGTTTTGCCTATTTAAAATATGCAAAAATAACGATATAAGCAACGTTTGTGCCCTTGTATTTAAATCTGCCAAATGCAACAGTTTTTGAAAATGCTCTAGCTCTTCGTGAGTAAAGGAGATATTGTGCTCCAAAATCGCCTCACCAATTACCGCTTGTATCAACTCTTTAAGGTCATTTTTATCGCAACGTGAATGCTCTTGAATAAAGTTAAAAGCATCTCCTAATTCAAGTTTTGAAAAATTTAGCCCTGTTGATACAACCTCTTTTTCAAATGCCAACTCTTTAAGCAACAACCTTGAGCGAATAGTTGGCAAAAATGCTGTTTTCACAGGAGCCAGAAGAATAAAAACGATATTTCTAGGTGGCTCTTCAAGTATCTTTAAAAGTGAATTTTGAGCATAAATATTGTAATTTTTGGCACATAAAATCAGAGTCTTTTGAGACGATTCGGCTATAAAAGCCTCTTTTACCACCTCTTTAGCGTCCTCAAGTACAAAATCTTCTCGGATGAAAAAAAGATGTCTCGTTTTAGAAAATTTTTCCTCTAAATGCTCGCAAGCTTTTTCAAGATTTTTGCATATCAAAAGATGGCTAGAGGAGGCATCTTCATCATTAATCATTTTCAAAAACAACCTCGGCAAACAAAACCGCATCAATACTTTTGTTTAAAAGTTTAAAAAGCTGAATCAACTTCACATCTAACATATCGTCGCTAGAGCTAAGGTAAAAGCTATCTTGAAGTTGCTCGTCAAAAACCCACATAAAGCTATTGTCTTTTCGTTTTGCTAACTCCATCTTGTTGTTTTCGTTTTTGCCAATATAAAAAAAAGTATATCCGCCCGGAAAAGAGTGCGAGAGCAAATCCTCCAAAAGACTAATCTCCTCTTTTTGTCGAACCTGAGAGAGATTTGGATAAAGCATCTCCAAAGAGTAAAAGGGCAACAAAGGTCTTGCCCCTTTTGGGTTGTTAATAGTGCTAAGAATATATTTACAAAACCATTTTCTCTCATCATCGGTAACAATAATAAAAGTGTGACCATTTAGTAAGTTTTTCAACATGGAAGCAGCAAGAGGAACCCACTCGAACCTTTTTTCTTCCATCCAGCTCATCATTGAGCCTTCTTTTCTCATCTCATTTAGTGTCCACTTTAAAAATTGTTGCATTGATTATTTGTCCAGCTTATATGCACTATGTAGTGCTCTTACAGCAAGTTCTCCATATTTTGCTTGAATTACCAATGAGATTTTTATCTCACTTGTACTTATCATTTCGATATTTATATTTTCTTTTGCCATCGTATCAAATGCTATACATGCAACGCCACTATGAGATTTCATGCCAACACCAACAACAGATACTTTAACGATATCGCTATCATACTCTACAACATCGCTAGCCTTAAGCTCACTCATAGCTTTTCTTGTGGCTTCAAGTTCATTTTGCGGAACTGTAAAACCTAGATTTGTTGTGCCATCGTGACCTACATTTTGGATAATCATATCCACGTTCACATTTGAATCTGCCAATTTTTTAAATATTTCCGCCGCAATGCCAGGCTTATCGGTCACGCCACGAAGGGTAACTCTTGCTTGATTTTTATCTAGTGCGATTCCGCTTACTAATGGTTGCTCCATAATATTATCTTCCTTTGTGATTAATGTACCTTCATTATTGTTAAAACTACTGCGTGTTACAAGATTTACATTTAGCTTTTTTGCCATCTCAACAGAGCGACTTTGCAATACTTTTGCCCCCAAACTTGCAAGCTCCAACATCTCATCGTAGCTTATCTTATCTAACTTTTTAGCTTTTGGCTCAATGCGAGGATCGGTAGTATAAACGCCGTCCACATCGGTATATATCTCACACAAATTCGCCTCTAAAGCACCGGCAATAGCTACTGCCGACAGGTCGCTTCCGCCACGACCCAATGTTGAAACCTCGCCATTACATGTAACTCCTTGAAACCCAGCAACCACGACAATATTGCCCTCGTTGAGTCTAGCTTGCATTTGTGCAACATCAATCTTTTCAATGCGTGCTTTTGTGTGAAAATTGTCCGTTACGATACCCGCTTGCCTTCCACTCATAGAAACAGCAGGGTATCCCAACTCGCTCAAAGCAATCGCCAATAAAGCGCTAGTTACTCTCTCTCCAGAGCTTAAAAGCATATCAACTTCTCGCTGATTTGGGCTCTTACTAAAATAAGCTGCAAAATCAAGCAATTTATTTGTCTCGCCACTCATTGCTGAGACAACCACCACTACATCATTTCCAGCTTTTCGTGTTTGTATTACCCTTTGTGCCACAGCCTCAATTCTCTCAACGGTTCCAACACTTGTACCGCCATATTTCTGAACGATAAGCATTCTACAAATATCCTTCTTTTTTAAAATAGTTCATTACTTGCTTGTACACAGGACGCTTAAAATAGGTCACGTGCTCAAACACTTTGTCTGGCTCAACAAACTTGTATGACAAAAATTCTGGCTCTTTGGTCATAAGGTTTATTTTTGCATCTTTTTTTAGTCTTACCAAAAAATACTTTTGCGTCTGCCCATCAAATGGGTACATTTTTTTGGCTATCTTCTGAGGAAAGTCATACTTGAGCCACTGTGGGTATTCCGATAAAATCTCAATACTATTTGTGCCTATCTCCTCTTTTAGCTCTCTTAAAAGTGCTACTTTTGCACTCTCTCCTTCGTCAATTCCTCCTTGCGGAAACTGCCAAGCATCCTCTATATCATTTCTGCTTGCAATAAATATTTCACACTTAAAAGGATATCTAGGGGAGACAATGACAGCAGCCACATTGGGTCTGTATCGTTTTGGTGCTTCCATCAATTTTTGCCCCTATTTTTTGATAAAATGGTAGCAAAAAAGTCATTAAAATTGCTTGATATGATTATAAAAAGGCTTATATTTGCTACTGTATATACACATCCCCTTTTGCGAAACAAAATGCCATTATTGTGCCTTCAACTCTTATGTTGATAAATTTGATATTGCTGAGCACTATTTTAGGGCTATGGAAAAACAACTAGAGTTTGAGTTAAAACGCTTCAATGTCCAAAAAAACAGCATTTCTTCAGTTTTTATAGGAGGCGGAACACCTTCAAGTGTTGATGCAAAACTGTATAAAAATATTTTCAGACAAATAGAGCCTTTCTTGGTTGAAGATGCAGAGATTACCACTGAAGCCAATCCAAACTCTACAACAAAACAGTGGATTGAGAAGATGATGGAGCTAGGGGTCAATCGTATAAGTTTTGGTGTTCAAAGTTTCAATAATGACAAACTACTATTTTTGGGTCGAACTCACGATGCCATCAAGGCACAAGATGTCATATCTTTTGCACATCAAGTTGGCATAAAAAATATCTCACTTGATTTGCTCTACGGACTTGTGCTAGACACACCATCTTTGCTTGAAAAAGACCTAGATATCGCCTTTAGTCTACCCATCAATCATCTAAGTGCTTATGCTTTAACTATCGAAAAAAACACCCCTTTTGCCAAACGCAAAAAGATTGTTAATTCTACTCTTGAACTAGCACAAATCGTTGTTGATGGAGTTCAAAAAAGAGGATTTTACCAATACGAAATCTCAAATTTTGGAACCTACAAAAGTAGGCACAATTTAGGCTATTGGCAATACAAAAACTATATAGGCATAGGAAGTGGTGCAGTTGGTTTTTTAGATAATAAACGCTTTTACCCATCCAAAAATCCAAACAAATATATAGAAAATCCACTACAAATAAAAACTGAACAGCTTACTTTGCAAGACCAACACATAGAGAAGATATTTTTAGGTCTTAGAAGCGAAGTTGGAATAAAAAAAGAGATGCTAACTCAAGAGGAACAGCAAAAAGTGGCTCTTTTGATTGATGAGAAAAAGCTTACATGTAAAGATAAAACGCTCTTCAATAACAACTACTTTTTAAGCGATGAGATAGTACTTTTTATAACTAATTAAACACTTTAAAGGTCTTTATTTTTAGCTTCAAGCAAAAGGCTATATATGTACGATTTATCTGTTTTTGAGAAAAACTAAGATACAATTAGCCTTTTTAAAATACCCAAAATTAGGCGGTAAATAATGTTTGGTCTCAGCATTATGGAAATTTTAGTCATTGCAATAATTGCAATTCTTTTTCTAGGTCCAGATAAACTTCCAAGCGCCATGGTGCAAATAGCAAAGTTTTTCAAAAGCTTTAAAAATAGCATCAATGATGCTAAATCATCTTTTGAGCAAGAGATGCGTATTCACGAGCTTAAAGAAGATACGTTGGCTTACAAAAAAAAGCTTGATGATGCAGCAACTAGCATGAAAAAAACTATCTCCTTTGATGAACTTGAAGAGCTTAAAAATTCTACACAAAACATTAATGACTCACTTAAAGAGATTGAGGATGACATCAGAGGCACAGCAACCCTAAAGAGTGACTTTATGCAAACCAACAGGGCATTCTCGCCAAATTTGAACTCAGAAATGAAAAAAGAGATAAAACCTAAAAAACCAGAAGAGCCCAAAGAGAAAAAAATCAATACAGAGGAAAGCAAAAATGTTTGAAGAGCTAAAGCCTCATATTGAAGAGCTAAGAAAGCGATTGACCGTATCTATAGCAGTTATTTTTGTGATGTTTTTTATCTCATTTGCTTTTTGGGAGCCTCTTTTGGGATGGATGATAGCTCCTTTGAAAGATGTTTTACCAAAAGGCAGTAGCGTTATCTTTACTGGCGTTCAAGAGCCTTTTTTCACAGCCCTAAAGGTAGCTTTTTTTGCTGGTCTTGTTGCTTCATTGCCAGTTATTTTTTGGCAATTTTGGCTTTTTGTTGCTCCAGGATTGTATGACAATGAAAAAAAGATGGTTGTCCCTTTTGTGCTATTTGCAACGATTATGTTTCTTATAGGTGCCTCTTTTTGCTACTACATAGTTATCCCTTTTGGATTTGATTTTCTAATCAACTTTGGAGGAAAACTCTTTACTGCACTTCCAAGCATAGGCGAATACGTCGGCTTTTTCTCCAAACTTCTAATAGGTTTTGGTATCGCTTTTGAGCTTCCTGTTATTACTTTTTTCTTTGCGAAACTCGGTATGGTCGATGACCATATGCTAAAGGAATTTTTCAGATACGCTGTTGTTATCATCTTTGTAGTAGCCGCTATCTTGACACCACCTGATGTTTTAACTCAATTTTTAATGGCAGTTCCTCTTATCATGCTTTATGGAGCCTCTATCTTAATAGCCAAAGCAATCAATCCGTACACACCGCCTGTTGAGAGTGATGACGAGGATGAGGACGAAGAGAAAGAAAAAGAGGACTTGTAGTATTAATCCTTTTTTAAAATCAAGCTATGATTATGATTTGCCACAAGAGCTTATCGCAACCCATCCATCGGAGCCTAGAGACAATGCTAGGCTCTTAGTATTTGATAGAAAAACAAAAAAGATTACCCATACTGTTTTCAAATCTCTTTTTGATTTTATTCCATCCGACACCGCAATCATACTTAATGACACAAAAGTTGTTAAAGCTAGAATATTTGGGAAAAAAGCAAGCGGAGGAGAGTTGGAATTTTTACTCAATACTCCACTTCAAGACAATCTTTATAGTGTTTATATCAAAGGCAGAGTTAAAGTCGGAATGGATGTCTATTTTGACCAAAATTTAGTGGCAAATATTGCTGAACTCAAAGAAGATGGAACAAGAGTAGTCTCCTTTTTCCAGCATTCTAAACCTGTCGACACCAAAACACTCTTTGATATCTTAGAAAACATTGGACATATCCCACTGCCTCCATACATAAAACGAGAAGATACAAACGAAGACTCCAAAGATTATCAAAGCGTATTTGCCAAAGATAGAGGTGCAGTTGCCGCACCTACGGCATCATTGCATTTTACAGACACAATGTTTAAAGAGCTTAAAAAAAGATACAAAACCGCTTTTTTAACTCTACATGTAGGTGCTGGAACTTTTAAGCCGGTTGAGACTGAAAATATTCAAGACCACGTTATGCATTGTGAATTTTTCTCTATCTCAAATAAAGCAGTAGAATTGATACAGACTCAAAAACCACTTTTAGCAGTTGGTACAACAGTTACTAGAACTGTGGAGTATTATGTCAGAGAGCAAAAAACATCTGGTCAGTGCAATCTCTTTTTACATCCAAACAATATGCCCCAACGCATAAGTCATCTATTAACAAATTTTCATCTTCCAAAATCAACACTGATTATGTTAGTAGCATCTTTTATCGGAATTGAGCAGACTCTTGAGTTGTATAAGGAAGCTGTGAAGCAGAAGTATCGCTTTTTCTCTTATGGCGATGCAATGTTGATTATATAGTAAGATCCAACAAGGAACCTATCATCTCATCTTGAGCTTTAATCGCTTGAGCATTGGCTTCAAAATTTTTCTCTACCACAATTTGCTCTGTAGACTCTTTAGCCAAATCTGTTCTTGTGTCGCTTTGCGAACTATTTGCACTAACAGAAGAGTCGCTACTTTGTAATGTTGTATTTAAGGCTTTATAGTCAGAGTTGCCAACATTGGCTACATTACTTGCACTATTGTCCATCCATGAGACATTTGCCATCATAGAGTTTGCATTTATTTGCATAATATACTCCTAAATATACTTGCCAAAACTATACTCTTGCTTGCTTAAATAAATCCTAAAAGCAAAAACATAGTATATTTTGAAAAGCCAATCACATGAAAAATCAAAATAAAACAAGTGATGATTAAATTTTAACCATATAATTGTATATTTTAAACTCTTTTAAATAATACAATTTCAATAGCAAATAAAAAAAAGGGGGGGGTAAAAAATGAAAAAAACATTACATTTAATAGCAACGATATTACCAATTTCAATGTATGCCGAAGATGTTGCGAAAGAGATTGTGGCACAGCCACTAACTCTTAACGTCGGAAATACTGCTTGGGTTTTAGTGGCTACGGCACTTGTTATGCTTATGACTCCTGCGGGGCTGGCTCTGTTTTACGGTGGCATGTCACGCTCCAAAAACCTGCTCAATACTATCGCAATGAGCGTTATAGGATATGTTATTGCAAGTATCGTATGGGTTGCGTGTGGATATTCATTTGCTTTTGGAGCCGATATCGGAGGTTTTATAGGATTTGATAGCTTTTTCCTTGATGGCATCAAAGTAACAGATATATGGGCGGTTGGAAATATTCCAACACTACTTTTTGTAGCTTTTCAAATGACATTTGCTGGCATTTCGGTCGCACTTATAAGTGGAGCTGTGATTGAAAGATTAAAGTTTTCAACATGGATGATTTTTGCATTTCTTTGGATAATAGCTGTCTATGCGCCTGTTGCTCACTGGGTTTGGGGTGGTGGATTTTTATCCAAAGATGGCGTACTTGACTTTGCTGGCGGAACAGTAGTTCATATCAATGCTGGTGTAGCTGGTCTTGTTGTAGCTCTAATGCTCGGTAGAAGGGAAGATTATGGCAAAAGTGCGATGTTTCCATCTTCCATCACATTGACTGTTTTGGGTGCTAGCATGCTTTGGTTTGGATGGTTTGGCTTCAACGCTGGAAGTGAGCTAGGAGCTGATGGTATAGCTGCAAGTGCGTTTTTGGTAACAAATACAGCAGCGGCTATTGGGGCTATGTCTTGGATGCTTATGGAGTATGTGACTTATAAAAAATTTACACTCTTAGGCATAGCATCTGGCGTGGTGGCTGGACTTGTAGCAATCACTCCTGCGGCTGGATTTGTTGATATTAAAGCATCGCTTGTTATTGGTGCAATAGCTGGAGTGGTGGCATTTTATGGCGTAAACGGTCTTAAAAAAGCACTTAAATATGATGATTCCCTTGATGCATTTGGCATACACGGACTAGCCGGTATTTGGGGTGCAGTTGCAACTGGAATATTTGCAAATCCTGAGATTAACGAGCTTGGAAAAGGCTTGTTGTATGGAAATCCAAATCAGCTTATAGTTCAGATAGAAGGCGTGGTTGTTACTATCATTTATGCTGGTATAGCAACAGCCATTGTTTTCAAAGTCGCTTCATTGATAAGTGGTGGTGCGAGAGTAGTACATGATGAAGAGTCTCAAGGTTTAGATGAAGTAGTACACGGCGAAAAAGCCTTTAACGTACGATAAGGAATATGCTATGAAAAAGATTGAAGCGATTATAAAGCCTTTCAAGCTTGAAGATGTCAAAGATGCTCTTGCGGAGCTAGAGATAACAGGTATGACAGTTACCGAGGTTAAAGGATATGGAAGGCAAAAAGGACACTCTGAGCTTTATAGGGGTGCGGAGTATGTAGTGGACTTTTTACCTAAAATAAAAATTGACGTTGTGGTAAATGATGATATGGTTGATAAAATAATTGATTCTATTGTAAAAGTTGCACGTACCGGCAAGATTGGCGATGGAAAAATATTTGTCACAGATGTCGAAAAATCTGTCAGAATACGCACAGGCGAAGTGGACAACGAGGCTGTATAGATGTTTTTTACTCCTTTTGGGTAGAATGTTAAAAATTTACCCAAAAGGAGACTTAGATGAATTGGTATGGTAGTGTCAAAATAACTGTGTAAATCCAAAAATTTAATTTATCAGGAAGGCTTGAAAGTTGCTTTATCTGGTAAATTTATTCAAAGGATTTACAAATGAACATTTTAAATAAAGAAGAACTTCA
>JAQUWL010000032.1 GCA_028692875.1 Sulfurospirillaceae bacterium
AAAAGAGTGAGAGCCAAAAACTGCCCAGAGCCAGCAAATATAAACATACTCATAAATAGTGCGTAATACCAAGGGAAAAGAAGTTTGGAAAGAAAAAGTCCAAACGCCATACCCAAAAGGATATATCCCAACAAAACAGGAATAGTAAGTCTAAAAAGCACTAAAAAATTCATAGACTATCTTTACATGTAAGGATTATTTTTTGATGTATTTGTCGAGATAGTTTTTTGTTTTATTGTCTTCCTCGTACTGCTTTTGTATCTCTTTTTGACGAGTATCATTTGGCTTAACATCACTAAAATAGACCCTATCAATAACCACAATAATCAAAATAATAACAATAATAGGGATTAAAATTAACATTTTAAAACTATCGTTTCAATCCATTGACGATTTGTAACATCTCATCTGAAGTCGTAATAGCTTTTGAATTTGCCTCATAAGCACGCTGACCAGTTATCAAATCAGTCATCTCTTCAACAAGTTGTACGTTACTCATCTCAACAAATTGCTGACGTATTTGACCTATGCCGTTAAGTCCTGGAACACTTGTAATGGCATCGCCGGAAGATGATGTGTTTACAAAGTTGTTATCCCCCAGAGAATGAAGACCTGCTGGATTTATAAAATTTGCCAACTCTATTTGTCCAACTTCATTCATCTCTGTAGTACCTGCTTGCAAAACGGATATTGTTCCATCAACACCGACAGAGACTTGTGTCGCATCTTCAGGAATAACTATCTCTGGAAGAAGTCTATAACCATCACTATTGACAATATTGCCTTCATTGTCAAGTTTAAAAGAGCCATTGCGTGTGTAGGCAGTTGTGCCATCTGGGAGTTGGATTTGGAAAAAACCATTTCCCGTAATCGCCATATCCAAAGGATTGCCGGTCTCTTTAAAGTTTCCTTGTGTAAACATCTTTGCGATGGCTGTAGGACGCACACCCAAACCAACCTCAATACCTGTTGGCGAAACAGAGGTTGTACTCGTTGCAGTTCCTGCGTATTCCATCGTCTGATACATCAAATCCGCAAATTCGGCACGTTGTTTTTTGTAACCAATAGTATTGACATTTGAAATATTGTTTGAAGTTGTATCTATTTGTGTTTGCTGTGCAATCATACCAGTTGCAGCAGTGTAAAGTGATCTAATCATCTATGTTTTCCTTATACTCTTGTTGTTGCCAGTTTATTTATGGCATCTGTATTTACATCATTCATATGTGAGTGCATTACCTTTTGATACATCTCTACCATTCTATTTGCCTCGATAAGTCCTACCATCTCACTTACGGGATTTATATTGCTTGTTTCTAAAAATCCCTGCGAAATCACATCAGCATTTTCCAAATCACTAAAGTCTTCTTCTGTTCTAAATGTATAAAAGTTATCGCCCTCTTTGGCAAGCCATTTCAAATCCGCAACTTGTGCCAAATAAAACTTTCCAGCCGTCTCTCCATCCACGTAAAGATTGCCACTTTTATCGGCGTTTAGTGGTAAATTTTCATCAACTTTGGTATATGCTTTATCCGTAAAATATGTCGAAGGCAAAACAGGATAGCCCTCTTTTGTAGCTAAATTGCCCTCACTATTTATCGCAAATGAGCCATTTTGAGTTAGCTTAAGACCATTTGGCGTCTCCACTAAGAAAAAAGTATCCTCTCTTTTTAGTGCAAAATCCAAACTGTTTCCAGTGCTTTTAAATCCGCCTTGATGAAACTGCACATACTGTTCAGCCACTTGTGGAACTCTCGATATGGAAGCATTCAAAAACTTTGCACCCTCTTTTGTGTTGTCTTTTAGTGGTAGCTCATCTTTGGCTTCTTGAAAAATTCTCTTAAAATCCCCCACAACAACATCATCTCTTTTAAAAGCGGTTGTGTTTAGGTTGGCAAGGTTATTTGCGATAACATCAAGTCTGTTAAACTGCGTTACCATAGCACCCGTTGCTGCATAATATCCATTTTGCATAAGTTTTCCAATGTACTTTAGAGTTAATTATCCAATTCAAAGCAACTCCTGTTCCAAAAGTAAAATAGTTAAAAATAATATACTTCCATAGTTACATTTAATAAAAATTTCGGTATAATCCTTACCTTTTAAAATTACAACAGACACAGATGCTCCACCAACGCATTCAAGGAGATTATAAATGGCCTCAAAAGAACTATACACAGAGCTGGAAGAGCTTTTTTCAGCAAATGAAAAGTCACATGTGACATACGAAGAGGTTATGAATCTGTTCCCAAAACAGCCCACTTCAGCCAATGTTAAAAAGCTTATCTCTCTTATTGATAGATACAAAGTATCTTTAATTTCATCCGCAGAGATTGCGAAATTAAGAAATATCGAAGAGGCAAAAAAAAGAGAAGAAGAGCGTCAAAAACTTCAAGATGAAGCACTTGAAGAAGAGTTTGACCTAGCAAGCGAAAAAGAGTTGCTTGAGTGGTCAAGAAGCGACAGTCCTGTGCGAATGTACTTGCGTGAAATGGGACAAATCTCACTTTTAACAAAAGATGAAGAGGTAGATATAAGTAAAAAAATAGAGTTTGGCGAAGATATTATTATCGATGCTTTTTGCTCTGTTCCGTACTTGATAGATTTTATCCTTGACTACAAAGAGTCTCTCATAAACCGAGAACGTCGCGTAAAAGAGCTTTTTAAGAGCTTTGAAGATGACGAAGATGACGATAGCGACAGTGACGATAGCGACAGTGACGATAGTTATGATGACGATGCTGAAGAGAAAAAAACATTTTCTAAGAAAGACAACACAAGAACAGAAAAAGTCATTGAGAGCTTCAAATCGCTAGAGCGTGCAAAAAAAGATTGGATGAAAACCATCACAAAAGCACCTGAAAACACAACAGACCGCGAAGAGTTGATGACTCACGACTTAACAGTAGCTTTTAAAAAGAAGCTTTTAAAAAGCGCTTTGATGGATTTGGGACCTACTAGCAAGTTGATTAATGAACTTGTAAAGTCAATGGAGACAGCACTTAAAAGCGATTTTGAGTTTGATAAAGAACTTAAAAGACTAGAATATCGACTACCACTTTTTAATGATGTGCTAAAAAGCAACCATAAAAAACTCCTATCAAAAATTACCGACTTATCAAAAGAAGAGATAGCTGCTGATGTACCTGAGGCAACAATGGTCTCAACTTATATGGAGATTAAAAAACTCTTCCAAACAAAAGAGGCTAGCAAACAAGGCTTTGACCTAGACCCAGATAATCTTAAAGAGATTTTAGAGCAAATTAAGCGTGGCAAGAAGATAGCAGATGAGTCAAAAACACGTATGGCGAAGTCTAACTTGCGTCTTGTTGTGTCTATCGCAAAACGCTACACAAACAGAGGTTTGCCGTTTTTGGACTTGATTCAAGAGGGAAATATAGGTCTAA
Organism: Sulfurospirillaceae bacterium; assembly: GCA_028692875.1. Taxonomy (GTDB): domain Bacteria; phylum Campylobacterota; class Campylobacteria; order Campylobacterales; family Sulfurospirillaceae; genus JAQUWL01. Next base: position 3,408 of record JAQUWL010000032.1, read on the forward strand.
TGAAAGCAGTTGATAAGTTTGAGTATAAAAAAGGTTACAAATTTTCTACTTATGCTACATGGTGGATACGTCAAGCGATTTCACGTGCCATTGCAGACCAAGCACGAACTATTCGTATACCTATCCATATGATTGAAACTATTAACCGCATAAACAAGATTATCCGCAAACACCTTCAAGAAGAGGGAAAAGAGCCAGATATTGAGACCATTGCACTTGAAGTTGGATTGAGTGCGGACAAGGTTAAAAACGTCATCAAAATCACAAAAGAGCCTATATCCTTAGAGGCACCTATTGGCAATGAAGATGATGGAAAATTTGGTGATTTTGTTGAGGATAAAAACTCGGTTTCGCCAATGGATTTTATCCTTAAAAATGACCTAAAAGATCAGATAGATGAAGTACTTGACCAGCTAAACGATAGAGAAAAAGCGGTTATTCGTATGCGTTTTGGCTTGATGAGCGATGAGAGTGACAGAACACTTGAGGAGATAGGCAAAGAGCTTAATGTCACAAGAGAGAGAGTACGCCAAATCGAAAGCTCTGCTATCAAAAAACTTAAACACCCAAAAGTCGGAAGAAAGCTAAAAAACTATATTGAAAGCTAGATTATGAATTTTGCAGAAGCATGGATTGAGCATGACTATAATCCGTTTATCGTTTTTGACACAAGCGGAAAAATCCTCTCTCTAAACCAAGAAGCGCAATATCTTCTTGGTGAGACTTCTCATAAAAAGATTTTTGATTTAGCTCAAACATATGCTAATATCTCCTACGGTTTTAAAACAACTATTTTAGATATTGATTTTGACACATATAAGTTTTATGGTATAACCGTTGGCTATCAAGACGAAAACTGTATAGGAATAAAACTATACAAAGCCCCATCTAAAAAATTTGCAAAAATTGAAGAAAATGGCAAAAAAATAAATATCTATACGGCTTTAGATTTGTGCATTAGTGCATCATCTACAAACGGGTCTATAAAATTTAAAAAAGATTTTGACCCAACCCTTCCCGAATTAATAATCAATGTTGAGTATTTTATGAAACTGCTCTCCAAAATATATCAATCATATTCAAAGTCACAAACCATTACAACTAAGCTAGGATTGGTAACTGGAGAGCATATTCGCTATAACAAAAAAAAATATCCTATTTTTTATATTTCAATAACTGGCGATTTGAGAGATTTTATGCAAGAAAAATACATTGAAGAGCTTGCTCAAAAAAGCAACTGCATTATTCAATTTAACAAAACACAAACTATTATTAGTAGTGCCTTAATATCACAAAGGAAGTCTTAATAGACTCCCTTTTGTTTGTTTTAAGCATGTACCAAATTTTGAATTTTCTCAACAATGCTTGGATCTTCAAGTGTTGAGATATCTTGAGTTATAGGCTCTTTTTTAGCAATTGAGCGTAAAATACGACGCATAATCTTTCCACTTCTTGTCTTTGGCAATCCTGGAACAAATCTTATTGCATCAAGCTTTGCAATATTTCCAATTTCTTTGACGATGAGTTTGTTCAGTTCTTGAATCATATAAACCTCTTCACTTATTGTGTCCTTACCCTTAAGAACGATATAAGCAAAAATACCCTCACCCTTAATCTCGTCTGGTCTTCCAACAACTGCAACTTCTGCAACGTTTTGATGATGACCCAAAACAGCTTCTATTTCAGCCGTTCCAAGTCTATGTCCAGAAACATTTATAACGTCATCCGTTCTTCCTGTTATAACAATATAGCCATCTTCATCATACATAGCACCATCACCAGAAAAATACACTGGCTTGCCATCTTTTTTGCAATCTCCAAAATATGACTTAATATATCTATCTGGATCGCCCCAAATGGTTCTTATCATTGATGGCCAAGGCTTTGTGATACACAAGAAACCCTTCTCGCCTTGAGGTACTGGATGTCCGTGCTCATCAATAATCTCAGCTTTAATACCAGGTAGTGGGAAAGTTGCACTTCCTGGTTTGATAGGTGTAGCACCTGGAAGTGGGGTAATCATATGTCCACCCGTTTCAGTTTGCCACCAAGTATCAACTATAGGACATCTTCCGCCACCTATCTCGTTGTAGTACCACATCCAAGCATCTGGATTTATTGGCTCTCCAACAGTACCAAGAATCTTTAAAGAAGATAAATCATATTTTGAAGGCTCATCAGCACCTTGCTTGTGAAGAAGTCTTATGGCTGTAGGTGCGGTATAGAACTGATTTACACGATGCTCTTCAATCATACTCCACCATCTTCCAGCATGAGGAAATGTTGGAACACCCTCGTACATCAACATCGTTGCACCGATTGCCAAAGGACCATAAACTATATATGTATGTCCTGTAATCCAACCAACATCTGCCGTACACCAAAATGTATCGTTCTCTTTTACATCAAAAACATGTTCCATTGTGTACTGTGCCCAAAGAATATATCCAGCACATGAGTGCTGAACACCTTTTGGTTTACCAGTACTTCCAGAAGTGTAAAGCAAAAATAGTGGGTCTTCGCTATCCATAGGCTCTGGGTCGCAGTATTGAGACTCATTTTTAACCATTTCATTATAGACATAATCTCGCCCAGCAACATAATCAATATCTTGAAAATTGCGCTGAACAATCAACACTTTTTTACAACACTCAACGCCCTCACCCTCTAAAGCCTTATCAACAACAGGCTTTAACATGTAAGGCTGACCTCTTCGATACGCACCATCTGCTGTTATAACAAGTTTTGCTTGAGCATCAATAATCCTATCACGCAAGGCATCAGCAGAAAAACCACCAAAAACAACAGAGTGGATAGCACCTATCTTCGCACATGCCAACATCGCAAAAACAGCCTCGGGAATCATCGGCATATACAAAACAACGCGATCTCCTTTTTTGATACCAAACTGATTTTTGAGCAAGTTTGCCATTCTGTTAACTCGATAGAAGAGTTGAAGATAGGTAATATTTCGCTTTTCGCCAAGCTCACCTTCAAAAATAATAGCAACTTTATTTTTTCTGGTTTTTAGATGTCTTCCTAAGCAATTGTGTGTAACATTAAGCTTTCCACCTTCAAACCATTTATAAAACGGAGCGTTGTCTTCATTTAAAACTCTAGTATATGGCTCAATCCAATCTATCTTCTCTTTTGCAAGTTTATCCCAATACCCCTCATAATCCTCATCCGCCTGCAAACAAAGCTCTTTGTATTCGCACATATTTTTTACTTTTGCTTCTCTACTGAGAGCTCTGTTTGGCTCAAACACTTGTGACATACGAAATCCTTTTTTTACATGTTTTAATTATTTTTTTTTACAGCGGTACAAACGGAAAATCCTCCCGCATTTTTATGGCTTAGTGCCCAACAGCTCCCTCGGCACCTATTCCTGTTTGACTTCTTATATATTGATGCTCATAAGCTTCCATCTCTTTTTTGGCATCATCGCTCTTGTCTGTGATAGAGAAAAACCAAATACCAACAAAGGCAAACAAAACAGAAAATATTGCTGGGTTACCATAAGCATAGATAGCGGTTTTATTTCCCAAAACATCAACCCAAACAGCCTTGCTAAGAATAACAAGAACAATCGCAGTCAAAAGACCAAAACTTCCACCCCAAACAGCACCACGAGTTGTTAACTTGCTCCAAAACATAGACAAAATCAAAATAGGGAAATTCGCACTCGCTGCAATAGCAAACGCCAATCCAACCATAAATGCAATATTTTGTTTTTCAAAAGCTATGCCCAAAATAATAGCAACAATACCAAGTGCAATCGTTGCATACTTTGAAACTTTCATCTCTGTCATCTCGTCCACTTTTCCTCTAGCTATAACATTCGCATACAAGTCGTGGCTAACAGCACTTGCTCCGGCTAAAGTAAGTCCAGAAACTACCGCCAAAATCGTAGCAAAAGCAACAGCAGATATAAATCCTAAAAATATACTTCCGCCAATCGCATGGCTAGTATGAATGGCTGCCATGTTGCCACCGCCTATAATTCCACCTTTGACAACATCAAGATATTGAGGGTCAGAGGACAACAAAACAATAGCTCCAAAACCGATAATAAACGTCAATATGTAAAAATATCCAATAAAACCTGTTGCAAAAAATACAGATTTTCTAGCCTCTTTCGCATCACTAACTGTAAAAAATCTCATCAAAATATGTGGCAATCCTGCTGTTCCAAACATCAAAGCAATACCTAAGCTAATAGCAGAAATAGGATCACTCACAAGACCGCCTGGTGCTAAAATAGCCGATGTCTTCTTGATATCAACCGCTTGAGAAAAAAGAGACTCAAAACTAAATCCAACTTTATACATAATCATAAATGCCATAAAAGAAGCACCTGACAACAATAAAATCGCCTTAATAATCTGAACCCAAGTCGTTGCCAACATACCACCAAATGTAACATAAAGTATCATCAAAACACCAACCATAACAACAGCCCACTCATACGGCAAACCAAAAAGTATCTGGATTAACTGTCCAGCACCAACCATTTGGGCTATAAGATACAACGCCACTGTTGCAAGAGAGCCAAAAGCCGCAAGTGTACGAATAGGTGTTTGTTTGAGTCGATATGAAGCCACATCCGCAAAAGTGTATTTGCCCAAATTGCGTAGTTGTTCCGCTATCAAGAAAAGTATAATAGGCCAACCAACCAAGAAACCAATAGAATAAATAAGTCCATCAAAACCCTTAAGGTAAACAAGACCAGAAATTCCCAAAAATGAAGCTGCCGACATGTAGTCACCAGCTATGGCTAAGCCGTTTTGAAAACCCGTAATCCCGCCACCAGCAGTATAAAAATCTTTCGCTGTTTTTGTTCTTTTCGCTGCCCAATACGTAATCCCAAGCGTTGCAGCAACAAAGATTAAAAACATAATAATCGCAGAGACATTCAAATCACGCTTGCCAGTAAACTGTGCATCTGCTGCAAATAAAAAATTGGATAATCCTAGAAATATCAATCCCCATTTCATTCTGCACTCCTTGATTCTTCTTTGATTTGATTTGTTAATTCATCAAATTCACCATTTGCTCTTTGTGTATAGATACCAGTTAACACAAACGCTATTATGATAATTGATAAGCCTACTGGAATACCAAGTGTCGTAACGCCATTACCGATTTTTTGTGCAAATGTTGAAGGGGAGAACGCAATAACAAGAATAAAGGAGTAGTAAACTACCAACATAATAATAGAAAGTATCAATGCAAAACGACCTCTCTTTTGCACCAGCTCCTGAAACTTAGGGTTTACTTTAACCCTATCGTAAATATTTTGACTCATCAACACTCCTTGTGTTATTTTGTACTAAACAATTTACTAGTATTTTAAAGTAGCTCCGTAGCATTTGCGTAGCATTTTCTCAAAGTGTGTAAAAATAGAACATTTTATTTTTTATATTGTGAATATATGTAACATAAAATATTCTTAAAGCAGATTAAGGAAAGTATTTCTCTATCTTGTATCCAATCCCTTTGATATTGATTATAAAGTCCTCTTTTAATGCTTTTCTAAATCTGCTAATTTCTGCCCTAATTGTAGGATTGTCCACTGGCTCACCATTCCAAACATAACTTCTAAACTTTTCAAAGTCGATAACAACACCCAAGTTTTCGCAAAGTAGCATTAATATTTGCAACTGTTTTTTAGTCAACACTTGCGATTTATTGTTATAAAATAGAATCTGCTCCTCCTTGCAAAAAGAGTAATTTTTGCTAAGTACTATATGTTTTTGATTTTTAATCTCTTGTCCTTTTTTTATCTTATCAATTCTAAGCCCAAGCTCCTTAAGATGAAAAGGCTTCTTAAGATAATCACTTGCTCCAAGCTCAAATGCCAAAGATATATCCTCGATATCAAGCATCGCACTAATAAAAATAGTGGGTGCAAAAAAAGCTTTTTGATTAAGTTGTTTTAACAACTCTAGTCCACTTATTTTTGGAACATTTATATCGAGTATCAAAAGATCAAACGGCTCTTTTTGAAGAGTCAAAAGAACATCTTGACCATTTCCAAGACCCACCACCCTGTGTCCTAATGCTTCCAAGTACTCCATAATGGAGCTTCTAAGCATTAGCTCATCTTCCAATAGTAATATCTTCATTTGCTTAATTCCGTATCTTTTAAAAACTCAAAACAGTATCTAAAAACGGTCTTTCCGTCCATAGATAAAACCTCTATCAGAACACCCTCTTTGTCACATATTCCCTTGACGATGCTAAGCCCCAAACCAAAACCACCTCGCACATCATTTTCCCTATAATATCTGTCAAAAACCCTATTGGGAAATTTTATCGGCTCCCCTTCGTTCTCAAACTCCAAAAAAACCTTATCCACTTGCCTATAAATCCTTACATGTACAGATTTATGCTCAAAACTATATTTGATGGCATTAGATATTGTGTTGTCACAAATACGCTGAAGCTCTATTTCATTAAACGATACGTAGATGTCCTCTTCTATCTGACTTTCAACAAAAAGCCCATTGCCGTGTGCCACATCTTTAAAATAATCCAATCGATCCTTTACAAAGTCAGATAGATTAAGGGTGCTCTTGGGGTATTTGGCGTTGTCTTTTTTTACTACATATTCCAAATCCGCATAGATATTTTCAAGCACTTTGACTGCACCTTCTATTTTAACAAGATAGGGATTTTTATCGTACTTTAAATTGTACAAATCAATATTGGTCATGATAATAGAAAGTGGGGTGTTTATCTCATGGATAGCATTTTTAACAAAAATATCCTGTCTTTGCAGAAGCTCCTGCGTAAATGCCATAGATTTTGTAAGAGCTTGTGTTTTTTGCTCTACCATCTCCTCCAAATGTGCATTTAAATTGCTTAGGTCGCTATTTTTTTCTTTGATTTTTGCAATCATCTCATTGGCGTGCATAATAATCTCTGAAAACTCATTAAATTTACTTTTTTTGTAGTCAATAAACTTATAGTCTTGAGAAGCTTTCTTAAAAGAATTTCCAATAAAAGCTATCTCTTTTTTAATTTTATCAGTTATGTATCTGGACTTGATCGTACTGATAACATAGAGTAAAAAAGCTAGAGTAAAAAATTTTAAGATAAAACCTGTGGTTACGTTTCGATACTCCTCTTTTTTGGTTGCAAGCACATTTTTAATCTCATCCAAATCAACACCACAAACCATCATAAGCCCTAAAGGCTCATACTCCTTAAGGTAAAACATACGCTCTTTTGTCTTATCTTTTGCCATCACAAAGTCCCCACCCTTTGTTGATGTGCTCACAAAAGAGTTAACAATACTCTGCATCTCTTCATCTTTTTTTAGCGAACTATAAACGATCTTGCCTGAGTATTCATAAATAATCATATCTCGCATTTTTCTTTTTTTTAAGACAACACGCTCAATATCTTGAGCAATATAATCGTACATTACCTCTTTGGGGATATCTGGGCTAGACTCCACCCTGCGATGAATCACGTTGCCAACAAGAGCTACCGCATCAATCGTTTCAATCTTTTTGTCTTGCATATAGCTTTTTTCAAGCAGTATAGCCTCTTTTTGAAAGCTCAAATACTCGTTGAAAACAACAATAAATACAGAAAGCAGAGCAAATACGCCAGCATAAACAATGGCGGTATTATTTATTTGGTTAATGCTTTTTCTTGTACTATTTTTCAATATAATTACCTTTTATAGGTTGAGACTGATGCTATTTTACTATTTTAAGCTAAAAAATATCATACCTTATCGTATCATTGTTTTTTTAGGCATCACGTGCAATAATCTCATAAAATAAACAAAGGGTATATTATGAAAAAACGTTTACCTGCAGAATGGGAAGAGCAAGAAGCACTTTTGGTCGTTTTTCCATCTGCTCGTAGTGATTGGGCACATTCTATTGATGAAATTCAAACAACATATATAGATTTTATAGGCAAAATAAGCAGATTTCAACCTTGCTTTGTTGTTTGTGAAAATAAAAATGCTCTATCAAACATGCTTCCCTCACTTCAAAATATAACACTTATCGAAATGCCAACCAACGACACGTGGATTAGGGATTTTGGGGGCATAAATATCTTCAAAGGGAAAAAGATAGTTACATATGATTTTATCTTCAACGCATGGGGGAATAAGTTTGACTCTAGCATCGACAACACTATTACCAAAAAACTTTTTCAAGAAAAATATCTCAAAGGTAAGCTGAAAAGTATTAATTTTATTCTTGAAGGAGGAAGTATTGATTGTAACGGCGATGGCGTTATGCTAAGCACTTCTAAATGCCTTTTTGAAGAAAACAGAAATTCCAAAATGAGCAAAAAAAAGATTCGTAAAACACTAAAAAAACTTTTTGCCCTTAAGAGGCTTCACATACTTAAACATGGTGCTCTTAAAGGCGATGACACAGATTCACATATAGACACTTTGGCACGCTTTATAGACAAAGAGACTATCGTTTATGTTAAATGTTACGACAAAGAAGATGAGCATTTTGAAGAGCTTGAAAAGATGGAAAAAGAGTTAAAAAAACTTCCGTACACCACCATCGCTCTGCCACTTCCAAGTGCAAAATATTTTAAAGACCACCGAATACCAGCAACTTATATGAATTTTGTCTTTGTGAACAATGCTATTCTTGTGCCTATTTACAGCGATGAAAAAGATGCGGAAGTATTGGCATTTTTTGAAAAACAGTTCCCGCAAAGAGAGATAGTGCCTGTTGAATCATCAGTACTTATTCGAGAACACGGCAGTTTGCATTGTGCCTCCATGAACATATATAAAAGTACCAAAGGAATAGCAAATCTATGACATTACAAAGACAAGCCACCCTTGTATCAAGCAGTGTGGCAACTATTTTAATTTTTATAAAACTAACCATAGGTATCTTAAGTGGCTCTGTTGCCGTTTTGGCATCTGCAATCGACTCTGTTTTAGATTTAATCGTCTCGGCTTTTAACTACTTTGCCATCAGCAAAGCTGAACAGCCTGCGGATGAAAAATTTAACTATGGCAAAGGAAAGATTGAAGCTCTAGCAGCGGTTATAGAGGGAACCGTTATCACAGTTTCTGGCATTTTTATATTTTACCAATCCATAAAAAAAGCTTACATAAAAGAGGATATCGCCTATCTTGACTCCTCCTTGTGGGTTATGGGAGTCTCTCTTGCTTTAACCGTAGGACTGGTGGTGTATCTAAATTTTATAGCTGAAAAAACTGGCAATATGGTTGTAAAATCCGATGCACTTCACTACAAATCAGATGTCCTTAGCAACGGTGCTATTTTGATTTCATTGGTTATCATCAAAGCTACCGATATCCAAATTATAGACTCTATTATGGGAGTTATTATCTCTGTTTACATCATCTATTCTGCCTACGAAATCATCAAAGAGGGTGTATATATCTTGCTAGACGCTTCGCTAGATGATGCTATCGTGGAAAATATAAAAGAGATTATTTGTAGCGAGAATGAGCTTAGCAGTTACCACTATCTCAAAACTCGCAAGTCTGCAAATGTAAATTTTGTAGATGTTCATCTTGTCTTTAATGCTGGCATATCTTTGTTAAAAGCTCATCAAGCAGGCGATAAAATCGAAGAAAAAATAAAACAAATTAACCCTGAAGAAGAGTGGATTGTAAACGCACATCTCGACCCTTACGACGACTCCATCATCAACGATAGCAATCACCAATAACAAAACTCAAACGCCTATACATGTAAAGGCGTTTGAAACTTTTTTTAGCCAAACAAAAGTGCTAAACGATATCCTATAAATGACAACACCCAAGCCACAACCGTTGTAAATATAAACAGATAGCCTAGATATTTATAGCTTCCTGACTCTTTTGCAAAAACTATTGAAGCCGCCATACAAGGCAGATAAAACATCGCAAAAATAATAAACGAAACGGCAGAGGCAAAAGGTATATGTTTTCGTAGCTCCTGCATAAGACTATCAGTCTCTTCGTTTACATCAGAGCCCAAAGAGTATAAAACTCCAAGTGTTGAAACAACAACCTCTTTTGCTGCCAAACCACTCTCAAGTGCCACGGTCATCTTCCAATCAAAACCCAAAGGAGAAAATAAAACATCAGTAGATTTTCCAATTCTGCCCAAGAAACTTTGCTCTAAAAATTTTTGAGAAAGCTCATTTTCAAGTGCTTTTTTATCTTCATCGTTAACAGCAAGTTCTATCTTTTTTTCATACTCTTGCGTTAGTGTTTCACTTTTTGGATAGTTGCTTGCAAACCATATCAGCAAAGAGGCTCCTAAGATAAATGTGCCTGCTTTTTTAAGATACATAAGAGATTTTGTGATTACGGTGTGCCAAATCAGTTTAAGAGATGGCATTCGGTACTTTGGCATCTCCATAACAAACGGCTCGCTAACATCTTTAAAGACAAATTTTTTAAGAAATTTTGCGGCAACAAGACCCACCAATGCACCTGAAATATATATAGCAAAAAGAATATTTCCAGCACTATCTTTTGGAAAAAAAGCATCAGCAAAAAGTACGTAAATCGGAAGTTTTGCTCCACAACTCATAAAGCCTATTATAAAAAGAGTTGTCAGTCTATCTTTGTCATTTTTTAGTGTTCTTGCACTCATATATGCAGGAACTGAGCATC